>DJWX01000003.1 GCA_002448285.1 Candidatus Ruminimicrobiellum ovillum | reverse complement strand
CATAAAAGTGATTTGGAAGGTGTTGCCGGTATATTTGTAGGAGTTGCGGGTATTTATTTTATAATCGATCATTTTTTTGATATGCGCAAATTTAATGCTTATGCTAAAAGACACAGTTTGAATTTGAGAGTTGCAACGGCTTCTAACCAATATAAGTTGATGTTGCAGAAAAGAATATAATAAACAGGAAAAAAATATAGGAGTATAATGAAAAAAACATTTGTACTGTTAACGGCTTTGATACTTTTTTCTTCAATTTGTTTAGCCGTTCCTTCTCAACCCCCTTCTCAACCTACAGATAAATCTTCTTTCAGTACTTCCGTTCCTTCACACTCTATACCTCCGGAACCGACTTTTATAACTTCAAATATTTCTACACCTTATCCGACAAACAAATTTTTTAACTCGGTAATAAATAATGTATATCATAACTATTCGTTAAATATGTATACATATCCGCAGGTCGTTAGAGCCGAAAGCACAGGTCTTTTGATAGAATTGCCGGATATAAAACATTCTACAATTGAATATTCGAATATAGGATATTCTGCAGACAGAATGAGTTATAAGGATAATGATTATGAGACAGGAGCTGACAGTTATGCCAATATGATAGCGGTTTCCGTTTCCACAACCGTTTCAAACGGATACACAGTTTCATTCCCGTCCGCAAAATTAGACGGATATTCCGATTTTGCCGCAACGGTAAAATGGGAAAATGACGATAATTATTGGATGAGATCAACTATAGTTCAAGGCTCCCCTTTTTCTTATTATGAATTTTGTGAAGGAGTTTATCCTTCTTTAGGGTTTCCGTATGAGTGGGGCAACTTTTGGGACGGTTCAACTCCCGGATATACTTTATATAATGCGATAACCGGAGAACAAATAGAAGAAACGGATTTGGAATATACTTCCGATGCCGTAATTTTGCATGTTCATCTTATAACAAAAGATGTTTATTACGGAATATTCGTTCCGGCAGGTACAAAATTTGTCCAAGACAGCAACAATTTGAGAGGCGGAACAAATTATTTTCCGTGGGTTAGAACGGTAATTAATTTTACAGGTAATGACAGATATATGTCGATAGCTCTTCTTCCTTCAACAAGTTTGGAAGAAGCCTTAGAAGACGTAAGCACTTACTATAAATATGCTTACAATTTCGTTACGGATACAAAAGTAGATTGGGAAGTTTCTTCATCCGATTATTCTTCAAAAACCACTTTTAGTATAACAACCATACCAAAAAGGACCGATGTTGCCGGGCAACAGGAAGGAACAATTTTTTGTTTGTATCCTCATCAATACAACAATTTATATTCGACAACCGATATTATGAATAACAAAACTTTTAATACTTTAAGAGGTCTTTTAAAAGTTGCTAAAGGTAGTAGTTTTTCGACAAAAATCAATTTTAAAGGAATAGTTCCTTTCTTTCAATATGATTTAACCGATATAGAAACGGATTTATCGGAATATTTGGAAACGGATGCTGCGGCAATTTCAGTAAGCGGAGTTTCCGGAAATCCTTACAGAGCGGGTAAAATTATTGCAAAGCTTGCAAATTTGTTACCGATAGCGGATAACTTAAAAGATGATACGATAAAAAAAAGTATTACCGTTAAACTAAAAGCTCTACTTACGGATTGGTTAACATATTCAGGTAACGAGCAAAGCAAATATTTTGCTTACGATACCACTTGGGGAGGACTTGAAGGTATAAAAGATGACGAATTTTATTCTTTTAGATATAATGATCACCATTTTCATTTCGGATACTTCATTTATTCCGCGGCAATACTTGCAATGTATGATACCGAGTTTGCAAACGATTACGGCCAAATGGTAAATCTTTTAATAAAAGATATTGCCAACACAAAAAGGAATGATTCAAGTTTTCCGTTTATGAGACATTTTGATTTTTATGAATCTCACAGTTGGGCAAACGGTATGGGCGGACAAGATAACGGCGGTATAGATCAAGAATCTTCTTCGGAAGCAATGAATGCATGGAGTGCAATATATATGTGGGGACTTGCAACAAATAATGACGAATATAAAAAGTTGGGTGCATATTTGTATTCTAACGAGTATGAAGCGATAAAATATTATTATTTTGATATAGATAAAAATATACTGAAAGATTCCTATAAACATAATTCCGTTGGAAGGCTTTTTGCCGGAAGCATATCTTATGATTTGTTTTTTTATCCTATGGTCCCGCAAACAATAAAAGGTATACAAGTTTTGCCTATGACTCCGGCAATGACATATTTCGCTTATGATAAAACATATTTGAATGAATTTTATGAAGATTGTGTAAGCGACGAAAGATCAACCCCTGAGTTATGGTACGATATTTGGGCGAGACTTGTTTCTTTATATGATCCGGCAACAGCAATAGATAATTTTGAAACAAATAAAGGAAGTGAGCCTGATGATGGCGGTACAAGAAGTTTTACTTATCATTTCATCAATTTCTTTAACAAATACGGAACACCGGACTTTGATGAAAACACAAAATACACTGCCGATGTTTCAAGTTATATTATATTAGACAATAACGGAACAAAAACATATTGTGCATATAATCCGGATAAAACCAGAAAATATATTCATTTTTATTCTAACGGGACGGATTTGGGATATTTGACGGTAAAAGGAAAATCTTTTGCATTAGCCCAAGAATTATCTAATAAAGCACCGACCGAAAAAATTATGGTATATCCTGTTCCGTATAAACCTAACAGCAGCGGAAGATACGGCGGAGAAGGAATATATTTTTCAGGTGTAGATGAAGGAACCGATATACAAATATTTAATGTTGCCGGTGAAAAAGTTTTTGAAACAACGGTTGAAGAAGCGGATGAATTCTTGTGGAATGCCAAAAATAATGCCGGTAACAGTATTTCTTCCGGAATATATTTTTATTATATAAAAACATCGGAGGGTAGAAAAGTTAAAGGTAAACTTGCCATAGAAAGGTAGTTTTTAACTGAAGAAAATAACATGAAAAATATTATTATAAGATGGTCTGTTTTTTTTATTTGTCTGTTTGTTGTTTGTTTTGTTGTAAACAAAAAAGTTCATGCAATTGCTCAAGCAAACTTGCAGTCTGCAATGGTTTTAACTCTTCCGCAATATACACAGCAAGAACTCATTAGTGATGTTCAGGCAAGGATGAAGTATTTGCTTACAAGAACAAAGGGTGTAAAATTTCTTATACATAAAGTGAAAAGAGGAGAAAATCTTTGGGGAATAGCAAAAAAACACGGATATTCCGTCCATACCGTTATAGGTTGTAACCCTCAAATGAAAACTTACAATGTAAGCACAAACGAAAAATTATTAATGCCTTCGATAGGAGGAAGTCTTCATCCTGTAAGCAAAACCGATACCTGGCAATCCATAGCGGAAAAATACAATATCGAAGAGTCGGTATTAAAAGAAACGAATTATAATGTTCAGGATTTAACGAGTGAACCATATATTTTTATTCCAGGTAAAAAACCTGCGGTAGAATTGTTAAATGAGTCTATGCAGGAAAAATATGCTTTAAGAGATTTGTTCAGATCACCTCTTGCAGGTAGACTTTCAAGTACATTCGGAACAAGAAGACATCCGGTAACCGGTAAAGTAAGCAAACACGGCGGAATAGATATTGCGGTAAAAACCGGAACTTTGGTAGGAGCGGCGGCAGATGGTATTGTTACCGTTGCAAGTACTAATGTAGGACATTACGGAACAGCAGTTTTTATCGATCATCAAAACGGATATATAACTCATTACGGACATTTATCTAAAATTCTTGTCAGAGTAGGTCAAAAAGTAAGAGCAGGTCAAATTATAGCTAAAAGCGGTTCTACGGGAAGATCTACAGGTCCGCACCTACATTTTACCGTTAAGAAAAACGGTGTCAGCTTAGATCCGCTAAAATTCTTGTGGTAACCAAACGATAATTAGCAATTAGAAATTAGTAATTAGTAATTTCGGTGTCCTTCGGACAGATATACTATTTCGTTAAGTTTTCGAGAATTAAATTTTTTACTTGTTCGGTAACGTTTCGTTTCGGTGAAGCAAAAACCGTTTTTATTATTAAATCAGCGGTCAATTCTTTAGCTTTCAAAAATTTTGTGTATCTGTTACCGTTTTTTAAATCAAGTCCGCTTATATCCGTAGAATCCGTAAATACGGCAAATGTTTGTATAAAAGGTCTGTAAAATTCGTCACGAATATTAAAATTGTTTTCTTTCAATATTTTTTCTATTTTTTTGCTTACCTGTTTAAACTGATTATCCGTTTGTTCAAAAAGATTTCTTCTTTTTTCCGACAATATTTCTTTTCCGTCAATAATAATTTTTGTATCTTCGTTTGCACTTCCTATAAGTTTGGCATTAGGAAAATATTTTGTTTCAAAAATTAAAACTGTAAACGGTAAAGGCGGTTTTGTAAAAGCTATAACATCTATTTCCTGACCTAACACAACGGCGTTTTTTTTTGGAGACAAAACAACTTTATTAAATTGTGATATTTTATTAAAAATTTCTTCTTCAAACATTCTTCCCGCACCGGTTTGAGATTGTTGTTTGTTATCTAACATAGAAGATAAAAGAGTGTTTTGCGATTGTAAATCCTGAACGGTTTTGTTTAAAGAACTTTCTTGAGTTCTGAGAGCTTTTCTTACTTTCACTATTAACTCTGTTTCCGTAACAGGTTTGGACATAAAATCAAAAATCATATCACCTGCAACTTCCGTTACCGATTCTCCGTAAGTTTTTTCCATTGCCGATAACAAAATAACTTGTACGGACGGAGCTGTTTGTTTAATAAACGGTAAAATATCTATTCCGGTTTCGCCTACCCCGAAATGAATATCCAAAATTAACAAATTTATGGCATTAGGATTGTTAAGCAAAAACTTTTTAATTTCAAGTGTCGAAGCAAATTGTTTTACTTCAACATTATCAAAATGTTTAAGTATGGTTCTTTCAAGAGCATTTCTTATATTTGAATCGTCATCGGTTAAAGCTATAATCTTTTTCTCCATTTGTTCTCCTTAAATTTTATATACAGGTATCGAAATATTTGTTTTTAATCCTTTTTCGTCGTTATTTGTAACATTTGCTGCTGTTATTTTTCCGTTTAACACGGAAACGAAATAAGCGGTATGAATAGTTCCTTCGCCGAGTCTTTTACCTTTTGAACTTTCAACCTGCTCTTTATAAAGTTTTTGTAATTTTGTTTCGTCTGCTCCGCCGGCATTATCCGTAATTGATATTATCAAATTTTTTGAATCTTGTGACAATTTTAACGAAATATTTAATTTAGCAACAAACTTATCGTCAAGCAACAATTTTTGCAAAGCAAATATAGAGTTATCTAAAACATTGTTTATCGCAATAAAAATTAATCTGTTTGTATAACAGTAAAAAGCATCCGTATCATTATTGAACTTGTCGAAACTGATTTTTATATATGGTGCCAATTTTAAATTATAAAATTCTATTTGATTTTCTATTTGTTCTTGAATATAAGAAACTCTGTTTTTGGACAGTCTTCCCGTACCCAACTCTTCAATGTGTTCTCTTGTATTTTTTTGGTTTTCCAAGATAGCATCTTTATAAGGTTTTACTATCTTTTCGTAAACTTCCGATAACAAATCGTTAAATCCCGTTTTAGTTTTTTCCAACTCGTTTATCAAATCGTGTCTGCTGCTTCTTAACAATTCAACGGTATCCTGCGACCAATTAAGTTCCAAGGCTTGAAGTTTTTGTCTTTGTGTGTCGAAAGAATCAGAAATTTCAGTTATGGTTTGTTTTTTTATGAGCTCGTTTTCAAGAGTTATGTCTCTTGTCATATTATTATTATGCTTGTCTATAAGAATAAAAGTTACAATCAAGATAATGAGCCATAAAAAGTTGCTTACATTTGCCGGTGCAACCGAATTTGTTTGATAGTATCTTATCGGTGTTATTCCCGTCAGATTTATAATAATGGATATATATATAAGAACTACAATTGACGATATCAAAAATAATGTTAATATAAAATTAACAATATCCGAATCAAACTCTTTTTTATTTAAAATGTTTCTTTGCAAATAACTGAAATCAAAAGAGTTTTTCTTTATGGGAATTATTGTTCTTAAAAACAATAAAAGAATTATTATGATAAGCGGGAAAGAAATCATTTCCAAAAAAATAAAATCTTGAGTGGAATTAATTGAAATGTCTGTCATAATTGTTGTTAATATTGTGGTTGAAACGGTTTTTACCGTGGTAATATAAATGTAGCCTGTAATAACAAATATTATAAATTCCACAACGGAAATGTTTGCCATGCAAATTTTAAACCAAGGAATATTATTTTTTTTAATTTTTTGTTGATAATGTTGAGTAAACATTGTTGTGTTATATTTTAAAATTGTCATTGAAATGACAGATCCTATAAATACCGTAACTATAATGTTTGGAATTTCTATAAAAGTTTCGGCAATATAATTTGCCGCTATTGCCAACAGTCCGGAATTATCTATAAGAAAAATATTTCTGAAAAGTTCGGTAAAATAAATTGAATAAGGTTGTTTAAATATCGCATCGTGAAAAATTACATTTTTTATTATTGATGACGGTATTGCTATTATAAGTCCTGCCGCTATTGCCGCAAATAACACAAATTTAATAACTATAAAAAAAGTCTGTTTAAAACTGTTTTTGTTTTTGCTTTTAGTGTTAAAAATAGTTAAATTTCCGGTTTCGGCAAGCCAACCCCAAACAATGGCTCCTGTCATATTGATTACTGCCAAATAAATAAAATGCGGCGAGGTAATGTTTGCCAAAACAATAGGTGTTGCAATTGCGGCAATTAACGCCCAAACAGTTCCCAGTGTCATTGCAATCACAAAAGTTCCTACCATATCGAAAGTCAAAAATCTGTAACTGTTTTCATAAACGAAACTATGTCCTGCCCAATTTAACAACACGGCAAAACATGTTATAAGAATATGAAACCTTTTTCTGTAAAAAGAATCATATATATCGGAAAATGCATTTTTAATGCTCATATTAATATAATAGGAATAAAATGAAATTTTTGCAAGATATTTTTATAATATATAAAAATTTGACAAACTTCTTAAGTTGTTGTATAATACCAAAACAAGTTTTTGGCTTTGGGAATGTGGTGTAGCCTGGTTTAACACACTGCCCTGTCAAGGCAGAGACCGCGGGTTCAAATCCCGTCGTTCCCGCCAAGAACAAGAATAAAAGTCCTTCCTTATTCGGAAAGGGCTTATTTTTTTTGGATAATAATATGAAATTTGGTAAATTTACCGATGTAGCAGTTGAAAGTGCTCATAAAGGTGCAGAAGTATTATTAAAATATTTTAATAATATTAAAAAAATCGAATATAAAGGCAGAATAGATCCCGTAACAATAGCTGACAAAACTTCGCAAAAAGCAATAGTCGATAATATAAAACAATATTTCCCTTTACATAATATTATTGCCGAAGAACAAGATTCAACTTTAGCACAAAACAGTAACGACTATTGTTGGATTATAGACCCGTTGGACGGAACCGTAAACTATGTTCACGGTGTTCCCACTTTTGCAATATCCATAGGATTAAAATATAAAAATGAAATAATATCGGGAGTAATATATGCTCCCGCTTTAAAAGAAATGTTTGTTGCTCAAAAAGGTAAAGGTGCATATTTAAACAATAAAAAAATTTCCGTTTCTAAAATAAAAGATATGGTAAGAGCTTTACCGGTAACCGGTTTTCCTTACTATGTAAAAGAAAAGCCTACAAGAGTAATAAAAAATTTTAAAAATATAATGCTTGAAACACAAGGTTTAAGAAGGTTCGGTGCGGCAGCAATAGATTTGGCTTATGTTGCCTGCGGAAGATTTGATTTCTTTTGGGAAGAAGGCTTAAAACCTTGGGATGTGGCTGCCGGAATTGTTATATTAAAAGAAGCGGGCGGAAAAATAACCGATTTTTTCGGTGGTAAAGATTTTCTCTTTGGCAAAACAATAGTTGCTTCAAACAAAGTATTACATAAAGATATATTAAAGGTCTTAAATGAAACAGGAAAAAGTAAATAAGATAATAAAAATACTTGATAAAGAGTATGGTGATGTTGATATTGCACTGAACTTTTCAAATGTATTTGAACTTATGGTGGCAACAATTCTTTCGGCACAATGTACCGATAAAAGAGTAAACATTGTTACTTCTACATTATTTAAAAAGTATAAAACCATAAAAGATTATGCGAATGCGGACTTGAAAGAATTTGAAAATGATATAAAATCCACCGGTTTTTATAGGAACAAAGCAAAAAATATTATAGAAACGGCAAACATAGTATTAAGTAAGTTTAATGGTGTTGTTCCTAAAACAATGGAAGAACTTACAACACTTAAAGGTGTAGCAAGAAAAACCGCAAACATAGTTTTAGGCAGCGGATACGGAATAAATGTGGGTATAGCGGTTGATACTCATGTTATCAGATTAACTAATTTAATAGGATTATCAAAAAATTCCGATCCGAAAAAAATTGAACAAGATTTAATGAAAATCATTCCGAAAAAATATTGGAAAAATATTTCTTTTATGATACAAACATTGGGCAGAAGAGTATGTATAGCAAGAAGACCAAAATGTGATATTTGCCCTGTAAATAAGTTGTGCAATTATTATAATAAGAAAGTTAAAAATTGACTGTTTTTTAATATTTTTATATACTTTACAAGCTTTATTTGTTATAGAATAAGAAAATGGTGCGATGCCCGAGTTGGTTAAGGGGACGGTCTGCAAAACCGCCTTGCATCGGTTCGAATCCGATTCGCACCTTTTTTATTTTGCTCGGTTAGCTCAGTTGATTAGAGTGCTTCCTTGACGTGGAAGAGGTCGTAGGTTTGACTCCTACACCGAGCACTTTATTAATTTACAATTGATAATTATAAATTGATTATAAAATATAAATTGTCGTTCCGGGGGATTTATGGCAAGTAATTTTTCGTTTGATATTGTATCCGAAGTAAATTTTATGGAAGTTGATAATGCTATAACTCAGGCACAAAAAGAACTTTCGCAAAGATACGATTTTAAAGGTTCAAAATCTTCCATAGATTATAATAAACAAGACAAAAAAATCACTTTAATAGGTGATGACGAATTTAAATTAAAAGCTTTAATAGATATAGTTGAAGGAAAATTTGCAAAAAGAGGCGTTCCTTTAAAATCTATGGAATTTAAAGCTAAAGAACAAGCTTTTGAAGGAACAATCAGACAAGTTATAGAGCTTATAAGCGGTTTGCCAAGTGACAAAGCAAAAGAATTAACAAAGATGATAAAAAACGAAAAGTTTAAGGTTAACACACAAATCGAAGGTTCCAAAATAAAAGTTACATCGCCTAAAAAAGATGAACTTCAAGCGGTAATAGCATTTTTGAAAAATGCAAAGTTTTCTTTGCCGTTACAGTTTACAAACTACAGATAATTCCGTAGATTGTAGATATTTTAAAAAAACTTTTATATAATAAAAAGATAAAACATTTGGAGAGATGGCCGAGTGGTTGAAGGCGCAGTCCTGGAAAGACTGTTTATCGGTGACGGTAACAAGGGTTCGAATCCCTTTCTCTCCGTAGGTGTTTTTTTATGAAAAAACACAAAGAATTATAAATGGATCAAGAACAGGATTAAGGAGAAAAAGTATGAAAAAGTTAGTAGCGGGAAGTTTGGCATTTGTGTTTGCATTAGTGTTAAGCACAAGCGCATTTGCAAGAACGTTGGAAATCACCGAATATTGCGGTGAAAACGGATTAATAAACAGAGGTAATGATCCGGTTCGAACTGGAGATGTTTTAAATGTTAAAAATGATATTACTCAAGAGGCGGATGAAACCGGTTATATTGAACCAAATTTGATTTTATCTTATGGAATAACAATAAATGGTAACGGACATACATTTGATGGTAACGGATATGATGGATTTCATATGTCGGACTATAATTCAGGAGAATTTCAATCATCAACAATCAACAATGCAACATTAACTAATTATAGCGGTAACTATTTAGTTGGTGTTTCTGCTAGTGATTGGCCGGGTGTTGAACTGACATTGAAAGATGTAAATATAATAGATAATGATGCTTCTATTAATGTTGGTTGGGCATCTACACTTAACATTGTTTCTAATGGAACGGTAAATATTTCAAGTAATACCGGTGGTATAGTTAATGAAGAAGGTGGTACTATAAATTTTAAAGGTAACGATGTATATATAGCAAATACTTCAGTAGAAAACAATAGTGAAATGTATAATGATAGTAATTTAACTATAGATAGCGACTTAACAATTGGTGAAATGGGTTCATTTGAAAATAGAAAAACAGCAAATTTAAATGGTGCAGTTGGCGGATATGGTTATGTACGTAATTTTGGAACAATGAATATAGGCGGGGATGCTTCCGGTTTTACTGGTGATATTTATGTAGATAACGGAACTATAAACTTATTGAAAGGTGGTACATATTTCAATGGTGCCTACTGGCATACTTATGCAGGAAATACTACACTTAATTTAATAAATGAAACTATAGATAATGTAGTTATGCAAAATTTGGAATTGAGCAGAACCACCATGAAAGTGAATATTGATGTGGATTTGAGCGCAGGACAAAAGAGTGCAGGTGATTATTTGGACATAGGATACGTATATAACAATGACTATCCAAGGATTGAAATAAGTAGAGCAAAAGCTGTTCAGCTTCCAAACGATGATTTTACCCCGATATCCAAAATCTTGATAGATAAAATAAATGTTTTGGCAGATAGTCCCGATGAAGAAGAAGTAAGCGTAGAAATAGCAAATTCTGACTATCAAGAATATATACATTTAGCAAGAAACAGAGCATATAGTACATATTACGGATATAATGTAAAAATTTCTTCTTCCGGAAGTACTCCGGGAGAGATAAACATAGTTAAAGCTTCTGATAATTCCGACTCTTCGAATGTAGATTACGGAAACAAATTAATATTCTCAAGAATAGATGATAAAGCAAGAAATCCAAAATTGTTACAATCTAAAGTAGCAATAGCGGGATCAAATATATCTCAAGACGAAATATTTACAACGGTATTTAACAATGCAGGAAACTATACATTCTTCCAGAAACAAGGTTCGAATGCCGGAGATGTAGAAGACAGAGACGCTCCTACATTATGGGTAAAAGCATTCGGAAGTAAAGAAGATGTAGATTTGGAAGAATATACAAAGGTAGAAACAACATATTACGGTGCGGTTGTAGGATTGGATTGGGACAGACAATATACCGACAACTTTGATGCAACATACGGAATATTTGCAAGTTATGTCGGCGGCGAATTGAAAGATGATGATTGGGATAACAAAGTAAAACAAAACGGCGGATATGTCGGTGTAAGAGGAAACTGGTATTTCGGAAAACTTTTTGTTAACGGTATAATAGATTATGCATTAATACAAAATTCCGCAGATACAACAGAAGATTCCAACGATTTCAATTCACAAGTTGCAGGTCTTGCTGCAAGATTAGGTTACAACTTTGAAGTAGCAAGAAGAAGTTTCACAATACAACCTAATTTAGGTGTAACCGGCAAATATATAATAACGGACGATTACGATACAACAATAGACGGAGATAAGAGAAAATTATCTATCGATGATATAACAAATATTACAATTGAACCGGGCTTAAAATTAGTAAAGAATTTAGGAAAATGTTGGATATTGACCGGTGAAGGAAAATATGTAATAGAAAATGTTAGCGGAGATGTAACGGCAGACGATATAGTATTACCGGATACAAGCTATGACAATTTTGCAAATGTAGGATTAGGAATCGAAAAGATATGGGGATATACTGTATTGCAATTGAAAGCAAATAAGACATTCGGCGGAAGAGACGGATTCATAATAAATGCAGGAATAGAATTTAAATTTTAAGTAACCGGTAAAAAAGGAGATAAAATAGAATGAAGAATATATTAAGTTTAGTAATGATGTTGTTGTTGGCAGTATGTGTAACAAGTTGCGGATCAAGATATGCAAGGCCGGACAGATGTGTATGTGACTTAACGGACCCTGTACCTGTAGCAGCACCGGCACCGGAACCCGAACCGGAACCTGAGCCGGAACCCGAACCCGAACCGGAACCGGTACAAGCAATAAAAGAAGTTATACAAGAAGCAGTAAAAGAAGAAAAGAAAGAATTTACAATAGATTTTGAAAAGATAGCAAACCAAAGCTTGTTTGAATTTAACTCCGATAAAATATCGGAAGATAATCATGCAGGGTTGGATGTAGTAGCAAAGTTCTTAAAAGAAACACCTAATGTAACAGTAAAAATAGAAGGACATACGGATAATATCGGATCACAGGAATATAATCAAAACTTATCTGAAAGAAGAGCAAAATCCGTAGCTAAATACTTAGTTGATAAGGGTGTGGAAGAAGACAGAGTAGCAACGGAAGGTTTCGGATTCTCTAAACCGATAGCAAGCAACAAGACTGCAGAAGGAAGAGCAAAGAACAGAAGAACAGAAATGAAGTTCACAATTAACGGAGAAGAACAGGAACCTGTAGTTCAACAAGAAGAGTTTGGTAAAACAAAATAGTTTAAAAGTTGTAAAAAATAGAAAAGGAAGGGAATAAACCCCCTTCCTTTTTTATTGGTTTAAACTATATTTTCAATTGCTGTTTCCAATCATCCAATCTTCTAATCTTCCGTCGTTGTTGTTTCCATACATCTATACATCCATCCCTCTATCCCTCAAAATTTGCTTTGCAAATTTTCAAATCCGCTGTTGTGTGTGGCATCTTCAATAATTACACAATTTGATTTATCAACAAGTTCCAATGTAAGTTTGTATGGAATGATTTTATCTTTTTTACCGATATAGTGCGTTTGTTCTATATCTGGTACAGTATCCAAATCCAAAGAATCTTTTAACGGAACATAATTAAAATATGTTGTCCATCTCGTATGGTTTAAAAGTCCGGCAACCGTTATCCATTTAACAATATTTATTTCTTTTTGATATTGGTTTATTATAAGTCCGCAAAGTAAACCGCCGCCGGAATAACCTATTAAAACAACTTTTTTATCACCTGCAATTTGTTTTATTGCCTGAGCCATATTATCGACTATTTTTTGTGAAAATCTGCCTGTTGTCCAGTCGATGCTGTTATAATTAGTGTTTTTAATGTATTGGCACGGTCTTGCCAAATAAACAACATTGGCGTTGGTATCGTTAAAAGCAATATTTCTTAAGAAATAACTTTTAGGTGTAGGGTCTGTTGTCGGATAACCGTTAGGAGTATAAGCATGACCGTCACCTTCTACATAAATTCTTATCGGCAAACTTTCATCTTCTGTTTTTTGCCAACTTGCCAAAACATAGTCATCCGTAGTTATTTCTCTATATATAAAATCTTCCGGAGGCTTTGTTTGCATTGTAGAACAGGAACATAAAAAAAAGATAAAAGATAAAAAAATAAAAATTTTTTTCATGTTATTTTATTACCTGTTTTAATATATCGTCGGTTTCAATAAAATTTATTGCTTTATCGAAAGAATCTTGTTCCGATAAAACCGTATAATAATTTTGTTTTATTGCAGGTGCAAGTTTTAATGCTTTTATAAAATCATCTTTGTTTATCGGATCTTTAGCTGCAAAACTAAAAAATCCCGTTTTTAGTAAAAAATTTTTTACTTTGTCTTGTTGATTGTTTTGTAATAATGAACATAAGTAAGTTGCTGTTCCTACTTGCAAACCGTGCATTTTTGGATTGGCAGAAACCGCATCAAGAGCGTGCGATATCAAATGTTCGCTTCCGCTTGCAGGTCTCGAAGATCCGGCAATTTCCATCGCTATACCGCTTAACACAAGTGAGTTTACCATTCTGTATTTGAATTCGTTGTCTTCGGGTTTTAAGTCGTTGCATAAATATACTATATCCAACGAATTGTGAGCCATAAGACCTGCAAAATCGTTAAAATATTCGTAACCTTTTAAAAAAGATTGTTTCCAATCGTAAAGTGCCGTAATTTTTGAAATTGTGTCACCGATACCTGAATAAAGTGAAGATATCGGGGCGTTTGATATTACATCAATATCGGCAACTACTCCGTAAGGTATTGTGGATTTTACGCTTTTTCGTTTACCTGCAACAAGCAACGATGTGTTCGGACTGCAAAATCCGTCGTTTGATACCGATGTCGGAACGGTTATGTAAGGCAGTTTTAGTATATGTGCACAATATTTCCCGTAATCGAGCGCTTTACCGCCGCCTATACCCAATAACACTTTGGTAGTGGAGGGAATTTTAAATGCGGTATGTATCGCATTTTCTATGTTAATATCCGAAATGGTATCTTTATGAACAATTTTTATATTATATTTTTCAAGTCCCGAATAAAGTTTGTCCGCAACAATGTTTTCTATACCGTCACTGAAAAAAAGAGCAATATCGGTAAAATTTCTGTCAACGAGATATTTGCCTATTTTTGCAATTTTTCCGTTACCTATTTTAAGTAAAGAAGGGATGTTTATTTCCTTATTGTTCATATATGCTCCGGATATAATTTAGTATATCTTTAAAATCGTTAAAAGGTTTTGTTTTTATATTTTTCTCTTTACATAATTCCAAAAGCATATCTTTTGCAAAAACAACATCTGCGATTTGTGCCGATTTAAAGTCCGGTTTACCGTCACCGGCATATATGGTAAAAAAGCCCTCATCTTTTAATTTTTGAACTATTTTATCCTTGGCTATTCCCGTATTTGAATTGTAGTAAGGAGAAGCTTTTTCGGGAGCAACAAGTCTCATTCCGTCTTGTTGAGAATATGTTGCATCGTTTGAAATTAAGATAATATTATATTTCGATAAAGCATCGGCAATTCTCTTTTTTATGTAATAGTTTGTTCCGGCACTGCAAATATAAAGCGGGATATTTTTTTCCATACAATATTTTGCCGTATCATAAAAATACGAATCAACTTCTATTGCGGAAATAAATTCGTCAAGTTCTTGTTGAGTTAAATGTATTTGAGAAAATATCCCCGTAAGTGCATCAATATGTTTTATTTTACCGTTAAGATAATCGTTCCATGGTGCAAGAGCATTTTTGTTATCTTTTAAAAGTGTATCTATTACCATATAAAAGAAATCTTTTTTCGATATTGTTCCGTCAAAATCGCTTATTAAAACAATTTTTGTTTTCATAACAATTTATTATATAAAATTTGGAGTAAAATTTAATTAAAAAACAACCTGTTTTTTCTTGATTTACCTTGCAGTATTTTTATAAAATTATATGGTTGTTATAATTTAAAAAACCGGGTTAAAAAATATATGAAAAATTTAATGAAAATATTTTTGAATAAAGGATATTTTCCTTTTTGCGTGTCTCAATTTTTGGGCATTTTCAATGACCAGTTCTTTAGAGTAGCATTAGCTATATATATAATGATGGGAGCAAATTCCCTGTCGCAGGGTGCAAGGTATTTCTTTGCCTCGTTTTTGATAGCGATATTTATGTTGCCGTCGTTACTGTTTTCGGCAACAGCCGGCGAAATTGCCGATAAATACAGAAAAGATATTATTATAAGAATTGTAAAAATCGCTCAACTTTTATTGGCTTTTATAGGAATAGCCGGTTTCTTGTTGCACAGTGTTACAATTTTGTTGATAGTATTATTTTTGGCAGGCACCATTTCAACTTTATTTTCTCCGACGAAATACAGTGCAATTCCCGAATTTTTGAAACAGGAAGATCTCGTTGCCGGAAACACAATAATTCAAGTCGGAAATTATATTTCAATGTTGTTGGGGATTGTTTGCGGTATATTGGTGTACTCGATAGACAGAAGTTGGCTTTTTCTTATATATTTAGCGGTAGCGGTAGCAGGATTTATTTCTTCTCTTTACATTCCGGAACTGAAAACAAGCATACAAAAATTTAAAATTTCAAAAAATTTCATTAAGACAACAATAAAAAATATGCACTATTTAAAATATACAAAAGATATTTATATGTGTATTTTGGGCATATCCTGGTTTTGGTTTATAGGTGTTGTTTTGGTGTACCAAATTCCGAACTTTGCGGAAATCGTTTTGAAAGGTCAAAAAGATTTATATACATTTTTGGCATTGCTTCTTACATCGGGAGTTTTTGTAGGAGCATTACTTTCATATTTTTTATTAAAGAAAGAAATATCCGTAAAGTATGTTCCGATATCCGTAGTTTTAATGACATTTTTTATTGTGGATTTGTCGTTTAGTGCGAAATATGTGCATCTTGCATTAACTACAAACATTGCATTAAGCGGTTTCCTTTCAACTTTTTCCGGTATTAGGATAATAATAGATGTTTTTGCATATTCTCTTTTTGCTGGCCTTTACATTGTTCCTTTGATAACAATGTTGCAGGTTTTGGCAAAAAGGAAAATCAGAGCAAGAGTTTTTGCCATAAACGATATTGTTAATGTACTGTTTATGATAGCAGGCTCTTCCGTTTGTTTCTTGTTTATAAAAATGGGGCTTGCTTTCCCTGTGGTTTTGACAATAATAGCTTTATTTAATGTGCTTGCAGCAATATACATATGTACTCTCTTACCCGCACATCTTTTAAGAATAATAGCTAAACGATTTATAGATATCTTGTATAAAATAGAAGTTGTAGGTATGGAAAATTTTGAAAAATGTAAAGGCGGAACTTTAATTATTGCAAACCACACTTCTTTAATAGACGGTCTTATTCTTTCGGTAACTTTCGGAGAAAAACTTTCGTTTGCCATTAACAGCGATGTTGTAAACAAATTTTGGTTAAAACCTTTCTTAAAAATAATAAAATATTTCCCCGTAGATAATACGAATGTGATGGTTGTTAAATCCATAATTGATGAAATAAAGCAAGGCGGAATAGTTGTTATATTTCCGGAAGGAAGAATTACAACTACCGGCGGACTTATGAAAGTTTATCCCGGTCCCGCCGTTATTGCCGACAAAAGTGATGCAGACATTTTACCTATATGTATAGAAGGAATTCAGTATTCCGACTTTTCATATTTCGGAGCAAGAACAAAAAGTAAAAGACAAAGAAAAATTAAACTTACAATTTTGCCTCCGAGAAAACTTGATGTAAACCAATCATTGTCCGATGCAAGAAGAAGAAACATTGCCATGACAAAACTTTACGATATTATGTGCGAAATGAAGTTTGCAAGCAATTTTTCCGATAAGACTCTTGTTGAATCTTTAATAGACAGTTTATCTTTGGTCGGAAGAAGAAAAGAAATATTGGATGATATTAACAGACAACCCATAAGACTTGGAAGATTTTTAGGTGCGATATTTGCTTTCGCACATAAAATAGTTAAACAAACACAAAATAAAGAGTATGTCGGAATTATAGCGGCCAATACAAAAACAATGATAGAAATATTTTTTGCTTTGTCGGCACTGAACAGAGTTCCGGCAATGATAAATTTTACCGACAGTATAGAAAACACTCTATACAACTTAAAAAATGTCGGTATAACAAAAGTTTATACTTCAAAAAGGTTCATAAAAGCTTCGAATTTAGGTAATTTAATAAATGCTTTGAAAGAAAATAAGATAGAAGTATTTTTTGCGGAAGATATTAAAGACAGTCTTACATTGTTTAACAAGATAGCGGCATATATAAAATCTTATTTTCCGAGAACATACTATAAAAATATTTGTTCTACTTTCGATGTGTTTTCTCCGGCCGTTGTATTATTTACATCGGCATTTAAAGGAAAAAGTAAAGCGGTGGTTTTATCGCACAAAAATATACAGGCATCCAGAGCACAACTTTCAAGTGTTATGGATTTCGGTATTATGGACAGTTTCTTTAATGCAATGCCGATATTTTCTTCTTTAGGACTTGTTGCGGGAACACTGTTACCTTTGCTTAGAGGCATAAAAGTTTTTGAATATCATTCACCGTTACATTATAAAATGGTATCGGAACTTGTATACGATACGGATTCCACCGTTTTGTTGGGAACGGACACTTTTCTTAACGGGTATGCTCAAAATGCGCACCCTTACGATTTTTATGCAATAAGGTATGTTATAGCCGGAATAGAAAAACTTAAAGAAGAAACAATACATATTTGGGAAGAAAATTTCGGTAAAAGAATTTTTGAAGCTTACGGAACAACTGAAACGGCTTCAACTATTTCAATAAATACTCCTATGTATTTTAAAGAGTACAGCGTGGGAAGATTTTTACCGTCCGTTGAATGTAAATTGGAATCTACCGCGGCTTTCGTAGGTTCAAGTCATTTGTTGGTAAAAGGTCCCAATGTTGCAAATTGTTATATAGAAAACAAACAACTTGTTTCCAAAAAAACAGAAGGGGAATGGTTTGATACTGGTGATATCGTTGAAGTGGACAGAGAAGGGTTTGTTTTCATGAAAGGTAAATCAAAAAGATTTACGAAAGTCGACGGAGAAAGTATATCGTTAACCGAACTTGAATTTAATATATCCAACATTTGGAAAGAATCTAAAAATGCGGTTTTAACGGTTCAAAATAACAGAAAAAAAGAAATAGTATTGTTCACGACGAACCAATCCGCTACATTGGAACAATTACAAAAAGAAGCAGATGAACATAAAATTGAAAATTTCGTTTTACCGAACAAAATAATTGTTGTAGAAAAAATTCCTATTATAGGAACAGGTGCTACCGATTATACGAAGTTGCACGAAATGTTTAAGGAACTTAACAAATGATAAATACATTGGCAAAAATTTTGATTAATAAAAAATTAGTAATCGCTTTATCCAAGCTTTTCCTGGGTGTTCAAGTAAAAGGGTTGGAAAATATTAAAGATTTACAGGGGAAGGCTTTGTTTGTTGTAAATCATAATTCTTTTATAGATGCATTTTTGTTGTGGGCATTTATTCCGGAAGAATTATGTTTTACCATTAATCCTATAGTTGCAAAAAAATGGTATGTAAAACCGTTATTGAATATTGCAAAATTTTTCAAAATAGAACCTAACAACCCTATGGCTGTAAAATCCATGATAAGAGAAGTAAATAACGGACACAAAATAGTTATTTATCCGGAAGGAAGAGTTACCTCTACCGGCAGCATGATGAAAATTTATCCCGGTCCTGCAATGATTGCCGATAAAACGGATGCTCAAATAGTTCCCATATATATAGACGGTACTCAATATACAATTTTTTCTTATTACAGAAACAAAGTTAAAATAAGACCTAGAACAAAAGTTGTATTAAACATTTTTAAACCTACAAAATTAAATGTAGATAAAGAGTTGAAAGGCGAAGAAAGAAAAAAAGAAATTACAAAACAGCTTTTCGATATTATGACGAATGCAAAATATTATTCCGCAAGCGATCAAAAAACTTTGTTTGAATCTTTAATCGAAGCAAAAAATTTTGTGGGAAGAAGATTTAAGATTGTAGAAGATATAGCAAGAAAACCTATAAATTATGGCCAACTTCTGACTGCCGCATTTGTTTTAGGTAAACAGTTCACAAAGCACAGTAAACAAAAAGAAAAGGTAGGTTTTTTAATGCCGAATGCCGCAGCATCCGTAGTTGCTGTTTTCGGTATGCAGGCGTATAACATTGTTCCGTGTATGTTAAACTTTTCCACCGGAACAAAAAACATGATTTCCTGTTGTAAAACCGCTGCAATTAAAACGGTATATACTTCGAAACAGTTTGTTATAAAAGGCGGTTTTACCGACCTTATAAAAGTAATGGAAGATGAAGGTCTTCAAATAATTTATCTTGAAGATTTGAAAAAAGAAATAACTTTACAGGAAAAACTTACCGGTTTATTTGCTTCATTCTTTCCCAAATATTATTACAACAAAATTAAAGGTGATGTGTCTGTAGAAAAAGATCCTGCCGTGATTCTTTTTACCAGCGGTTCGGAAGGTGTTCCTAAAGGTGTTGCTTTAAGTCACAGAAATATACAGGCAAACTTAAACCAAATAAGAGCTGTTTTGTTTTTTGACACTCAAGACAGATTTTTTATGGCATTACCGATATTCCATTCTTTCGGGTTCACTTGCGGAATGGTTCTTCCTATAACAAGTGCCATAAAAGTTTTCTTTTATCCTACACCGTTACATTATAAAATTATTCCGGAACTTATTTACGATACAAATTCAACAATTACGTTTACCACGCCTACGTTCTTTAGCGGGTACGGTAAAAGTGCACATGCTTACGATTTTTATTCTATAAGACTTGCAGTTGTGGGCGCGGAAAGAGCAAAAGCGGAAACTGCAAAAAGTTTGTTTACGAATTTCGGTATAAACCTTTTGGAAGGTTACGGTGCTACGGAAACAGCCCCTGTTCTTTCGGTAAATACACCTATGTATCATAAAAAAGGTTCCGTAGGAAGAATTTTCCCCGGTATACAAATGAGATTGGACGAAGTTCCCGGAATAAAAGACGGTAAAAAGTTGGTAGTTAAAGGCAGAAATGTAATGTTGGGCTATATAAAGAGCGACAATCCGGGAGTAATACAACCTTTGGAAGACGGTTGGTACGATACAGGTGATATCGTTTCCGTAGATAAAGATAATTTCATTACTATAAAAGGCAGAGCAAAAAGATTTGCAAAAATTGCCGGTGAAATGGTTTCGTTAACTGCCGTAGAAGAAATGATAACGGCTCTTTGGCCTGCTTATAATCATGCGGTTGTTGCAATACCGGATGAAAAAAAAGGTGAACAGTTAATACTTTTTACAACAAGACCTAACACGACTTTTAGTGAAATAAGTGCTGCTTTTAAAGCGCAGGGTTCAAGCGATTTGTTTGTTCCTAAAAAGATAAAAGTGCTGGAAGAAATGATTATTATGGGTAACGGTAAAGTTGATTATGTTACCCTTGGTCAGAAAGCACTTGAGTTGTTTGCCTAAATTTTCGCAAAGCGAAAATTTGAGGAATAGAAGTTTGGAAGTATAGAAGTATAGAAACTTTTTGCAAAGCAAAAAGTTGAAGGATGGAGGTATAGAGGTCTGGAAAGATAGAAATTAACTGCAAACAGAAAAAACAAATTGTTTCTTTGTAGTTTCTATACATCCGGTCATCCATACATCTGATCATCAAAATTGCGATGCAATTTTAGTCCATACATCCTTCCCTCCATACATCCATACCTCAAAAAAACTTAAAGTTTTTTAAAATATGCAAAAAGATTTATAATGTACATATATTATGCATAAAAATTAAGGAAGTTTTATTATGAGTACAAGAGAAGATGTAAGAAATGTAGCAATAATAGCCCATGTTGACCATGGTAAAACAACAATAGTAGATTCAATGTTGAAGGTTGCCGGTGAATGGACGGTTAAAGATGATGAAGTTCAAGATACCGTTTTGGATTCCGATCCCATTGAAAGAGAAAGAGGTATCACAATACTTGCAAAGTGTACCTCAATAAAATATAAAGATCATACCATAAACATAGTAGATACTCCGGGACATGCCGATTTCGGCAGCGAAGTTGAAAGAGTATTGAAAATGGTGGACAGTGCAATTCTTATGGTAGATGCGGCCGAAGGTCCTATGCCGCAAACAAGATTTGTTTTAAGAAAAGCATTGGAACTCGGATTAAATCCCATAGTTGTTATAAACAAAATGGATAAACCGCAAGCCAATGCCAGTAAAGCGATAGATGATATATTTGAATTGTTTATGAAACTCGGCGCAACAGACAGACAACTTGATTTTCCTATCTTTTATGCTTCCGGCAGGGAAGGTTGGGCAAGCACTAAGATAGATGCCAAAGGAACTGATGTTTCTCCGTTACTTGACGGTATAATAAAATATGTTCCGGCACCTGAAGCAGATAAAGATAAACATTTGCAAATGCAAATAACAATGATAGATTATAACAACTTTTTAGGCAGAGTAGGTATAGGAAGAATTTTAAACGGTTCAATTAAAAAAGGACAAACGGTTCTTCTCGTAAATAAAGACGGTTCAACTCAGGCAAAAGCGGTGAAAATAGAAAAGTTTTTGGGACTTTCAAAAGTTGAAGTTGAAGAAGCCTGGGCGGGAGATATAGTTTCCATATCCGGTCTTGAAGGCTTAAAAGTCGGTGACACGATTTGCGAATTGGAACACCCGTTACCGCTTGAACCTTTGTCTATAGACGAACCCACAATATCCATGGATTTTTTAGTTAACGATTCACCTTTTGCAGGCAGAGAAGGTAAATTTTTAACATCAAGACATTTAAAAGCAAGACTCGAAAAAGAAGCTCAAACCAATGTCGGTTTAAAAGTTGAAGAACTTGAAGGTGAAGGAAGATTTAAGGTTTCCGGCAGAGGAGAACTCCATTTAACCGTTCTTATAGAAAATATGAGAAGAGAAGGTTTTGAACTTGCAGTATCAAGCCCTGAAGTTATTTTTAAAGAAGTTGACGGGAAAATGTGCGAACCTATGGAATATCTTATACTTGATATAGATTCCGATTTTCAGGGAGTAGTTTTTGAACTTATCGGTAAAAGAAGTGCACAACTTGAAAATATGGTAAGTGAAGGTAAAGATCATTTAAGATTGGAATATATTATTCCGTCAAGAGCATTGATAGGATTTAAAAACGAATTTTTAACCGCAACAAAAGGTACCGGAATAATGCATCACAGTTTTTACGGATATTTACCGAAAGCGGACATTTCCTCATTAAGAGGTAACGGAGTATTTATTGCTATGGCTCCGGGAAAAACCACCGCTTATGCTTTACATAATTTGGAAGACGGCGGAGAGATGTTTGTAGGTCCTGGTGAAGAAGTTTATGAAGGTATGATAGTCGGACAAAATTCCAGAGAAAGAGATCTTGTGGTTAATCCGTGCAAACCTAAAAAACTTACCAACATGAGAAGTAAAGCGGCAGATGAAGCATTAACATTAACACCGCACAGAGTTATGAGTTTGGAACAATCCGTGGAATACATTGCTCCCGACGAACTCGTGGAAATTACACCTACATCATTGAGATTAAGAAAAAAGATATTAAATGCTTTGGACAGAAAAAGAACTGCAAGAAACGAAAGATACGAAGAAGCTCAACTCGAGCAGGAAGACTAAAACGACAATGTACAATGTATAATGTATAATGTACAATTAAAAAACTAAAAACTTGTCCGAAGGACACCGAAAATTATAAATTATAAATTGTAAATTATAAATTGCCGTTAAAAATGGTATAATAAGAAAAATTATTTTAGATAGGAGCAAGTAAGTATGAAAAAATTATCTTTATTGGCAGTAGCGGTATTTATGTTGTTTTCAACAGTAGCATTTGCAGGAACGAAAGAAGGTTTGGAGTTGGAATTGAAACAGTTGTCGGTTAGTATCACAAGTACCGAAGTTCACAATTCTTCGACGGCATTTACAACGGCAAGATTAACGGCTGATCCTCAAACGGCAATTCAAGGTAAATTGGATTTTGATGCAAGATATTTTTTACCTAAATTCTTATGGACAAATAATCTTTACATGGAATATGGTAAAACAACGGTAAGACCTGTAGACAAAGAAGAACTTACAACCGAAAATGCAGATAAAATTACCGTAACATCGGATTTAACATACAGATTATGGACAGTAGAAGAAGATTTTATAGGCGGTTTTGAGGCGGGTCCTTTTGCAAATATCGGTTACGAAACTGAATTTGATGCTCCTGAAGTAGAAATAGATGGTGAAAAAGTAACAGGAAACAGAAAACAAATTTTAAGAGGTAAAGCAGGTTTTAAACTTTTCGAAGGAAAATATTTGAAAGAACTTTATTCGGCTTATGTATTTGAAAGAGATTTTACAAATACACCGGAAACAAACAGATCGGCTTTTGAAGCAGGTTTCAAAGCTGAAGCGGAAATAAGAGAAGGTGTAAAATTTGTAGCATGGTCATATTACAGAGATTATTTATCACAATCAGAAGATTATATAAGCGATTTGGATTATGAAGTAGAAGCAGAATTAAGACTTGATGTAAAATTGTGGAACAATCTTTCGGTAGCACCTTTTGTTAACTATTATTGCGCATCTGCACAACATTTTAATTGTGTAGCTGATAACTGGTACACAGGTGTACAAATTTCTTACAGCACATTCTTTAAAAAAGCTAACGAAATATAATAATTTTAAGTTAACATAATAAAAATAAGCTCTATTGTTAAAATAGGGCTTATTTTTTTTGTCAATAAATGGTAAAATTACTCTAATAATATTATAGGAGAATTTTATATGAAAAATATGCCGGAATTTAATAAAGTATCAAAACAATTATTACAGGCAATGCCTTACCAATATGTCGGTAACAATATAAATGTTTGTATAGAAACAGACGAATTTACATGCCTTTGTCCGTGGACGGGACTTCCTGATTTTGCACATTTAAAAATTCAGTATGTTCCCAACAAAGTCGTTGTTGAACTAAAATCTTTGAAAATGTATTTGCAATCTTACAGAATGGTTGGTATGGTTCATGAATCCGTAGTAAACAGTATTATGAAAGATATTAAACAATTATTAAAACCTAAACAGATATATGTTGAATTAGTATTTAAAATTAGAGGCGGAATTACAACAACAGTTTCCGCAGGCAGCATTAAAGAAGGTAAAAAATAAATGTCGAAATCGATAGCATTTGTCGGTAACCCCAATGTCGGCAAGTCCGTAATATTTAATAAACTTACCGGCCAATATGCGGTTGTTTCAAATTATGCAGGTACTACAGTTGATGTTACAAGAGGAAATATTACAATCGGCAGTGAACAGTATCAGGTTGTAGATACTCCCGGCACATACTCTTTAATGCCGTTATCAGAAGACGAGCAAGTTACAAGAGATTTAATAATAAAAGAAAAACCTAACATTATAGTACAAGTATGCGACATGAAAAATATCGAAAGGTCGCTGCACTTGTTCTGTGAACTTGCATTGTTTAAAATACCTATGGTGTTGGTTTTGAATATGAGAGATGAAGCCATTCAGTCGGGAATTAGAATAAATATAAAGAAGTTAACGGAAATTTTAGGTGTTCCGATAACCTGCTGTACAGCAACAACCGGTGACGGTGTGAGTGATATTTTAAAAATTATACCGCAGGCGACCGTAAGCAACTTAAATATTGAATATAAAAACAGTAAAGATATTTTAACAATAGAGAACGTTTTAAAAGATAAAACTTCAATAGCTAAAGCGTTGGCTGTATATTTGTTGTCGGGCGATAAAGATATAAAACAGTATGTTCCGCAAAAGTTGCAGGAAAAAGTTTTTAAGTTGGTATCGGATACTGTTAAAAACGAATACAAAATGTTTGCGGCACAAATATTTCACGATAACAATGAAACAATATTAAAAATCGTTTCCGAAGTAAAAAAAATAAAACACAGAAAACATAAAAGTGTTATGGAAAAGTTAGGCAACATTTGTTTGCATCCGTTTTGGGGAACGATAATAATGTTGTTCATTATTTTTATAATGTACGAATTCATTGGAGTGTTTGTTGCAGGTGTCGTTGTAGATTGGATACAAACAAAAGTTTTTGAAGAATTGATAAATCCGTTTATTGCAAACTGTTTTGATTATTTGGGAACGGGACCGGTTGTAAATTTTGTAAAAGATTTGTTTGTAGGTCAGTACGGAATTTTTACAATGGCAATACCATATGCTTTTGCAATAATATTCCCTATAGTTATTGCATTTTTTTCATTTTTCGGAATATTGGAAGATTCAGGTTATTTGCCGAGATTGTCGGTAATACTTAACAGATTGTTTTCACTTGTAGGTTTAAACGGTAAAGCCGTTCTTCCTATGGTTTTGGGAGTAGGTTGCGGAACGATGGCAGTATTAAGTTCAAGAATACTTGAGACAAAAAAAGAAAGAATGATAGTTGTAATTTTGTTATCGCTTTCAATACCGTGTTCGGCACAGTTGGGTATAATTCTTGCGATGTTATCTTCGGTATCTTATAAAGCAACAATTGTTTGGCTGTTGTGTATATTGTTTTCGCTTTTCTTAGTTGGAAAAATTTTGGATTTTTATGTTAAAGGTGAGTCCACAAACTTTATTATAGAAATTCCTAAAATGAGAATACCGTCAATAATAAACATTTTATCTAAAGTTAAAATGAGACTTGTTTGGTACATGAAAGAAGTAGTTCCTTTATTTATTTTAGCTACGGTCGGTTTGTTTTTTATGGACAAAATTCATTTGCTTACAACACTTGAAAGATGGTTTTCACCGATAGTAGTAAAATTTTTAGGGCTACCTATAGAAACGACAAGCACATTTATTATGGGCTTTTTAAGAAGAGATTACGGAGCATCCGGAATTTATACTTTGGCACAAGACGGACTTTTATCCGGAACACAAATTTTGGTTAGTGCGGTAGTTATAACATTGTTTGTTCCTTGTCTTGCGCAAAGTTTGATGGTAATAAAAGAGCATGGAATAAAAATTGCTTCAATAGTTTTTGTTGCGATTACAACATATGCGGTATTGTTTGGAGGAGCTTTAAGGTTTGTTATTGCATTGTTTTAAGCTAAACGACTTTATCTTTTAAATTATAACTTTATATTTACCTTCTTTATGTACCGGTCGCCTTTGCTTTTCCTTATGTACACCGCAGTCGGTAAATATTTTGTTATAATTTAAAATATAGGAAGTCTTTGAAAGTAATCAACTACTAAGTTGAATTTTATGTTTTTAGAATTTGCAAATTTAAAGACAACTACACAAAAAAGTTTAGGAGTCTATTGTTTGTATGAAAATAAAAGAAATTAAAATCAATAAATTTAAACGATTCACAGATTTAACAATAACAGGTATTCCAGAAACTGCAAAACTTATTGTATTAGTTGGCCCAAATGGATGTGGAAAAACTTCATTGTTTGAAGCATTTAATGTATGGTATCAAATTAAAGGATTTGGTATGTTAGGAACAGAAGATAGTAAGTATTATGTAAAAAAATCCAATTATAATGATATTCAAGAAAATGCATATGGTTCTTTTTTTAGAAATATTGATAGAACAATTAATTTATATTATTATGGATCAACATTAAGTAAGGGACAAATTTGTGAAAAATTTTATTTTAGATCTGCATATAGAAATCAATCAAATTTTGTAATATCAAGTTTAAGCAAAAAAGAAAATCCTGTAAAAGATAGAAATATTAATAGTAAAACATTAATAACGACAGATGCTACTGTATCAGATAATTATAATCGTTTAATTTCTTCAACCATATCAAGTCTGTTTATGAAAGAAAATAATACTAAAAGTGTAGAAGAATTAAGAAAAGAGTTAACAGGAAAAATTCAAAATTCACTACATAATGTATTTGAAGATTTGGAATTATCATCATTAGGAAAACCATTAGAAAATGGTTCTTTTTATTTCACAAAAGGAATTTCGAAAGATTTTATTTATGCTAATTTATCAGCTGGAGAAAAATCGGCTTTTGATTTAATATTAGATTTAATCATAAAATCCAGTTACTTTACAGATACAATTTTTTGTATAGATGAACCAGAATCTCATATGCATACAACATTACAAGCAAATTTATTGAAAGAATTATATTCTTTGATTCCTGGAAATTCTCAGCTTTGGATTTCTACTCATTCTATGGGAATGCTGAAAAAAGCGAAAGAACTTGAAGAAGAAAATCCTGGAACTGTAATTTTTTTAGATTTTGAGAATAGAGATTTTGATAATAAAGTTGTTATGACTCCTTCAGGAATTGATTCAACTATGTGGAAAAGATTTTTAGATTTAGCTCTTGGTGATTTATCAAAGCTTATTGCTCCAAAAACAGTTGTATTTTGTGAAGGGAATACAAACGGAAGAAAATATAAAGATTTTGATGCTCAAATATATACAAAAATATTTAATAGTAAATATCCGGATGTTTGTTTTGTTTCTATTGGTTCTTGTTCTGAAATTGAGAATGAAGGAAATATCAGTATGAAAATAATTTCTCAAGCTTTAAGTAATTCTAAAATAATTAAACTTGTTGATAGAGATGATAGGAATGATAATGAAATAGAAGAACTAAAGAATAAAGATATAAAAGTTCTGTCTAGAAGGCATATAGAGTCTTATTTGTTAGATGATGAAATATTGAAGCTTCTATGTGAAAAAGAAAATAAATCGGATAAATATGATGAGATTTTATCTATAAAAAAAGCAAAATTAGAAGATTCTATTTCGAGAGGAAATCCAAAAGATGATATAAAATCTGCGAGTGGTGACATTTATGTTGAGATAAAGAAAATATTACAACTATCGCATAGCGGAAATACCAAAGATGCATTTTTTAGAGACACATTAGCACCTCTAATTACGCCAGAAACACAAGTTTATAAAGAATTAGAAAAAGATATATTTGAGGGCATTAATTAAAAAATTTGATAGCCAAAAGATAAAATTGTCATTTGAATTAAAATGCTGAGATAAAAGTGTAAAACAAAAACTTGACAAAGCATACAGATGTATGTATAATAAAGAAATGAATAACAAACTATTATCCACATCGGAAGTTTGCGATAAATACAATATATCACAAGCTCTTCTTTATGAATTTAAAGAAGAAGGACTTATTTATTTCCCTACAAAACATATACAGCAGTATTTGTGGGATGAAGAAACATTAAATAAACTTTCAAATATACTTAAAAAAAATACAAAAAATTATAAAACCACCGCTATTAATAACAGAAGATATTTAGGAAATAAATATAAATTATTACCTTTTATAAAAGAAATAGTTGAAAAGCATTGTAAAAATATCAATACAGTAGCAGATATTTTTGCCGGAACGGGTGCGGTCTCGTCAGCATTTACTGATAAAACATTAATTACAAACGATAATATGTATAGTAATTATATATGTCATCTTGCTTGGTTTGGAATAGAAAAAGTTGATACAAATAAAATAAAAAAAATTATTATTGATTACAATAACATAAATCCACAAAATGATAATTATATGTCAATAAATTTTTCAAATACATATTTTAATAAGAATGTTTGTAAAAAGATAGGTTTTATAAGAGAGGATATTGAAAAAAAATTTAATTCCAAATTTATAAACGAAAGGGAAAGAGCAGTGTTAATAACATCTTTATTGTATGCTATGGATAAAATTGCTAATACTTGTGGACATTATGATGCTTATAGAAAAAGTGGAGAATTAAATAAAAAATTAGAACTGGCTGTTCCTTTAATTTCAAACAATTTAAATAAAAAAAATAAAAATTATAATATTGATGCTAATGAGTTGGTAAAAAATATAAAAGCAGATTTAGTTTATATTGATCCGCCTTACAATTCAAGACAGTATTGTGATGCTTACCATTTACTTGAAAATGTTGCAAGATGGCAAAAACCTAAAGTATCCGGTGTTGCTTTAAAAATGCAAAGAGACAATTTAAAAAGTGATTACTGTACACAAAATGCTACAAAAGCATTTGAAGATTTAATAAGTAATATAAATGCAAAGTATATATTGTTATCATACAATAATATGTCTAATAAAGGTAATAGTAGATCAAATGCGAGAATTAGTGATAAAGATATAATAAGAATATTATCAAACAAAGGTAAAGTTACAGTTTTTTCAAAAGAATATAAAGCATTTACTACAGGTAAATCAAAAATAGAAAATAATGAAGAAAGATTATTTTTATGTGTTTGTGATAATAATATTTTTGAACAAAAAAAATTTATACAATCCCCTTTAAATTATACAGGTGGTAAGTATAAAATTTTATCTCAAATTTTACCATTATTTCCAAAAACAATAAGTTCCTTTGTAGATTTGTTTTGTGGTGGATGTAATGTAGGTATAAATATTAATAGTGATAAAATAATTTTAAATGATACAAACTCTTATTTAATAGGGATATATAATACTTTTAAAAAATTAAGCAACAAAGAAATTTTTTCTTCTATACAACAAATAGTTTCTAAATATAATCTTTCAAATACAAGTAAATATGGATATGAGAAATATTCAGCGAATAGTTCTGAAGGTTTAATGAGATATAATAAAGATAACTTTATAAGAATGAGAAATGATTTTAATTCTTTAACAGAAAAAGATGATGATTATTATATTTTACTATATGTTCTTATAGTTTTTTCCTTTAATAATCAAATAAGATTCAATAAAGAAGGTAACTATAATTTACCTGTAGGAAAAAGAGATTTTAATTTAAAAATGCAAAAAAAACTTTCAGATTTTATAGATGTCATACATAAAAAAAATTACATCTTTACAAATAACGATTTTAGGAAAATTAAAATAAATAAATTAAAAAAAGATAGTTTTGTATATTGTGATCCACCATATTTAATAACTTGTGCAACTTATAATGAACAAGACGGCTGGACACAAAAAGATGAAAAAGATTTACTTGAATTTTTAAATCTTTTAAATAAAAACAATATAAAATTTGCATTGTCTAATGTACTAGCAAATAAAGGAAAAGAAAATAAAATTTTAATGGATTGGATAAACAAATATAATTATAAAGTTATTCATTTGAATAATAGTTATTCAAATTCCAATTATCACACGAAAAACAAAGAAAAAATTACAGATGAAGTTTTAATTATAAATTATTAAGGAAAAGTATGACATTACCTAACATTCCGTTCAAAAGTTATTGTTGGAACATTGGAACTACAAGTTACAGAACCAAACAATTTAATTTTAATATTGAAAAACAACTTTCGTTGCTTGATGAATTTTGGAACAAACCTGGAAACACAAACCAAAATTGGATTAATAATAATTCTTTGCAAAAAGATTATTATAATTTTTTAAAAGAAAATAAATTTATTGTTGGAAATGCAAAAAGACCTGATAAAGATGCAAGAGAAAAAACATCCGGTTTGGTTGAAATAGGTTTAATAGATAATGATAGAAAATTAACACAAGTTGGTAGAAAGTTATTAGGAATAAGTAAATTAGGTAATTTTAATAGTGACAATGAGTTAAATATAGCAAAAGATAGTTATATTTATTTAAAGCAACTTTTAAAGATGTCGACAACTGTTGAAAATAAAACAGTTCGACCTTTTATATTATTAATTTATTTTTTATCTAAATTGGAATATTTAACAAAGGAGGAATTTTGCTATATATTACCATTATGTGTTGATGATTCTATAGCACAAAAGGCAATAAACTTTATAAAAAAAATAAGAAAAGACAATGGAACAATAGACAATTTTATAATAGATTTTATTTTTAACAATGATACATATAACAAAGCATTAAATGTATTTATGAGTAATAAAGACAGTGAGAAGTTAATTACAACAATAGGTATTAATAGAAAAAGTAGAACTTATGATAAACCATACTATAACTTTTATGAGATACTTAAAGAAATTGCATTAAAAAGAAAGTTAAAAAATAATATTTTGAAATTATATAAACAAACAGAAAAAATAAATGGTAAAGCAAAAAATTTTTGGAAAAAATATTTGTTTTCTTCAACAGAAAAAAACAAATTACAAAAAGAACCTTTAAAATGCTTAAAAGAAAATTCATTATTAAACAAAAATAAAACAGAATTTAAAACGGAATTCTTTAAACTTTTACACTTATTTAAAATAAAATCAACATTATCAGATTATTTGGATTTAAATAGAAGATATTTCAAATTAACAGATATAATAATTTTTGAAGATGAAAAAATAAAATTAGATACTTTGCCATATTATTATTTTAAGAATAATATAAATGAACTTTATAATTTAGCATTTACAAAGTCCGATATTTTAGAAAAAGATTGCAATATTACTGAAATTTGCAATGATTTAATATTTGATGAAAAACAAATATTACATATTATAAATTCAGAAAGAAAATCAAAGTATTCATCACTAAAAGAATTTACTAATTCTGTAAATGACGAAAGATATGTTAGATTTAATAATTTAATATCTACAAAGTTTTCAAATGAAAAAATAATTGATTTATTAGAATTGTTTGAGACAAGAAGTGATGATAAAATAAATGAACTTGTTACATATAATGCTGATATCCCTACAATTTTTGAATATATACTTGGAATTATTTGGTATAAGATAAGTGAATATAAAGGGAAAATATTGGATTATATGAATTTGTCTTTAGATGCAGATTTATTACCTAAAACACATGCTGTTGGTGGTAGTGCGGATATTATATATAAATACGATAAAACAAATGTTTTCCCAGAACATGCAGTGTTATTAGAAGCAACATTAACTAATAATCAAAATCAGAGAAGAGCAGAAATAGAACCTGTTTCAAGGCATTTAGGCGATTATCTTTTGCAAACAGAAAATAATAAATCATATTGTATTTTCATAAGCAACTTTTTAGCTATTAATGTTGTTTCAGATTTTATTAATAGAAAAACATATCATCATTACTCTAATGATGGAACAAAATCTGTGACAGGCTTAAAAATAATTCCGTTACAAACATCAGAACTAAAAACTATTATAAAAAAAGGATTAAAATATAAAAATTTATATTTGTTATTTGATAAAGCATATTTATCAAATGAAAAAGCAGATAGTTGGTATAACAAGAATATAGTTTCTACTCTATAATAATTTAAGTTTTGGGGGGTAAAAATGGCAAAAGGAATCATTTATCTAATGACAACAACTGTATCTGGATTGATTAAAATTGGAATAACAGAATATAAACAGTTTTTAGAAAGAATGAGATTTCTTGAAAGCAATGGTTATCGTAATGTGACAGGACTAAAAAGATTTTTTGCCATAGAAGTAGAAGATTATAAAGCAAAAGAGGAACTTTTACAAGAAATTTTCAGCAAATATAGAGTACCTAATACTGAATTATTTGTATTAGATATTGAATTAGTAAAACAATTATTATTAGCTTTTGATGGGAAAGTTATTTTTCCGGCAGAAGTAAATAGACAAGAAGATTTTAAAGAAATTACTAATCAAAGAAAACAAGAACGATTGTTTAATTTTTATAATAAAGGTATTAAAAACGGTGACAAAATAGCTTTTGTATATGATGGAAATGTTACAGCAAAAGTTGTAAGTGAAAGAGAGGTTGAATATGAAGGACAAGTTTATAAACTATCACCATTAGTTTATAAACTAATGGAACAAAGAGGGAAATTAAATAAAAGTGGTGCTTATCAAGGTGCAAAATATTTTAAATTTAAAGGAAAAGTTTTAACAACTATTAAAGATAAAATTTAAAATAGAATATCTCATATTTATTGGTTTCTTTTAAGGAATTTTTAAATGAAAACAAAACTTATAGAAAATAACAGTAATGATTTGGTTGTATTTTTAACAGGTTGGGGATGCGACGATAACCAATTCAAAAATTTTTCTTCAAGCAAAAATTTGTTGTTATGTTGGGATTATTCCACATTGGATTTTGAGTTTGATTTCAGTAAATATAATAAAGTAAGTTTGTTAACTTATTCTGCAGGTGTTTTGATAGCTTGTTTGTTGCAAGATAAATTTCCTGAATTCGATAAGAAAGTTGCTGTAAACGGTAATCCGTTAATGACAGATAAGAAGTTCGGTATAAGTAAAAAAATAATAGATTTAATGTTAAACTTAAATTTAGATAACTGTATGGATTTCATATCGACATATCTTGTCTACGATGAACAAGAACTTAAAAAGTTTCTGTCTGCACCTTCTTACAGACCGTTTGAAAGTTCAAAGCAGGAAATAATAAAGTTACAGGAATATTGTAGTTTAAAGTTTACACCGATAGAATTTGATAAAGTGATTTTGTCCGATAATGATAAAGTATTTAATCCGGCTACACAACAGGAATATTTTAAAGATAATTTTGTGTTGTTAAAAAATGCATCACATCATACACCGTTTTTGCGATTTAGTTCCGTTGACGAAATTTTTAATTTGTAGGTAAAAAGGGGAAAAATGAATCCAAATCCAAACAAAATATTTCCTAACAGAAAAATTAAAACAATAACAAATGTTAAACCTGCGATAAAAAACAAAAATATTATTGTCGGAGACTTTACTTATTTTGCAGATACCGATTTTGAAAAGCATGTAACACACCATTATGATTTTATCGGGGATAAACTGATAATAGGAAAATTTTGTCAGATAGCTGCAGGTGTAAATTTTATAATGAATGGTGCAAACCATCAAATGAATGCGGTTACAACATTTCCTTTTTATATTTTTGAAGGTTGGAAACAACAAGTTCCTCCATTAAATAAAATGCCTGTAAAAGGTGATACAATAATAGGAAACGATGTTTGGATAGGACAAAATGTAACAATTTTGCCTGGAGTACATATCGGTGACGGAGCAATTATAGGATTAAATTCCGTTGTAGGAAGTGATGTTGCTCCATACACGATAGTTGCAGGTAATCCTGCAAAAGTAATAAGAAAAAGATTTGATAATCAGTTGATAAAATTGTTGCTTAAGTTAAAATGGTGGGATAAGAGCATAAAAGAAATTAACGACTTAATTCCGATTTTAACGGATAATAATTTAACAGAAGTAAAGAAGAAGTTGAAGAAATTAGTTCTGTAAAAACAGTTCTTTTACAATTTCTCATTTACAAGCAAAAAAGCCATTCGTTTGAAAATTGAAAACCAAAGGCCAACCTCGGAGAGCTTTATTTTATAAACTCTCCGCCCAACGGCAACGCTTTTTTCTAACGACCTAATGAAACGAAAAAAGCTCAAACAATGACACATTGCCCTACGGGAAAAAACTTGATTGATTTATAGTTTTTTGTTTTCAATTTTCTGCACTCATAGACGGCTTTAATTATGCTTGTAAACGAAAATTTTAAAAGTCTGTCATTGCGAGGCGGTGTAACCGTCGTGGCAATCCGGTCGTTGTCGTTTTGTCGTTGTCGTTAGATTTACAAGTTCGTAAACGAAACGAAGTGTTTTCAAAATGAAGTGTACTAAAAAGATAGCGGAGCGAATGAGTACATGATTTTTGAAAACACAAAGTTGCAGTTAGAAATTGTAAATCGTTATAATCTGTAAAAGGAGCAAAGTATGGCTATAAACATTCACAAAAGTAAAGAAAACATAGATATCGAAGAAGCTCTCGGAGTAATTTGGACATCTCTTCAAAGAAACGAAGATGATTTTGAAAAAGTTTCCGAAACAATAGAAAAAGGCGTATCCAAAAATATAACGAATGTTCTGTTGGAAAAGAATTTTATAATTAAAGAAAAAAATAAAATAAAACTTACCGATGCCGGTGAAGATTTAGGTAAACAACTTACAAGAAGACACAGACTTACCGAAAGATTGTTAGCTGATGTTTTGGATTTTAACAGACAGGATATAGAAAAAATCGCTTGTGATTTGGAACATAACCTTTCCACCGATTTGGCAGACTCGATTTGTACGTTGCTCGGGCATCCGAAACAATGCCCGCATGGAAATCCTATTCCGGAAGGGAACTGTTGTAAAAATTCAAACAGCAAAATAGAATCTATCGTTGTTCCGTTATCAAAAATAGATATTGCCGAAGAAGTTACTCTTTCGTATATAGTTACAACAAATCACGACTATATGCACAAACTTTTATCTATCGGTTTGGTTCCGGGAACAAAATTGAAATTACACCAAAAGTTTCCTACATATATCGTGAAGGTTAACGAAACACAAATTGCTTTGGACGGTGAAGTTGCAAATCTTATTTATGTAAGAAAATAAGCATGTAAAGTTTTGTATAATTTAGGGTATGAAAGTTATAAAAATTGTAATATTAACATTATTGATAACATTTTTATTATTTGCAGCATCTGTTTATATAACTTTTAAATATATTCTTACTCCCGAGAGAATAAAAAATTATGTGCGAACTTATGTAGAAAGAACTATTGATGAGCAATTTGAAAAATATAAAAAAGAACTGTTGGACAAAATATCTTTTTCGGGTTTTTCAAGTGACAAAGAACAAAAAACGGAAAACAAGGATGATAAAAAACCGGACGAAAATATTGAAAGTGTAGAAGTGTTGGAAAGTGTAGGAGACATAAATTATTTAGCTACAAAATTTGCGAATATAGATATGGTGCAAGGAATAAATGATGTGAATTTGTTAAGTCACAAAGTGTTTGGTGATGTTAATTTGAAGATAGAAAAATTAAAAAATAAAGTTACGGAATATTTTTCAAATAATAATAAGAAAGAGGAGTAAAATGTTTAACGGAAAACAAAGAATACATTTCGTCGGTATCGGCGGATCCGGTATGAGCGGAATTGCCGAAGTGGCACTAAATTTAGGACATCAGGTTTCAGGTTCGGATATTAAAAAAACAGAAGTAACACAAAGACTAAAAGAATTAGGTGCAAAAATATATATCGGTCATAAAGCCGAAAATGTAAAAAATGTGGATGTTGTCGTAACATCTACAGCAATTTCAAAAGATAACCCCGAAGTTAAACAGGCAATAAAAGAAAAAATAATTATTATTCCCAGAATAGAAATGCTTGCGGAACTTGCAAGATTAAAATATACAATAACTATTGCGGGAACACACGGCAAAACAACAACAACATCAATGACATCAATGATATTGGATGAAGGCGGATTTGATCCTACAATAGTTATCGGCGGAAAACTGAAAAATTTGAAAACAAATGCAAGGCTCGGTAAAGGCGAATATATAATTGCCGAAGCAGACGAATCCGACGGATCGTTTTTAAAACTTTCACCTGTACTGACAATAGTTACAAACATAGATAACGACCATCTTGATTATTACGGTTCTATGGACAACTTAAAACAGGCTTTTATTAAACACATAAACAGTCTTCCTTTTTACGGTTGTGCAATGGTTTGTACCGATAGCCCTTTGGTTAAAGAAGTGTTACCTTATGCAACAAGAAAATATATCACTTACGGATTTAAAAGTAACCCCGACATAACCGCAACGGATATTACCGTTGTTAACGGTAACACGGAATACAATGTTATTTATAAAGGTAAAAAACTCGGTAAAATTTTGTTGAAAGTTCCGGGTGAACATAATGTGTTAAATTCGTTGGCGGCAATAGGTATCGGGTTACAATTTGATATACCGTTTGTTACAATAAAAGAGGCTCTCTTTAAATTCGGAGGAGTAGGAAGAAGACTTGAAGTTAAAGGTGAAAAAAACGGTATAACTGTTATTGATGATTACGGTCATCATCCTACAGAAATTAATGCTACACTTTCGGCACTAAAACATAACTATCCTCACAAAAGGTTAGTTACAATATTTCAACCGCACAGATATACAAGAACAAGAAATTTGTATAAAGAATTTGGGAAAGCTCTTAAAAAAGCGGATGTCGTTTATATTATGGATATTTATGCTGCAAGCGAAAAGCCGATAAAAGGTGTAACCGCGGATTTAATAGTAACGGCTGCAAAACAAAATAAATGTAATGTAGAAAAATTTACGGACATAAAATCGATAGCACAGACATTAAAAGAAAACGATATTTTATTAACGCTCGGTGCGGGTAATGTTTGGCAACAAGGTGAAGAATTATTGAAAATATTGTAATACAAATTAAGGAGAGAAAATGATTAATTTTAAAAGTTTGGCAATTTCTGTAATAACGGTTTTTTTTATGGTTTCGGCAGTTTTTGCTGATGGTGAAATTATAACAAAAAGTCCGTATGGTGATTATGTTTACGAAACTACGATGAAGACATTAGTTGATAAGGGTATTTCCGATGAAATTAAACTTGTAAACAAATCCTCGTATCCGCTGAAATTTATATCTTGTACTGTTAGAATCAACGGCAGAGATCATGATATGAGACCTATACCGTTATTAAGGTTTGGAGTTTCGGAAAGCTTTAATGGCTTTTTTAAGGATGATATGACCAGAGAGTTTTCTAAATATTTTGGGAAAGATGGAAGATTCTCACATAAAAATAATAATTATATCAAATTCACTTTTAAATTTATGGACCACGATGCCGATGTAGCCATAACCGATGTTTATAATGAAGATAAAGATTTATGTTTTGTTGTTTCCGATGTTGTAAAAGATACAAATGTTACGACGAATGCCGGTACCGTTGTCGATGAACAGCCTGCCGTTGAACCTAAACCTGAACCTGCAAAAACACAGGAAAAAGTATCGAAACAAGAACCTAAATCCGAACTTGAATCCGTTCAACCGCAGGAAAAAATTCCGGGAACAAATATATCCGAACAAACTCCCGAGCCTGTACCTGCATCGACAAGCGATGATAAAATAGTTGTTATAGAAGGTAAAACTTATTTGCTTCACGACGGTAAAGCTTATATTGTACAATAACTGTATACAAAAGCATAAAACTGTAAGTTTTGGAGAATAAGTATTATTAATACGGAAGAATTTTTGTCATCAATAAAATGTAATTATAAATGCAATGAACCGTTATCAAAACATACTACATTGTGTATCGGCGGCAATGCCGACTGTTTTGTTGAAGTTGAAACGGAAGAACAATTGGTATCATTGTTAAAATTTATAAACGAAAATAGCATAAAATTTTTTGTTATCGGCGGCGGTTCAAATCTTTTGTTCAGCGATGAAGGATTTAAAGGCATAGTATTAAAACTATCCGGTGAATTTTGCAAATATGAAATATCCCGAAATAATGTTATTTGCGGAGCGGCGGTAAGTTTGGCTTATTTGGCAATAAAAACAGCCGAACACGGTTTAAGCGGGCTGGAATATCTTTCGGCAATACCGGGAACCGTAGGCGGTGCGGTGTTCGGAAATGCCGGTGTAAAAAATTGTTCGATGTCCGACATTGTTGATAAAATAGAAGTTATAGATTATTCGGGTAACAAAAGAGTTTTAACTAAAAATAATATTAATTTTGAATACAGGAAAAGTGACTTGCAAGGCAACATTATAACCAAGATATTTTTTATCTTGAAAAATGCTGATAAAAATGATATTTTAAAGACGATTTCACAAGAGCGAAAAAGAAGAATAAATTCGCAACCAATCGGCACTAAAAATGCGGGGTGTGTATTTAAGAATCCCGAAAGTGATAGTGCAGGACGACTTATAGACTCTCTAAATCTTAAAAATTACAGTGTCGGCGGAATAAAAATATCCGATGTGCATGCAAATTTCTTTGTTAACGAAGATAACGGCTGTGCACAAGATATGTTAAAGTTAATCGATTTTGTAAAAGATGAAGTTTACAAAAAATATAGTATAAAACTTGAAACGGAAATAAAGATAATAAAATGATAAATTTAAAAAAGAAAAAAATAGGTGTGTTGTGCGGCGGAACATCGTCGGAAAGAGAAATTTCTTTAATGTCGGGAAAAGCAGTTTATAATGCAATAAAAAAGTTGGGCTTAAAAGTTGTATTGATAGATGTAAACAAAAATGTAGCGCAGAAGTTGGTAAAAGAAAAAATAGATTTGGCATATATAACTTTGCACGGAACACCGGGTGAAGACGGAACAATTCAAGGTATGCTTGAAATTATGGGTATTCCTTATACCGGTTGCGGTGTATTTTCGAGTGCCGCAACAATAGACAAAATAATATCGAAAAAAATGTTTGAAGCCGCAAAAATTCCAACGGCAAAATGGACAATAATAGAAAAATTAAAACCGTTCGAAGAAATATCGTATCCTGCGGTAGTAAAACCGGCATCGCAAGGTTCTGCAATAGGAATATCGATAGTAAAAAATAAAAAAGAATTTGAAAAAGCCGTAAAACTTGCTTTTTCTTACGAAGACAGAATATTGGTGGAAAAATATATTAAAGGTGTGGAAGTTACCGCAGGCGTATTAAACGGTAATCCGTTACCAGTTATAGAAATTGTGCCTAAAGGTAAATTTTACGATTTTAAATCTAAATATACCGCAGGGCAATCAACACACATTATTCCTGCAAGATTACCGGAAAGAGTATTGAAAAAAATACAAAATATCGCACTTAAAGTTTACGACGAGTTCAGATGTAACGGAACATGCAGAGTTGACATGATAGTAGATAAAAATAACGATATATATGTTTTGGAAGTAAATACGCTGCCGGGTATGACACAGACATCATTGTTCCCGGATGCGGCAAAGCATATGGGTTTAAGTTTTGAAGATTTGGTTTTGGAAATTTTAAAGTCGGCAAAATAAAATGGCTATAAAAATAGTTAAAGATAAAATATCAATAAAGAAAAGACCTGTAAAAAAAACCGCCAAGAAAAGAACTAAAACAAGCCATACAAGAAATATAAATATGGCTATTTCTTATGGAAGTATCAGTATAAGAAACAGAGGCGGGAAAAAGAAGTTGTACGGAAAAATTTTCCGTATACTGTTTAAATTGGCTTTTGTTATTTGTTTAGCGTTTGCATGTGTATATGCATATAACCATTTAGTGAAATATTTGTGTTCGTTGGAAAATTTCTTTATAGAAAATATTGAAATTACGGGTTGTGAAAATGTTACCGAATCCGAGATAAAAGAATTGATACCTTTTCAAAAAGGTGACAGCTCTTTTGCGGTGAGGTTATATCAAGCTGAAAAAGATTTAAAAGAATTTAAAGCCGAACTTAAAGATGTTTCAATGCACAGAACCGACTGGGGAAGAAAAATAGTTGTTTCTTTAACCGAAAGATTGCCGGAAGTTTTTATCAATATTGACGATAAAAAATTCGGACTTGATTTTGATGACAAACCGTTCCATTTGAGAGGAAATATGTCTTTGATGAATGTTCCGACACTGGTTTTTAACAGTGATAGGGAAAGAAAAGATTTACTTTCTTTTTATCAAAAAATAAAACCTCAAATAACAAATGTAGTTTCCGATATTAACGAAATAAAATACGGTGAGGTTGAAGATATTATTTTAACCGTGAACGGAAAAACGGATATTTATTGGGGCTCGCCGAAAGAAAAAAATACGGACGATAAAATTTTAAAACTTGAACGAGTTTTAAAATTTTTGGCAACGACGGATAAGAGTATAGAAAGTATAGATTTAAGTTTTCTTGATATGAATAAAAATAAAGTTTTGGTAAAATATTCGGTTGTTGACGAAACAAGCAAGATATAATACAGGAGTAAAAATATGGAAAAGTTAGATGCTCTTATAAGCTTGGATTTGGGTACAAGTTCTATTCATGGAGTAATTGCAAAGATAAATTCGGAAAATAAAATAGAAATTTTGTCGGCAGATACATTTGTTTCCGACGGTGTAAAAAACGGTGTGATTTCGGATATAGGTGCTGCCGAATTTACGGTAAAAAAGTTTTTGTCAAAAGCAGAAGAAGAATTTAAAGTTGAAAATATAGATATGTTGTGTGCCGTAAGAGGAGCGTTGATAGAGGTTAACAATGCCGATACGAGAATGAAAATAGATGAAGATGATGGCGGTATAGTTACGGACCAAACGATTGCCGAAATTACGGAGAGATTGGAAGAAACAAAGAAAATTCCCGACACAAAAGAAATAATTGAAATAATTCCGCAACAATATAAAATAGATGAACAAATAGTTGCGAATCCGGTTCGTATGAGCGGTAAATATTTGGAATTGACGGCTCTTATGATTTCCGGAACAAAAAGTAATATGTCTAATATTAAGCAGGCAACCGGAGGTCACAAATTAAAATACGGATACAGTTCCATTTCCGATACTTTGGTTTCCAATGACGATAAAGAATTGGGTTGTATATTGGTGGATATCGGCGGAATGACTACCGGAATTGTAGCTTATCTTGAAGGAAAATTAAAGTATTCTTTTGAGCTTCCTTTCGGTGCCGATTATATAACAAGAGATATTGCCGCAAAATTAAAAATAACAAAAAAAGAAGCTACAAAAATAAAAGAAACTTACGGTGTTATTTTAGAAGAGCTTATAACCGATAATACTGAATTTGAATATTCCGTTCCGGGAAACAAAACACAAAAATTTACTGTAAGAGAATTGGTAGATATAATAAAACCTCAAGTTGAGACACAATTGGAACAAATAGAAAAAGCATTTAAGCAAAAAGGTATAGCTTTAAATGAGTTTGTAGGCGGTTTTATTCTCACCGGCGGAGGCTCGTTACTTAAAGGTATGCCGGAAGCTTTTTCGAAATATTTCGTTTCGGTAGCAAAATGTGCAAATTTTACCGACGAAGATTTTGATTGTTACGATGATAAGATAATAAATTCACAAGTTTATACTACGGCTCTTGCCATACTAAAAAACAATTTAAAAAATTTAAGTTCTTCAATGATGTCCGAAGGTGTTAGTCGCAGACAAAAAAAACACGGATTTGCGGATACTCTTAAATCCTGGTTCAACAATTTCAAGTAAAATTTAACGGAGTTTATATATGGAAAATTTGGAAATAAGGTTTCCCGGTAATAATGAAACCGCTAAAAATAATACAAATGTTGTTGCAAGTCGTGCAAATATAAAAATTATAGGTGTGGGCGGAGCAGGAACAAATGCTATCACCAGAATGGTAACCGCAAACATTTCCGGTGTTCAGCTTTATGCCGTAAATACCGATAACGATAGTTTAAGAAAATCTGCCGCGGAAAATAGAATTTCCATAGGAACAGGTTTAGGTGTCGGAGGAGATCCCGTAAAAGGTGAGATGTATGCGGAAGAATCAATAGACAAATTCAGAGATATGTTGCAAGGTGCCGATATGGTATTCATTACTACCGGTATGGGCGGCGGAACAGGAACGGGCGCAGCGCCTGTTATTGCAAGAGTTGCAAGAGAACTGGATGCGGAATTGCAGAAAATGGGAAAAAGAGGAATTTTAATAATAGGTGTTGTTACAAAACCGTTTTCTGCCGAAGGCTCCGAAAGAGTGGAAAATGCAAAAAAAGGTATAGCGGAGTTAAGAGAATATACCGATGCATTGATAGTTATTCCTAACGACAGAATTTTTTCTTTGATAGATGAAAAAACACATTATGAACAAGGTTTTGTTTTTATAGATGATGTTTTAAGAAGAGCAATAGAATCTATAACCGATACCATAACAAAAACGGGAACAGTAAATATAGATTTTGCCGATATCAATAATATTTTAAAAGGTGCAGGAAATGCCATAATCGGTCTTGGTGACGGAAAAACACTTGAAGAAGCTTTTAATAATGCTATTACGAACAAATTTGTTGAAGGTGACGATATAAAAGAAGCAAACAGAATTTTAATAAACATTTCTTATTCAAAGGTAAGTGAAATTGCCGTAGGTGATGTACGTTTTGCTCAAGAATATATTCAAAAAGAATTTAAACATTATATATCATTAAAAATAGGTAATACCGAAAATAATGATCTTGATACAAAAATAAGAGTAGCAATAATTGCTTCGTTTAAAAAAGAAGAAGAAAAACAAAAAGCAAATAATGATTTATTTGAGGACGCGGAAGCTCAAAAAAAAGAAGAAGAAAAAGCTGCCGTTAAAGAAGATTCTATCGATGTTTTCGGCAGACCGGCCTACGAAATACATAAACCCAGAAAATTATAAAGGTTATGCAAAAAGATAATATCGTAACTATCGAAAAAAACTTTGACACTTTTCATTTAACCACAACAAGATATTGCGGTAACATGAAAGATATAAATGAAAGGAAATCTTTTTGTAATTTATTCGGTATAGATTCAACAAAAATAGTTTTTGCAAATCAGGTTCACGGAACCATGGTGAAAAAAGTTTCATCTGCCGATTGCGGAACTTTTATTGCCGATTGTGACGGTTTAATAACAGATGATAAAAATATATTTTTATGTATATTTACTGCCGATTGTATGCCCGTATTTTTAGCTTCAAGAGATTATTCCGTGGTTGCCATGGTACATGCGGGGTGGCGGGGACTTGCAGGCGGTATAATTGAAAGTGCGACAATAAGATTTTTGGAAGATTTCGGTATAAGCACACAGGATATATTTGCTTATGTAGGTCCGCATATAGGACAATGTTGTTACCAGGTGGGGGATGAACTTAAAAAAGCTTTTAACAGACCTGCCGATGAAGAATATTTTTCTTTGGCAAAAGAAGCACAAAGACAGTTTAAAAAATTAGGCATAAAAAAATCGTATATAAATTCTCATTGTACCTGCCACGAATACGAAATGTTTTTTTCTTACAGAAGGGAACCTACCGACAAAAGAATAATGTCGTTAATTAAATGTAAATAAATCCGTAAACAAAAAAAGCTTGGAACCGTTTGTTCCAAGCTTTTCGATATTTTTAAAAAGTGCTGAGGGGCAGAATCGAACTGCCGACACAAGGTTTTTCAGACCTTTGCTCTACCGACTGAGCTACCTCAGCACTTTACTTCTTATTCTTGTATAAGATCTTCCGATTTTTCTTCAACCGGAGCAACTTCTTCTTCAACCGCCGGAGCTTGTTTCTTAAAAGCTTTTGAATATCTTGCTTTACCTTTTTCTACAAACTCTGAAACTTTTGTTTTGCTTTCGGCAACAAATTTCTTGCCTTTTTCTTTTAAATCCGTTCCAACTTCGCCTGCATCTTCAACGAAATCTTCTGTTAATTTTTTCAAATGAGCTCTTGTTTCTTTTCCTGTTTTGGGAGCATACAATAAAGCTGCTGCCGCACCTACAACTGCACCTAATAAAAAAGCAAAAAGACCACTATCTCTGTTATCCATATAATATGCCTCCTACTTCTTTTTTCTAAAGATCATAGCTGTTGCTGCAGGTAAAACTGTTGCAACTATCTTAACCCAAGCCTTCGGGAAAAAGCTTGCAACTTCCATAACACCTTCGGAAACTTTATGAACAGAATCTAATTCAACATTAACTTTGTCTATAGTTTCTTCTAACTTTTTTGTTGTTTTCGCAACTTGAACCAAAGTAAGTATAAGATAAATTATCGCAACTATAAGTGCTACTGTCAACAAAACTATACAAACCGTAATTATTTCGTTCATATCTTTTAAATTCTACCAAAAAAATATTTTTTTTTCAACTATATAATTGTTTTTCCGGACTCAAGTTCAAATAAATGAATCTTTTTCAAATCAAAAACCAACTCGATAACCTGGTTGGGTTTCGATTTATTATTTGAATCCACTTTTGCAACCATTATGTTTTTGCCTGTATTAAAATGCAAATAAATTTCGCTTCCCAAAGGTTCAACTATATCTACCGTTGCGGAAAATCCGCTGACTACCTGATGGGAAATACTTGCAAAAAGCTTATCGTAAATATCTTCGGGTCTTACACCCATAACGATTTTTTGATTAACAAACGGTTCAACTTTATCTTTCATAAAGTCGGGAACTTTAACATCAAAAGAACCTTCTTTTAATACTAAACCGTCATTTTCTTTATATACTTCAACATTGAAGAAATTCATCGGAGGTGTTCCTATAAAACCTGCAACAAATTTGTTTGCCGGTTTATCATAAAGTTCCAACGGACCTGCGATTTGTTGAATAATACCGTCTTTCATTACACAAATTTTATCACCCATTGTCATAGCTTCCGTTTGGTCGTGTGTAACATATATCATTGTACTTTGTAATCTTTCATGCAATTTTTTTAATTCGGCTCTCATTTGAACTCTTAACTTTGCATCAAGGTTGGAAAGAGGTTCATCGAATAAAAATACTTTAGGTTTTCTTACAATTGCTCTGCCTACTGCAACTCTCTGTCTTTGTCCTCCGGAAAGTTGTTTTGGTTTCCTGTCCAACAAGTGGGCAATACCCAAAATGTCGGCAGCTTCTTTAACTCTTTTATCTATTTCCGCTTTATCATAACCTTTAAGTTTTAAAGCAAAAGCCATATTTTGGTAAACTGTCATATGAGGATATAAAGCATAGTTCTGGAAAACCATTGCTATATCTCTGTCTTTTGGAGGAACATCGTTAACTCTTTTGCCGTCTATAAATATATCACCTGCGGTAATATCTTCAAGACCTGCAACCATTCTCAAAGTTGTGGTTTTACCGCAACCGGAAGGTCCTACGAGAATACAAAATTCTTTATCTTTAATTTCCAAGTTAAAATCTTTAACGATTTTAACATCGCCATAACTTTTGTATACATTCTTTAAAATAATTTCGGCCATTAATTCCTCCAAAACAGCTACAAAAATACGATTGTTAGAATAAAATTATATACTTTTGAAAAAAGATAGTCAACAAAAAATTGCTTGCAGCGATTTTTTGGTGGTTTGACACTTCTTCCTATATAATGTAAAATAAAAAGATATGTTTTACGAATATAACAAAACTTATATACAAAATTTTTCGTTTCAAAAGAATTTTGAGTTTCGATGGTGAACAGTGTACAGTTTTCAGTATTTTTAACCGAAAAAAACTCAAAAGGGGAAATTTATTATGTCAAAATTAAGTAACAGTAAAAAAATAATTTTAAGTGAAGAAGATATACCTAAACAATGGTACAATATACAGGCGGATTTGCCTCATCCTTTGGAACCGGCTTTTAATCCTAAAACCGGAAAAATCGCAACAAAAGAAGATTTGTGCAAAATTTTTCCCGAAGAAATAGTTGAACAGGAAGTAAGTACGGAAAGATGGATAGATATTCCCGACCAGGTAAGAGACGCTTACAAAATATGGAGACCTTCTCCGCTTGTAAGAGCAACAAATCTTGAAAAATTTTTGGATACGCCTGCAAAGATATATTTTAAAAATGAAGGTGTAAGCCCTTCGGGCAGCCACAAATCCAATTCCGCAATAGCACAAGTATATTACAACAAGAAAGCCGGAACAAAAAGAATAGCAACCGAAACCGGTGCGGGTCAGTGGGGTTCGGCTCTTGCTATGGCTTGTAAAATGTTCGGTATTGAATGTGTGGTATATATGGTGAAAGTTTCGTTCCAACAGAAACCATACAGAAAATCACTAATGCAGGTTTACGGAGCAAATGTATTTGCAAGTCCTTCAATGCAAACCGAAGCGGGAAGAAAAGTTTTGGAAAAAGATCCTGACTGCACGGGTTCTTTAGGTATAGCAATATCCGAAGCAATAGAAGATGTTTTAACACACAAAAATGCAAAATATTCGTTGGGCAGTGTATTAAACCATGTTGCAATGCACCAAACGGTTATAGGTTTGGAAGCAAAAAAACAATTGGAAGTTATAGATGAATATCCTGATATAGTAATAGCTTGTTTGGGCGGCGGTTCAAACTTTTCCGGTTTGGCATTTCCTTTCATAATGGATAAGATAAACGGAACACACAAAGATTTAAGAGCAATAGCTGTTGAACCTTCGGCATGTCCTAAACTTTCCAAAGGTGTATATGCTTACGATTACGGTGATTTATCCGGTTTTACACCTGCATTCAAGATGTATACATTAGGTCATACATTTATGCCGAGCGGTATACATGCCGGCGGATTAAGATATCACGGAGCATCACCTTTGGTTTCTGCAATAGTAAAAGAAAAACTTGCAGAATCCGTAGTGGTAAAACAAAGAGAAGTTTTTGAAGCGGCGGTAACTTTCGCAAGATGCGAAGGAATACTTCCCGCACCGGAATCTTCTCATGCAATAAGAGTAGCAATAAACGAAGCATTAAAAGCAAAAGAAGAAGGCAAATCTAAAACTATATTGTTCAATTTGTCAGGTCACGGACATTTTGATTTAACCGCTTACGAACAATATTTGGCAGGAAAAATTCAGGATTGCAATTATTCCGAAGAAGAAGTTCAAAAAGCATTAAAAGATTTACCGAAAGTAAACTTGTAAATTTTGTAAAACAAAATTTGGTGAAAAGGTGAACACGAATTGTTTTACAATTCGTTGGTGAAAGGGTGAAAAATTTGTCATCCCGCACTCGATGCTGGATCTCATAGTTAAAAGCAGTTATCGTAAAACCCTTTAAACTATTCACCATTTAAGCAAAGATATGGAGTATTTTTATTATGGCTAACAAGACAGGAATTATTTGTACAATGGGACCTTCCACAAGGTCTGCAAAAATAATAAAGAGTCTTTCCGATAACGGAATGACCGTTGCAAGACTCAATTTTTCTCACGGAACTTTCGAACAATACGAAAAAGATATTGCTTTAATAAGATCCGTAAACAAGAAGTATAAAAGAAACATTAAAATTTTAGGTGATTTGGAAGGACACAGAATAAGAATAGGTATGTTGGAAGGCGGAAAACCTGTTGCACTGAAAAAAGATCAAAAGGTTGTACTAACCAACAAAAAACTTATAGGAAACTCAAAAACTCTTTCAATAGATTATTCCGGTCCTATGTCCGATTTGAAAAAAGGACTTGAAATATTTATCGATGACGGCAACTTAAAACTTACCGTTGTATCTGCCGGTAAAGATTCCGTTACAACAGTAGTTGGAATGGATTACCTTTTAAAAGAACATAAAGGTATAAACATACCTGCCGCAAAATTACATTTCCCGGAGATTGAAGAACACGATAAAAAACATATTGAATTTGCAATAAAAAACAAACTTGATTATATTGCAAACTCTTTTGTAAGAAACAAATCCGATATGAAATATTTGAAAAAAGTGGTTTCACAACAACATCCGAAATGTCAACTTGTGGCAAAAATCGAAGACAGAGAAGGAATAGATAATGTTGCTTCAATTTTAGATGTTTGCGACGGTATAATGGTTGCAAGGGGCGATATGGGAATATCCATTCCGTTATGGACGGTTCCCGTAGTTCAAAAATATATAATAAGAAAATGCAGATCAAGACATAAATTTGTTATAACGGCAACACAAATGCTTGAAAGTATGGTGGAAAATCCGGTTCCTACAAGAGCTGAAGTCAGCGATGTTGCAAATGCAATTATAGACGGCAGCAATTTTGTAATGTTGTCTGCGGAAACTGCCGTAGGAAAATATCCCGAAAAAGCAGTTGAAATGATGGGCAATATTATAAAATTTACCGAAAAAAATATTTACAGATTACCGTTAGTTTAAAATTTGCGGAGCAAATTTTTGTGAAAAGGTGAACACAAATTGTAAACAATTTGTTGGTGAAAGGATGAATAGTTTTTTTGTTCTATACTTGGTATAAGAGCTTGCAGTTATTGTTAAAACCTTTAAGCCTTTCACCTATTAACCCTTTAAACTAAATTACGGAGTATTTTTTTAATGAAACAATTATTATTTTCTCTTTTAGCAATGAGTTCCGCGCTTATAGGAACATTTGTGGTGTTAAAATTTTCCGAATGGGCAAGAAAAAATTCCATATTGTTAATAGGTTTTGCTGCGGGTGTTATGTTATCCATAGCATTTGTTCATTTGTTACCGGAATCGGTGGAGCATAATCCTAACGCAATAATTTATGCTTTTGTCGGTTTTTTGTTTATGTTTGCAATTCAACATTTTATATTTTTTCATCCTTGTCACGACGATCATTGTCATGTTCATTTGGGAACACTTTCCACTTTCGGTTTATCATTACATTCTTTTTTTGACGGTATAGTTATAAGTATAGGATTCGGAGCAAATGCTTATATAGGACTTATGACAACAATAGCAATAATGTTGCACAAGTTACCCGACGGTGTAACTATTACGGGAATTTTGATGCATTCAAACAAATCGATAAAACAAATAATATGTTATTCGTTAACGGTAGCAATATTTACTCCTGTAGGAACATTGGTAGGTCTTTTCTTTTCCAACCAAATAGCACATTTAATAGGCAGTTTCTTGGCATTTACCGCAGGAACATTTATTTATTTGTCCGCAGCGGATCTCATTCCGGAAACACATAAAGCATCCAACAAAAAAGCGGGACTTTGTTTATTGTTGGGTGTAATAATCGTTTCTTTCTTAGGTCACATCGCCCACTAAAACGACAATTTATAATTTATAATTTACAATTTATAATTAACGACCAAAACGGCAATTTACAATTTTTGATTTATAATCTATAATTATCAGTTGATATTATTAATATTATTCTATTTTTAAGGAAAGTCATCATGAAAAAAATAAAAATTTTTTTGATTTCATTAGCAGGTTTAGTTGTAGTTTTATCCATTGCTGCGGTTATAGCAATAAAAGTATTTTTGCCGGAAGACAAAGTAAAAACTTTGGTTGCCGATTATGCAAGAACCAATTTTAACAGAGAAGTTACATTCGACAAACTTTCAATTAAACTTATCGGTATAGATTTAAAGAATTTTAAAATGTCGGAAAAATCTACACTTAACGACGGAACATTTATAAAAGCGGACGATTTTATAGTAAAAGTTTCACCGCTTCCGTTACTTGCAAAGAAAGTAAAAATAAGTAAAATTTTGTTGGATTCCATAGATATAAACATAACAAAAGATGAAAACGGCCTTTTCAATTTTGACGATATAATAAAATCGTCCCAAAGCGAACAATCTCAACAAGAACAAAAGAAAGAACAAGTTTCCGATACAAAAAGTTCGTCAGGTTCGTTCGATTTAAACATACATCGTTTCAATATAAAAAATGCAAATATAACATATATAGATAAAACATCAAATTTGGAAGCAAGTATTAAAAACTTTAACTTAAAAACAAAAGATTTTTCGCTTACCGATATGTTCGGTTGTGAAACTTCTTTCGATTTGGCGGTTAAACAAAACAAACTTAATATTTCTTTACCGTTAAAAGCAAATTTTAAAACGAATTTAAACAATTTCGATATGGATAAATTGTATTTGGATGTTGAAACTTTTGAAACAAACTTTAATAATGCAACAATAAGTTTGCAAGGTAAAATAGAAAATATAAATGCTCCCAAAATAGATTGTAATCTTATATTGAAAAATATAGATGAACAAACTTTTAAAGATTTCTTCGAATGTAAAACTAAATTTAAAGCAGATGAAATAACATTTAAAACAAAATCGGTAGTAAACATTTCTTCAATGAATGCGGATATTGAAAGTTTAAGTTTGGTTTTACCGAACTCAACCGCGGATTTGGAAGGAACAATAGATTGGGGCAAACAAGATGTGGAATATAATTTAAAACTTAATCTCGATTTACTTATAGATAACTTCGCAAAACTTGTTCCGGAATACAATTTAACGGGAAGATTCAAAACAAATGCGGAAGCAACTCAAAACTTTTGTGAGGGAACATTTGCTTTTGAAAACATTTCTTCCGATTCGGAATACGGTAAAGTTTCAAACTTAAATACGAATATTTATTTTAAAGCCGAAAACAGTTCTCCGTTATACAAAGCAGACTTTTCAACACTCTCTATAGATTCTCTTGCTTTCAACATTAAACAGTTATCTTTAAAGTATAACGATGCAGACATTTCTTTGGTGGGGGAACTTACAAAACAGTTACGGTCCGCACTTACATTAAATTTAAAATCCAAAAATATTACGGATAGCACATTTAAAAGTTTTTATAAAAGTCCTGTAAAATTTATACTTCCTACACTCGATATCGATACAATTTTAAGTTTTAATTTAAATACTAAGGCAGCCGACATAACAAAATTAAATATAAAACTTCCCGATTCATCCGCGAATGTTACAGGGTTACTTAATTGGAAGAACGAAAAGAATTTCGTTTACAATTTAGCATTAAACCTTAACTTGTTGTTGGATAACATTGCAAAAAATTTCCCCGAATATAAAATGAAAGGTAAAATCGTTTCCGATGCCAAAGTTTCAAACAACGATTTTTCAGGTAACTTAACTTGTTCCAATGTGGCGTTTGAATATCTGCCTATGGCTTCCGTTTCCAAGCTTAATTTGGAAGCAACTGCAAAATCCAAAAAGAATATAGTAATAAAAACTATTAACGGTATATTCAACGAAGGTAAGTTCGAAGGTAACGGTTCTTTAATAAATAAAGATATAAAGTTAAACTTCAATATGGACAAACTAAAAATTGTTGAAGATACAAAATCAAATTCTAAACAACAAACTAAAAAAGAAGAGAAAAAAGCAACAACAACAAAATCATCATCATCTTCGGATTTTAATTATAATATTTATACAGATATAACAATAAACGAAATAAATGTTCCTTATTTGGTAAGCAAAAAAGCTACACTAAAAACCGCACTTAAAACAGTAACAAGCACATGCAAAAAAACTAACGGAACATTTGCTTTAAATATCGGTGCGGGAACGATTTCCAATGTTAACAAGTTAACCGAAAACAAAATCGCTAAAACATTTTTGTTGTTGTTTAATATTGTAAACAATAACAGAACCGAAGAAACAAAAGCGAACAGTAAAAACGATATAAGTTTTCAAAATGTCGCTTGTGATGTATTGTTTACCGACGGTGCAATAAAAACAAATGATGTTTCAATAAAAATTCCTACCGCAAAAATTATTGCCGGCGGAACGGTGGATTTAAAAACAGAAGCATTAAACCTTGCAGTAACTGCCGGTGATTATACCGGAATGAAAATTAAAGGAACAATGTCCGATCCGAAAATTTCTTACGATGTTGCCGCGGCCGTAGTAAGTGCTTTAGGTGACAAAAATGTTACAAATGCTTTAATGGGATTGTTCGGAAAATCCAATAAGAAAGAAGAAACAAAAAAACAAGAAACAACAACATCATCACAACAGGAAACTGCTGCACAGCAAGAAAAACAAACCGTTAAACAAGAAGATGCAAAGCAGGATGAAATAAAGCAAGAAACAGTTCAAGAAACAAAGCAGGAACCTGTACAGGAAGTTAAACAGGAAGAACAAAATACACAAGAAACCGTAAAGGAAGAACCTAAACAGGAAACTGTTCAGGAAACATCACAGGAAACAAAGCAGGAAGAACCAAAAACAGAAGAAACCGCAGATAACAATTAGAAATCAGTAATTGGTAATTAAATAGTAAAAAACGGGGGAAAATCCCCCGTTTTTTGTTGTAGAAAGCAACAAAAATTGATATTATTTACAAATATTACAATAGTGTAACTTTTTTGATATATTTATAGTCTAATTTAATGACAGGTTATAAGATTATAGGGTTATAAGGTTATAGTTTTTTGTCATCCCGGACTTGATCCGGGCTCTTGTAGTTAAAAGCAGTTGTCGATAAACCGATAATCCAATAATCAAAAAAATTACGGAGTAATTTTTTAATGAAGAAATTTTTATATATTTTATTATTATTTTGTTCGGCGGGCTCGCTGCATTGTTTGTTTGCCGAAACTTTAACCTGGCAGGATTGTATTGATATTGCAAACAAAACAAACAATACTCTTGTGATGGCAAAACAAGATTTGAAAATTGCCGAATACGATTACAATGTTATATTAAACAAATATTATCCGTCCGTAAATTTCAGGTACGGATTTACAAGGTCGGGTAACGGGCACACGGCAAACAATTGGAGTGCAAGTTTAAATGCATCACAAACAATATACAATTTTCAGTCCAACGCACAAATACACAGCCAAAAAGCGACAATAAATAAAACCGTTGCACAACTTACAAAATCTTCATCGGATGTTTATTTTTCCATAAGACAAGCTTTTTTGCAAATGTGTTATGCTCAGGAAAATATTACTCTTTTGGAAAATATTTATAACATGAGAAAACAGTCTGCCGATATTGTCAGGTTACAATACGAAGGCGGTAAAGAAAGCAAAGGTAACATGTTAAGAGCACAGGCACAAAAACAGTCAGCTTATGTAAATGTGTCTAATGCCAAAAGAGATTTGGCTGTCGCAAGAAGAACGCTTGCACAAAATTTGGGAACGGAACTGTCTTCGGTATGTATGGTAGATTATAAATTGGAAGAAGTTGATGATAACACAAAAGTTGATGTTGATAATGCGGTGGCAAATTGCCCGGATGTAATACTTTCATCGTCGTCGGTTGAAATAACAAGATACAGTATAGATTCTACAAAAGGAAATCTCTATCCGAATATTTCCGCTTCTGCTTCCATAGGTGTTTCCGACGAAAATAATCCAATACCGCCTGCAGACAGCAAAAATTGGAGTGTGGGAGTAGCACTTAACTATCCTATACTTTCCGGCGGTATCACAAGTACATTAAATTCTGTTAAAGCGGCAAATACTGCTTTGGAAAAAGCTCAGGAAAGTTACAAACAAACAATACTTGCAACAAAAACAAGTTTGGAAGAAGTTTTGGCGGATATTGAAAGAACAAAAGATAATATAGAAATTTACGGAATGTTTTTGGAAGCGGCTACACAAAGACAGAAAGAGGCAACAATAAAATACAGAGCGGGAACCATGGAGTTTCAAACTTGGCAGGATATTGAACAGGAATATGTTAACAACCAAATGTCGCATCTTTCCGCTTTATATAATTATAATTTGGCATTGGCTAAAAGAGATAAATTATTGGGTGATACCCACGGAGAAATAAAATGAAAAAAGCAGCAATAATTTTTACCGTACTTCTTGTACTCGGGATAATAATAACTTACCAACTTAGAGATAAAAAAGAAAAAGTTGTTGAAATAAAGTATGCTCCTCATACTGTAACAACGGCAGATGTTAAAGAAATTATTGATACTACCGGTGAAGTGTCCGCATTAAACAGAGTGGAAATAAAACCTTCCGTTTCCGGCAGAGTAGACAGGCTTTTAGTTAACGAAGGAGACACGGTAAGAAAGGGGCAGGTGTTGGCATATTTAAGTTCTTCCGACAGGGTTGCGATACTTGATGCCGTAAGGGCAAACCCCGACGAAAATATAAAAGATTGGGAAAACACATATAAAGCAACGCCTGTAATTTCGCCGATGAACGGTAAAATAATTTTAAGAAATGTTGTTGAAGGACAAACCATTTCGACAAGTGATATTTTGTATGCTTTGGCAGACGAATTAATAGTTCTTGCAAGTGTAGATGAAGCCGATATCGGTAAAATTAAAAACGGACAAAGAGCAGAAATAACTCTTGATGCTTACAAAGATGTTACCATTAACGGTAAAGTGTTCCAAATTTTGGAAGAAGGTAAAAATGTAAGTAATGTTATTACATACTATGTAAAAATAAGACCTGAAAAAACGCCGGAATTTTTTAAATCGTTAATGACGGCAAACATAGATATTATAGTTAAAGAACAAAAAGATGCCGTAGTTATTCCCTGGGACAGTTTTGTTGAAGATGAACAGGGAGAATGTTTTGTTTTGGTCGGCGATGAAATGCAACAGACAAGACATAAAATAACCACCGGTATTTTTGACGGAGACAATGTTGAAGTAACTTCAGGACTTTCCAAAGGTGACACGATTTTAGTTAAACAAGACAAATATAATATTGCTACAACAAAAGAAACGACAAAAGGATTTTTGTCGATGGGACCGGGAAAAAGAAAAACAAACAAAGAGATTTTAAATAACGGACAATCGGGACAAAAACCGTCACAAAAATAGTTGAACGTCAGGTTATAGAGGGTTATAAGGTTATAGGTTGAGAACGACAACGACTGGATTGCCACAGGGCTAAAAGCCCTTCGCAATGACAAAAAAGGTCGTCATTACGAGCGAAGCGAAGTAATCCAGTGCCGTGTCATCCCGCACTTGATGCGGGATCTCGTTGTTAATCCCATAACCTAAAATTAGGAGTAATTTTTTTAATGGAAAAGCATGTACCATTATTACAAATAAAAAATATTACCAAAGTTTATAATGTCGGCGATAACCGTCTTGATATTTTAAAAGGTATAAACTTAACCGTCGAAGAAGGCGAGTTTGTAGCCATTATGGGGCCTTCCGGTTCCGGTAAATCCACTTTGATGCATATATTAGGATTGCTCGACAGACCTACCGACGGTGTATACGAAATATACGGCGAAAATGTTTTAAAGTTTAACGATAACCAAACGGCATTTTTAAGATCGAAAATTATAGGTTTTGTTTTTCAACAATATAATTTGTTAAATAAAATGACCGCTACAGACAATGTTGCTTTGCCGATGGTGTATTCCGGCGGTAAAAACAGAAAAGAAAAAGCGGAACAGTTACTTAAAGAGGTAGGGTTAAGTGACAGAATAGAACATAAACCCACACAACTTTCCGGCGGACAACAGCAAAGGGTGGCAATAGCAAGATCTTTGGTAAATGACCCTAAAATAATTTTTGCCGATGAACCTACGGGAAATTTATCTTCAAAACAATCCAACGAAATAATGCAGATATTAACCGACTTAAATAAAAAAGGTATAAGTGTTATTTTGGTTACCCATGAGCCCGATATTGCAAAATGGGCGGACAGACTTATAATGATTAAAGACGGACAAGTTTTGTCCGACACAATTCAAAAGAAAAAAGAAAGAAAAGATACAAAACCTTTGAAAATAAAAAAAGAATCTTCGCATTTAAGTATAGCCGAATTTGCGGAAAACTTTTTTTCCGCAATAAGAGCAATTATTTCAAACAAAACAAGATCAATTTTAACTATGCTTGGTATTATCATAGGTGTTGCTTCAATTATATCCATGTTAGCTTTAGGTAACGGTGCGCAAAAGGCACTCGAACAACAGATAACATCTATGGGAACCAATTTATTATATTTAATGCCTGGAAGAATTTCGTTAGGCGGTGTTTCCGGGTCAGTGGCAAGAAGAATATATTTGAAAGATGTTGATGCTCTTGCGGAAAATAAGGAACTTATAAAAAATATAGATCCGAATGTCAGCGGTTCTGCACAAATAGTTTACGGTAACAAAAATACTAACACCTCTATTACGGGAGCTACTCCCGTTTACCAATATTTACAAAATGCCGTTCCGCAATACGGCAGATTTTTTACAAAATCGGAAAACGAAAATTTATCTAAAGTGTGTGTTATAGGTACAACCGTAGTAAAAAATCTTTTCGGTAATGAAAACCCCGTAGGTAAATATATTAAAATTAACAGAAAACAGTTCAGAGTTATAGGTGTTTTGCCCGTGAAAGGTGCACAAGGTCCGAGAGACGGCGATGATATTATAATTGTTCCGTTAAATACCGCAATGAAAAGATTGTTCGGTACACAATATGTTTCGTCGGTATCGGTTGAAGTACAAGACGGTAAAATGAGTGAAACGGAAACTTATTTGTTGCAAACAATGCTTGAAAGAAATAAGCTTACATCCGAACAGGCGGATGCTTTCAGAATAAGAAATATGTCGGATATGATACAAATGCTTACATCCACAACACAAACCATGACTATGCTGTTGGGTGCCGTTGCCGGTATCTCGTTGATAGTCGGCGGTATCGGTATTATGAACATAATGCTTGTAAGCGTAAGCGAAAGGACAAGAGAAATAGGTTTAAGAAAAGCTATCGGTGCAACAAGAATTGCAGTTCTTTTACAATTTTTAATAGAGTCTTCGGTACTGTCTTTGCTGGGCGGAATACTTGGGGTGAGTTTAGGTATCGGAATATCGGTTATTGTATCTAAAGTTGCTGGGTGGGCAACATTTATATCTACTTTTTCAATTGTGTTATCTGTAGGCTTTTCTGCGATTGTAGGTATAGTGTTTGGTTTATGGCCTGCGAAAAAAGCATCGGAATTATCACCGATAGAAGCCTTAAGATACGACTAATGACAGGTGAAGAGGTGAAAGGGTGAAAAGTTTTCGGTGTCCTGCGAACGAATATCTTATAGATTACTTCGCTTCGGCAAGCCTTGCCTAAATTCAAAATCTTACGCCGAATCGATTGATGACAATTATTAATTAGAAATTAGTAATTAGTAATTAATGAAACAGTAATTTGTAAGGCTTGTAACTTTTTTTATACATGTGTTATCTAAACTGATAGTAGGCTATAAAGTGATATGGTGAATCTATAAAGATTAGTCCGAAGGACACCGAAATTGATAATTGTAAATTAAAAATTATAAATTGTAGTTTTAAGGGGGATAGCATGAAAAAAATTTTAAGTTTGGCAGTAGCATTGTTGGTAACAACTTCTTTGTATGCGGTACCGCCGCAGGAAAAAGGTGATATGCCTGAACCACCACATATGCATCATCAAAAGATGGGACTTGATTTTGAAAAAATAGCTAAAGAATTAAACATTACGGATGCTCAAAAGACACAATTGAACGAAATGATGAAAGAAGATATGTCAAGAAAGAAAGAGTTAAGACAAAACATCAAACAAAAAATGGATTTGATAGATGAAGAACTAATGAAAGAAAATATTGATATGAATGTTATAAACAAATTAGCAGCCGAAATTCAACAAACGAGTGCCGATATTTCAAGAATAAATATTGAAAGTAAATTAAAAGTAAGAAGTGTTTTGTCTTTTGAACAGTACACAAAAATGGAACAAAGCAGAAAAGAAATGATGGCTAAATTTAGAAAAGATAAACAGGATAAAGTTGAAGAGAAAATCCAACCTAAAAAAGATAAAAAAGCAAAAAAATAATTCTTAAAATAAAAAAAAGGCAGCGAGAAAACCCTCTCTGCTTTTTTTTATGTGTAAAAAAATTTAAAACAGTGCAGCTTTCAAATTTTTGTCGTTATGATTAAATATTTTTTTAATAAATCTTTTACATTTTGCGGTTGGAGTGTTATATTTTTTCAATTTATTTTGTATTTCCTGTATTTTTGTTTCCGCTGCTTTTTTACCTTCGTTTACCATCAAATTAAATTTGTTAAATTCAGACCATGATATTTGCTTTATGTTAGGTTCTATTATAACATCTGCATTTTTTATAAGTATTTCATAAAACAAGTGACTTGCAATAAAGTTGCATCTGTTCATAATATCTTTTGCATTTGCAGGTAAAGTTTCCAAAGTTTTTAGTTTGCTTTTAACATCCGATGCTAAAACAAAGTCCGCTCCGAACATTTTTGCTACGGTTACAGGCGTAACGTTAACATGTGCACCGTCGGTATACCAAACGTTATCTATGTTTACAGGGGGAAAAACTCCCGGAATTGAAGCTGATGCCAAAACGATTTTTCTTAAAGGACCTTTAGTAAATATTTTTTCTTTACCGTTGGTAATATCCGTTGCCACACAAGCAAACGGTATATTTGTATCGGATATATCCATATCGGGAATTACGGTATTAACCAAATCTTCCAAAATAGAGTGAGATAAAAATGAGCTGCCTCCTTCCTGAGAACCGTATTTAACGAACTCTCTTGCTTTTCTTATCAAACTTCTTGCGGAAGTTACCTGGTTTTCATCTTGCATTTTCTGCATATTCATTTTAGAAAACAGTTTATTGAAAAAATAATCTTTTAAAGTTTTTTCTATTGTTTCGGGCTTTTCTCCTACGGCATACAAACAACCGATAACCGAACCCATGGATGTTCCGGTAATATAATCGAACTTGATATTGTTTGATTCCAAAACTTTCAGTACACCGATATGTGCTAAAGCTCTTGCTCCGCCGCCGCCCAATGCTATTGCTGTTTTCATTAAAGTTATCCTCTTTTTATTTCTTACCTAATTGTCCGCATGCCGCACCGATATCCAAACCTTTAGGTTCTCTTATGTTTACCGTTATACCGTTCAATTTTAATATTTTTTTGAAATTTAATATTGATACTTGTAACGGAGTTTTGTAATCGAAACTGTTAGTTTCGTTGTAAGGTATTAAGTTTACCTGCACACTCGGATTTACAAGTCCGTTTGTTTTCATAAGTCTTGCAAGTCTGTGAGCGTCCGTTGATGTATCGTTAAAATCTTTCAACAAAATATATTCTATTGTTACTCTTGAACTTGTTTTTTTAAGATAGTATTTGCAAACATTTAATAAGTCGGATATTGTTGTACCGAAATTGTTGGGAATTATTTTTGTTCTTTGTTTGTCGTCGGTTGCGTGCAGTGAAAGCGCAAACCGTACACCGTACATTTCGTTTGCAAGATTTTTTATTGCCGGAATTATTCCCATGGAAGAAACGGTAATATGTCTTTTACCGATATTCATTTCTTTTTTTGATATAAGAGTTTTTATTACCGATGTTAAATTTTTATAATTCAGCATAGGTTCTCCCATACCCATAAACAAAATACCGGACACTCTTTCTTTTATATCGTTTTCTATGTGCAAAATTTCTTCCAAAATTTCGCCTCTGGATAAATTTCTTACAAATTTAGTTTTGCCGGATAAACAAAATTTACATGAAACGGGACACCCTACCTGCGTGGAAATGCAAACTGTTTTTTTGTTGTCCGCAGGTAAACATACCGCATAAATATATTTGTTGTCGTAAGTTCTGAATGTGTAACGGACCGTTCCGTCAAGAATGGATTCATCTTTAATTACATTGGTAAAACTTCTTAACGTAAAAGAAGATTCGAGGTTTCCTCTGATATCTTTGGATATGTTTGTAAATCCCTCAAAATCCAAAACTTTTTTTGAGTATATCCATTGAATTATTTGGTCTGTTCTGTAATTTTCGCTGACGATAGGTTTTAAGACAGAATATAATTGTTTAGGTTCTATATCAAGTAAGAATTGTTTTTTTTGTTTAGCCATTAATATATCACCTTCGGAGTTCCTTGATTACTGTTTTTAAAAACTCCGGCCATTTCTTCAAGTTTTTTTATTCTGTTATCTATAGGGGGATGAGTAGAAAATAACCCCTGCAAATTTTTACCTGTTAAAGGATTAACTATAAACATGTGTGCGGTAGATTCGGATACATTGTTTTGTTGCCTTGAGTTACCGTAAGCCAACTTTCTTAATGCTGAAGCAAGTGCCAAAGGGTCACCGGAAATTTTTGCACCGTCGGCATCTGCAATATATTCTCTTGATCTTGAAATTGCCATTTGTATAAGACTTGCGGCAATAGGAGCAAGTATCATTAAAAGTAAGGTGATAATCAGGTTGGAATTGTTTCTGTCGTTTCTTCCTCCGCTTAACACAAGGCCGAATCTTACAAGATACATAATTGCACCCGATAAAGTTGCCGCTATACAACTTATTAAAATATCTCTGTTTTTTACATGAGCAAGTTCGTGAGCCAAAACTCCTCTTAATTCTCTATCATCCAATAATCTTAAAATGCCTTCGGTAACAGCAACGGCTGCATGTTGCGGGTTTCTTCCCGTAGCAAAAGCGTTCGGCATATTTGTGTTTATTTTATAAATTTTCGGAACCGGAATTTTTGCCTGCATGGCAAGTTCCGTTACTATGCTGTGGAGTCTGGGATCTTGTTCCTGAGACACGGGTTTTGCTCTATATGCCGCAAGAACCATGGAATCGGAAAAAAAGTAAGATATAAAATTCATTACTATTGCTAAAATTAAGGCAATTTGCATACCTTTGACTCCGCCTAGAAGTTCACCTATAAACAAAAAGAAAACCGTCATTAATAATAACAGAAAAAAAGTTTTAATTGAATTTCCGTTCATTACCAATACCTCTTACGACAAAAATTATTATCATATTATACTAAAATTTTTCTCTTTTGTTTGAAAAATATTGTGTAAAAATTATAAAATATACAAAATGTCTATATTATCTAATTGTGAAATTAAATGCAGTTGCGGAGAAACTTTCGAAGCGGAGCTTTGGAAGGCAATAAATGTGTTTGATGATCCCGATTTAAAAGAGGTCCTTTTATCGGGCAGATTTAACACGGTAGAATGTCCGAAATGTCATAAAGTTTTTTATCATGAACATTTCTTTATGTATCAAGACCTTCAAAACGAACTTATTGCTTATGTCTATCCTAAAGAAGATGAAAAAAATGCAAAGAGTTTAAGAAAAAAAATGTTGTCCGATTTTACCGCTCTATCCAAAGAAATAGAGGAGTTGGCATCGATAGATTTTGAACCCGTAATATATTTCGGTGTGGAAGATTTAATAAATACAATAAAAAACGAAGACTATATAAAAGACGAAATAGATATATTGACTTTTATCGCAAAAAGAATAGAACTTGATTTGATAAAAATAAAACCGGCAAAAGCAAGAAATTTGTGTATATTGCATACGATTCCCAAAAGTAAAAAATCAAGCGGTGATATAAAAAAAGATATTGTTTCGGGATTGGAACAGTTGTTAAAGTATAACCCTAACTTAGCCGAATACGAAAATTTTCTTGCAAGAATAAAACAAAATCTTTCTTGTTTGGATGAAATTCTCTTACACAAAAAAGAAAAATGACGGTAGAACAGGTAATAGGAATTATCTTAATTTTGATAAATGTACCTTTCGGTTGGGGCGGAGCTTTGGTTTGCGGATATTGCGGTCAAAAAACAGGAAAAAAGTTTTTTTATGTTTTATCGATCGCTGTATATATATTATCTTGGATTATGCTTGCTGTGGGTGTTTTGTTGTGCGGAAAGCCGTATGCCGAGTATATAATTGAAAATTATGTTGCAAAATATATAGTTCCGGCAGTTTTTGTTACTCTGGCTATTGTAATAGTGTTTTTGTTTGTTTACAGAAAGAAGATATTTAAAAAGTATAAAAATGAAAAAACTTATTGATTTTTCTTATTGATTTTAGTTGACAAAATCATGTTTTTCTTATATACTTTTATAGATAGTAAAAGGGATATTTTGTGATAAAAAAAATAACGGCTTTAATAACTATAGGGTTCTTGTGTGTCCAACCATGTTTTTGCATGGACGAGTTTCTTGAAGAATGTCTTAAACTGGCACAGGCACGAGACCAAAAAATAGCGGTAGCAGCGGAACAGGTGGATTTAGCTCAATTAAGAGTTGTAAATTCCATCCGTTCTCATTTCCCGCAGTTATTTTTACAGGCCGAACAATCGAAAGGTAAAACAGCTTTGTATTCCGGCATGTCTGACAGCAGTATAGGAAGTGAAACCGAATATAAATCGGAAAGTATAGGTGCAAGAGCTACAATGCCTATATATACCGGTGGTGCAAATAAAGCTAATTATAAATATAACAAAATGATGAAAGATGCCGCAAAGTATAATTATACTAAGGCTAAAGAAGACTTGTATGCGAATGTGAAACTTGCTTATTACGAATACCTTACTTTAAAAATGGAATATGCTGCTTTAAGTAAAGCTTTTGAACAGGTTGAAACTTTATTTTTAAAGACGAGAGTTGAATATAAAGCTAAGGCTATATCAAATCTTGACTTGGCCGAATCTGAAAATTTTAGGGATAAAGTTGCAAATTTGTTAAGCACTTCAAGAATAAATCTTGAATTTTCTACACAGAAATTAATAGAAACCGTAGGTGTAAATACGTTGGAAGAAATTCCGGCAACCGTTTCGGATGAGTTGCCTTCGGACGCTTTTGAGATAGCTTTTACGGCACAAGATTGTGTAAGTTTTGTTCAGTCTAATAATCTTGATGTGCAACTTGCAAGATTACAACTTGAAATGGCCGAACAAAAAATCAAAATAAGTAAATCCAAAGTTCATCCTCAATTGGCATTGGAAGGTTTTTACGGAAAAACAGGAGAAGCTTTTATTACCGAACCGTTAGATCTTACCACTCAGTGGTCTTTAGCGGCAAAACTTTCGTGGGGATTATGGGGAAATTCTTTAGCTGCAAGTTACAGTATGGATAGAACGGATCCTGCAACGATTGTTGATGCAAGTAAAAGAGTTGAAGTTGATACGTTGTCTGTTCAATTAGGTGTTTTAGATGATATACAGTTTTTTATAGATGCTAAAGAAAGTGCTGTTTCTCAAAGACAATTAAATGCAGAATTGATGGATTTGTTGAAAAACAGCAGACTTTCGGTTGAAAAAGCATACAATGAATATATACTTTCTTTGAATAATGCAAGAACTACCAGAAACGAGTTAACCGTTAAAGAAAGAAAACTTGCACTTATGAAAAAGAGAAATGATTTGTATGAAATAGAAACGGTAGCTTTGATGGAAGAAAGTTGGAATTATGCCGAGGCTATAGCAGCTTTTGCGAAAGCTCTTTATTCTAACCATGCGGCAATAGTAGAGTTGGAAAAACTTACTTTAATGAGTTTAAGATAATTTTTTGGAGGAATATTTTGAATTTCAAGTATTTATATTACAAGTTTATAGAAAGTGTTACTTACAGGTACAATCAAATATCACAAAAGTATCCTAAGTTTAAAAGAAATGCAATAATTACACTTGCATGCTTGGGTCTTATTCTTTTGGGTATTTTAATTTATTTCGTTTATTTTGCAAAAGAAAAAGTTGTCGAAGAGAAACAGGATATGATAACGGTGAAGGTTAAAAAAGCTAAAAAAGAAGATTATAAAGATACATACACTACAATGGGAACGATAAAAGGTGCCGTTGAAAACGAAATGAGATTTGAACTTGACGGGCAACTTGCATCTTATAACTACAAAGAAGGTGCAAGACTTAAACAGGGAGATGTTATTTGTTCTTTGGATCCTAAAGATGCAATGACGAAAGCGGACTATGCACAAAGTAAATATAAGAGTGAAGTTTCCGCATATAATTCAGCTATGGAAAGATACAAAGTTTATGAAGAGTTGTACAGAATGAAAGCTCTTTCGGAAAGTAAATTATATGAAGCAAAATATGAAATTCAATCTGCCCGTTCGAAGGTAAAAGCTGCTTTATCCGAATTGGAACTTTCTCAATCGAATTTGGCAAAAACAAATATGTTGGCACCGAGTGACGGAATTTTGGCCGAAATAATAATAAAACCCGGCGATTATATTACACCGCAAGATGTTATAGCAAAATTTATCAGTGACAAAGGAACAAATTTTGAAGTTGATATTCCTGAAAAAGATGTTCATAAACTTGCCGTAGGACAAACCGTAACCATCAATTGCGACTCTTACCACGGTAAAGAATTTTATGGCACATTAACGGAAATCGCTCCTACGGTTAAAGAAAGAACGAGAACATCAACAATAAAAGTAAGTGTTGAAAATGATGAAGGAAAATTAAGATCCGGTATGTTCGGAAGAGGAGTAATATTACTTAAAGAATTGAAAGATGTTATGCTTGTTCCAAATGATAGTATCGTCTCTTTAGGCGAAAATGCATTTTTGGTTCCCGTAGTTTCTCCGGATTACAGAACACCGGGTGAAGGAACAATTTTGATGAGACCTTGCCAGTTAGGCGAAAAATTGACGGATAAAACTGTTGTTGAACAAGGTATCCAAATAGGTGAACTTGTTGTTATAGAAACCCAGGGACAATTAAGTGACGGAATGAAAGTTAAGTTCTTGGAAGCAATAGAAGATACTGTTGATACAACACCGAAAAAATAAAGATAAGTTTATAGGATGATAAACTTTTTGCGGAACAGAAAGTTGGTAAATTGGTGAATGGTTTGAACTATATATCCAAATAAACTAACGGATAGTCAATAGTCCGTAGGGCACCGATGTATATTTTTGATATGCAATTGCAGTTCAAAGGATAATAAATGATAGAATTCGGAATAAAAAAACCGGTAACAACTTTAATGCTTGTTATTGCCATGATTTTATTTTCCGCTATCACAACCTTTAGAATCCCCGTAGAATTAAATCCAAGCGCACAATCCGGTTTAGTAAGTGTTATTACAAGACTCAGAGGCGGTGTTGCCGCCAGTGAAGTTGAAAAATATGTAACAAAACCGTTAGAGGAAGTTTTTGCGGAACTTAACGGTTTAAAAGAAATGATTTCTTCGTCCAAAGAATCGGAATCAAATATTATGATGATGTTTCATCATAATGTAGATACGGATTTCATTGTTATTGATATAAGAGAAAAAATAGCAATGATAAAACATAACCTTCCGAAAGAGACAGAAAAACCTATTATTGCAAAATTCGAACAATCTGACAGTCCGATATTGATATTGTCTTTAAGCTCCGAAGAAAAAACGCCTGAACAGTTAAGAGAAATTGCCGAAGAACAACTGAAAGAAAAAATTATGAGAGTGGCAGGTGTTGCAAATGTTGAGTTCGGTGGCGGAAGAGAAAGAAAGTTCTTGATAGAGATGGATAATGCAAAACTTTTGGGATACAAACTTTCCATTCTTGAGGTTGTTCAAAAAATCAATCTTGCAAATTTATCGATTTCCGCGGGAGAAATTACAAGAAACAGTAATAAATTCGTTATAAGAGCTACCGGTGAATACAACAGTATAGAAGAAATACAAAATACTGCCATAGCTATTACTCCTTCAGGTTCAATAGTAAGAATAGGAGATATTGCCTCTATAAGAGATTCTTATTATGAACCGACATCTTATTCAAGGCTTAATGTTCAGGATGTTGTTTCCATTTATATTCAAAAAGAATCTACCGCAAATACTATAACCGTTGCAAAAGAAGCTTTACAAATTATCGATAAACTTAAAGAGATTTTAGATCCCGATATCAATATAACTATAGTTAAAAATGATGCGGAATATATTCAAAAAGCAATTTCATCACTCGTTGAAGCGCTTGTTTTGGGCGGTATAATCCTTGCCGGAGTATTGTTCCTTTTTATGAAAAATGTAAGAAGTATTTTTATAGTTGCAACAACAATGCCGTTAAGTTTGTTTATGTGTATCATTCTTATGTATTTCACAAACCAAACATTTAACATAATGACGTTGAGCGGTCTTGCCATGGGTATGGCAAATGTTATGGATAATTCTATCGTTGTATTGGAAAATATAGCTTTTCATCATCACAGAAAAACTTTTGCTACAAAAGCCGAACTTGTTGTTAGAGGAACCGCGGAACTTTGGCAACCGATATTTGCATCTACGGTTACGACAATAATTGTGTTTTTGCCGTTAGTATTTTTGGAACCGGAAATAAGGCAGATGTATGTTCCGTTCGGTTTAACCATAACTTTTGCATTGGTAGCTTCGGTTGTTGCTACAATGATGTTTATTCCGGTGGAAATTTACAGATGGCAAAATAAGTTCGATTTGGATTTTCAAAAATGGTACATAAAAGTAAGACATATTTACGGAAGAATATTAAAGTTTTGTTTTAAGTGGCAAACTTATGTTTGGTTATTTACGCTTCTTTTATTTTTATTGTCGGCAAAAATAATGATGACGAGAGATTCCGAATTTATGGATCCGGGCAGTGTTAACACTTTTCGTATAGGTGTACAGTTTCCTCCCGCAACAAGAATAGAAGTTTCAAACGAAGTTGTAAGGAAAATGGAACAGGCTTTAATGAGTTATCACGATTGGGTTGAAAGAGTTTCTTCGAAAGTCGAAAAACTTCACACATTTGTTGAAGTAACCGTTTATGAAAGAGCGGAAGAATTTAAAGAAGAATTTAGAAAAAGGTTCGGAGAATTTTCGCCGGCATTTGTATATTTTCAGGATTCGCAAAGTTCCGCTTCAAAAGAAATATATGTTGATTTTTACGGGCAGAACTATGATACTTTAAAACAACTTGCATTTTCCGCTTCCGGCAGATTGCAGCAGGTTAAAGGTCTTACAGATGTTAAAATAAGAATGAGAGAAGATGAACCCGAAGTTATTTTAACCGTTGACTATGACAGATTGGCGGTTTTCGGGTTAACTACATATTATTTCAGTAACACATTACATTGCCAACTGAGAGGTCTTATTGCAACACAGTATAGAACCGAAGGTAAACAGATAGAAACAATATGCAGACTCTATCCCGACAGTATAACAAATGTTGAACAAATACCGTTTATAGGAGTCGTTAATCCGAGAAAAGATGTTGTTTATGTCGGGCAGGTTACCGATATGACACAACTAAAATCAAATCAGGAAATTTGGAGAAAAAATAAAAAAAGATTTATACAGATAAGTGCAAACAGGGCAAAAATAGGACTTACAACGGCAGCAGAAAAAATAAAAGCGACATTAAAAGGTGTGGCTTTTCCTCAGGATTATTCTTTTAATATTTCCGGTGATTATGAAAAAACCGTTAAAAACAGAGGACAATTTATGCTTGCCGTTGCACTTGTTATTATACTTATATTTTTTGTTCTTGCATCCATATTCGAATCTTATATGCAACCGGCTTTAATAATGTTTGCATTGCCTTTAAGTATGATAGGAGTAGCTTTTTCGCTGTGGATATTTAAAAAGCCTATCAGTTTGGGAGTGTGGATAGGTATAATGATTTTGTTCGGTTGTATTGTGTACAGTTCTATTATTATTGTCGATAAAATAAACCAGAGACGAGTAGGCAGAACAAATTTGTTGAGAGTTATTTTTGAAAGTTGTAAGGAAAGACTAAGACCTGAACTTATAACCATGCTTATGAAAACATTGGGACTTTTGCCTATGGTTTTAAGTAGAGACGAATCTGCTTCCATGTGGAGATCGTTGGGACTTACGGTTTTATGCGGAACGATAACAGGAACGTTACTTACAATGCTTATAATTCCTACGGCATATTATGTATTGGAAAGGCCGAAAAGCAGTTTTTATAAATTCTTTAAAGCTCTCGGTTTGATGTTCTTATTTAACTTATTTAGTAAAATGTATAAGAAGTTTTCAAATCGGGACAGGGAAGAGTTTGAAAATATATAGTAACGAACGACAATTTATAGTTTACAATTTACAATGTATAATGTCGGTAAAAATTGCACAGCAATTTTTGATAAGTTGTAAGTGTTTTGTTTTGTACAAAATATGATAATTAATTAAAAATTAATAAAGTGAATTTTATCAAAAACTATAAGCTATAAGCTCTAAGCTTTAAGCTGATATAAGAGAGAAAAAATTATGAGTTTATTAAGATTGCCTGTAGATAGACCGGTAACCACCGTTATGATATTTTTATCCGTAATACTTATGGGTGTTATTGCATGGACAAGAATTCCTCAAGAATTGTTCCCTGCAATGGAATACCCTCAAATTACTATTGTTACAAAATATGAAGGTGCAGGTCCTGAAGAGTCGGAAAAATTAATAAGTAAGTTAGTTGAAGAGTCTGCCGGAACGGTAAAAAAAATTAAAAGAGTATCGTCTATATCCAAGGAAGGAGTGTCCATAGTATCATGCGAATTTTTGTGGGGAACGAATATGGATTTTGCTTCAATGGATATAAGAGAAAAAATAGATTTGATAAAAGAATCGCTGCCTAAAGATGCTCTTGATCCTGTTGTATTAAAATATAATCCTATGCAGGTGGAAGCGATGATTTTGTCTGCCACATATAAAGATATGCAACCCACTTTAATGGAAATGGCTGATTTAAGACATATGCTGAAAAAAAACGTGAAAGATGAATTTGAAAGATTGGAAGGTGTTGCAAAGGTAGATTTAAAAGGCGGAGAACAAAAAGAAATTTTGGTGGAAATCGATAAAGGAAGACTTCTTGCAAACCAATTGGCAATTACGGATGTTATTACATCTTTGCAGACCGCAAACATTACTTATCCTGCCGGAACAATCAAAGAAGAAAAACATGAATATATAGTTAAAACCGTAGGTGAATTTAAAGGTATTGAAGATATTGAAAACCTTTCGTTCGGTAAGCAAGATCAGCGAGGAGGAAACGCAAGATACAGAAGAGACAGAACTTATCAAGGTGAAACAGGTGAAAAGATTGTTTATATGCGAGATGTTGCCGATGTAAAAGAATCTTTGCAAGACAGAAAAGGTATGTCCAGGTATAATTCGCAAGACAATATTTCTATCGGTGTTTATCCTCAGTCCGGAGCAAATCTTATAAATATGTCAAAAGTAGTACAAGATAAATTGAAAGATATTAAAGAAAAACTTCCTGAAAATGTTGATATAAAAGTAATTTACGATCAATCAATATTTATTAAGCAATCGTTAACAAGTATATATCAGTCGGGCTTGCAAGGTATATTATTAACTTTTATTTTGTTATATTTCTTCATGGAAAGTTTTGTAGGTTCTGCAATTATCAATACCGCAATACCTATAAGCTTGTGTGTTACATTAAGTATTATGTATTTTCAGGGAATAACAATCAACTCCATGTCTTTGGGAGGATTAACTATCGGTATCGGTATGGTTGTTGATAACGGTAACGTCGTTATAGAAAATATTTTGATGGCACTGCATCGAAACAAACATTTACCAAAAAAAGAATGTATTTATCAGGCCTCATCCACGCTTCTTGCACCTATTTTAAGTTCCACAATTACCACCATTGCAATATTCATACCTTTTGTGTTCGTTGCAGGTATGATAGGACAATTATTTAAACAACTTGCTTTAACAATAACTTATGCTATGATAGCATCTATATTTTCAGCTATGTTTTTGGTGCCGAGACTTTCACTTACGGCAAATGTTCACAATATTTCGGTTACTGCGGGAAGAAAAGCAATACAGGAATATTTTGTTCCTATTTTGAAGTCTACACTTAATCTAAAAGCTTTACAAGTTTTCACTTTTGTACTTTTATATGCATTGCTCGGTGCTATGATAGTTTATTTTATACCTAAAGAATTTATGGCAAAATCCGATGAAAGAAGATTTGTTTTAAATGTGGCAATGCATCCGGATACTCCGCTTGAAATTACCGATGGTGTGGTAAGAAAAATAGAAAAAGCAATTTCAAAATACGATGAAGTAAAAGACGTTTCAACGACAGTAGGTTCTACCGGAGAAGATAATAGCGGAGGAGGAATAGAAACATCCGGAAGTTATCAGGCAAGAATAATAACAAACTTAACTTCGAAAGGACTGTCAACAAACGAAATCGTTGCCGATTTAAGCGATGAAATAAAAAAATGGAATATGAAAGATCTTGATGTTGAATTTATTACTCAACAGGGACTTTTCGGCTCCGGTATAGGTTCTACTGCCGGTGTTACGGTGGAAATAAAAGGTAAAGAATTGTCGAAATTAAGAGAATATGCGGATAAATTAAAAAATCAAATGGAAGGTATGCCTCAGTTTTACGGTATCAAAATCGATCCTTCCGATGAAGTTCCCGAACTGAGACTTACAATCGACAGAGAAAGAGCATCATTGTTCGGACTATCTACACAGGATATTGCTGCCATGACTCTTGCGGGAATAAAAGGGTTCGTTGCAACAAAATTAAAACTTCCCGACGATGAAATGGATATAAGAGTTAGAATGCAACCCAAAGACAGAGACACATTGGATAAAGTTTTGGAAATGACAGCATACTCGCAATGGGGTATGACAATTCAGTTAAAACAGATTGCACAAGCAAATTTTGTAAAAACCTTACCTGCAATCAAAAGAATCGAAGGAGAAAGAACATACCTTGTTACGGCAAACGTTAAAGGTAACTTTACTTCAGCTGTAGGAGAATTGCAAGAATTGTTAGATGATTCATATAACAATAAAGACATAAGCACTTTTATTACGGGAGAAATGCTTGCAATGAAGGAAGCGTTGTCTCAAGTATCGTTTGCATTGATATTGGGTATTATAATTATTTATATGATATTGGCATCTGAATTCGAATCGTTATTACAACCTATAATAGTTATGACTGCAGTTCCTTTAGGTATAATAGGTTCTTTATTAACGCTTCTTGTTACGGGACAATCAATCAACTCGATATCTATGTTGGGTATAATAATGTTGGTGGGTAACGTTGTTAATATTTCTATTTTGCTTGTAGACAGATACAACTATCATCTTTCTCAAAATCCGGGCAAATACGATGATATGCTTGAATTAAAAAAGATGGTTGTTTCAACAACGGCAGACCATTTAAGACCTATCATAATGACAACATTGACTACAGTTGTAGGTCTTATTCCGTTGGCACTCGGTCTCGGTGAAGGTGCTACAACCAACCAACCTATGGCTATAGCTGTTTGCGGCGGTCTTACTTTTGCATTAGGCTTGGCATTACTATTTGTTCCGTTTATTTATTTGTACTCTAAAGGTATGAGAAACAGAAGGGAAGAAGAAATAATTTATTAATATCTTGTATACTTAATTATTTTTAAGAGATTTGTTTGTCTTTATTCTTATCTTCTTCTTTTTTCTTTTTGAGATATTTTAAATATTCCGGGAAAGATACTGTTCCGGCCTCTTTTTTCTTTTCTTTATCGTAAATTCTTACAAAAGCACCGTACTTGTTTGTTAATTCTATTTTTTCCAAATCGTCAGACACTTGGTTATCAAACCATGCCGATGCAACAATATCGTTTTCTATTCTTCTTGTTTTTGTTAAAGATACAAGTTCCGTTCTCAATATTTTTCTTATTTCATCGAGAAGAGGGGTAGATTCTTTAAAGACGACATATAATATCACGGGATATTCTTTGTTATATTGCTTTATTTGAACTTGATAGTTTTCTCTGTCTATTGTTTTTATTTGCACATCTTCTCGGTTGTTATCGGTATTTTCGGCAAAACAAAAAGTCGGTAATATAAATAAAGCAAATATGAAAATACTTTTAAATAAATTTTTCATTTTAAAATATCCTTTACGAGTTTATGTTCCAATATTTTTTTTACAACCTGCTCCGGAGATAAATTGTCGGTATCTATTGCAAATGCGCATTGTTCGTATGCCTTTTGTCTTTGAGCTAACAATTTTTTTATTCCTTCCAACGGATTAAGCATTTGTTTTATTAAAGGTCTTGTATCGTATTCATACAATCTTTTAAAAATATGTTCCGGAGATGCATATAAGTTTATTATTATTCCGTTTCTGTTTAAGTTTTTAACATTTTCGGGATTAACTACAACTCCTCCGCCGCAGGAAATAACACTGTCTTCAAGGTTAGATATTAGGGCAATGGTTTCGGTTTCGAATTCTCTGAATTTCGGTTCACCTATTCTTTTAAAAATTTCTTTTATTGATGCGCCTAACTTCTCTTCGATAACTTGGTCCGTATCAAAAAATTGTCTGTGCAATTCTTCGGCCAACAACTGCCCTACGGTTGTTTTGCCCGTTCCCATAAATCCCGTTAAAACAATATTTTTCATTATATTATTTGTATCCTCGATACATAAGCCTTATAATTGTTTTTCATGTCTTCCAAACAATCTCCGCCGAACTTTTCTACCATTGCTCTTGCAAGTTCGAAAGCTACGGCAGCTTCACCAACAATACCTGCGGCAGGAACGGCACAAACATCGCTTCTTACCGCTTCAGCTTTTTCAACTTTTTTCGTATCTATATTTACGGATTTTAAAGGTTTCGATAATGACGGTATCGGTTTCATTGTACAGGATATTTCGATGTTTTCTCCGTTACTCATACCGCCTTCTGTTCCGCCTGCTCTGTTGGTAGTTCTGTAAAAACCTTTTTTATTTGAATAAAAAATTTCATCATGTGAAGCAGAACCCAAAGTGCTTGCAAATTTTGTACCCATACCGACTTCCACTGCTTTAATCGCCTGAATAGACATTAAACTTTGTGCAAGTCTGCCGTCAAGTTTTAAGTCCCATTGGGTATGACTTCCCAACCCGATAGGAACATTTTCGGCAACAACTTTAAATTTTCCACCTAAAGTGTCGCCTTTTGAACTTGCCTGTTTTATTATTTGAATCATTTTTTTTGATGCTGTTTTATCCGGACATCTTACAAAAGACATTTCAGCCAAATGTTGAATTTGCGATTTATCTATGCCCGACATCTTTGCGGAAACTTTTCCTATTGTTTCAACGTAAGAATAAATATTTATTCCGAACTCTTTTAATAATTCTCTGCAAACTGCACCTACTGCAACTCTTGCGGCGGTTTCTCTTGCGGAAGCTCTTTCCAAAATGTTTCTGAAATCATCCACACCGTATTTCATAAGCCCTGCCAAATCGGCATGGCCCGGTCTTGGTTTTTTTAGATGTTTACCGTCGATATCCACGCTTGTCGGAGACATCACCGATTGCCAATTTTCCCAATCTCTGTTAAAAATAAAAAGTGTTATCGGTGAGCCCATAGATTTTGCATACCTTACTCCGGACAAGATATGAACCTGGTCTGTTTCTATGTTCATTCTTTGTCCTCTGCCGTAACCTTTTTGTCTTCTTGCAAGATCTACATCTATATCTTCCGTATTTATGTTAAGTCCTGCCGGAATACCTTCAAGTATCGCTACTATTCCTTGTCCGTGCGATTCGCCTGCTGTTGAAAATCTTATCATATTATATCTCCTAAAAATTATCGTATTGCTTGTATTGCACTGTGAACATTGGTTACACCGATAATTTCAATTTTACCTTTATAATTTAAACTTTTTAAATTGCTTTTCGGGATAATCGCTTTTTTAAATCCCAACTTTTCTGCTTCGGTTAGTCTTTCTCTTATTTGGGATACCGCTCTTACTTCACCCGCAAGACCGACTTCACCGAAAATAACTGTTTTGTCCGGGCAAACAACTCCGTTGTTTGCAGAAGCAATTGCACATGCTATAGCTAAATCCGATGCCGTTTCTTTTATTTTTATGCCACCGACAACATTTATAAACACATCCTGATTATCAAGCGGAATACCGATTCTTTTTTCAAGCACGGCGATAATTATTATTACTCTGTTTAGATCGTACCCGGAAACCATTCTTCTCGGTAGTCCGAAATTTGTTCTTGCAACAAGAGACTGTATTTCTATAAGTAATGGTCTTGTTCCTTCAATTGAAGAAGTAACCACATTTCCGGCAACTGTATTTGAATTTTCGCTCAAAAAAATAAGTGACGGATTTTCTACTTCTTTTAATCCCTCCGCTTTCATTTCAAAAATACCAATTTCACTTGTCGGTCCGAACCTGTTTTTATATGCTCTTAAAATTCTGTATATTTGTTGTTTTTCATTTTCAAAATACAAAACGGTATCAACGATATGTTCCAAAATTCTCGGTCCCGCCAAATCTCCGTCTTTAGTTACATGTCCCAATATAAATACCGTTATATGTTGAGATTTGGCTATTCTTAAAAGTTCCGCGGAACATTCTCTTACTTGCCCAACAGACCCGGGAGCCGATGAAAATTCCGGATGATATGTCGTTTGTATTGAATCTATAACCAAAAATTTAGGCTGTATTTTGTTTATTGCGGCAACTATATTTTCAAGGTTCGTTTCGGATGCGAGAAAAATATTGTCTTTTGAAATATTTAATCTTTCAGCTCTTGATTTTACCTGTGAAAGAGATTCTTCTCCGGATATATATAATACTGTTCCTGTCTTGGAAAGAGCTCCGGAAATTTGTAACATTAAAGTTGATTTTCCTATTCCGGGTGCACCGCCAAGTAAAGTTAAAGACCCGGGAACAATTCCGCCGCCTATCATGTGATCAAATTCTTTTATTCCGGTTTTTATTCTTTCAAAACTTTTAACCGCAACATCATTTAACGGAAATGTGCCGGAAGAAAAACCCGTCAATTGTCTCGTTGATTGATTGGAAGATAAAATCGGTTCTTGTTTTTCTTCTACGAAGGTGTTCCACTTTGAACATCCCGGACATTTCCCGAGCCATTTCGGGGATTCGTAACCGCAACTTTGACATACAAATACTGTTTTAACTTTTTTGCTTTTCACAAAACTATATAGATTTATTAAAGTATGAAATGTTTATAAACGGAAGAATTTACACAAAATATGTGCAGTTTTTTTCTATACCTCAATACCTCTATTCCTCCATCCTTCAGGTGTTTATTTTGAACTTGTTGCAGCTATACCTGCAACACCGAATATACTTGCAAGATCTTCATCGGTAACTTTAAGTTTAATGTACGGCATAACATTTGTTTTTGTAAGTGTGTCTTCAACCTGAACACCGATATATAACCAGTTGAAAATACCGAGTCTTGCACCGAGCACAACATTCGGTTTATCTTTATCCGGATCATCTTTCTTGGCTGTTTCCGTTCTGAATATTGCTTCGGCATTAATATAAAGTCTTCTCATAGGTCCGTATATCTTATCAAAAGGAGACCAACCTACGCCTACCCCGCCTTTACTTCTCATAACACCGCCGTAAGCTTCAAAGTTTTCCGATCTGAATCCCATGAGAGCATCAATTTTGTTCATATTATTTCTTTCAAATTCGTCATCTTCATTTGTATAATTACCGATATTATCTATACCGATATAATAGAATTTATGATTTGTAGGTCTAAACCTTATGCCGAAAGAATTACGATATTTTTCGTTTCTTGTATCGAATTTGCCCATGTATTCCCAATCGATTTCAAGTTTCTTTGTTTTGGATACAAATTCTTGTAATTGTTGAACCGTAACTTTAATATCGCCGACGGTATCTTTAAGTTTATTTGCCATTTCTTCATCGTTTATTAACGTGGAAATAGTTCCGTCGCCTTCACTTACTTTTGTTACCAATTCATCGATTCTTTCGGAAACTTTTTTAAGTTCAAGAACAATGTCTCTTATATCTTGTTTATTTTCTTGAGTTATACTATACAGGTTAGAAGAAAAGTTTTTGAAATTGTCGATAACTTGTCCGATTTGTTTTTCTTTATCAGAGATTGTTTTACTTACTTTTTTAAGATTTTCTACAGTATCATAAAGGTTTTGGAAGAAATCTTTATTTAAACCGCTGGAAGCACTGCCTAAAACTTCATCAACTTTTTTTACCGCATTTTCTATCAATTCTTCAAGAGATGCTCCTTTTGCGGCATTAATGGTTCCGCCGGGTTCTATAACGGCATTTGTAGGAGTTCCTTGAGTAAGTTCTATATACTTTGTGCCTATTATTCCCATAGAAACTATTTTTGCTGTTGCATCGGAATATAATGTTATGTTTCTATCTATAACAAGCACTACTTTTGCTTTGCCGTTTTCCAAAATAATATCTTTTATGTTACCCACATCAACACCGGAAATTTTTACTTTAGATTTTTTCGGAAGACCGGCAGTATTTTCAAAGTAAGTGTTAACAACATACTTTGAGGTTAAACTGTAGTTTCCCAACATCATTATGGTTATAAGAACCGCTACTATGCCTATAGTTACAAAAATTCCAAGCTTTAATTCGTTAGACACAAGAACCCCTTAAAATACAATTTATAATTTACAATGTACAATTTATAATTAACTGCAAAAACTTTTAAAATTTTCATTTTAAAGGAACATTTCTTCCAATTAGTGCATTGCAAAAGACATTTCAACCGGTATCGGTCCTACACTTGAACCGTCAACAAACTGTTTTAACATTTTATCGTTAACCGATTTAGGATCAGCGATAGTCTTTTTCAGCTTTTCTACCGTTCCTTCAAAAATAACTTTGCCTAAATACAACATTATTATTCTATCCGCTATTTTATAAGCGGAATTCATATCGTGAGTAACAACTATGGATGACACTTTTAATTCTTTTTTCAAATGAATTATAAGTTCACCTATAACATCGGACATTATAGGGTCAAGACCGGTAGTCGGTTCATCGTAAAAAATATATTTCGGTTGATAAGCTATCGATCTTGCAAGTCCGACTCTTTTTTTCATACCGCCGCTTAATGCGGAAGGTTTTAATTTTTCTATATCGGAACTTAATCCGACCATATTTAAACAAGAAGAAACTCTTTTTTTCATTTCTTCTTCGGATAAATTGGTAAGATTTTTCATTCCGAAAGAAACATTTTCTTCTATTGTTAAAGAATCAAATAACGCTGCTTCCTGAAACAAAAAACCAATCTTTTTTTGAATTTCTCTAAGATTTTTTTTATCGGTTTTTGTTACATCTATACCATCGATAATAATCTTACCTGAATCCGGTTTTATAAGGCCTACGAGATTTTTAAGTAAAATACTTTTTCCCGTTCCGGACCCGCCTATTATAACAAGAGTTTCACCGTCTTTAACTTCAAGACTTACACCTTGCAACACTTTTTTTGTTTCAAAAGATTTATATAAATTTTCAACCTTTATCATTATCTTATTATTTTATAATTTTTATATTGATTTTCCAATATGTTAATAAAAAACGGGAAGAATTTAAACGGCAATTTATAATGTAAAATTTATAATTTATAATTAACAACAACAGCGAATGATAATTTATAAAAAACAAAGGAACGGAAAGCTTTTCCTTTCCGTTCCTAACATTAATTATACATTGTACATTGTAAATTATAAATTGTCTTTCTTTTCTTCAACTTTAGGTTGTTCTTCTGTTTTCGGAGTGTCGCCTTTAGCTGCTTCGTCCGCGTAGTTCATTTGCAAATTGGAAATTGTATCTTCCAGTAGCTTTTCTTCCGTTTTGGTTAAGTTTCCTTTGGTTTTATCTCTTAACATCAAAAGCATATCAATCGTTACTTGAGCAGACTTTAAATCTCTATGTATTTTCCCGTCCATTTGACTTGGTACTTTACCTAACTGTTGCCAACATGCGGAAGCAAACATAGATATTAAACTGAATAAATGTTGATTAAGTTCTTTTGGATCCATTTTTACTTACCTCTTTATTTAAAGAATTTGTCTATGGTTATTTGTATTCTTTTTAACACTTCATCTTTTCCCATAACTTCCATCATGTGGAAAAGGCTCGGTCCTTGTGTTCTTCCGGAAATTGCAACTCTTATCGGATGGAACACTTTACCGTTACTGAAACCTAACTCCACCGCCAAATCTCTTGCGTATTTTTCAAGAGCTTCCGGTGAAAAATCTTGTTGGTTAGGTAATCTTTTTAATGTTTCTTCCAACACAACTTTAGAACTGTCTTTTTTTGTTTCGGATAACAAAACTTTTGATACCGCTTGTTCATCAAAAGATAATTCTTTAAAGAAGAAATCTACAAGTCCCGGAATATCTTTTAACAATTTTATTTTTTCATGTTCCAAAGATATTGCTTTTTTAAGTAACTCTCTGTCCCAATCTTTTATCAAATCTTGTTGGTTTGTATATTCTATCCAATCTATAAACAAATCATAAATTTCCTGGTCTGATTTACTTCTGATATACTCTCCGTTCATCCACAACAACTTTGAAGGATCAAATGTTGCAGGGCTTGAATTACATCTGTCCAACGAAAAATTTTCTATTAAACTGTTGCCGAAAAATAATTGTTGGCTGTCTTCCGTTGACCATCCTAAAAGAGCCAAATAGTTTATTAATGCATCTTGTAAATATCCTTCTTTCCTGTATTCGAGAACGGAAGTGTGACCGTGTCTTTTTGAAAGTCTTGCGCCGTCTGAACCGAGTATCATGGATAAATGTGCAAATACAGGGGGTTCCCAACCTAAAGCTTTAAATATGTGAATTTGTCTGGGAGTGTTTGAAATGTGATCGTCGCCTCTGATTACATGTGACATTTCCATTAAATGATCATCTATTACACAAGCAAAATTGTATGTAGGAACACCGTTTGCTTTCATCAAAACAAAATCGTCAAGCAAAGCATTTTCAAAACTTACATGCCCTCTGACAACATCGTCAAACTCTATTTTGCCTTCTTTAGGCATTCTGAATCTTATAACTGCAGTTCTGCCTTGTTTTTCATATTCTTCCTGTTGCTCTTTAGTTAAGTTTGCACAATGTCCGTTATATTTAGGAGGCTGTTTTGCAAGTCTTGCCTGTTCTCTCATTTTTTCCACTTCTTCCGGTGTGCAATAACATTTATATGCATAACCTTTTTCAAGCAGTATATCTATATATTTTTGATATATTCCATGCTCTTTTCTTTTCATTTGATAATAAGGAGCATATTTTTCAAGTTCGTTTCCCGGACCTTCATCCCAGTTAAGTTTCAACCATTTCATTGCATTTATGATTATACCCGTTGAAGCTTCCGTGGATCTTGCTTCATCGGTATCTTCTATTCTAAGGATAAATGTCCCTTTTTCTTTCTTTGCATAAAGATAGTTAAAAAGTGCTGTTCTTACTCCGCCTATATGTAAATCGCCTGTAGGTGAAGGTGCAAATCTTACTCTAATAGCCATAGTATATTCTCCTAAATTTAATCACGATAAAAATTTAAACTTTGGATTACACTTTCGAAATTTTAAGTCTTATGTACCGTTTCGCTATCGCTTCACTTATGTACACTGCAACTTAAAATTTCTTTAGTTCATCTGCAAATTTTAAATTTTTCTCTTGCTTGCTACATTCATAGGTTAATAGTTCTTTCCTGTTATAACCCTATAACCTCATAATCCAATAACCTAAAAATTGTTTCTACAATTTTTACATTATACAAAATATTATTTAAATAGTTTAATTTGTGTTAAAATATTAGTATGAAACTTTTTTGATGCTTATTTTGTCTAAATATTATAAAATAAGTATAACAAGGGAGGGATTACAATGAAAAGCATAAAAATTATAGTAGGTTTGTTTTTGATATTTGCTTTACCTATATCATCTTTTGCCGTTCCGCCAAGCAGAGGACATGGCAGTACACCGCCGGCACCTGCACACAGTGGCGGTCATCACGGACATCCCGGAGGACATCCTGGCGGTCATCCCGGTCATCATGGCTATCATCGCAATTATCACGGTTATTATTATAGCGACTATTATACAAGAGATGCTTTTTGGACATTTTTAGGTTTTTCCGCATTAACGGCTATTGCTGTTGCCGCAAGTACCTCTAAAAAGAAAAAAGAAAAAGTGGTTGTTGTTGAAGAAAAAGAAGAAGAACCGGAAGATTTAACTCTTACGGCAGAACAGCAGGCGCAGTTACAAAAATTGTTTGACGAAAATAAAGACTATATTGCAAAGTTAAGAACCGAAAAAGATTCGAAAACGACTGCTTTGGAAAAAGAAAAAAGTAAAGCAAAACCGGATGAAGCAACCATAGCAAGTTTAGAAAATGAAATTTCACAGTTATCAATGAACATATTCAGAGTTACACAAAATACGAAAAAGCAGATACAAACAATACTTACTCCCGCACAATATGAACAATATGAAGATGTAAGACTCTAAACTGCAATATATAATGTACAATTTATAATTAACGACAAACGGCAATTTATAATAACAAAAAACGGGAAGAAACCTCTTCCCGTTTTTTTATTATAACTATAAAATATAAACTACTAAAACCGCTTTGCTATTTTTAGAAAGCGTACTTTATTCCTAAATTAAATCCTACTCCGCTTCTTGAACCGCTCTTTCCGCTGACTTGTCCGTAACAGCTCCAAGGACTATTCAAGAAATCTTTACTTACTCCAACCCCATACTCGAAATAAGGATCCATTTCCAAACTTTTTACTTTATTTCCGTTTATTTTTGTTGATGTTTCACCTGTGTTTATTGCTACATCAAATAATCCGTATGGTGCCCATCCGTTTGTTAAACTTAAATCCAATCTTAGTCCGGGTTGAATTAATATATTACTTATTCCGTCGTCTTCTATTTTGTTACCTTGAACATTTGTAAAGTCACTTGAGGTTAAACCAATATACATCAATATAATGTTGGGTTGCAAAGTGAAATTTTTTCCCAAATCAAAATCGTAACCGGTTTTAAGTCCTAAAGAATAAGTAATGTTTTCAATATTATCCGAACCTAAATCATTATCGGCAGTTACTTTGTTGGTTCCCGCATTAACAGTTGCACCTAAATACCATTTATCTTTGATAATTGTTCCGGTTATACCTAACATATAATTTGTTTGATTCATTTTTACAGAATCGAATTCTTGTTTTCCGCCGGTATATCCCAAATAAAAAGATAACAATTTGTCTTTCCCTACCGGCAAATCTATTCCCGCAAGAGTTCCGTACATTGTGTTATCCACTTTCGAATCGGCACCTACATCAACCGTATCGCTTACAACATAAGGTCTTAACCATAATGCTCTTTCAATACTTCCGTTTTGTTCGAAAACTTGGTTGGTGTTTGCTGAAGCATATAAAGGTGTTTTTGCAGCTGCTCTTGTTTGTGAAACTTTGTTATCCATGTTTGCAAATGATTGGTTTGCTATCGTTACTTGCGCTAAATATCCGCCGGCCAATCCCGATACTGCAGATTCGTTGGATATAGGATTTTCTTTACCTTGTATAAAATTCATGTTACCTGTTTCTTGATCATAAGTTACATTATATTCATACATGGTCGAATATGCTTTATCTACAGATTTCACAATACCTTTTAAAGTATCTCCGGTTATAAAATCTAAACTTATTTCTTCTTTTTTGTCAGAATCTTTCGTAATATTGATTGCTGTTACATTTACTTTTCCGTCTCCGGAAAAATTGTTTGCCGTTATTGTGTCCATTTTTTCATTCTTTAAATCGGCATCAACTTTTAAATTCAAGATATCAGACACTTTCAAACTGTTTGCAAATTCATAATCTTGTATTATGGAATTTGCAAAATCTATTGTTGCACCGGAAATATCATAGGTGCAGTTTGAATTAAATAAAGTTCCGTTTTTTCCTAACTGCACATATGCTCCGTTAATATTTATTTTTCCCGTGTAGTCGGACATATCCGCATTCAATATTATTTTCGAAAAATCGTCAAATATACCTAAAATAACATAATCATAAGAGTCAAAACATAGTTCACTATCAGAATCATAAGAAACAAGCTTATCGTTAAAAATTACATTTGCGGCACCGGTTACAAAAGTCATCCCTCCGCCAACATTAAATATTGCGATATCGTTTCCTGTAAATTCAACATCTTCACTCATTGCAAAAAATGTTAAGCCTCCATAATTGTATATTGCCGAATTGTTATTATTTATAAACTTTGCCCCATCTCTAAAATATATCCTGGCATTCTCATCATTATATATTGCACTTCCTTGGTTTGCTTGATTGGAAATAAAAATTGGATTTTTTATAAATTCAATATAACTGTCATTATATATAGCTCCCCCGGTGTTTGCTGTAGCTATATTAGATTCAAATTTTGTATTTGCACCAAAACCAATTGCTCCTAAATTTTCTTGATTATATATAGCTCCCCCGGCAGTTGCGGTATTGTTTCTAAAAGTAACATCGTTACCTACACTTATACATGAATGTTTTGAATTGTTATAAATAGCACCACCTGATCCGTATGCGGTATTGTTTTCAACTGTTATGTTTGAACCGATTCTTGTATTCCCGTAATTATCAACTACCGCACCATAGTCTCCGTAAAAACCGGATACGGTTTTTATATTTTCTATCATTAAAGTTTTAGAATCATAATCATCGGTACTGGTACCTACGGATATTCCTTTTTTGTTGTTTGAAGTTATATCGTAACCGTTTCCGTTTATTGTAAGTTGTTCGCCTTCTAAATTTCCTAAATTTTGAGACAATGTTTCGTTGTTTGATAAATTATATACTTTGTAAGATGTTGTATCGGTTACAAGTTGTGAAAATGTTTGTGCTTGTGTTAAAACTTCATAGTCGACATCTTTACCATTTGAATTTTCTGTGAATTTTACTGTTTTTCCGTTTTGAGTTACTTTTAAATCTGCATAAAGGTTTGGACAAGGGCCGTTTGAAACAGATATCACAGTAAATGTTCCCGTATTATCGGTTATTGAATTATTTTTAATGTTTACATTTGTTAATGTTATTTTTGAATGATTATCTCCATTTGTAAGAGAAAATTTGTCACCTGTTGATAGATCCCCTTTCAAGTTTGCATCTATTTCCAAAAACATATCACCTGAAAAATTAGCAGATAGAATATTGTTTATGTTTTGGTTTATTAAATTTAAGGTTCCGTCGTTTGATTTCAAACTTGTGTTAGAAATTTTTCCGTCGTATCCCAATTGAAGCGTACTACCGGACACTAAGTATATTTTTCCATTATATCCGGACATGTCCTCATTAAATATCGTTTTCCCGAGACCTTCTATAGATATTTCTGAATATTCATTTTCAGATGTTATTCTATCGTTAAATATTATATTTGAACCATAATCTGAAAATAAATCAATAGTTCCTTCATTGTCATGTATTGCATTGGATACTCCGTTTGCGGTGTTTCCGGTAAACACTATATCTTCACAATCGGCAAATATTTGTAAAGCACCATGATTATATATTGCACCACCATAATCGTTTGCGGTATTATTTATAAATTTTGTTCCGCCCAATATTTCCAAAATACCGTCGTTATATATCGCACCGCCTCTTTTTGCCGCATTTGAATCGAACAGTGCACCTAGGTATATACCAAGTACAGGTTTTTCGTTATCGGAATTAGAAAAGCCGTTATATATTGCTCCGCCATCATTAAGTGCTCCATTATCTATAAATTGTGCATTCGCATAAATAAGTGTATTTCCTCCAAAACAATTTTCTATGGCTCCGCCAAACATCGTAGATGAGTTAAAATTATTTAAAAATTTCACATTGTTTTTTATTGAAAGTGTTCCATCTTCGTTAGCTATGGCTCCCATATAATAATTCGGATCTGCATTTGAGTTAAATTCAACATTGTTTCCTATTACTATATTTCCTTTTTTATTATAAATGGTTCCTCCCGTATTCGATGTAAAAGAAGAGCCGTCACCTATTTTTAAGAAAGCATCTTCAGATAAAGTTATCGCGAAAGAATCATTATTTTTAAAAGTAACATTGTTTAATATTAAAGTTCCTTCAACTCCGAATATTCCAAGATAATCATCCGTGGAAAAATCACTATAGGTTTGTTTCTCCTCTATCAAGGTTTCACCTTCAAGTATATGTCTAAAATTGTTTTCCGTATCCGCAAAAGATGTTGCAGATAAAAAAATAGTCAAAAATAAAGATAATAATAGCTTTTTCATTTACGACCTCCAAATAAAAATTTTTAGTGCATGTTTATAAATGTTAAATTCGTGAAGAAAAGTTGAAAATTTGGTTTTGACTTAACAAATTTGAAAAAGATATTATAACTTATATTTAATATAATTGCAATGTAATTTATAATAACAAAAAACGGGAAGAAATCTCTTCCCGTTTTTTGTGTTGCAATATGTAAAGTAAATTGGTACAATAAACTCGTATCAGAATTAGAAAAACAAAACAACATCACATTATTTCATTAGAAATCTGTATTTTTATCTTTATCGCAAACAAGAAAAAAAATATTAAATATTGTCGGAGGGAAGATGAAACGAAATAAATCTTTGGTAAAAATTTTTCCTTTAATGTTATCAATAATATTTCTAAATTCACAGGTCGCTTTTGCTACATATGAAATAATTACCGCAGATTGGGACTTTACCGCAAATAGAGAAAATTATAGTAATTATCATGAAAAGAGTGGTCATGGTGGAGTTTTTCTTGTTAAGGGAAAATTAACAGTAAGAAGCGGTGCTACTTTTGAGGAAAACAGTGCACATTATTCCGGCGGAGCAATAACAGCAGCTGGAGGTACGGTTTACATAAGTGCAGATGCAAATTTTAAGAATAATTATGCGAGATATGGTGGAGCAATATCTCTAACGGAGGTTCCCGCGGAAGTTATAGTAGGTAATAGAGCTCTATTTGAAGATAATTACACATACTACGAAAAGGAATCTGAATCTGACCCATATACTGCATCTGATGGTGGAGCAATATGGAATATGGAAACTTTTACCATAGGAGACTATGCATATTTCAAAGGAAATCATGTTGATGAAGATGGTTGTGAAGGTGGTGCAATATATAATCTTGATCGTTTTACAATCGGAAATTATGCAAGCTTTGTTGAGAATTATTCAGAGAAAGGTTCGGGTGGTGCAATACATAATAGTGTTTGGGGTCGTTTTAAGATGGGTGTTTCTTATTTTAAAGGGAATTCGGCAAATGAGTTTGGCGGTGCAATATATAATTCCAGTGAGTTCACTATAGATGATTCAACTGCCCAAGATAACGAACCTATGTTAAGTCAATCTATACAGAAAATAGGTGGAGAAAATTTTCCCATGCAGACGGTAGGAACCATTTTTATGAATAATGTCGCAAATTATGGCGGAGCTGTATATAATGATGGTAGTAAAATTAAAAGCGGAACAGACGAAGGACTTTTTACAATGAAAAATAAGTTTGATGTTGCCGTTTTTGATGATAACTATGCGAATACCGCCGGTGGTGCAATATACAACAAAAAAGGAACGGTTGAGTTAGGAAATAATATGTTGTTCGTTGAAAATGGTGCCGGTGATTACGGCGGAGCACTATACAACGAAGGAGGAACAATAACAATTGGTTCCGGAGCACAGTTTATAGAAAATGAGACAATAGATGATGACGGTGGAGCAATATACAACGAAGAAGGGACAATAACAGTTGGTTCAAATGCATTATTTGAAGGAAATACATCACAAGATGATGGCGGAGCAATATATAATGGCGGTGACGGAATATTTGTAACAGAAGAAGGTGTACAGTTTATAGAAAATGAATCAAATTATTGGGGCGGAGCAATAACTAATTGGGGTGAGTTTACAATAAAAGACGGAGCAAAATTTATTGGCAATACTTCAACATATAGCGGCGGAGCAATATATAACGGTGATGAAAGCATATTAAATTTAATAGCAAACACAAAAAATGTGGAATTTACATGGAACGAAAATAATGGCGGTCAATCAAATGCAATATTTAACAATGGTGGAACAATAAATTTATGGGCAAGTGATAAAGCCGACATTATTTTTAACGATCCGATAACGGGAACAAGTGATGGTAGTATAGCCATAAATGCATCGATACCAAATTATGAGTACAAAACAGGAACAGGTAAAATACTTTTGAATGCGGATATGGGCGATTATAACGGGGAAATATGGTTTTATAGCGGAACAATAAAATTGGGTGAAGACGGAACTTTATTTGGTAGTAATAATGGTATAACAGTTATAAATGTAACAAATGCAACGATAGATATGATAAACGGTAAAACAGCGAATGCAGAATTTGGCAGAGACGGTTTAGTAGCAATCACGGATAAACTAAATTTAAAAGTGGATGCCGATTTAAAGAATAAATCAATGGATATGGCTTTGTTTTCTGTAGTTCCTATCGGAACCGGTAAAGTAAATGTAAAAGAAATAAATATAATTGAAGATAACGAGGGAACGACGAGAGTTGATTTTGCATGTATTCAGGAAGGAAAAATAACAACTGTAGGTCATGCAAAATCCGTATTATATAATTATGATGCGAAATTAAATTATGGAACAATTGAGTTTTATATTGATGGTAATTATTATGGTGATGAGCCCGGATATTACTATACATTTACAAGAAAAGGTGCAAATCCTGTAACGGCAATAGGAGCGATTTCAGCAAGTGTCGGTGGATATGCGACACAAAGTATTGTAGCGGAACAAGCTTTTGCAGGTATGAACAGCAAATTCTCAAATAATAAAAAGTCAGCAGGTATAAGTTCTTCCAATTTATATGTTTCCGCCGGAAATCAAGTATTTGATGAAACTGGTAAGATAGAAAGAGGAGCATGGTTAAGGCCGTTCGTATTAAACGAAACGGTAACAGTAGGCGGCTTGGATGTAGATAACAGTTTATACGGAACACTTGCCGGAATAGATTTGCCTATGGGACAAGATAAACAATTGTCGTTTTATTTAGGATATGCGGGAAGCAAACAAGAAGTAGAAGAAGTAAAATCGAACCAAACAGGATATGTGCTTGGTGCTACCGGAATGTTAATGAAAGAAAAGTGGTATTTGGGAGCAACGGCAAACATGATATTCAATAAAGCATCCGTAGATACTGATGACGGGATAAACGATATAGATATGAATATGTTTGGAATTGCAGTAAAAGCCGGATATAATTATGTGATAAACGAAAAGTGGACATTGGAACCGAACGCAACATTGATGTACGGAACAGTAAATTGCGGAGAATATGAAACAGCACTGACAAAAGTAGATAGTTTGAGCGTAAACAACATATTGTTTGAACCGCAAGTAAAAGCAAGATTACAAATGAAAGACGGATGGCAACCTTATGGCTTGTTGGGATATGCAGCAAACTTAAGTTCAAAACCTACGATTAAAACCGAATTAGGAGATGTAGATCTTGACAGTATAGACGGATATGTTGAATTTGGTGCCGGAGTAAATAAAGATTTTATAAATACAGCATGGAGTTGTTATGCACAACTAACCGGAAGAAGCGGTGGAAGAACAGGCTTTGCAGGAAACTTGGGAATAAAATATAAGTTCTAACGAACTTATAGCGACCGAAATATTTTAGCTACAACTTTGAAATGCAAGATCTTATGTACTCTTTACGGGCTTATAAAATTTTAATAAAATAACAAAAAGCAGGAAGGGTTTCCCTTCCTGCTTTTTACATTCATTGTACATTGTAAATTATACCTTATACATTGTTGTTTTTAGTATATGATTTTATTTAAAGGATATTCAATAATCCCTTCCGCACCAGCTCTCTTAAGTGCCGGAATAACTCTTTTTACAATATTTTCTTCGATGATAACTTCCAAAGCTATCCAATTACCGTCACTCAAATTTGAGATTGTGGGTTTTCTTAATGCCGGCAATATTTTTTCAACTTCAGGCAACTTTTTGAAAGGTATATTCATTTTTAAACCAACCATACCTTCCGCATTTAATGCACCTTGTAAAAGTATTGCAAGATTTTCGATTTTTTCTCTTTTCCAAGAATCTTTCCAAGAAGAATTGTTTGCAATAAGTCTTGTTGTTGAAGTTAAAATTTCTTCAACTATTCTTAGGTGATTTGCTCTTAAGGAAGAACCTGTTTCGGTAAGTTCAACGATAGCATCTACAAGTTTACCTGCTTTAGCTTCCGTTGCACCCCAAGAAAATTCTATGTTTGCTTTAACTTTGTTTTTTGCAAAATATTTTTTTGTATAGTTTAAAAGCTCTGTTGCAATTCTTTTGCCCTGCAAATCTTTTACGCTTTTTATTTTTGATGCTTCAGGGACTGCCAACACCCATCTTACAGGTCTGAAACCTGACTTTGCATATCTCAACTCGCAAACTTCTTTAACTTTTGCATTTGTTTCGCATATCCAATCAAAGCCGGTAAGACCTGCATCAAATACACCGTCTTGAACATATTTTGCCATTTCTTGAGATCTTACAAGCATAACTTCTATTTCTTCATCGCTGCATGTAGGGAAATAAGATCTTGAAGAAACATTTATTCTTATACCTGCTTTTTTAAATAATTCAATAGTTGATTCTTGTAAACTGCCTTTTGGAAATCCTAATCTTAATTTTTTCACTGTTATTCTCCTAAATATTAAATGTATTTATTTTTTATCAAACTTAAAATTCGGAACATATTTCCCGAATACGGGCAACACTTCTTTAGACAGGTTCGATATATATGTTGTTGTTGCCGTTTCTGCTTTGTTTTCGGAATTATTGAAAGCCGGTATTACAACGTTTGCCGATAATACGAGCCATATGAAAATTCCCAAACAAGCGCCTGCCAATTTGTCGAATATAGATAAATAAAAAAACTTAACTATTCCGAATATAAAAAGACCGATTAAAAATATTATAATCGCTACCGCAGCAAAAATAAAATAATAATTTATGCCCGACTGATACGGATAATTTTCCGCTAACACTATAGCAAAAAATCCTGCGGCTACCGCAAAAAAACTTTTAATTATACCTGCATAAAAACCTATATACAACAAAAATGCCAACAACACAAACAAAATAATGTTAATCAATAAGCTTAACATGATTTATGTATTATTATACCGCTTGCCAATTTCGGGAAAAAGTAAGTTGATTTTTGCGGCATATTTTCGTTGTTCAATGCAATTTCTTTTATTGCTTCCACCGGTGTTGCAGGAACCAAAATTGCAATTTTTTTCGTTTTCTTGGCAAGAGAAATTGCTTCTTTTTCGTCTTTAACATAAACATATTTGTCTGCAGCAACCTGTTCTTTAGGTATCAATATGTTGTGCAATATGCTTACACCCAAATTTCTGAAGGCCGAACAGTTTTTCGGCATAGCTTTTTTAAGCAATGCTTCATTCTTTATAACCAAAGTTCTGTATTTGCCGTCTTTAAACAACAAAATCGGTTGAATTTTGGCTTTTTGAAGCTTATAAAAATCTTTTTGAGGTAAAACATTAAAATATTTTTCAATGTTTTGTTCAAGATTTTTAGGTTCTTCGATAACTCTGTGTGTAGGCCATATTGAAATACCGCTGTCTTCCATAGGGCATAAATATGCAAGAACATATCCGTATTCGTTTTTATCGGAAAACTTTTTATCTTTGCCTTTCATATATTGCAAATAGTTCCAAGATGTTTCGTATCTGTGGTGACCGTCGGCAATAAATGTTTTTTTGCTTTTCAATGAACTTTCTACTTCTTTTACTATTTTTTCATCATCTATAACCCACAATTTATGAGCTGTTTTTTCTTTATCTGTTGCAACTGAAGTAGGTTTTTTCTTTGATATTTTTTTGCATAAATTAACAATTTTTTTCTTATCATCGTTAAACAATAAGAAAATCGGACTTAAATTTGCTTTAACGGCTTTTAACAAACTCAATCTGTCTGCTTTCGGTTTGGAAAGAGTTTTTTCGTGAGCTTTTACTGCTCCGCCGTGAGGATTTTCTATTTTTAATGCCGCAAAGAAACCTCTTCTTACCATTTTTTTGCCATGGTCTACAAATGCTTGTTCATAGAAATATAGAGCAGGTTTTGTTTCTTGCAACAAAACATTTTTATCTAACCATTCTTTGAACAAAACATTTGCTTGCGCATACTTGTTCCTTTTACCTTTTGGGTCCGAAAGTTCCAATTGGACCATATTATATTTAGATTTTGCTTTCAATTTTTTCTTTTCTTCCGCACTTATTACATCGTAAGGAGGGCAAATTTCGTTCGTAATGTTTGCTTTAGAATATCTTACACCGTTAAATGCTTTTATTATAGCCATTTTAACACTCCTGTTTTTAAAATATTATTGATTTTACATAATATTTCGGTATGTTGTCAAAAAAACGGATAAATTGTGAAAAATCGGTAAAAAAACATTTTTTTTTGTTGCGGTTATTTTATTCAAGTGCTATAATTAGAATGTATGAAAAGCATCTTAAAATGCGTTTTAGCTTTTTTTGTTTTCTTTTCGATGGTAGATTTGTCGGTAATAAATCTATTAAGAGATTTTCGTTTTGATACAAAAACTACAGCAGCAATATCAATGTCGGAAGTTGTAAATGTTCAGTATGATTTATTACAAAAAACAAAAAATGTTGTAGCAACCGTATGTGACAATATAGCAAAAGATGTTATAAGTTTGTTAGCTCCGACACAACAAAACAATGTATTTCTTGCTACTAGTCAAAAAGAAAGAAAATTAAGTACCGACAGCTGCTTTAATTTTGTTAAAGTTGTTCTGTCGGTATTTGTTTCAAGTATAAGTTATGTATTAAAAGACACTAAGGTGCCGTTGTTTTTCTTTGTGTTTGTATTTGTATTTTTACTGAGGTATCTGGGGCTTTTATTTACATTTGACGGGATAACTATCTCTAAACGGTATAAAAAGGCATATAGCATGTAGTAAATGCTATATGCTTTTTTTATTGTAAGGAAGGGGAATTATGATAATAAAATTTATAAAGAAAAAAATTAATTTAATAAAAATTTGTGCTGTTTTTACAACCGTATGTTTTGTTGTATCAACATTGGGTGCAAACTTGTATGCCATACCGTTGGCAGAAAATGCAAACCAAAAATATGAAGATGTATTTAATAAAGTAAGCAGTATAAGTGCCGAATACGGAAAAATAACATCGAGTAAAGATGCACAAAGTGATATAACCGTAATAAATATTCAGGACTTGCATTGCCATCCTCAAACACAAAGAAACATATCTAAAATAATTACCCAAATTGCCGATAAGTATAATTTAAAGAAAATCTATGTTGAAGGCGGATACGGAGATATAGATGTAAGTTGGTTGGATACAATAAAAGACGAAAAAATAAAAAGACAAATAATAGAAGGTTTGTTGGAAGAAGGTATATTAACCGGAAGCGAATATTATAAGTTAACAAACAACAATGAAGTGGAATTAAAAGGTATAGACGAAGAACAAATACACAAAGATAATGTAAGAAGATTATCTTGGATTATAGAAAACCAATCCAAATATAGAGATGTAATAACAAAAGTAGAAAACGAAATAAACATTTTGGAAAAAATGTATGTAAACAGCAGAAACGAAAGATTCAACAGAGATATAGAAAAATATTTAACAAGCAAAATAGATTCAAGAAGATTTTACAGACAATTGGCTAAGTATGTCAGAGATATTAACGAAAATCCCGAAAAATACAACAATATAACCGCAATAAGATTGGAAGATTATCCGAACATAACAAAGTTCATCGCATTAAGAAAAACTTCAAAAGATATAGATGTAAAAGAAGTAACACAACAGTTACAGATGGTGATAAACGAATTAAAAAACAAATTACCATACAATGTTTACACGAAATTGTTGAGCGAAACAGAAAATTTAAGCGACAGTCAAAAAGTGGTTGAACTTATAACAATGCTTTGTAACAAAGAGGGAATAGATTTAGAAAACAAATATAAATCATTACATACGTTTTTGGAAAGTAACGGAATAAACAGAGAATTAAATACGGTAGAACTTGTTCAGGAAGAAAGACAGTTGCTTTCGGAAATAAGAAAAGCTCTTTCTTACAATAATGAAGAATACGAAATAACTTTTCTTTCAGATTTCAGCAGATATTTTAAAGATTATTTGGAATATAAGTTAACCGATGCGGATTGGAAATATTTTGAAAAAGAATTCGATCAATTCATAACACTGTATTCTAAATATGCTACCGTAAACAGAATACAGGAAATATACGGCGATTTTGATGAATTAAACAAATATTACAAAATAAACGATCAAAGAAACAATGTATTCGTCGCAAATTTATTAAAAGATGAAGAAATAAGTGTATCGGAAACGGACAGGGTAAGACAAGAAGAAGAAATATTAAAAAATTCAAAAGAAGTAATAATTGCGGTAACCGGAGGTTTTCATAGCAGTGAACTGGAAGAAATATTAGCTAAAAAAGAAGTAAATACTATTGTAATAACTCCGTCAATATTTGAAGGAATAGAAAAGGCAACAAAACAGTATAAAGGAATAATTAAGGACCAAAGCAGATTTTTCCAACATCAAGCTTTGGCATACACATTGGCATCTTGTTCTTCAACCGATTATCAGAAGAATTTGTTGTATTCGATGGCAAAAGATATTCTCGGTGGCAATGTTGAAAGATTAAAAGAGGTTTTTGGCGGAAATGTTGATTTAACTGTTTTTGATAATTTAAAACCGTTAACGGAACAGGAACAAGAACAAATTTCCGATCAAAAAAATCTTATCGCAGTTGCGGCATCAATCATGGTTGACTTTTTGCCGAAACAAGGCGGTATGACTGTTCTTCGTCCGAATACGGATAGTGTTATTTTGGAAATTTCCGAAAAATTAGTATCTGAAGGAATATTCTTAAGTAAAGGCCCTGTTTTCGGTGCGGAAGAAGCGGGATTGCCGACATTAAACGGAATATCTCCGGAAGTATATTCAAGAATGCATACCGTTATACAAGAAGCATTGCTTGCGGCAGAAGGATTTTCTGCCGAAGAAAGTTATACGGAAAGTGTAACCGAAGAAGAAAGTGTTGAGGAAATTGAAGAAACGGAAGTTTCTACCGAAAAAGAAGAAACGGAAGATAAAGTAGATTCAAGTTATCTTTCCGAAGAAAGAAAAGCAGAACTTTTAGGTAGGTTTTACAATAATAACAGAGAAGCTTTTTACAGATTAATAAATATTTGTTGCAGACAGTCGGTTCAATTTGATTTATCGAAAGATAGTGCTCTTTTGGATATGTTTATAAGAAAGTACAATTCTTACGGATACGATTTGGATACTATGGATGAAATTATAAGAAGGAGTGTACATGTTGCAAAAACATTCTTTTTTGATACGGATTTAAAGTTTGCTGCTTTTGAAAAGTTTGTTGATTTTTTTGATGATGACAGCATAGATAAGAATGGTGAAGTAGAATATATAAAATATTTCAGAAGGTTGTTTGCCTTAAATCAAGAGTACTTGAAACTTTTCTACGAAAAAATAGATGGATTATCCGCTACTGATTTGGTGTTTTATTACGAAGCGGAAGATATAAATGTTGGTTTGAACTATTTATTTAAAAAGTTTGGTAAAGAAATTACAAAATTAGGTGAATACGATTATATAAGATTAGTTGATTTGTTTGATAATATAGAAAAATTGAATTATCTTTCCGAAGAAGAGTTTTCCTATTTGATGTCTTTGCCGAACGAAATTTTCAGTTATGTATTAAAGATATCGGCAGATTCTTCTCAATTGAAGACCAAACTGAAAGTCGGTAGAAAGTATGGCGATAAAAAATATGATGAGACTTTATCAAAATCTATTTTTGCCAATGCCGAAAAATTAGAGAATCTAAGCGTATTATATTTTATACCTTTTACCAATCTTAATAAAGAAGCCTTGATTTTTATTTTAGATAATGCAAGAAACTCTTCCGATATAGAAAAAATATTGTCCTTATGTAAAGGAATGGGACTATCTACACAATTTGATAAATCCGGTAGTGTTAATGATTTTGTAGATCCGAGATTTAAAGCTCTTGTTAAATATATTTCCATAGGAGACAGAGATTTTTATAGCAAATTGTTTGATTATGGTTCAAAAACGGTAAACCTTATTGTGGATAGTGTCGATGCCGAATTTGTAAGGGATTATATTTTTAATCCGAATTATGAAGAAATCTATAAAAAGTTGTTTGTAGGATTGGTTGATTTGGAAATAAAAAGTCTTGCCGTTGAAAATGACTATTTTGCATTAAAACTTATTTTGAATAAAGATTTTAATAGAATTTTAACGGAATCGAGATTGGATAATATATCCGACAGAGATAATATAGTTGCAAGATATTATTCGGCAATAGCCGTTTCAAGAATGGTGTATGACGGAGCAAGACAAGAAGTTAGCGATTATTCTTTTGAAAATGAAAAATTTGCATCGCTTATGCAAAAAGCTACAAGCATATATATAAGAATGATGAAAGCAATGTTGAATGTTATATTGATAGATTCAAACACGAAAATATATGCTCTTTGTAACAGCGAAAGATTGTTCGCTAAAGACAGATTTAATATAGACAGTTTAAGAGAAATTATAGAGTATATGGGAATACCTATAGATATTCCCGAAGAAAATGTGTACAAAAGACTTGGAAATAACGATAATGCATCAAAAATGTGGCTGCAGGCAATAGAAAATTTTATAATTGACTCCGATAAAACAAAAGGATATTTTGTTTTCAGGGGACATGGTGGAGAGGAATCTTTATTGGTTTATGATCCCGGTGTTAGACAAAACGGGTTAGCTACCGGTCACAAAGCGGAAAGAATTACTCCGGAACAATTAGCGGATTCTTTATTTAAATTAGCTACAAGAGAACAAAATCCCGTAAATTTAAAGAATATAACAATAGATTTAAGTTGTTGCAACTCTTATTTCTTTGCAAGAAATGTATATGATATATTGGAACAAAAATTTAGAGCGGAAAACAAAGCGGAATCTTATCCTACAATAATAACAGCGGCAGGTCTTGAAACAAAAACAGGAATTACGGATTTTCGAAGGATGGAAGGAAATTTACATAAAGGGATAAACAAACTTTTAAGAAATTTCCAAAGAGGTTCAATACCTGTTTTATCCTTGGGAATGATAGGTTTATCGGAATACCTGTTTACGGAATCCAATATTACAATGTTTACATCTTTCTTTGATAAAAACTTGTTGAAAGATATTTCCGAAATAAAAAGAGAAATTTATGATTATGTAAATTACGAGCAGGTTTCAAGAAAAGAAGAAGTTAAAATTTCCGAAGAAAAGGAAGATGATTCTGAACGGGAAAAAGAAAAAAGAGGAAAACTTTCGGCTTTTCTGCCTACATCTGTTACTGAGGCTTCCGTTTTCGGAGCGGATAAAGCCGCACCGGTATGGGAAGAAGTTATTTACAGAGCTATTCCGGCTATGATTTTTACGGGTATAGTAATTGCGGCAACAATGTTTTTCCCTGCAATACCGGCAGTGGCTATAATTGCAAAGATGGTATGTATAGGTATATTTTCTTTCTTTCAAACAAGATTTGTAGCGGCACACATAGTAACGGATTGGGTAAAAGCAAAAGATTCAGGCGGACCTCTTGTTTTAAGGAATTTATTAGAGAATAAAGATTTGACAGTCAAAGGCAAAATAAGTAAGTTGTTGGAAATTATAAAAGAAAGAATATTAGTAATATTTCCAAGTTCAGTTTTAGAAAAAGAATTCAGTATTTTTTATAAAACAGATAACCGAGCCGATCTTCATAAAAAAGGACTTATTATCCCTACGGTAACATTTACCATCCCTTATATAATAGCAATGATTTTTTTCAATTCAATGCCTGCTGTTGCGATAGCAACAATAGTTTCAATGATTTTCCATTACATAAATAATAAAGTAGCAAAAACTTTGGAAGAAAAAGAATTGTTGCAAGAAAAAGCCATAACTAAAGATTTTCATGATATTCAAAGAAGATTAAGACATGTTAAACTTTTAATAGAAAATCCTCAAGTAAAAGTAGATTTGCCTGTAATAAAGGAAGGATCTTTTGCAATAAAATTCGGTTTGGAAAATATTGAAGAAAGAAGAGCCGAATATTTATTGGAGTATGAAAAGGTAAGAATAAATTTTGTTGAAAGACTTAATTGGGAAATGGCACAAGCAGAAACAGTAAAGAACGAGCTGGAAAGAATAGGAAGTAAAAAAAGAAAAACGAAAAAAGATAGAGAGAAAATAGAAGAATTAAAAGAACAGTTAAGAAGAATAGAAAACGAATATCCGAAAATAAAATCGGAATTACTTTTTACCGATACAAAAAAAGTTGAAGAAATTATAGATAAAATAGATGAACTTTTACCTATATTCGAAGAATTGGATATTATTTTGACAATGATGGAAAATTTTATAGCCGCCAACGGAGATACCAAAGAATCAAGAGAATTGGAAAGAGAATTTTTAGAGTTTGCCGAACAAACTTTTATGAAAAAGTTGATGTCTTTGTATGATGCAAAAGTTACGGGAGTACATGTTAGAAGAGTAGTTTCCTTTTCAAACCTTATCGGAAGAAATATGCCGTTCGGTAACAACTTAAGAATGATGTACAAACTTATGCTTTCGTCCATATTGCATGATATAGGTAAAAATTTAGTTCCGGAAGTAATTCTCAATAAACAAGGCTCTTTCAACGAATTGGAAAGAGATATGATGGAATTCCATGTCGTATTTGGCGGTCTTATATTGAGGAGTTCAATATTGAAAGAATTATCTTATACTGCGGAAAATCATCATTTTACAAAAGAAAGTTCACCGAAAAGTTATAGTTACAAAACAAAAATGGATTATATGTTCGGTTCTTCTCATTATGAATATGATGAAGAAGAGGCACAAATTGCAAAAGTGGTTACACTTACGGATGTTTACGAAGCGGTAAGCCCTAAATTGTCTTTTGCTACCGAAAGGACATATCAGTTTGCGAGAAAAATAAGAGATATATCTAACATATTGGAAAATATAGACATCGGTTTAAACGAATCTCAACAAAAAAGAGTTATAACTTTGCTATCCGAAATAGCACAAATTGAAAATGAAGAAGATATACCCAAAAGACAAGAAATGGAACAAAAATTTATAAAAAAAGTGTTGTATTCTCATAGTAAAGATATCATTATAAATTATATAAGAGAACAAAATAATGAACTTGTCAGAGAGAATGCTTTTAAAATAATATTTACCGAAAGTCCTCAGTACATATTTAATAAACTCGGAAAAACGAGAGCAGAGTTTTTGGATGATTTCAAAAATGATCCGAAAGGTGCCGTAGATAAATGTATGAGTTTGGTAGACAATTCCAATTTTGAGTTTGATACGGAAGTTGTAAGAGCCTTTTTGGAATTTTATTTCAGCTATGGGGATGTTAGAATAAACGATTCAATACTGGAAAGTTTAAATAAAGAAAGAGAAAATGCTTTTGTTGTGTTTATTAAGGATAAGTCATATTCTTTATATAGAATATTTAAAAAATTTAGAACGACAGTAATGATGTATGCTCCGATAATAGCTTCAATCTTCCCGGAAGAAGAACAAACCGATTTTGAAAAATATTTCAAAAATCAAAAGGTTGTTGTTCAAAAAATTATATTTGAAAATGGTATAAAAAAAGTAAAAGGTTTTGAAATATTGGAATTCGGCACAAAGTCTGTAAGTAAAATTATCGGAAGATTTTCCACTTCTGTTTCTGAAGGGAATTATGATAATTTGGGAATAATAATTGAAAAAGATATTTATGGGAATATTATAAGTGTAAAGCCAAAAGATGGTTATGAGTTCAGCAGTTTATCAATTGACGGCGAACCTGCACAGGGGAACAATTTACCTTTTTCCGTAAGACAACTAAGTGCTATGTTAAGGGATTCCGGAATATTGGTTGCTGAAGCTGCAGATATAAGAGAAGATGATGTTGAGCAATATGTTGCCGATATTTATTTGGACGATACTGAAGAAGAACTTCAAAATGCGATGGAAGATGCGATAAAAAATAACAAGTTGATGGTAATACATGTATTTAGAAAAGGTTTTAGCACAAAAGATTTAACTTTAGGGCAAATCCGAGATAAATATGTTCAGGCATATTCTTTGCTTCAGAAAGATAAACTTAAAAATCTTCCCGTTTTATCTGAAATAACACAACTTGGAAAAGATGTAGAAACGGAAAGTGTAATAACATTTGATTTCTTTTTGAAAGAATTATTGAAAAATCATTTCGGTCATGGCAATTTAGGATTGTTTGAATATCCGATTGCTTGTTATATTTCCTCTGATGGTTCTAAAATGTTGACATATGATTCATCTTTGAATTTGGATAGTGAAGAATATAAATCGCCTTTCGGTTCGGAAGATTTTAAAAATAAAGGAATAACAACCGGTGTTCTCGAAGATTTAATGAAAGAGACTTTGATTCATGGTGATGGTCAAGGCAGAAATTATATGAACAGAAGTTTGTTGCGAAATTTTCAGGACGGCAGAGTTACTATAGACGGATTACACTTCTACAGAGCGGAAGTTACTTCAAAGTTAGAAACCGAAGAACAAAAAGAAGCGGCAAAACAGTATAAAAAAGAACAGGACTCAAAGGCAACCAAGTCGGCAGTAACCGTAGCAACTACTGCAGCCGATTGGGATGATTTTTGGGGCTTGCAAACCAGAGATACTGTAAGCAGATTATATAATAGGGGTTTAACTAAATATTTAAGACAATATCTGAAACAAACCGGAAAATTAGTTGAAAATTTAACGGAAGAAGAATCTGCGGCAATAAGACAAAAAGCAGAAAATTATAGATTTACTTTACCGGGATTGGCATACGGTGCATTTTTAGAAATCTTCGCATTATGGGAACCGAATTTTATTGATAGACACAATTTTGATTCCTCAACAAGAGCCGGTATGATTGCCGTTGTTTGGACAGTAAGAGCTTTATCGATCGGTATAGGATTGACAACAGCTTTCCTTTCTGTATCCGCATTACCGGTTTCAACCATTTTACTAGCCGCAGCCGTTCCGGCAATTTTTGGCACAGCCACAATATCTTCAAGTTTTGTAATCCACTTATTATGGAATATCGGTGCCGTTTTAACAAGCAACGAAGGTTTGTTGTTACAAACAGGTGAAGAAACGGAAGATGAACAAGATGCTAATACCAAACCCAAAAGTGAGCATGTGAAAATTGTTGAGGATAAAGGCTTAGTAGAATTAGAGAGAAATTATGAGGTACTGCAACATCGTTTTCGTTTTAGGGAAGAAGACTTAGTTGAATTTAAGGATACAAATTCTTTCATAAAAGATGAAGGTAAATTTATTAGTATAGTATTACCAAAAGACTATGTATTTTCGAATCATCCTGCCAATAATGGTTTAGCAGAGAACGTTCAGATAAAAAAGCCAACAAAGAGGTTTATGATAATAGAAAAAAAAGGAAAGAACGGAGAGAAAGGAGAACAACGAATATATCTTATTACTTCAAAAGGGTGTGAAGAAATAACAATATCTTTGGATGGCAAAGAAAAGGCTCCTTTGGAGGACTTAACAGAAAAGACAGGTGTTGATATTAATGAAACGACAATTTCAATCAAAGGAAAAGAAGAATTAGTAAAAATACATGATTTAACCGTTGAGGCTTGTACTAAACCATTTACAATAGAATTATCATCTGATAAACAAAAAAACAATTTTATTTTTAGAAAAGGGCAGTTTTATAGAATTTCAGAACATGGGAGGATGAAAGTTGTTAAGAGGGGAGAATTAGGAAAGTATGGTATTGATATTGAAAATTCTAAAATTGAAGGTGAAGGAGAACATGGTAAACTCGTTTCTTTAAGACTTGTTAATGTATCAGCATTTGGTATGGCTATAAGACAGGTTGTAGGAGTGGATGAAGCAGACATGAATTATAGAATGGAACAAATTCTTGTCACAATAGATAAGACAGAACCTACAGATGATTTGGAACAGATTCTATCTTCAAGAGAAGAACATGCACCTACAGAATTAATCTTTTTAGATGATTTCAAAGAAGTGCCTACGGATTTTGTGAGATACTTCTTTCAAGTGCAAGGATTGGAAGATGATGTTATGAGTGATATTGGTGCAGATATTATTACAATATCTCCCGAAACTTTGGAACAGATATTAATACAAAAAGACTTTCTTGAAGAAGATGCTAAAATGTGGGTTGAAAGAGCTTTTTCTGAATATATTGGTCTTTTTTCAAATATTGATGATGATATTGATGCTATTGATTATGAAATACCAGTGAAGTTTTTAAGATATTTTTTACAAAAAGGAGAAAGTATAGATCGACAACAAGATATACTTAAAGCTTTATCTGAGAGAGGAAAAACTATATCGATGGAGGACCTAGAAAGTTTTTTAGCTACATTTAATTTTTCCGAAGAAGAGATTGAACAAATTAAAGACGAAATTGAAGAAACAAGTTTAAAAATTCCTAGAGATTTTTTAGCAAAAATTCTTAAAGCTAAAAACATACCTGAAATTCCAAAGGGGAAACTAAGTAGTTTACCATCAATAAAAGAATTGGAAGTTGCTTTTCATGACCTTGGAATTAAAGATGGAGTTATTGGAGAATATATAAAGGAAATAAAGAAGACATTTAAAGAGAATATACTAAAAGGATTTTTATCGCATTATTTAAAAACTTATTTAAAATTTAGTGAGCAAGAAACAGAAGAGATACTTTCAAAATGTGCAAATGGTGATTTAGTTTCATTGAAAGACTTGAAAAATGCATTGAAAGAAGCTAGACCTAGTCTTTCATCAGAAAAAGTAACAGAAATAGTAGAACAAATACAAGTTGATTATATTTCAAGTAAGGATAAATCTACAGGGATACAAGTTTCTTTTTTAAGAGCTTTTTTTAAAGAAAAAGGTTTATCAGAAAGATATCTAATTGAGTTTTTCTTTGAAAGGACAAGAATAATTTCAGCAAAAGAATTAAGAACCATTTTGACACACAATAAGTACTCTGACGAAGCTATCGATGAATTGATAAGTAAAATAAAAGAAGAATATCCACGACAAATAGATAAATTCACAGAAATACCAACGGATTATGTAAGATTGTTTTTTGAAAAAGGGTTAGAAAAAAGGAAAATAGTTGTTTTTTTAGAATCAGGAAAAGCAATATCAAGAGAAGATTTAGAAAAAGAATTTAGAAAATATTGGTCTGAAGAGGAAACTAAAGTTTTAGTAGAAAGAATTTTTGCTGAATATAGAAAGGATGTAAGAAAAGAAAGAGTTCAAGTTGTATCGCGATATCAAATGAAAAGAATATTAATAAGATCAGGTGTTGCCGAAAAACATATTGCTTTTGAAGAAGATGCTACGCCTTCTAAAATGATAGAAAGTCTTTTTATGGGGGCGAGTTTACAAGTTGAGACAGTAAAAATAGACGAGATTGAAAACGAAGGACAACTGGCAAAGGTTTTAATTGACAATCCAATATTAATGTCAATGCTAGTAGAGGCGCTTAGTAGGGCTCTTGCTCTTGATAAAGAAAAAACTAAAACTAGAAATGAAAAGATTACAACGATAGGCGCCTTAATAAATTACTTAAAGCAGAAAAAAAAGGATACACAAAATGCAAATTTAAGAGGGTATTTTGCTGAGATATATCTTGCAAATACAACAATTGCAGAAGAAATAAATGGTGTAAAAATAAGATTAAAATTACCTGAAGATACAAACGAACCAGGTATAGATACAATAGATCCAATTAAAGGAATAAAAATACAGATAAAAATAGATGAGGATGGAGCTAGTACAAAAGCTGCATCTTCTAAAAATCCGACTATACCGATAGCTTGTACCAATGAGGTAGCAGTAAAAAAATCAAATCCTATGATAAAAGGTTTTGTGGATTTTGATGCAATAAACAAATTTGCAAAACTTGTTCTTGATTTAATTGACAAAATGGATGTAAACATAATTGAAGATGGAGAAAACCGAAGCTACCAAATAGTAATTGGTGGAAAAGTAATGGGTGATGCAAACCTTACAGATATTATGGGAATTATAAAAGTTTTCGAAGCATTAGTGCCGGCCGATTTAAAAAAAGGCGATGGGTCTGCCATCCTTTCGGAAAACATGGGATTGGTAAACAGAATAATGCAGAGTAAATTTGGAAATGCATTTGTAGCAGCGACAGTAATAGCATTTAAAGAGTTTAAAGCAAGCATGAAACCGAGTTTTGTAGATATGCATCAAAGTGAATCAGGAAGGAAAGGAGCACAACAATTAAGAGATTTTATTACAAGGTTTGATGTCGTTGAAACTGATGGATTAGCAGCAAGAATAATAAAGACAATATTAGGTACAATAGTAAAAGGTGCAAGCATAGTAAAACATATAGCAATAGATTACAGATACATAAAAGCAAGCGGAATACAAGAAGCAATAAGTATGTTCGGCAATAACACATACATGGATGAATACGGACAAATACATATACCGCCGGTATTAATAGTTAATGATTTAACAGGATTAAAAAATTTAAATAATACCGGGATAAAAGTAAACGGAAGATATATATATCAAGTAGGACAAAAAGGAATGTTGATATACGGAGCAGAGGGAGTGAACAGCGAAGATATAAGTATGGCGGTAAATGAAAGTCAAATGATAAAAGATGCAATAGAACAAATGATAAGAGAGAAAGGATACGAAGGTGTAAGTGTTGAAGTTGACGGTGTAATACAGGGAGAAGGAGAGGGTGTAAGATTTGAGAATGGAATAACGATAATAGGGACTGAGGAATTACAAAATCAAAGTGCTACCTATATAGATGGTTATGTAAGTTCAAGTATAGAATTAAAGAGAAGTATGGGAGTTATGTACAGTCAAAAAGCATTGATAAGTTTGGAAAGTATAGATGATACCGAAAAATTAAGACAAGCATTAAAGCAAGGAAGAGCAAGAAAAATAATAAGCAAAGCTCAATATGATCAATTACAAATGACTTACGAAGAAATAATGGCTATGAGAGAGGCAGGAATAGAAATATATGTAGATAGTAATGCTATAGATGAAAACTTGAAAAAAATAGGAATAACCGGGCAAATAATAAGAAAAGATAATCAAATATTTATACATGATTATTATACACAGGAAGATGTGGAAGTAGAAGAGGTTAGTGAGAATAATAGTTTAACGGATATAGAAAATATGTTAGTAAATTCACAAAAACTTATATTGATAGATATAAAGGTTTTGGCTAATAAATTCCAAAAAGAAAATATTTTGGGAGCATATAAAGGATTAAATAACTTGATAGGTAACATGAAATTAAAAACAGGTATAGGACAATTAACGGAAACGGATATAAAGAGTTTAGGATATAATTTAGACTATAATAAATTGCCTCAATTGACATTAACTAAACCGTTACAAGAATATACTAAAGCTGAAATTGAAGATATGTTAACTGCAAGTATTTTAAGTATGGATACAAATACCGAAATAAGAATAATATTAAAAGCAATAGATAAAAAGGATGCATTAAAAGATTTGTTTACACAAATAATGAAAGAAAGAATTTTGGCTAAGACAGCATTAACACAAAATTATAAAGAGTTTGGGTTAAAAGATAAAAAGATGGAAATTTTATTAGGAGAAATGTTATATAAACAATTAGATTTTAGTCTTGAGGATAAAGATCCTAATAATTATGACAACATAGATATTACATACATAGATGATGATGGTGTACGAAAAGAAGTAACCGGAAAAGAAAATGATTTAATAAAGAAAATAACCCAAGATACAGAAAAAGCTATGAGAGAAGATAAAGTGGCAATAAATTCTATAATAGAAATAATATTAACATATGGTGACAGTTATAAAGATAAACAGTTGGCTAGACAGTTAGATGTAAACGATGCAAGAAACTACAGGGCAATGATGTCAGCTGCATAACGATAAAACTGCAATTAGCAATTATAAATTAGTAATTAGTAATTTATGTAAAAACGGGAAGAAAAATCTTCCCGTTTTTTGTATAATAAACTCTATGAAATATTTATTAATGTTTACACTTGTTTTCTGTATGTCTTCTTGTGCGGTGTTGGATTATCCCAAGAGAATTGCCGGATATTCAATTAAAAATTTCGAAACCGAACAAGACGGCAGATTTTCTTTAAATTCCGATTTGGAGCCGAGAAAAGCATACAACAAATGTAATCTTTTCCTGTTTGAAAACAATATTCAAACAAATTTTAAAAGTGACAAAAAAATGTATATTGTTGCAAGTAAATTTACTTTAATATACGAGTATACATTGGATTCCACGGAAGTTGCATTTTTTGTTTATGAAGCAGATGATAATAAATCTAAAATAGATGTGGTTTCAAACAATTCAAGACTTGCCAAATTTGTATATGATAAGTTAGTTGTTTATATGCAAAAATAATTAAATCTTTTCGATTGTAATTTCTTTATCTTTCAATAATTCAACAATTTTTTTTATAATTTCTGTTCTGGGTAACAGATTATGTTGTTTATAAAACAAGTGTTGACCGTTATCTGCCGTTCCTACAACAAAATTTATTTCATTTTCTTTTATTATCAGTTTTGCAATTTCAATTGCCGATATGTTATCGGAATTATTACCGTACAATATTTTGTAACATTCATTTAAAGTTATAACACCTTCGTTTGCAAAATCTATTCCGTTAATAAAATATTGGGGGGACTGAGTTGCGGAATTTATTTTAATTTTTGGTTCTATGTTAAGTTCTCTGCAATACATTTTCATCGTTGAAGAACCTAAAATAATTTTATAACCGATACTGTTTGCAAAGTTTTTGCATACAGTATTATCATCTTTTTTGTTTTTTGGTAATCCGGTTAAAATGTTTAACATTTTTTTATTATACAAAATAATACATAAATAAAAATAACCTGACACATTTGCCGTATCAGGTTATTTTCTTTATTTAAAAGAAATTATTTCAAATTCTTTTCTATTTCTTTTGCTACTTTTTCTGGTGTAGCTTGTTCTATTACCGTAGAACCTACACTTACTACAGGTCCTCTCGAACATCTTTCAAAACAGAAAGAAGCTTTAACTTCAACTTTATCTGAAATCTTCTTTGATTCAACAAAATCAAGTATGGATTTTAATATTTTTTGAGAACCTCTCAACATACAACCTGTTCCGAAACAAACATTTACATTAATACTGTTTGCATCAGTTGCAGCTTGAATTAAGAAAGGTTTTTCTGTTATTCTTCTTCTGTTTGTGTGGAAAGTATGCAATATTTCGTGAGCTTTTTCACCGCCGACTGCACCCAAAATTTCTTTGTAAACCTGTTGAACATAAGGGTTATCTTGCGGTTTGTGAAGTTCAAGAACACTATCGTTTTCATAGAGACATTTTGTTCTCTTGTTTCTTACTTCAAGTTTGTCATATACAGGTTGTCCTGCTCCGCCGATACATCCGCCGGGGCAAGCCATAACTTCGATTAAATCATATTCTTTTTCTTTGTTCTTAATTTGTTTTATGACTTTTCTTGCATTACCTAATCCGTAAACAACAGCAAGTCTTAAATCTTTATCACCGACTTTCAAGTTAGCTTCTCTTATACCTTCTTCGCCTCTGATAAATGCAAATTCGTCTGTATCGTTGGAATTTTCTTTGGATAATACGTTTCTTAATACAGCTTCCGCAACACCGCCGGAATTACCGAATATAACACCGCCGCCGGTCTTAAATCCTAACGGCATATCAAATGCAGATTGTTCAAGGTTTGCAAAAGAAAGTCCCGATTCTTCTATCATTCTTGCAAGTTCTTGTGTTGTTAAAACTATATCCGTATCGGGAATGCCGTCTTTTGAAAGTTCCGGTCTTGTAGCTTCAAACTTCTTTGCCGTACAAGGCATAACCGAAACTACTACCAAATCTTCTCTCTTTATTCCATACATTTTAGGCAACATTTCTTTTGCGAGTGAACCGAACATTCCTTGAGGAGACATACAACTTGAAAGGTTCTTTATCATATCAGGATAATACTGTTCCGTGAATTTTATCCATGCAGGACAGCATGATGTAAATTGCGGTAACTTTTCACCTTTTTTAAATCTTTCAACAAATTCGTTTGCTTCTTCAACGATTGTTAAATCTGCAGCAAAAGAAATATCAAATACTTTGAAAAATCCCATGTTTTTTAGTGCAGTTACCATTTTACCTGCAGCTTCCGTTCCCGATTCCTTTGCTATACCGAAAGCTTCACCGATTGCAGCTCTTACCGCGGGAGCAATTGCTACTATAACTTTCTTATCTTTATTTCCTAAAGCATTCCAAACTCTTGTTACATCGGATTTTATCGTTAATGCACCGGTAGGACATACTCTTGTGCATTGACCGCAATAAATACATTCCGAAGATGCAAGACTCTTTCCGAAACTCGGACTTACTGTTGCATGTGAACCTCTGAATGAAAAATCTATTGCACCTACTGTTTGAATTTCTTCGCAGAATCTTACACAATCACCGCAGAGAACACATTTATTTGGATCTCTGACTAATGATGGTGTTGAAAAATCTTTAGGTGTATCTTTTACTATTTTTTTGTATCTTATTGATTGTATTCCCAATCTTCTTGCAAGAGTTTGAAGTTGACAATTTTCGCTCTTATGGCAGGAAGTACATTCTCTGTCGTGGTTTGCAAGTAACAATTCAACGATTATTTTTCTTAACTCTCTTATTTCGTTACTGTTTGTTACAACTACCATACCGTCTTCCGCGGGAGTTGAACATGCAGGAACAAGACCTCTTTTTTCTACATTTACCAAACACAATCTGCAGGCACCGTAAGTGCTAAGTTCTGAATGATAACAAAATGTAGGTAATTCTATATTTGCTTTTCTTATAACTTCCAAAAGATTTTTCTCTTTATCAAAAGAAACTTTTTTACCGTTAATAGTTAATGTTTTTTCCATATATTATCCTCTCTTCACAGCACCAAATTTACATGTTGCAACACAAGCACCGCATTTTACACATAAGCTTTGGTCTATAGAATGTTTTTGTTTTACTGCACCTTTAATAGCACCTACAGGACACTTTCTTGCACAAGCCGTACAACCGATACATTTTGTTTGATCGATTGTGATTTGTGTTAAGCTGGAACATACTCCCGCAGGACATCTCTTTTCTTTAACGTGTGCATCATATTCGTCTCTGAAATATTTCAAAGTAGATAATACCGGATTTGGTGCCGTTTTACCTAAAGCACATAAAGAACCTACTCTAACTGCATTTGCCAACTGTTCAAGTAAAGGAATTGTCTTTTCGTCGGCTCTGCCTTCTGTTATATCTTCAAGCATCATCAACATTTGTTTCGTTCCTTCTCTGCAAAGAACACATTTACCGCAAGATTCACTTTGTGTAAATTGCATGAAGAATTTTGCCGTGTTTACCATACAAGTTGTTTGGTTCATAACAACAAGTCCGCCCGAACCTACCATTGCACCTGCTTTTCTTAATGAATCGAAATCCAATGGCAAATCAAGATGTTCTCTTGTTAAGCAAGCACCGGAAGGTCCGCCGATTTGAACAGCTTTAAATGCATCTTCCGAAACATTGCCTTTATCATCGGTAACTCCGCCTGCTATATCAAACAAGATTTCTCTTAATGTTGTTCCGAAAGGAACTTCTATAAGACCTGTGTTTTTAACATAACCGGTAATAGCAAATGTTTTTGTTCCGGTAGATGTGGGAACACCGATCTTCTTATAATAATCCGCACCGTCTCTTATTACCAAAGGAACGGTGGATAATGTTTCAACGTTGTTAATTACTGTAGGTTTTCCGTATAAACCGTGTTGTGCGGGGAACGGAGGTTTTGGATTTGGCATACCTCTTTTACCTTCAACGGAAGCGATTAATGCTGTTTCTTCACCGCATACAAATGCTCCCGCACCTTCCATAACATGAAGTGTAAAACTGAAATCGGAACCGAAAAGATTTTTGCCTAATACTCCGATTTCTTCTGCTTTTTTAATAGCGTTTTTCATTCTTTCTACAGCCAAATGATATTCTGTTCTGACGTAAACATAACCTTCATCGGCACCTATAGCTTTTGCGGCTATAATCATACCTTCTATAACACTGTGAGGATTTCCTTCAAGAACACTTCTGTCCATAAATGCTCCCGGATCTCCTTCATCTCCGTTACATATAACATATTTTTTAGGACCGGGTTGAACTCTTGTAAGTTCCCATTTTCTGCCTGTAGGAAAACCAGCTCCGCCTCTGCCTCTGAGCCCGGAATCCAACATTTCTTTACAAATCTGCTCGGGTGTCATTTCCAAACAAGCTTTTTTTGCTGAAGCATATCCGCCTTTACTTATATATTCTTCAATATCTTCCGCACCTATGAAACCGCAATTTTTAAGAACATATCTTTTTTGTTTTGCATAGAAAGGAATTTCGGCATGACCTTTATAAAATTTATCATTAATCTTGTAGCATAATCTTTCAACAACTTCATCTTTAATAATACTTTTTTCGATAATTTCTTTTACATCTTCAACTTTAACTTTTGTGTAAAGAATATCGTCTTCACCTTTTATAACGGAAACCAAAGGTCCCATTTGACAAAAACCCTGGCAGCCGCTTTTTGAAACGAGAGTTCCTTTGCTTTCATCATTTAATTCTATACACAATTCAACATTTAATTCTTTTGCCACTCTTAAAAACTCGGCATAAACTTTTAAGGAACCGTTTGCTACACAACCGGTACCTGCACAGATTATTATTCTTTTGGAAATCTGTTTAAATGCTTTTTGTACTTTAGCGGAAATTTTATCTAAATCTACAGACATTATTTTTCCTCCTGTTTAATCATATCGTCAATAATTTTTGTTACTTTTTCAGGTGTAACCTGGCCGTAAACTTCGTTATCTATAACCATTGCAGGAGCAAGACCGCAAGCACCTAAACAAGATACTGTTTCCAACGTGAACAACATATCTTTTGTTGTGTTTTCGGCTGCCGTAAGATTAAGTTTTGCTCTTATTGCATCAATAATTGTCGTAGATCTTTTAACGTGGCATGCCGTTCCGTCGCAAACTTTTATTATGTGTTTGCCTTTTGCTTTTAAAGTGAAATGTGCAAAAAATGTTGCAACTCCGTAAACTCTTGCAGGGGATATATCCAATGCAGAAGCTATGAATGTCAAAATTTCTTCAGGAAGATAATTGTATACTTCCTGTACTGCCTGCAAAATTGGGATTAATCTTGCTTTGTCTCTGCCGTTTTCGTCAAGAATTTGGCAGACTTTGTCAAATTTCCCTTGATTTTCCATGTAAGTTCTCCTTGTTATGTTAACAACTGTTACTTAATTATTTTAAATTCTTTATTTTTTGAGACAAAACCGCTAAACTTGAAGCCAAATTTTCATGTTGAACGACAACATCTTTCGGAACATTTATTTTTATAGGTGCAAAATTCCAAATAGCTTTTATTCCTACTCTTACCATTCTGTCCGCCAACTCTTGTGCAACTGCCGAAGGAACCGTAAGAATTCCTATTTTTATTTGCATTCTGCTTATTATATCTTCAAGTTTATCTATACTGAAAACTTTTTTATAATTTATGAATTTATCAACTCTTTCCGGATTATTATCGAAAGCGGCAATTATATCCAATCCGTATTCTTTAAAACCGTGATAACCCAAAAGAGCATATCCTAAATGTCCGGCACCGATTAAAACAGCCTCATTTTTAGTATAAAATCCCAAAAATTTTTCTATTGCCGATATTAACTTCTTAAGGTTGTAACCTCTTTTGGGTTTACCTTCGATTTTGGTGGCTTCTATATCTTTTCTCACTTGTATAGTATTAAATCCAAGGATCTTTGCTATTTGTGCCGATGAAATTTCTTTAACACCTTCGCTTTCCAACTCTTTCAAATAATGATGATAAAAAGGAAATCTTCTTAAAGTTGCTTCCGAAATTTCCTTCTTATTATATACAACACTTTTTTTCTTCATTTGTTTATATGTTTTTAATGAAAAATTTTATTTATCTGTTCGTGCTTTTAATCGGATATAGCTTATTATGGATAAAATTTTATCTATTTAAAAATAGTAAGTCAATGAATTTAGATTAGTAAAACTTTTATATGTTTTTCTAATATTTTCAG
>DJWX01000019.1 GCA_002448285.1 Candidatus Ruminimicrobiellum ovillum | reverse complement strand
GTCCCTTATTTTTTTATTCTGCTTTCACTACTTTTGTTCTCTAATATTTATAGCCTATTTCCCTTATTTTTTCAATATATTTTTTATTCGCTATTTTACTATTTTAGATTATAGCCTTTTTGTGAAAACTTTTCTAAAAAACATTGTAAAATTTTTGTGAAATCTTAAAAATACACAGACACATGTATTATAAAAACACTGTTTTTTTTGTTATAATATTTTGTTATAATATTCGTTAACTTAAACTACGGGTAAAATTTATGGCTAAACAAACAAAAAAGCAATTGGAAGAATATAAGAAAAGTAAAAGATTGTTATTGGGTTGCATTTGTTGCGCAATATCTTTTTTCTTATTATATGCTTTAATATCGGCAAGCGATACAGGCATAGTAGGTGAAGCATTATCCAGTATAATGTTCAGTTCTTTCGGAGCTTCATCATATATAATTCCTATCTTTTTATTTTGGTTCGGTATACTGTATTTCATAACCTCAACAATATTAAGAACAAGAATCGATTTGGTTTTGGCAGTAGTTTCCGTAACACTATCATCAATTTTATTTTCATTAATAAAGAGTATATTTAACCTAAAATTTCAAGACGGCGGTTGGTTGGGCAACACATTATACCCTTTCTTTTTAAAGTTTTTCGGTAATTGGGGCTCAATAGCAATAGTAGGTATATGTTTTATATTTTTTATTGCGGTCTTTTTTAGAATATCATTATTTAAACTTGCTAAATATATAGTAAAATCAACAATTGAAGATATCAAGCAATGGTACGAATACAGAAAAGCAAAAAAACAGGAAAAGCCGAACATTGTTCAAAACAGATCTAAAAAGGAACAAGAAGAAGAAACTCCTTTCGAACAAACGGAAAAGCCGAGAATAATTGACAGCAGACAGAACAAAAAAGACGATAAAGAAGATTTTGTTCAAGAACAAATGAAAGCCGCAAGAACGGAAGAACAAAAGAAAATACAAGTACAGCAACCGCAGGAAGAAAAAAAAATTGAACAAGAACCGAAACAAGAACCTATAGCAGAGCCGAAACCTATAGTTAAACAAGAAAAAATAGATACAAAAACTTTCAGTTATACCTTGCCTCCGGTAACTCTTTTAAGAGAAGGTTCTTTAAACACGCAAATAAACGAATCGGAACTTCAGGAAAGAGCCGAAGCATTAAGAGAAGCATTAAAATCTTTCAGAATTGATGCAGTTGTTCAAGATATTATCCCGGGACCTGTTATTACAAGATATGATATAGTTCTTGCCCCCGGAACAAAAATGCAGTCGGTAATGAATATAATGGACGATATTTCTCTTGCAATGAAAACCGCAGCGATAAGAATTGAGCCCGTACCTGAAAAATCTGCAGTCGGCATAGAAATACCTAACCCGAAACCATCAATGGTAAGTTTAAGAGATATTATAGACACGAAAGAATTCAAAGATTCAAAATCTTTATTAACATTGGCCGTAGGAACAAAAACGGACGGAAGCGGATATATTTCCAACTTAGCCAAAATGCCTCACTTACTTATTGCCGGAGCTACGGGTTCGGGAAAAAGTGTCGGTGTGCACAATATTATTTTATCTATATTGTATAAGGCAAGACCTGACGAAGTTAAGTTTATGTTAATAGATCCCAAAAGAGTGGAAATGACTGCATATAAGCAGATTCCTCACTTATATAATCCTTGTTGTATGGCAGATGATGCGGATGTTATTACAAGACCTAACGAAGCTTCCGATGCATTAAAAAAATTGGTTAAAGTCATGGAAGAAAGATACGAAAAATATGCATCCAATATGGTTAGAAATATTGAAGACTATAATGCAAAAATGGTTGCCGAAGGCGGAGATAAAGATTACTATATAATTGTTATTATAGATGAGTTGGCTGATTTGATGATGGTTGCTTCAAAAGAAATCGAAGATTCCATTCAAAGACTTGCACAAATGGCAAGAGCTGTCGGAATACATTTAATACTTGCAACTCAAAGACCTACCGTAAATGTTATAACCGGAACAATTAAAGCCAATTTTCCTGCAAGACAATCGTTCCAAACAGTATCTGCTGTGGATTCTAAAGTTATACTTGATACCATCGGTGCGGAAAGCTTGATAGGTAAAGGAGATATGTTGTTCTTACCTCCTTCCGAACCAAGACCGGTAAGACTTCAGGGTGCTTTTGTTTCTTCCAAAGAAATAGAACAAGTGGTAAAATTTATAGCAGATCAGGATTTTCCTAAATTCTATGAACCTTTAGTTCACGAAGTAAGCCAAGCAGCTGCGGCAACAGCAGCGGATAAAGCCGAAAAAGATCTTATACCCGCACTTAAACTTATTCTTGAAAGAAGAAGAATATCGCAGGATTTGTTAAAAGCACAATTCGGCGGTTCCGCAAGAGCAACAAATATATTAAGTGTTTTAGAGGTTAGAGGCTTTATTCATAAGCCGGAAGGAACAAATCGCTGGGAAATAAACTATAATTTAGTAGAGGATTATTTAAGAATAAATGATAACTAAAATTTTATTTAAATTATCATCCGTTATTTGTTTGTTACTTATAAGTATCTCCGTCGCTTTTTGTGCCCAATCTCAAAAGCAAGATATTGATGCAATTTTATCAAAATTGGAAAAGCAAGATTCTTCCGTAAAAGATTTGCAGGCAGATTATACTCAAACATTAACTTATCTTTCCACAAACGAACAATTTAGTTCGGAAGGTGTATTTAAACATAAGAAACAAAATTTTATTTATTTGGGGCAAATAAAGCCTACAAAGCAATATTCATATATCGACGGCAAACATATTACAACTTATGTTCCCGATAACAGACAAGCTATTGTTGAAAAATGGAAAGATGTTATAAACAGCGATATGTTGTTAACATCTGTATTCAAGTTTATTCAAAATTGGAAAACTTTAAAGAAAGATTATATTATAGAACTTAAAGAAGAAACAAAAGTAGATTATTCTTTTTTAATAAAGCCGCTGAACCAAAAAGAAAAATGGAACATGACAATCACCGTAAGTAAAAGTTCTTCTTTAATAACAAAAACATCTTTTGATAACGGCAACTTTACGGTAGATGTAAAATTAACAAATTATAAATTAAACAACAATTTTTCAAATGATATATTCAAATTTACGGCACCGAAAAATGTTGATGTTATAGAATTATAGAGGTTTATTATGAGCGGTCCCGGAAAAGTTTTACAACAGGCAAGAAAGAAAAAAAGATTTTCTATAGACAGGGTTCACAAAACCACCAAAATAAAAAGAGAATATATTGAAGGGCTTGAAAACGATAATGTATCCGCTTTTCCTGCTGAACTGTATTACAAGAACTTTTTAAAGACTTATGCTTTGTTTTTATCATTGGATCCCAACGAAATGATAAATATGTACGAACAATCGAAATTGGACCAACAGGAAGATTTATTTAAGCAAAGCAACAATAATGCGGAAAATAAATTCATTGAATTTTATAAAAAAAACAAACAAACACTCATTTATGCAGGATATGCTGTTGCAGCCGTTCTTATTATCTGCATAATCATTATGCTTATTCCTACAAAAAAAGCTGTTCTTCCCGAAGAAACAAGCGTACAGACAATATCGAAAAAAGAGCAAGAAAGTGCGGCGACAAATTCTCAACAAACAGAACAAAAACTTTATATAAAAGCATTGGAAGATACTTGGATAAAAATTTCCGGTGACAACAAAAAACTTTTTGAGAGCATTTTATCAAAAGATAAAACTTTTGAAGCAACAACAAAAAAAGAATTTAATATAAAAATAGGAAATATTGATGGAATAGAAGTTTATTTTAACGATAAGCTTGTTGATATATCCAAAGGTGCTTCCAACAGCAAAGTTAATACAATAACATTAAAAAGAGACTGATTTTGAAAAATAATAAAGTATCCGTAATCACTTTAGGTTGTTCCAAAAATACTGTCGAATCCGAAGCAGTAATAGGTTTATTTTTGAAGGAAGGTTATGAAATAACCGGCAATTTATCGCAGGCAAATATAATTGTTATTCATACATGTTCTTTCATACAAGATGCTCAAGCGGAATCTCACTATCAAATACAGCAGGCGGGACTTCTAAAACAGCAGAACAAAGATTTGAAAATATTTGTTTCCGGTTGTTTGGCTCAATTATTGCAAGATAAAATGCAAAAAGATTATCCTTTTATAGACGGATATGTGGGAACAGGTAATTTTGATCAAATAGTAAAATTAATAAAAAAGCATAAATTCTTTGCAAACACAAACTGTGCAGGCGGAATAAACACTTTTAAAACAAGAGTATTGTCAACAAATTCTCCTTCTACTTACATAAAAATAGCGGAAGGTTGTAACCACAGGTGCAGTTACTGTATAATACCTAATCTGCGAGGAAAATTTATAAGCAGAACAATAAAATCCGTAACGGATGAAGCCAAAGCTCTTGCAGATTCCGGCATACGGGAACTTAATGTAATAGCCCAGGATACCACCTCTTACGGAATAGATATATACGGAAAACTTTCGCTTGCAAAACTGTTAAAAGAAATATCAAAAATAAAACAACTTAAATGGATAAGATTGTTATATGCTTACCCGTCAACAATAACAAAAGAATTATTGGAAACAATATACGAAACGGAAAATATTTGTAACTATATTGATATACCGATACAACATATAAGCAAGAAAGTTTTAAATGATATGAAAAGACCGGAAAACACAAGAAAAATTATAGAAAAAATAAAAAAAGATTTTCCTGAAATAACACTAAGGACATCTTTAATAACGGGTTTTCCCAACGAAACGGAAGCAGACTTCAAAGAACTTTTATCGTTTGTAAAACAAAACTACTTTGAACATGTGGGAATATTCGGTTACTCGGATCAAAAACTTGCCAAATCTTATAAACTGAAAAATAAAATTTCTCAACAGATTACAGAAAAAAGAGTACAACTTCTTGCAAATGCACAATTTGAAAATGTTATAAAAAACAATAAAGAAAAGATAGGTAAAACTTTTGAAGTGTTACCTGAAACAATTTCAAAAGACAAAATTTATTGCAGAGCATACTTTCAAGCACCTGAAATTGATAACACAATTATCGTTAACAAAAACAAAAATATAACATTAAATAAATTTACCGAAATAACAATAAAAGATTATAAAGACTACGATTTAATTGCAAAATAATGTATAATTAGTTTTTAATTAAAAGTAAGGATTTATTTATGAATCTGGCAAACAAATTAACAATGATTAGAGTTTTTCTCGTTCCGGTATTTATTGTCTTAATGATAATAGATTCGTTTTGGGCTAATATTTTCGCTTTGCTTGTTTTTATTGCCGCTTCAATAACAGACTACTACGACGGTGTTATAGCAAGAAAGAACAACATAATAACAACATTCGGAATATTTCTTGATCCGTTGGCAGATAAACTTTTGGTAACTTCCGCATTTGTTTCTTTTGTCGGAATTTATACTTTAAATATTCCGGCATGGATGGTAATTTGTATTATTTCCAGAGAATTCATTATTACCGGACTTAGATCTATTGCGGCTTCAAGAAACATAATAATACCTGCAAGTATGGCAGGTAAAGTAAAAACGACATCTCAAATGATTGCAATTATTACAATACTTGTTATTTTAGTAGTAAATGCAACCCTTACAAAATTCTTTTTTATCACGCCGTATGAGCTTATGGAAGCCGCCGGATGGCAACATTTTATAGGTTTAATATTAATCCATGCTCCTTATTGGTTAATGTTAATTGCAACAATATTCACTTTATATTCCGGAATAAGTTATTTAGTTACTCACAAAAATATTTTTTTAGATCAAAAATAAAATGCTGAAAACAGAATTTATAGTATCAGGAGAGTTTCAAGTAAATTGTTATATAGTTTATGATGAAACTTCTAAAAAAGCAATTATTATAGATCCCGGTCAAGACGGAAAAAAAGTAATAGATAAAATCGAAAAACTCAACCTGAAACCCGAAATTTTAATAAATACTCACGGACACTTTGACCACACTCTTTCTAACGATATAATAAGGCAAAAATATAATATTCCGTTAGCAATTCACAAAGATGATACGGAAATGCTTTCCGACGCAAACAAAAATTTTTCAACGATAATAGGCAGCCCGACAATAATAAAAAAAGCAGACATTTTTTTTGATAAAGAAGAAACAAAAGAGACTTCTTTTTGTAAATATTATGTCATTCACACACCCGGGCACAGTAAAGGTTCTGTCTGCATTCTGATAGATAATATTTTGTTTGCCGGCGATACTATATTTAAAAATTCTATCGGCAGAACGGATTTATATGGCGGCGATTATGATGAGATTATACAATCTTTACAAAAAATTAAAAAGTTCCCGCCCGACACAATTATTTGTCCCGGGCATGGTCCTTTTACGACACTAAAACAAGAATTAAAAAATAATCCTTACTTAAACCAATAATATGCAAAGAGTTGACGATTTTATTAACTATATCTTAATAGAAAAAGGGCTTTCAAAAAATACTGCTCTTGCTTACAGAACAGACCTTAACACATATCTGAACTTTTTAGAAGAAAAAAAAATAAATTACGAAAACATAACACATTTGGAAATAACGGATTTTTTGTGGCATCTTAAAACATCGAATTTTAAGCCGAGAAGTATTTATAGGATGATAGAATCCATTCGTCAATTTTATAAGTTTCTTATTGCCGAAAATCTTATAAAAACAGATCCGACGATATATCTTACCGCACCTAAAGTTCCAATGATTTTGCCGGATATGTTAACCGGCGAAGAGGTAACAAGATTGTTAAATTCGGTTTCAGGAAGCGATAATCTTTCAATAAGAAACAGAGCGATGCTTGAACTTTTATATGCTACGGGTTTAAGAGTATCCGAACTAATAAATTTAAAATTTTCTAATATAGATATTGAAGAATGTTTTGTAAAAATTTTCGGTAAAGGCAACAAAGAAAGGTTAGTTCCTTTCGGACAAAAAGCTCAACTCTATTTAAAAAGATATCTTAGAGTAAGGAAAAATACAAAATCGGAATTTATATTCTTAACAAGATTAAACAAACCTATATCAAGAATAGAATTTTGGAGACAGTTAAAGCAAATAGCCGTAAAAGCGGGTATTATGAAAAATATTACCCCCCACACTTTAAGACACTCTTTTGCGACTCATTTACTTACGGGCGGTGCGGATATCAGGTTTGTTCAAGAGATGTTAGGGCACAGCTCGATTTCCACAACACAAATATATACTCATATCAGCCAAGAAAGATTAAAAGAACAACATAAAAAGTATCATCCGAGAGGATAAAAACGACAATGTACAATTTATAATGTACAATGTATAATTAACGACAAACTTTTTTACTCATTCACCAAATTTTGCAAATCAAAATTTTATAAATTGTAAATTAAAATAATTTTGTAGTATAATATAAGAAATATTTTTTTGGAGTATTATAATGAAAAAAATTATTTTTTCAATTTTATTGCTTACTGTATGCGTATTACCGGTAAGTGCAAAAATGAATATGGATTTTATTGTAAAGGGCGGGCTTTTAGCTTCTCCTTACATTGATTTGGATAGAAATGTAGTATTTACAGATACAGGAATGGTCAACGGAGAAGAACAAGAAAGAACAATTATAAACAGCAGAATTTTGGATGTTGATTTGGGATATACTTTAGGCGGAGAAGTGTTTGCTTATCCTTGGAAAAATATCGGTGTGGGCATCGGTGTTTTTCATTTATTTAAAACAGATATTGAAAACACGGCACAAAAAATTTCGGCAACAAACTTTTATCTTGCCGGAAAACCTAAATTGGTTTTAGAAAACAAAGAAATAGACAGTGTATATATTATAGGTCAGTTAGGCTACAGTAATGCCGACATAAAATTGATAGATGCAAGCGGACTTTCCGGTTTATATATGGGTGCAGGTGTAGGTATAGAAGCTAAATGGTTAATAATAGAAGCTTTATATACTTATTATAACTGGTTAATTCCGGATAATGATTATGCCGGTCACGGTTCAATGTACAGCATACAAATTAACATAGGTTATAAATATTCAATATGATTCTTTTTAAATTAGTCATCATAATTTTTTTACTTATATCTTTGGTCGGTTTTTTATTTACCAAAAAGTTTTTGGAAATTTTCTGCGATTTGAATTCTTTATATTATAAATTTGGCGGAATAGATGCGGAATTTAGAATAGTATCCACAAAAACAACAAAAATTTCTTGCTTGGCGGGTATTATTATTTTCACACTTATGTTTTTTTATGTCGACAAAAATTTTAACAAAAACAATTTAAATACAACAAACAAAGAAGAAATAGCTGTTACAGAAACTACAAACAAGGAGAATTTTGATATGCAATCAGTTTATGAATTCTTAAAGAAGTGCGAAACTTATTATCTTGCAACGGTGGAAAACGATCAACCCAGAGTAAGACCTTTCGGAACAATAGATTTGTTTGAAGATAAGTTATATATACAAACCGGTAAAATAAAAAATGTGTCTAAACAAATGGCACAAAATCCTAAAATAGAAATATGTGCTTTTGACGGTAACACTTGGATAAGAATAGAAGCCACTGTTGTAAATGATGACAGAATAGAAGCAAAACAACATATGTTGGATAATTATCCAAGCTTACAAAAAATGTATAAAGCCGATGATAACAACACTCAGGTTTTATATTTAAAAGATGCAACGGCAACTTTCTATTCTTTCACACAAGAACCTAAAGTTGTTAAATTTTAAAATCATTTAATTTATAAGATTAAACTGTTAATGAATTGTTCCGCTACTCTCGGGGAACGGTTACCTCTGTTTAAAGCAAAAGTTTCCGCTTTAACAGATAATTCTTCTTTATCAATTTTAATGTTGTTTCTTTTTGCAAGTGCAAACACTATTTCAAGATAAAGATTCTTGTTCGGTTTTTCAAAATATACGGTTAAACCGAACCTGTCCGAAAGAGAAGTTAATTCCTGGATTGTATCGTTAATATGAATATCATCTTCGTTTCGTCTGTCCGCAAAACTTTCTTTTATTATATGTCTTCTGTTACTTGTAGCATAAATTACTGCATTGTTTGCTTTTGCCGAAGCAGAACCTTCAAGTGCCGCTTTTAACATACTGAAATTATCATCATTTTTGTTAAAAGAAAGATCATCAATAAATATTATGAACTTTAACGGATTACCCGTAATTTTGCCCATAATATAAGAAAGACTTAACAACTGATCTTTTCTTATTTCTATAAGTCTTACACCTTCGTTATAGAAATAGTTGGCACATGCTTTAACCGTAGAAGATTTGCCTGTACCGGCATCACCGTATAACAATATGTTTGCGGCGGGTTTACCTTCGCATAACGCTTTAGTATTATCAAAAATTTGTTTTCTTTGATCTTTATACCCTATAAAACTGTCAACGGAAATCTCGTCTGCGGATTTTATAGGTATAACTTTTTCATCCAACACTTTAAACATTTTTGCGGTGGCAAAAATACCGTATCCGAGTTTGGAAATATTTTTTATTTGTTTTTCGTAAAGTTTTACAAAATCGGTTTTGGTATTTTCGAATTCAGGGATATATTTAAAATCAACTTTATCGAAAAGGTCATCTGTTGTAATTTTTGAAAGGTCTGAAAATATTTTCAGTTCTTTTGTTGTATTTTCCAAAAGAGTTTTAGATACTTCTTTTTTTTGTGCTATGGACAAAATATATTTGTTTTCATCGGTTAAAACAGCATTGGATAAAAAGTTTGAAAAAGAATAATTAAATTCCGCCAACGAATAAACAAACTCACCGAAAAAGTTTATTTTTTTTATATTATCTTTTTCGGTTAAAAAAGAAATAAATGATTGCATGGTTTCAGTATTAAGTATATTCCTGAATACACTTAATGCCAAAAGTTCACAAGCTAATTTTTGTTTTAATTCTTCATTCATTTTTTATCCTTTCAACTTTAATAAAAATATTATACAAAATAAAAAAAATATAAACATAGAAATGTAAGGACAGTAAAAAAACTAAAATATTTGTAAGTGAGACAAAAAATTCCCGAACCGTAGTGTACGCAAGTGAAACGGTACATAAGGTTCGGGAATTTGAAGTTGTAACTAAAATATTTCTGTTTTTTTGTATTGAATGTAGCCTAATTAAATACTAAATTTGTAACCGGCATTTATTGCAGTTCTTCTATTTGTATAAGATCCGTTCCAATCTCCTATCTTAAAATAATTTACGGAATATACAAGTTCTACAATAATATTACTTTTTTCTACACCGGCTCCTATTGCCCAATATAAACCGTTTTCATTATATTTTTTAGAACCGTAATACCCAGAATTATCATATCTTGTCATACCGTAACCTAACTGACCTAAGAAATATATTTTATCTATAAACTTATTTTCTTGTAATTCAAATACCGGTTGTACGGCAACATATATATTTGTCGCTCCCATAGAATCCCTTTTATTCCAACCATCATTAAATTTACTGTCAAAAACATAATTTACCCCAACACCTGCACCTAAATTGTTCATTACATAATAATAAAAATCTGCTCCCAACGAAAATGTGGCTTCTTGTTTATAACCATATTTCTCTCCAGCATCCTTATAGGCCACCATCACAGGTTCAATAACATAACCAACTTTTGGAACAATTTCCATACTGCCTTTTTCTACTGCAAAAACAGGTGCTGCAAATGCTATTGCTAATATTAAAGTTAACAAACTTTTTTTCATTATTTTTTCTCCTTTATTTAAAATTTTTATTTAATAAATTTTAGCTGATTAACTGAGAACGAAAAACTTCGTTTTCCTTAGCTGAGAAAATGAGAAAATTACAAATATTATTTTCTTCTTAAACTTCCCAACTTATCAACTTATAAGCTAAATTTGTAACCTACATTTATTGCAATGTTTCTGTATGTCCAAATTTCTCCACCCCAATAATCAAAGTAAGAATAATTTACCGAATACATAAGTTCAACAATAATATTACATTTTTCTACACCGGCACCGACTCCCCAATACATTCCGTTATCAAGTTTTTCTGATGGTTTATTATAGCTTATTTTATCACTATTCATAATTCCATAACCTAACTGACCTAAGAAATATATTCTATCTATAAACTTATTTTCTTGTAATTCAAATACCGGTTTTACGGCAACATATATATTTGTCGCTCCTACTTTTGATTTATCACCCCAACTATCATTCAAATTGCTTGTAAATATGTGGTTTATACCTGCACCTATGCCAATATTGTTTATCACATAATAATAGAAATCTGCTCCCAACGAAAATGTAGATTCTGCATTGTAAGCATAACTGTCTGCATTATCTTCCGTTTCCATAAGTAAAGGTTCAATAACATAACCAACTTTTGGAACAATTTCCATACTGCCTTTTTCTACTGCAAAAGCAGGTGCTACAAGTGCTACTGCCAACAACACTGCCAACAATCCTTTTTTCATTTACTTCCTCCTTTTTATAAAGAAAATACTTCCAATTTTTCATTTATCGCAGATATTTTACTAAATAATGTAAGGGTAAAACAACAGAAAAAATTTTGTACTTTGTTCTTGACTCTCAAAGACTTTTCAAGTTTTTGCTTAAAATAAAGCATTTGCCGATTATTATTATTTAAGATTATCAATAGAATATAAGGACAGAAAAAAAACTAAAATATTTGTAAGTGAGACAAAAAATTCCCGAACCGTAGTATACGCAAGTGAAACGGTACATAAGGTTCGGGAATTTGAAGTTGTAACTAAAATATTTCTGTTTTTTTGTATTGAATGTAGCCTAATTAAATACTAAATTTGTAGCCGGCATTTATTGCAGTTCTTCTGTTTGTAAAAGATTCATTCCAATCTTCTATCTCAAAATAATTTACGGAATATACAAGTTCTACAACAATATTACATTTTTCTACACCGGCTCCTATTGCCCAATACAACCCATTTTCATTATATTTTTTAGAAGAGAAGAAATACTCCTTATTTTCATATCTTGTCATACCGTAACCTAATTGTCCTAAGAAATATATTTTATCTATAAACTTATTTTCTTGTAATTCAAATACCGGTTTTACGGCAACATATATATTTGTTGCTCCCAAAGAATCTTGTTTATCCCAATCCTCCTTAAATTTACTATCAAAAACATAATTTACCCCAACACCTGCACCTAAATTGTTCATTACATAATAATAAAAATCTGCTCCCAACGAAAATGTGGATTCTTGTTTATAACCACAATAGTCACCATAATAATCTTCCATAAGTAAAGGTTCAATAACATAACCAACTTTTGGAACAATTTCCATACTGCCTTTTTCTACCGCAAACACAGGTGCTGCAAGTGTCACTGCCAACAACAATGCCAACAATCCTTTTTTCATTTACTTCCTCCTTTTTATAAAGAAAACACTTCCAATTTTTCATTTATCGCAGATATTTTACTAAATAATGTAAAGGTAAAACAACAGAAAAAATTTTGTACTTTGTTCTTGACTCTCAAAGACTTTTAAGATTTTGCTTTTATATAAGAATATAAGGGCAGGAAAAAAACAGAAAAGATTTTGTTTTTAAATGAAAATGTAAGGACAGGGAAAAAACAGAAATATTTGTAAGTGAGACAAGAAATTCCCGAACCGTAGTGTACGCAAGTGAAACGGTACATGAGGTTCGGGAATTTGAAGTCGCAACTAAAATATTGCTGTTTTTCGTTTAATTATAGTTTAAATTTATTAATAATCGCTCCCTTGTCGGCAGACGATACCTGTGCCGCATATCTTGCCAAACAACCGCCGATATCCGTTTTCTTTTTTATCTGCATTGTTTGTTTTCTTTTCGCTATTTCTTCATCGGAAACTTTTAATTCTATTTTATATTCCGGAATATTTATCGAAATAATGTCACCGTCTTTAACATAAGCTATTAAGCCGCCGGAAGCTGCTTCCGGTGAAACGTGTCCCAAAGATGCACCTCTTGTAGCTCCCGAAAATCTGCCGTCCGTAATAAGTGCAACATCTTTGTCTAATCCCATACCTGCAATTGCAGATGTCGGGCTTAACATTTCTCTCATTCCCGGTCCGCCTGCCGGACCTTCGTATCTTATAACAACAACATCACCTTTAACTATTTTACCAGCATATATTGCCGCAATAGCTTCTTCTTCGCTGTCATAAACTTTCGCGGGACCTTCATGTTTTAACATTTCAGGTGCAACGGCACTTCTTTTAACTACACAACCGTCCGGTGCAATGTTACCTTTTAATACTGCTATTCCGCCTGTCTTGCTGTAAGGATTATCTATATTTCTTATAGTTTCATTATCTAAATTTACTGCAGATTCAATGTTTTCACCTAACGTTTTACCGGTACAAGTCATAACCGATGTATCTATTAAATTAAGTTTTGTTAATTCTTTTAAAACAGCATATACTCCGCCTGCCTCATTTAAATCTTCCATATATGTGTGACCTGCCGGAGCCAAATGGCAAAGGTTAGGAGTTTTTTCGCTTATTTCGTTTGCCATATCCAAATTAAATTCCACTCCGCACTCGTTGGCAATTGCCGGAAGATGTAACATACTGTTGGTTGAACAACCTAAAGCCATATCCGCAGTTAAAGCATTTTTTATTGATTGTTTTGTCATAATGTCACGGGGACAAATATTTTTCTTTACAAGTTCCATTATCTGCATACCTGCATGTTTTGCAAGTTCTATTCTTGCCGAATATACTGCAGGAATTGTTCCGTTACCTTTAAGTCCCATACCTAAAACTTCGGTTAAACAGTTCATGGAATTTGCCGTGTACATTCCCGAACACGAACCGCATGTAGGGCAGGTTTTTTCTTCATATTTTGTAAGTTCTTCTTCGTTAATTTTTCCCGCTTTAAAAGCACCTACCGCTTCAAACATTCCCGAAAGGCTTGTTTTTTTACCGTTAACTCTGCCTGCAAGCATAGGTCCGCCGCTGACGAAAATTGTAGGAATGTTTACTCTTGCCGCGGCCATTAAAAGACCCGGAACATTTTTGTCACAGTTCGGTACCATAACAAGCCCGTCAAACCCATGAGCTCTTACCATGGCTTCGGTGGAATCCGCAATCATATCTCTTGTAATAAGAGAATATTTCATTCCGTTATGTCCCATGGCAATACCGTCACAAACGGCAATCGCGGGAAACACTATCGGTGTTCCGCCTGCCATTGCAACACCGATTTTAACGGCTTCAACAATTTTATCTATGTTCATGTGACCGGGAACAATTTCGTTATGAGAACTTACTATTCCTATGAAAGGTTTTGATTGTTCTTCTTTTGTTATTCCCAAGGCATGATATAAACTTCTGTGCGGTGCATTATGCGAACCATCTACAATTTTTTCTTTTATCATATTTTTTCTCCAAAATGATTTTAGATTTTTAGTTTATATTTACGGTTTGAATTTGAATTTGTAACCTACATTTATTGAAAACGCCGAATATGTTACATCATATGTACTGCCTTCGGATATAACAGAACCATAATTGAATGAGTGCATAAACTCAAGGAAGAAATCATACACAATTTCCACACCTACACCTATTCCCCAATAAAGTCCGTTATTTGTTGACGGTGCAGGTAAATCTTCTTGCGAATCATCGTTATCAAATCTAAAAAAGCCGTAACCGGCTTGTGCTATAAAATAAATACTTTCAAGTATATCCGAATCTAAATCCATTTTCGGTCTGACAGAAAGATAAACATTTGTAAAGCCATATTTATCATCATAACCATATTCGGCAGTTGAATCAAAGATATGGTTTACACCAAAACCCATTGCTACTTGAGAATTAACATAGAAATAAAAGTCCGTTCCCAAAGTAAAATTTTTTTTGGTTGAACCGGAATCTCCGCCATCATAGAAAAGTTTAACATTGCTATCTAATGTGTAACCGATTTTTCCCAATATTTCCATATCACCGGCTTCACTTGCAAATACAGGTGCTATAAACAATGCTGACAATATTACTGTTAGGATAATCTTTTTCATTTTTTGATATCCTCTTTTATATAGTTTATATTTCTTTAATTATACAAAATAAAAAAGCGGGAAGAAAATTCTCCCCGCTTTTTCCGCTTTGCTTCCAATCTTCTATTCTTCCAAATTGCCTTCGGCAATTTTTCATCCCTTCACCCTTTCACCCATTCAACCATTCAACAACAATTAAAATTTCATTTTAATTGTTTATAAGTTTATCTTCATCGCTCCAGCTGTAAAGTTTTCTTATTTCTTTACCTACTTTTTCCGAAGGATGTTCTGCTGCAAGTTTTCTCATAGCATTGAAATGAACCTGTCCGCCTGCTTCAGACATATCAAGTAAAAATGCTTTTGCGAATGTTCCGTCTTGAATATCTTTAAGAATCTTTTTCATTGTCTTTTTGGTTTCTTCGGTAATTATCTTGGGACCTGTTGTATAATCACCGTATTCTGCAGTATTTGAAATAGAATATCTCATACCTTCAAATCCGCTTTGATATATTAAATCTACAATCAATTTCATTTCGTGAATACATTCAAAATATGCGTTTCTCGGATCGTATCCAGCTTCAACCAAAGTTTCAAAACCTGCCTGCATCAAAGCACAAACTCCACCGCACAAAACCGCTTGTTCTCCGAACAAATCCGTTTCTGTTTCGATACGGAAAGTTGTTTCGATAACACCTGCTCTTGCTCCGCCGATACCCAAAGCATAAGCAAGTGCGATTTCAAGTGCATCACCTGTAGCATTTTGTTCAACTGCAACCAAGCAAGGAACACCTTTACCTGCCAAATATTCGCTTCTTACCGTATGTCCCGGACCTTTAGGAGCAATCATTATAACGTTAACATTTTTAGGAGGTTTTATGCATCCGAAATGAATGTTGAAACCGTGTGCAAATGCTATTGTTTTACCTTCTTTAAGGTTAGGTTCGATACTTTCTTTATACAATTTTGCCTGTTTTTCATCGTTGATAAGTATCATTATAACATCTGCTTTTGCAGCAGCTTCGGCAGCTGTATAAACTTTCAATCCCTGTTTTTCCGCTTTTTCCCAACTTTTGGAACCTTTATAAAGTCCTACTATAACATCAACACCGGACTCTTTCAAGTTCAATGCATGTGCATGACCTTGTGAACCGTAACCGATAATTGCAACGGTTTTACCTTTAAGTTTTGCCAAGTTACAATCTTTTTGATAATAAATGTTTTGCATTTTTTTCTCCTCTCTTATATTAGTTTATTGTTTTATTTTGTCGTTCATTGTACATTATACATTGTAAATTGCTTTATTTCTTTCAATGGCAACAACACCTGTTCTGCAAAGTTCAACTATTCCCAACGGTCTTAAAATTTCAATAAAAGCATTTATTTTTGACGGTTTTCCCGTCATAACAACACATATCGTTTTCGGATTATAATCAACAATTTTTGCTCTGTAAATTTCCGTTATAGCCATAATTTCACTGCGGTTTTGAACGGTATTTTTAACTTTTATAAGTATCAATTCTCTTTCCACACTGTTCTTTTCATCTATATGTTTAACATATGTAACATTATGAAGTTTTCTTAACTGGCTGATAAGTTGATCTTTATCGTTATCGTCACCCCTGAGGGTAATTGTTATTCTTGAAAAAGAAGAATCTTCCGTTTCACCTACGGTTAAAGAATCTATATTAAAACCTTTTCTCATAAAAAGGCCCGCAACTCTTGTTAATACTCCATACTTGTTTTCCACCAAAGCGGCAATTACAAATCTTTTCATTTTACCCCCGAAAATTTGCTCTGCAAATTTTGATGTACGGATGTTTTTATCCTTTCACTACATCACCTGTCTTTTAGTATTTTGTCGTTTAAGCCCTTCACCCTTTCACCAACAAATTGTTTACAATTTGTGTTCACCTATTCAACTGTCTTTTCTATACATCAAATCTTTTGCTTCTCCGTAATTATGTCTTCTATCGATCCTCCCGGAGGAAGCATAGGAAGAACAAACTCATCCATATCAATTACTGTATCTATAATGTAAGGTGCATTTGCTTTATATGCTTTACTAAATGCTTTTTCAAATTCCTGTACGGTTGTTACTCTTTCACCTTTAAGTCCGAAAGCATCCGCAAGTTTTACAAAATCCGTTTTTCTGCCCAAAACGGTATTTGAATATCTTTTACCGTAAAACAGTGTTTGCCATTGTCTTACCATACCCAAAACGCCGTTGTTTATAATAACTATTACAACCGGAATATTATAAGTAACCGCGGTTGCAAGTTCGTTCAAGTTCATACCGAAACTTCCGTCACCGGTAACTAAAATTGCTCTTTTTTTACTTCCTACCGCTGCACCTATTGCAGCACCCAACCCGTATCCCATGGTTCCAAGACCGCCGCTTGAAACAAATGTTCTCGGTTTTTCAAAACTTGTAAACTGTGCAGCCCACATTTGATGTTGTCCTACATCGGTAGCAACGACAGTATCATTATCTTTAATCTTATTTATTACATCAAAAACCTGCTTTGGACTGATTTTATCACTTTTAACAACATTAACTTTTTTGGAAATTTCTTTGCTTTTAGTTTTTAACTCATCTATTGTTTTTTTCCATTCGGCATGTTTTTGTTTATCGCATTTTTCAATTATTTTTGAAAGAGCACAAGAAATTTTTCCTACAATACCTACATCCGCTTTAATATTTTTATTTATTTCGGAAAGGTCTGTATCAAGTTGTATAACTTTTGCATTTTTGGAATATTTTTTTACGTTTCCGGTAGCTCTGTCGCTGAACCTTACACCTATACCTATTACAAGATCCGCTTCTTTGTTTGCCATGGAAGATTCGTATTGTCCGTGCATGCCCTGCATGCCTAAAAATCTTTCATAAGAATTTTCTATCGCGGAAAGTCCCATCAAAGTACAACCGATATATCCGTCTATTTTTTCGGCAAGTTCTTTTATTTTTTTACTTAACCCTGCGGTTATTACACCGCCGCCGATATAAATATACGGTTTTTGTGCTTTATTTATTAAATCAACCGCGGCATCTATTTCTTTATCATTCGCTTTTTTCTGCGGATAAGGTTCAATAACACCTTCACATTCAAAATCGTACTCCGCAATTTGAACATCTTTGGGTATATCTATTAATACGGGACCCGGTCTTCCGGACTTTGCAATTTGAAAAGCTTCTCTTATAGTGTCTGCCAAATCTTTAACATTACTTACAAAATAGTTGTGTTTTGTTATAGGTAATGTAACACCCGTAATATTTATTTCCTGGAAACTGTCTTTACCTATTAAAGATGTAGGGACATTTCCGGTAATTGCCACCATAGGTATGGAATCAAGCATTGCCGTTGCAATTCCTGTAACCAAATTTGTTGCTCCCGGGCCCGAAGTTGCAATAACAACTCCTACTTTACCGGTAGCTCTTGCATAACCGTCGGCAGCATGAGCAGCACCCTGTTCATGTGCGGCAAGATAATGGTTAATTCTGTCACTTGCTTTATATAATTCATCATATATATTCAACACTTGCCCGCCGGGATATCCGAACACATCGGTTACACCTTGCTCTATAAGTGTTTCAATAACAATTCTTGAACCCGGCATTTTATGTTTTGCCATAATAACCTTACCTCCACCAACAACAAAAAAACTTTCATCTCTGCTGTTATACAAAATAACTTAAAGAGACGAAAGCACTAAAATTGTTAAAGTATAAAAAACTTCCGCGGTACCACTCTTTTTCATCCTGACTCAGGATGCACTTTTTCTCTTTTACGGTGAGAATCCGTCTGTTTCTACTTTCGTTTACAACGATTTCTTACAGCTGCTCCGCGGTGACTTCAATATGTTTTGCCAATGTCTTGCACCAACCGACACTTCTCTTTAGACAAATTAATATTTACTGCTCCGCATCAATGCATTTAATACTGAAAATTATACCTTTACAAACTTAGTTTGTCAAACGGAACAAAATGCAAAGCATTTTATTGGTTATAGGGTTATAAGGTTATGGGGTGAAAGGTTAAAAAGGAAACGATTGCAAAAAAAGTATTAACAAAATAAAAGAATAATGTATAATATCATACATGCTTATAGGAATAATACCTGATGTTCATCAAACAACACACTTTATCAAAATGGTTGAAAACAATATCAACCGGTTGGATAAACTTGTTTTTTTGGGTGACTATGTCGATAACTGGTTGGAAAAGATATGGTGGCACGATCCCGAACATAATCCCGTAAACACAATAAACAAAGTTGTATCTTACAAACAAAATTATCCCGACAAAATCGATTTGCTTTTAGGTAACCACTGTTTATCTTATTTATCAAAAAATCCCAAATCGAAGCTCGTAAGCGGGCACCAACACGAACACGACAAAGAAATCTCACAAGCATTTTTGAAAAACATTGAACATTTTAAAATTGCCGTGGAATATGACGGTTGGGTAATATCCCATGCCGGTTTTTCAAACACTTGGGTAAACAACCAAAAAGAAAAAGGATTTAATCCCAATAAAGAAAATATTATTGATTGGTGCAACAAAATGTTATTGAAAAAAAACTTTCATTATTTCGATTGGACCGGAAAGTTAAGTCCGAGCGGAGACGAAGTTACACAAACTCCCACATGGATAAGACCGTTTTCTTTAATGAAAGATTCGTATTTTAGTAACCAGTTGGTAGGACACAGCGAAACAAAACTTGCACCGATATTTGTTACAAATAAAAAAACAAACTTAATTCTTGTAGATTCTCCGGATCATACCTGCTACTTTGAACTTAACACAAAAAAACAACCGAAATTCGAAACGGTGGAAAAAGTGTTAAAAACAATCAGAACGTGAAACAAAAAAAACGGGAAGAAGAAACAACAATGTACAATGTATAATGAATAAAAAAAAGCAGGGAGAAAATTTTCTTCCTGCTTTTTTATTGTTTTTACAGAGCCCGTATCAAGTACAGGATGACAGAAACAAATGAAATTTGGCCATAAAAATGTAAGGACAGTAAAAAAACAAGAATATTTGTCAGTGAGACGAAAAATTCCCGAACCGCAGTGTACAAAAGTGTAAACGGTACATAAGGTTCGGGAATTTAAAGTTGTAACTAAAATATTTTTGTTTTTTATATCAATGTTAGTTTATTAAAATGTAAATTTATAACCAACATTCAATGTAATTGTTGTATATGTTAAATCTGCGGTATCACCAAGTCCATACTTATCTTTTATTGAACCGTTATTAGCTGAATATAACAATTCTACTATAAAATTTTTATAAATTTCTGTTCCTGCACCGATTCCCCAATAAAGTCCGTTGCCATCAGATTCTCCGTGTCTATGACCATCAAATCTAAATAATCCGTAACCTAGTTGACCTAAAAAATATACACTGTTAAATATTTCGGATTCCAATTCTATTTTCGGCTTTACGGCAAAATAAAAATTTGTAAAACCTACTTCGCCTTTGCTATCAAATCCATGATCTTTCATATCCTTTAAATCCGCATTGAAATTATTGTTTATACCAAAGCCTAAAGCAACATTCTTATTTATGTAATAAAAGAATTCCGCTCCGATTAAGACGGACATATTTACATCCGAATCTCCTTTGCCTTCGACAGGGGTAAAACCACCCGCATCAACCAAACTACCGCTTGCATCAACTTTCGGTGTTAAATTTAATCCTAATTTTCCTACTATTTCCATATCCCCTTTTTCACTTGCAAATACAGGTGTTACAAGTGCTACTGCCAACAACAATGTTAACAAACTTTTCTTCATTTACTTCCTCCTTTTTACAAAGAATTTTTACTACCTGTTTATTATACTTATATTTTGTCAAAAATTGTTTTGCATTTTTTACCGACATTATAAATTATACATTGCTGTTCCGTCTTGTCATTCCGCACTTGATGCGGAATCTCTCTGTTTGTCATTGCCGTTTCCATACTTCCATACATCTATACCTCTATGCATCTGTCGTCCTTGTCGTTTAAAATGGGGACAAAATTCCCTATTAACCAAATCCGGCAAAAATCAAAAACACCTATAAAATCAACAAATTTACAAAATATTTATTGACAAACATATTTTTATATTTTATAATTAATCGTGAAATAAATCACAATAAAAGGAGTGATGAGATATGCCTAAGAAAAAACAACCTAAAGGGACTGTTACTAAAGCAAAGATAACAGAAACCGAAAAAGATACCGCACCAAACATTGTTGATACGGTAGAAAAATTAAATGCTTTAATTGCCAGAGTAAAAAAAGCTCAAACGGAATACGCAAACTATTCCCAAGAGCAGGTAGACAAAATTTTTAAAGCGGCGGCAACCGCAGCAAACAAAGTAAGAATTCCGCTTGCAAGAATGGCGGTGGAAGATACAGGTATGGGTGTTTTGGAAGATAAGATAATAAAAAATCATTATGCTTCCGAATACATTTACAACAAACATAAATATGCAAAAACCTGCGGAATAATAAGCGAAGACAAAGAAAACGGTATAAAAATAGTTGCCGAACCTTTGGGAATTATTGCAGGTATCATACCTACAACAAACCCCACATCAACGGCAATATTTAAATCACTTATAGTATTAAAAACAAGAAATGCAATTATATTTTCCCCTCACCCCAGAGCAACAAAAAGTACAATAGAAGCGGCAAAAGTTGTTCTTAACGCTGCCGTTGAAGCGGGAGCTCCGAAAGATATTATCGGTTGGATAGATACTCCTTCAATGGAACTTTCGGATGCTTTGTTGCATCATCCGGATATTGCCTGTATTTTGGCAACCGGCGGTCCGGGAATGGTTAAAGCGGCATACTCTTCGGGAAAACCCGCACTCGGTGTAGGTCCGGGAAATGCTTGTGCCGTTATAGATGAAACTGCCGATATCAGAGCATCCGTATCTTCGATTATAATGTCTAAAACATTTGATAACGGTATGATATGTGCTTCCGAACAAGCGGTTGTTGTTGTTGAATCCGTTTACGAAAAAATCAAAAAAGAGTTTATTTACAGAGGTGCATACCTTGTAAGTAAAAGCGACGAGAAAAAGATGGTTGCACTTCCTTTCATAGATGCAAAAAGAGGAACCGCGCATCCTTTAATAGTAGGTCAAACACCGCAAAAAATCGCAGAACTTTCCGGATTTAAAATTCCGCAGGATTCCAAATTGTTGTTATGCGAAAGACCGAAAGTGGACTGGAACGATCCTTTTTCCAGAGAAAAACTTTCACCTATATTAACAATGTATAAAGCAAAGAACTTTGAACAGGCAACGGAAATGGCTTACGAACTTGTATCCAAGGGCGGACCGGGGCACACTTCCGTTTTGTACACGGATGCAAGAGTAAAAGAAAGAATAAACGCTTTTGCGGAAAAAATGCCTTCATGCCGTGTATTAATTAATACACCGTCATCGCAAGGCGGTATAGGAGATATTTACAACTTTAAACTTGAACCTTCGTTATCGCTCGGATGCGGATCGTGGGGCGGCAACTCGATATCGGGAAATATCGGAGTAGAACATTTGTTAAATTACAAGACTGTAGCCGAAAGGAGAGAAAATATGTTATGGTTTAAAGTTCCGCAAAAAATATATTTTAAGAGAGGATGCTTGGACCTTGCTCTCAAAGAACTTAAAGGTAAAAAAAGAGCATTCATAGTTACGGACCGTTTCTTGTTCAATTCCGGTGCTGTTGAAAATATTACCGATGTTTTGGATGAAATGGAAATAGATCATCAAATGTTTTTCGATGTTAAACCGGACCCGACACTTGCAACAATAGATGAAGCTCTTACAATGGTAAAAACTTACGAGCCGGACGTAATTATCGCGTTGGGCGGCGGTTCACCTATGGATGCCGGTAAAATTCTTTGGTTGTTGTACGAACAACCGGATGTAAACTTTGAAGATTTATCTATGAGATTTATGGATATAAGAAAAAGAATTTACCAAATACCGGATTTAGGCAAAAAAGCCACTATGGTATGTATTCCTACAACTTCCGGTACTGGCTCGGAAGTTACACCTTTTTCAATTATTACCGATGAAAAAACTCATTACAAATATGCAATTGCGGATTATGCTTTAACACCTAACATGGCAATTGTTGATCCTAACTTTGTTGACAGTATGCCGCAGGGATTAACCGCCGCTTCCGGTATAGACGCTTTGGTACATTCGTTGGAAGCATACGTTTCCTGTATGGCAACAAACTTTACAAACTCCAACGCTTTGGAAGCAACAAAACTTGTGTTCAAGTATCTTCCCCGTTCATACAAAGACGGTAAAAAAGATCCCAAGGCAAGAGAAAAAATGCATTATGCCGCAACAATAGCAGGTATGGCTTTTGCAAATGCTTTCTTGGGATTATGTCATTCTATGGCACACAAGCTCGGTGCAATGTACAATATTCCGCACGGTGTGGCAAATGCACTTTTAATAAGACAAATTATAAAATTCAATTCCAACGACAGACCCAGAAAACAAGCCACGTTCCCGCAATACAAGTATCCTAACGCAAAAATGAAATATGCACAAATTGCAGATGAACTTCAGTTAGGCGGTAAAAACGATGACGAAAAAACAGAAAGGTTAATAAAAGCAGTTGATGATTTAATGACACAAATCAATTTACCTAAATCCATAAAAGAGTTCGGTGTAAAAGAAGAAGATTTCATGAAAAATCTCGATACTCTTGTAGAAAGAGCATTCGATGATCAATGCACCGGAGCAAACCCTGTTTATCCGTTAATGTCGGAAATTAAACAAATATTCTTAAATGCTTATAACGGTATTGTGTAAAAAATAAAAACATTCATAAGGGCAGGCAACAAATGTCTGCCCTTATAAGAGGACATTTTTATGAATATACCCGATAAAGTTTTGAACCGTTTATCTTTATACCATTTCATACTTGATGATTTAAGAGAAGGTGAACAATATATTTCAAGCAAAAAAATTGCCGAACTGTTAAACATAGATAATTCCCAGGTAAGAAAAGATTTAAAATATCTCGGCAGTTCCGATTTAGGTAAATGCCGTGTTGGTTACGATGCCAAAAAGTTAAAAAAGACAATAGAAGAAAAGTTGGGTTTCAAGCAGCAACGAAATGCTTTTATTATAGGTGCCGGAAATTTGGGTTCTGCACTTGCCAAGTATAACAGTTTCAAAGATTACGGATTAAATATTGTTGCAATGTTCGATACGGACACAAAAAAAATAGGTTCTTTTATTAACGGTAAAGAAGTTTTCAATGTAACCAAAGTGGCAACACTTGCAACAAAAATGAAAGTGGATTTTGCCATACTTACCGTACCCAGGGAAAATGCCAAAACAACGGCAAACTATCTTGCAGGTGCGGGTATAAAAAACATTTGGAATTTTACACCGTGTATATTGGATGTTCCGAAAGATATTAAGGTTTGGAATGAGAATTTGATTGGCAGTTTTTTGCAGTTCAATATTGAAAAAAAGTAGCGAAACGGATTTATCTTTTAAATAATAATATATCTAAAAACAGATCTACACAATAATATCCGAAAAGCGGTCTTCAAAAACAATTTGTTTCCTGCATAATATTCCGGCAAGTTTGTTTGTATCATCTACAACTATAACATCCAAAATTTCGTTGGTATGTAAAACAAAAAGGGCTTTATATAAATTTTCTTTTTGGTTAACGGTTACAGGTTCCGGATTCATTATATTTTCTATACTGTCATCAGTATTTTTGTTACTGAAAATGTAGTCATCAATTTCTTCTTTTGAAATGCTGCCTGCAACAACTTTGTTATCGTTTAATATCGGTAAAACATTATATTTTGTTTGTTTCATTAAATTCGGTATTTCGGAAATTTTTGTTTTTAATGTTACATTAACAACATTTTTATCCATAGCATCAACAACTTTCAGTTCACACAAAGTTTCTTTCTCTTTCGTATTTTTGGATTGTTTCAAAATTAAAGTTGAATATATCGGTTCATGTCCGAACAATTGTGCAACCAAATCCGCAACGGCAATACTTAACATTACCGGCAAAATATGATGATAATCGCCGGTCAATTCAAAAACCATAACTATGGCGGTTATCGGTGTTCTTGCAACCGCTGCCAAAAATGCTCCCATACCGACAATGGATATCGTAACCAAATTTATTTCTATTCCGATAACATTTGATATTGAACCTACAATATAACCCAAAAACGAGCCCAACATTAAAACAGGGAAAAATATTCCCCCTGCAGCACCCGAAGAAAAACATAACGGAGTAACTAAAAATTTTACCGCAAATATTATTGCTATTAACGAAAGAGTAAATTTGTATTGAAACAATTGTGAAATAAAAATGTTGCCGGAACCTAAAACATAAGGTAAGAACACACCCACGATACCTATAACAAAACCTGCTATTGCAGGCTTTATATAGTTTGGAACTTTTATTTTATCGAACACTTTTTGGTTTAAGAAAATTGTTTTGGCAAACAACACACCGAAAATGCCTACAATTATTCCCAACACTATAAAAACAACAAGACTTTCCAACGAAATTTTAGGAAGATTTTGCAGTTCCGGTATAAAAAAAGAGGGATTTTCCCCCACAAAATGTCTTGATACGGTTACCGCGGAAACAGTTGCTATAAGAACGGTAAACAATGTTGAAACGGAAAACTTTCTTGTAAGTTCTTCAACGGCAAAAATTGTTCCCGCAACAGGTGCATTAAAAGTTGCTCCTATTGCCGAAGCTGCACCTGCAGTTATTAAATTGTGTTGTTTTGTTCCGCTCTTTTTAAATAATCTTGAAACCACGGCACCGCAACCGGCACCAAGCTGAACACTCGGCCCTTCCCTTCCTAAAGAAAAGCCGCTGCCTATACCTATAACACCCGCCGCAAATTTTATAAACATACTTCTGATTCTTATCTTTTTACCTAACCGCATCAATGCCAACTTTACAAAAGGAATACCGCTCCCTTTTGTTTCGGGTGCAACCTTAAACACAAGTATTCCCACAATTAAACCTGCCAAACAAGTTATAATCGGAAATACAAATATTTTTGCTATTAACGGAATTTGTGATAAAAAACTTTGGTTAAAGGAAAACAAATTAGAAATGCACCAATTAAACAATATTACTATTATTCCGGACAAAATCCCCACTAATATTGCTTCTATGATAATTCCCAACTTGGAAAGTTTTGTAATCTTCAATAACATAATGCAATATTATACTACTTTTAGGAAAGAAAGATTTATCATCCTTTTTTGCAGCAAATTTACGACAAGACGTTGTCGTGTTTTTTATAAAGTACCATTTTTTAGTAAAACTTTCCCCTTTGGCAGTGATTAAGTGAGTGTAGAAACATATACAATAATTTGAAATAAGCGAAACGGATTTATCTTTTAAGCTATAACTTTATATTTGTCTTCTTCGAGTACCACTCGCTCCGCTTTCATTTCAGTACACTTCAGTCGGCAAATATTTCGTTATAGCTTAAAATTTTGAAATCCTTTGATGGACAACAACGACCGGTGTCGTTGCAAATAAAATGAAGCAATACAAACTTTGTTATTTGGTAATTTTTTTATCAAAGAATCTAAATTTTTAAATCTTTTTCATTTAAAAAAACTAATCTTTGTAAGTCTGTTTCATTTAATATATTTGTTATATTTTCCATATCTTTATTTAAACAAACTAATAGTATTACTAACAAAAATCGTCAAAAACATCGCCACCAGTCCATTCTTCTCCCAAAGCTAAAGTAAAATACTTATCAGCACCATCATCCGTAAAATAACTACCTAAAGATTCTATTATAAAATTACCATCTTCAAACATAATTTTAGCTAAATACCAACCTTTTACAGAAGATTCTGTTGCTGCAGACTGAACCACAATAAAATCTTTATCTTTTGACATTTTTACTTTTGTTATTTCTGTTGTATTGTAATTATTTTTAGAAAATATATTACCTACTTTAAGTTCTTTAAAATAGTCCTCTAATGGTGTATCTGTTATAACTTTTGGACATCCAATAAATTCTGTTGGAACTCTCCAATCCTTTTGAATACAATGTTCTGTTAAAGATTTAAAATAAATATCATCAGATACACCATAAATACTATCTTTTTTAGGGTCTCTATAAATCCATTCTCCTATTTTATTTTCAAAGTTAGAGGTGTTTTCTTTTTTATCTTCTTTTTCTGTCCAATTTTTTTGTCTAACTTTTAAATTTTCTTCTTCGTCTTTAGTTACAGGTCTCATCCAAGATGTATTTTGTCTATGATTTAAGTTATGCAAAATATTCCAATTTTGTTTGATATTATCTATAGAATCTCCTGTTAAATGCTCTATCTTTTTAATTGTGGTAGGATTTTTTAAAATATTTTCTTCTCTTGTTAACCACCTTAAATTTTCAGGTCTGTTATTTTGTTTGTTTGTATCCTTGTGGTCAATAACATGTTCTTTTGATGGTTGCTCTCCTAAGAAAGCTGTAGCAACTATTCTATGAACTTGAACTCCAGCAATATAACGATATCCTTTATCTCCAACTATACCAAAAGTCCATTTATTATCCGAAGGACGAACTTTGTTTCCTTTGGGATGTCTTAATACCATTCCATTGTTTCTAACAGAATATTTTTCATTCTTATAGACACATTCTTTTTCTTCTGTATAATCATTTGTAATTAAGTCTGTCATATTTTATTCCATTGGTTTTATCATTGATTCAATGAATTTAATTTCTTCGTCACTCAATTTATATTTTTTATAAAGTTGTTTATCTATTTCTTCTGTAGAACAATTCCAGTTTATATCCGATTTATTTGTAAAATTTTGTAATGGAACAAATTGATACACTCCTCTTGGTCCATTTTGAGTTTTCTTTTTAATACTAACAAGATACCTAAAGAATCTAGTTTTTATATAAGATATAATATTTAAGCATTGATTTTTAGTAAAATTGTGTTTATCTTTATCATACCCAATAACTAAATAAGTTTGAGAACATATGGAATTAGGCTCTCCATAAAAAGGATATCCTAATACTTGTGTATCATTACCACTTCCACCTGTTGTTGGTATGTATATCTTATGTAAATTCTTAGTTTCAATATTTTTAGGTATTTGATTTTCTTTAATCCAAGCATAATCCAATTCTAAATTATGAGTTATTTTATTTACATAGTATTTGATATTAAATTCTTTAGTTTTTGATTTACTATAATCTTTCCAATTAGATGTTAAAAATTCACTATTATCAAAAAAATGTTTTGGACTTACTAATCCAGAGAAATTTCTATCCTCATTTTCTAAATAATTATGTTCTTTTACTATTATTTTAGAGATTATTTGTATTGCTCTTGTATCTCTAATCACTATTCCAATGTTGTTAGAATCTAAATAATCAAATCTTTTTACTATTTGCTTATCTTTTGAGGAATAATAACGGAAAATACATTTATCGTTATAATCGTTTTGTAATAAGAAATAACAAACTCCACCTTTTATTTCAACATTTGGAAATATATCGCTGGAACTATCAAAATCATGGATTACTTTGAATTTATTAGATTTCAACATTTCATCTACCCAAACATCTGGTATTCCTTGAGATGTTTTGGTCATCCATCTGCTAGGAACAATCAAAGAAACATATTTAGGATTCAATTTTATTGATGCAGAAATAAAAATATTATATATTGATTTTGCATTTGAACTATTTGAACCTTCTATTCCAAAACTTTCTTGATAAGGTGGATTACCAACAACAGCATCAAAATTCATATCTTTTCCTCCTTTTATATTCCAATAATTCGGATTTAATACTCTTTTTACAAATTGTTCTGATTTGTTTTCTACAGTATTTATTAAATCTTTAAAATAATGAGCATTTATTTTTGTGTCTTTAAAACCCATTAATGTTCTTTGTGTTATACTTTTTGCCATAGGAGTTTTACATATAACAAATACATTTTCTTTTATTGTTTGCTCCCATAATTTATCTTGTTCTTCTAATGACAAATCTTTATTTTTACATTTTGTTTTGAATATACTATATGTAACAAATAAAGGATAAAGACCAGTTTTTGAATTTATTTCTAATATTTGTGCATTTGGATTTGCTAAAGTATCATAGGTAACTTGTTCTTGATTTACAAATAGTGGTTCTTCTATTGTATTTTCATATTTTTCGTCATAAAAATTATAACCACCTAAACAATCTATCATGTGTCTGTTAACAACTCTCCACGGAGTTAAGACAGTTTCTTTATCTGGATTTTTAAAATAAGAAAACAATTTTGTGATTTCTTGTATTCTTTCTAATATAGGTAAATCATCTGCTCTTTTTACAATGTTTCTTATTTTTTTACCAGCCAATATAAATATATGTTTGTCATAATATTTAACAAATTTCTTAAATATTTCCTTTGTTACTCCTGTAGGCATAAACTCATTCCAAGAATTATCATCTACTTTATTTGGTAAGTCCTCTATAGAAATATCTTCTTCTATATTTACATCTGCACCATATATAAGTAATGGCATTCTTACAGATATTGCTCTTAATATTGAAATTGCTTTGTTTCTGTTTTCTTTTATTTGTTTTTGTTTCTCTAATAATGCTTTTTCTTCTGGTGTTAATTCTTTTTTCTTTTTCTTTTTCTCTGCTTGTTTTAATTTTTCTCTTTCTTCTTCCGTTAATCCATGAACATTTATATCTATATCTTCAATTTTTGATGAAGGTTTAGTTGTGCCTACAATTTTCTTTAAATCTTCAAAGAGTTTCAAATCATCCTTATCCAATTTAAAAAGTTCTTCGTTATATATTTTTGTATCTTCAAATCCGTTTTGAACAGCTCTTTCTGCATATACATCTTTTAATTTTTCCATCAATCTCGGAACATTATATTTTTTCATTCTTGTTCCACTAATTGATAATACAGGACAGAAATTTAAAAGTTCACCCATTCTTTGTTCTTCACTTTCAGTATTAGTTTTTCCTGCTTTTGTTGATAGATGAGTAGCCTTTGCTAAAATTTTTAATGTTCTATCTGGAGCAAAATCAAAAACATAACAATTTTGTTTTTCTTTTCCATTAATAGTTGCAGGTGTTTGAACCCTAAAAATAGTTTGTAAATATCTTTCTGGGGTTGTTGAATAAGAACCAGCTAAATACATTACTGCCGTCCATTGCGGAACAGTTACACCTGTTGTTAATTTTCCACAAGACAAAGTTATTGTATAACTATCATTTTCCAATGCTTTTTTTATGGCAGATTTTACTTTTTGTAAATCTTCCATTTTTCCATCATCTTCATCACCTTCACCAGCTACATTCACAATATTAAATGCTGTTGAACCAAAAATATCATTTTTTTGCATTAGTTCTTTCAATGCTTTCGCTTCTTTTACACCTGGAACTATCCATAAAGAATGCTTAAAAAGTTTTCTATATTCTTCTTTTGAATATGGATAATTAGTTTCATTATTTTCTTTACTAATTAAGGTTAAAAATTTTTCTATATCTTTTTCATAGACAAAACTTCCCTTTTTTACATTTGCTGGCATTTGTCTTCTATCTTTATTTTTATCCCCAGTCCAAACCCTAAAAAACTCTTTAAAATTGAATGATTTATCTTCTATATCTACCCACGCAGGACTATGTAAGACCTTGCCTAAGTCATAAGTATATATATTCAATTTTGGTAAACATGAATAAGGGTTATAATCACCATAATGTTCTTTATTCCATTTTTCTTTTGCTTTTTGTTCATCTATATAATCCCAAGTATATGTCTCATCTTCTTCATAATTTTCTTGTATTTTAAATGGTGTTCCAGAAAGTTCTAATAATTTTGTTTTTTCTTTTATTAATTCTTTTTTTACATTTTCACCAAGTTCTGTAGTTGTTCCTTCATGAGCTTCATCAATTATTACACAATCCCAATCTAAAGAAAATAATTCTTCATTTTTATTAAATTTTCCACCTACTTTTGTTGAACCTCTTAAATCTTGAACAGAAGCAAAATATATGAAATTTACTGTATTGTCATGTTTCTGAGCTTTTAACAAATCTTTTATTGTTTCTGTGGAATCTTTTTTGTTGTAATAATAGTGCGGACTATCGTAAAAAATTTTATTAAAATCTTCAAACCAACCAGTATCAACTACAGGTCTATGTGATATTATAAGTGTTTTTTTAAACTGTATTTCTTTCACAACTTGTAAAGCACAAAGAGTTTTCCCAAATCTCATCTTAGCATTCCAAAGCATTTTATTAGAAACTTTAAATTTTTTAACAGTTTTATCTATTGCTTGTTTCTGTTCGTCTCTAAATTCTATTGGTGTATTATTTTTTGATATTTCATTAGCAGATAAAGTCTTTTTCCCTTGTTTTACAGCAGAAATTGCTTTTTTTATAGTCTCCAAATCTGTTTTAAACCATTCTTTACCCGTAGTATCATTTACTTTTTGTTTTTTTATATTTGAGTTTTCTAATACTTCATGAACATCATGGTCTCTAAAGCCAATAATATTTTCTTTGCTATCTTTATAAACTGCAATTTCTGTGTATAATAACTCTGGACTTATTCCTAATGTGTTTGAATATTCTTTTATTCTTTCTTTTGCTGCTTGATTTAAAGCTGAACTATTAGGTTGTAATTCTTTACTATCAAAATTTTTATCAGTATTAACTGTTGTATCGCCTATTTTTAATAAACCTATATGTGTTTTATATTTATGAGATGGTAATCTAAAAACATAAATAAGCTTATAAGCAAATGTATTTTCAAACTTAAAGTTTTTTATTTGTTCTTCTTTTTGTTTTTGTATCATAGGCTTTTACTCCTATTTTCTATTTTTCTTCTTCGGCTTTACAACATTTGATTGTATTGCATTTGAAATTAAATCTATAAATCTTACAATCTTTCTTTCTTTCCAATCCATAACTTTACAATATATTCCGTTATGTTTATGAATATCATTTTTTTTACAACCCAAACATTTAATGATTTCTGTAGTTTGGTTAAACAAATCTTCTCTTATTATTGTTTCTTCTCTACAACTATCAGGAATTACACCTTTTAAACCATCCATTTGAAAAATATTCCAGGATATAATTTTTGCAAATTTTACCATATCTATTAATTTGATTGTTTCATTAAATTTTTGTTCAAAAAACTCTACAACAGTAAATAAAACATTTTCTCTTGCGAGAAAGACATTGTCTCCCTGCCAATCATAACCATAAATACTCTTTACTGCTTGTATTGCATATTTTATCCATGTGTTTTTTTGTTTTGTATGTTCATTTATTATTCTTAGCTTTCTATCTAACAAACCAATTCTATCTTCTGGTGGAATATATTTTCTTGTTGTTGAATCATATCTACTTGTTAAATATGGAGCTTCACCACAACTTATTTCTAATCTATTAAGTTTTATATAATCCTTCCATTTTTTTTCTTTTTTCTTCGGGAATTCAATTTTGTTCTTATTAGTTATCCAAAATTTTTCTTCTTCTGTATTAAAAATATTTTCTTTTCCAAACCATTGATTATCTATTAAATTGTTTTGCTTATTACAAATCCAGGCAGGTGTAAAAACTTCTGCTTTTTGTTGTATTCTTAACTGTTGTTCTTCTTTTGATTTTTCTACTCGTGGTTTTATTATATTTCCGTTTTTGCCAGTTATATATTGAATTTCCATATAGTCATTTTTTGAATATCCTTTGCCGTATTTTTCGTAATTATCTGTTGCCCATATTAAGTTTTTTCCAGTGGTGTTATCTTTAAGTAAAAGAAGTATAAGTTGTTGACTTAAAGACAATATATAATTTTCTTTGATATCTATTTTTTTGTTGTTTTGTATTTCTGTTGGCATAGTATTCCTTTAAGAATGACTTTTATTAATTTTATCAAATTTAACCGACAAGATAAAGAAAAAAATATTTGTTTATATGAATAATTATATTAAATAGTTACGACAACATCTTGTCGCAACTTTTTAATATATTTCTTGACAAAAAAAATGTTTCGTATTACAATCTCTATGTAGTTAAAAACTATATTTTTAGTTTCGGGTGGATTTATTGGTTTTACTTGCCAGCCCTAAATGGCTAAAGGAGCTTTTTTTATTGGTAATAAAAAATACAGTGTGGATTTAGTCACTTTACTTGCCTGCACTATAAATACAGAGCTAAAGGAGTAACAGATGCAATTTATAATTTATAATGTCGAATGTACAATTAACAACTGCTGCAAAAAACAACAAAAACAAAACATAATTCAACAAATTATCTCGGCAAAACATTTCACAGATTCTTCTTAATTTATGTATCAACAATGTTAATACATAAGAGTTTTTATATAAAAAACAAATTAAGGAGAAATATTATGAAAACAAAATCAAAAAAAACAATAAAATTGGCAACTTTTTCAGATCTTAAACGTCCTATACAAAAAACAAAATTAAAAAAAACAACAAAAAAGGACAAAGAATTGATATTTTACATAAAACCGAAAGAAACTAAAAATTCTTTGTATATAAAAGACAAAGACAAAAACGGAAAAAGAATTTGGATAGACGGTGATGCTTGGCTAAGTCCTATAGATATTAAAAAGCCGGAAGATATAAAATTGTTACCGAAAGAAATTCAAGAGTTTTTTCCCAAATGGGAAAAAGAAATAGAAAGAGTAATAAAAGAGCATAAGGTCGAACTTTATAAAAAATCATACTCTAAATTTATATTTAACAAGAAAGTATATTATATATATTCAAATCCTATATATTATGCATACTTTAAATTTATATATGAAAAGAAAATGTATTCTATATATCCAAAAGCATTTAAAAATAATCAAAGAAGAGATGCAATTTATACTTTTTGCTTAATGTCTTCTATAATAAGAGAAGATTTAGAAAGTATAGGATGTCTTTACTCTTATCGTGGATGACACGAAATTGTTTAAATAAAAAACATATTACTATATCCGAAAATTCTTAAATACTATCAATAAATTTAATCAACTCGGAGTAGTCACCCTTATCGGCAAGTTTTAATGCCAAAACGTATTTTTTTCTTATTTCGGAAATTTCGGATAAATTGTAATTTCCCCACGAAAATTTCGGTAATCCGAAATTTTGCATTAACAAGTCTGCCATTATTCTCGATATTCTTCCGTTGCCGTTCACAAACGGATGAATTGCAACAAGTCTGTGATGAAATCTTACGGCAATTTCTTTTTGACTAAAAGTTTTATTTGCTATCCAATAATTTATATCATCAAACAATACTTTTAAATCCGGTTGTATTTGATATGGCGCAACACCTATATTTCTTTCCGTTGTTCTGAATTTCCCTGCCCATTTCCAAATGTTTCCAAACATTTTTTTATGTAATGTTTTTATAAAATTTTCGTTTAAAATATTTTTCTTGTTTGTAAGCAACCATATTTCGGCATCAATAATTCCCTTAGTTTCAAGTTCATTTAATTCCGCTCTGTTTGTAATCCATTTTAATTTTAATCCGTCTTTTTCTTCTTCCGTTAACGGTGTGGAATTATCGTCCGTTTCAAAAATATTCATATTAATCCTCATCCCAAATTTTTGTAGCTTTCTTACTTATTAAATATTCAATTGTATCTTCCAAAATTTCTTTATTTTCAGATAATTGATTTTCCAAACTCATATTGTTGTTAACCTTTGTTACTATGTTTAATGCTTTTTCTTTAGCCCTGTTATAAATAATATCATTAACTTTTTCTCTTGGAACAAGAGCATATACAAAATCGCAATTTAATTCATCCGCAATTTTTTCCATTGTTGACAGCTTTAAATTCTTTTCATTTTTTTCAATAAATGTAAGTCTGGGTTGAGATACTTTTAACCTTTTTGCAAATTGAATAGTAGTCATTCCAAGCAACTCTCTTATAGTTTTTATCCAACCTTGAAGAGGTTTTTCCTTGGTAATTTGTTTAAAACTATCAAATTTTTTCTGATAAGATTTAATAAGTTGTTTTTTTATATTCATTTTATAACCTATCTATTATTATTTTCATTAAATATTATAACATATATATTATATTTGTCAAGAGTTTTAATAACAGATAAGTTATATTTTATTTCAAAAATATTGTAGTTTTTTGTCGTTTAAGACCTTAAGATTTTGTGTTAGAATGAAGCAACTAAAATATAAGTTCCGACTTCCTTGACTCCCGAAGAGTTTTCAAGTTTTTGCTTAGAATGAAGCATTTGCCGACTGCGGTGTACAAAAGTGAAACGGTACATAAGGAAGGTAAATGCAAAATTATAAGTAAATAATAAAACTCGTTTCGCTAATCTTTTTGTAAGAAATTACTTCCTTACAACAAGAAAAATCCCGGTTATTACTAATAGGAACCCAACCGCATTAAACAACGACACCTGTTCCCCGAACACCAACACTCCCACAATTATCGCAGTAAGCGGTTCGAGTGCACCGATTATCGAAGTTTTTGTTGCACCGATAAGTTTTATTGCAACATTAACCGTTTCTATGGCAACTATCGTAGGTATTACCGCCAAACAAAGCACATATATCCACTGATTCGGTTTTGTAAGCAACTGAAAATCCAACCCGAACCTTAAACATATAAAATAAAAAACCGTTCCGGAAAGCATAACATAAAAAGTCACTTTTTCCGGCTGCATATGTTTTATGGCTTTTACGGTTTTTACAAATATCATATACATCGCATACATTATCGCACCGCACACAGAGAACAAAAATCCCAAGAATTTTCCGCCGGTACTCATACCGCCGGCATAGTTCAAAAGAGCAACTCCCAAAAAGGCGCAGGCAATGGAAATAACAGTCGTTTTTGTAAGCTTTTCATGGAAAAAGAGTGTCATAATTAAAGCAACTATTACGGGGTAAACAAACACTATTGTACAAGCAATTCCGGAATCTATATATTTTAAAGCGGCAAACAATGCGATAGAAGATACGGCAAAAGAGATACCCACGAAAAACAGTATAATAAACTCTTTAACCGTAACTGACAGATTAATTTTTTTATGAACTTTTAATATATACAAATAAATCAGAAATGCAAACAGATATCTGTAAAACAATGAATTGGATACGGACGATCCCGTGTTATATAACAGTATGGCAAACAAAGGATACAATCCGTAACTTACAGAAGATATTATTGCATCAATAAAACCTATTCTTACCGCTCTTTTCATAATTGTTCTCTACAAAATAATGTAAGATTATACAAAAAAAAGTGCGGTTTGTCGTTGTTAGTTTGTTGTTTGTTGTTTGCCGTTGGTCGTTAAAGGCCTTAAGATTTTGTGTTACCTTATTCTATGCTTCCGAAGAGTTTCGAAGTTTTTGCTTAGAATGAAGCATTTGACGACTGCGGTGTACATAAATGGAAGTGAAACGGATGGTACATAAAGAAGGCAAATGCGAAATTGTAAGTAAAAAATAAAACTCGTTTCGCTAGTTTTGATTTTGATTTATCAAAATAAACCAAATACCAAATTCAAAATCAAAATCAACAAAAACGAAAGAGTAAGAAATGCTTTAATCCCGGTTCCCAAAAGAAACCCAATAAACGAACTGAATGCCGATTTCAACGCCTTTTTTATATCTTTGGAATCATTTATAATTTCACCGATTAACGCACCGATAAAAGAACCGAAAATTAAAATTAATGGATTAACCAAAATTATTCCGGACATACTTCCGATCAGTGCACCGCGTTCCCCGCTTTTTGTTCCGCCGCTTTTTTTAACCATTTTTGCGGGAATAACATAATCTAAAACAGAAATAATCAACATAAGCAAAAGTGTTATAACTATTGTCCAAATACTTAAAGTACAATTCGGAGACAAAAATGCAATAAACAAACCGAGCCACCCTACAGGCAGTCCCGGAAACATAGGAATAAATGTTCCGACCAACCCGACTATAATAAGAATAAATGCTGCAACCGTTAATGTAATTGCCATATTATTTTGAACACTCCAACAAAGTATATTCGAAAGGTCCGATATTTTCGTGTATTTTCGATAACCTTAACCCCGACCTATTTATACAGTCTAACATTTCGTTACAAGAATACATTTTGCTGTTACCGTTTGCCAATGCCGTAAAATATAAAGATATATGTGTTAACGATAACTTTGCCGCTTCAAATTTCTGTTTATCCCAGAACGGTTCCAATATAAAAACTTTTGTTCCGCCGAGCATAACATTTTTTACTTTTTTAAGTATAGACACAATTTCTTCCAAAGAGAAACAATCCAAAAATTGGCTCATAAGTACGGCATCGGGATTGTTCGGTAACCCTAAAGAAGCATCCAAAATATTTGTAGGGAAAAATTCGCAATTTTCAACTTTGTTAAGTTTTTCCATGTTTTGTTTAGCCATATTTAACTGTTTTTGTAAATCTATCATTACCATCGTGCCAGTATATCCGTTTTTAAACATTGCCGTTTCAAATTTACCTGTATTACAACCTATATCAAAAACCCGTTTCGGGTTGGATTCCAAAATGATTTTTATAACCTGTTCAAAAGAGTTGTCCGAATAAAAGTGATCGAAATCGAACCAACTTTTTTTAACATCTTCCGGTAAAGACGAAAGTCCTTCATATATCGTTTTCCAATTACCGAAACATTTTAATCCTTCCGGTTTTGAATTTATAAAAGAATCTTTTAAATAAAACATACCTTGATAACATACATCGTTAACAAAATTAAAGTTAACTTTTGTCATGGTATCATACAAAAAACATTGACCGATTTTTGTTATGTTATACTTGTTATCTTTAAGTTCAACGACATCCGAAAATGTGCCGACTTCAAGTAATGTGGAAACGGTATAATGGTTCAAATTCAATTTTTTTTCTATATCTTCAACTGATATTCCGTCAGGCAAACTTTCGTCTATCAATTTCAGTATACCTAAATCCGCCATAGTCTTTATTGCCTGAAAACTGAACGGAGCAAACGCTATTTTTTGTGCCAACGATTTTGCTTCAACCATTTTCATTTTTTTATCCATATATCACTCCTACCAATCTTTCATTTTCCCGAACTGTGTTTTAGGAAGTTCCGTTCCTAAATTTATTTTTTTCGGTATTTCGTGTGCCGTTAAATTTTGTTTCATATACAACTTTAAATTCTTTATAAACAGTTCGTTATCAACACTGTTATCTTTCAAAACAATAAATGCTTTCAAGAAGTTTCCTTCTTCCTGTTTGGATAACCTTACTGCCGCTTCTTTAACATTTTCAAACTTGCACAATATATCTTTAACTTTGTTGGGATACACATTTATTCCGGCAACCTGAACGGCATTATCTTTTCTGCTTACCGGTTTAAATCTGTTATCTTCGAACAGTTCAACGTTGTCCGGCAACTCTATTTCCATATCACTGTTTTTTCTTTTAATGGAAACTATTGTATTGTTATCAAGTTTCGGTTCCCAACACGGTAACAGTTTAAAACCTTCGGAAGACTTGTTTCTGTACCCGATGGCACCGGCTTCGGATGCTCCGTAAATTTCTATTAACGTGTTAACACCGTTATCGTAAAGGCCGTCCATAGTTTCTTTAGGGCATGGTGCCGTAGATGTAAGTACAGTTATCTTTTTAGTGAACTTATATTCCAATTTTACCAACTGATTTAAGAACATAGGGAACGTTACAAACAAATCGTTATCCTGCAAAACATTGTTCCAGTCCGTTGTAGGTATAGGCGGCATTTTTATAAGTTCAACATTTAACCTTTTTGAAAGTTGTAACCCGAAAATAAACCCGTAAGAATGGAACGACGGTACCAAACAAACTATTCTTTTAATATCTTTAAATAACGGTAACACAGCACTTACTTCTTCTTTTATGTTATCCTGCGAATGTTTACATTGTTTTGATATTCCCGTAGAACCGGAAGTTAAAAAATTTATAAATTTGTTCTTCTTGAACAAGTTAAATATTTCGTCTACAATAAAATTTTTGTTTACGGTTACCGTTTCTTTGGAAAATATCGATGATAAAGTTTTTAATATCTCTTGTTGTGTGGTATCATCAACATCGGTAAAGATGTTTGAAATACCGTCATTTTCAAAAACATTTAAAACATTTTTATACTTTTTGGACAGTTCCGTTTTAATGAAATCGCAACTGATAGTTTCTATATCCTGTTTATCCAAAATAAGCGAATACTTTTTAGACATATCCATTGCCAAGCAAGACGGATAAAATTTGCTGTCTGCTTTGTTTTCCAAATTAACATCTGTATTGTTATCGGATTTTTCCAGCAGGAAAAATGCACTGCCGAACCCGACATTTTTGTTGCTAAAATCTTTAAACACTTCAACATTATTTTCAATTATATTTTGTGCAACTGTATGGATTTCGTCTACCGCACCTACCAAAACTTTGTCTGCCATACCGCACGACAACCAAGTTTGCGCTATCGCCAGTGCACTTTGAAAAGATGAATCCAAGTTGCTTATTGTAAGTGACGGACCTTTTATATTTAACAAAATGGATATTGTTGTTAATGCGCTGTTATGAACGGAAGATGAAAAAGCGTTCGGACTTGCGCATTCGTCACCGAAATCTATAATGGAGTCCATAAAGTCGCAGGTCTTTTTTACAGGTCCGTACCCTGTGGCAACAATCAGTCCTATATTTTTGTTTTCTTCCAAACTTATATCTGCAATTTTTAAACAGTTGGCTGCGGATTTGAGTGCAAGTTTGGAAAAGAAGTCCATTCTTCTGATTTTTTTCAGTTCGAAATCTTTTTCCAAGCCTGCAATGTTGTCCGTATTATATGTTGAAATTACAGATACATTTTTAAGCATTTTTGTCACCTAAAATAATAACACTGTTAACACCACCGAAAGCAAGCGAGTCGGATAATGCAACATGTTTTTCCGTTTTCGTGTTTTCAACTACCGGCACAAAATTTATTTCTTCATCAAACTCTTTAAAGTTTGCCGCTTTCGGTATTTCTTTTTTGTTTAATGCAATTAAACTCAGTACCGCTTCTATTGCACCTGCAGCACCCAATGTGTGTCCCGTATGACTTTTGGATGCCATTACCGGAACATCTTTTAACAATTCGTTAAACACTTTCGATTCGGTTAAATCGTTATCGTGCGTTCCCGTACCGTGCGCATTTATAAATGCCAAATCCTGTTTGGTTATACCGGCATCTTTCATTGCCTGCATTACGGCATTTTTTAAACCGATACCGTCCGGTGCGGGTGTTGTGGGATGGTACCCGTCGCAACAGTTACCGTACCCCAAAACATAACCTGCAGGTTCCATATTTCTTTGTTTAAAAATTTCTTCTTTTTCCAAAACAAGTATTCCGCACCCTTCACCGATATTTATTCCGCCCCTGTTTTTGGAAAACGGACTGCACGGATTTTTACCTGCTATTAACAACTTTATAAAACCGGTATACGGAATAATGTTAAGTTCGTCCGTACCTCCGCAAATTACAATATCGCACAAGTCTTGTTGTATCCACTGGCCTGCGATACCTATTGCATCGGTAGAAGATGCACATGCCGTTGTTATTGTGGCATGTAAACCTGAAATTGATAAATATTTTTGTAATCTTTCACTGAGCGAATAACTGAAATAATCTGTTAAATCCCAATATGATGATACTTCATTTTTTTTGTATTGTTTATAAAAATCAAAACAGTTGAAAGAGGCATTTACTGATGTTCCTAAAATTATGCCTACTCTGTACTTTTGTAAATCCTGTTTTGACAGCTTGGCTTGTTGTAATGCTTGTTCCACACAAGTTCTTACAAACAAAAAGCCGTAAGATTCGTCTTCTTTTTTTTGTGATAAAAGTTTTTCCGGTACAAGATAAACGGGATAATCGTTTTTATATGAACTTTCGAATCTGGTTGTAATATGTGTCGGTACACTTACTTTATTATAAATATTGTCGGATATTTCTTCCAATGTTGTGCCTAAACTGCACACACAAGACATTGAACTTATTATCGTTTTCATTATTTTTTTCTGTTTTCTTCAATATGTTTTCTTAAAGTTTCAAATGTTTGAAAAACTTCTTTACCTTGTTTCATATCTTCAATGGAAATATCGTAATTCTTTTTTAAAACCACAATAAGTTCTATGGCATCCAAACTGTCTAATCCTAATCCTTCAAAAAGAGGAGTGTCACCTGTAGTGCTGTCGATATCTATTCCTTCCAATTCTAAGTTTTGTTTCAATACTTTTTTTACATCTTCAAGTGAAGTTGGAATCATTAATATTATTCTCCTGTTTATTGTATGTTTCTTTAACCTAAATTATACAAAATTATAACTTGTTTTTTGCCGTTCAACCTATACCCCCATAACCTTATCACCAACTTTTTGCATAACAAAAAGTTTATCACCCTTTCACCAACGAATTGTGAAACAATTCGTGTTCACCCATTCACCTGTCGTTCTCGTTCCACATATCATACATATTAAAAAATTGGTACGGGTACTGTTTAGTAAACTGTTCCAATGCATTAACAAACTTTTCGGCATACTCTTTATAATTTGTTATTTTTGCGCCCTTATCTTCAACAACAAAATTATCTAAAATCATTGAATCGAATTTTCCGTCACTTTTTGTAGGGAAAAAAACTATAACTATCGGTGTTTGTGTAATTGAAGCGATTCTGTATATCGTTCCGGGAACATTTATACTGTGTCCCAAAAAGTTTACCGATATTTCGTTCTTTTGTGAACCGAATGTTCTGTCACCCATAACACAAACTATGGATTTCTTTTGTAATACGGACAACATTTCCACGGTTCCGCCGTAAGGGCCTGTAGGATCTATAAACTTTATATTTTGTTTTCTGTTACCGTGCTCAAAAACTTGTTTATCCACATCTTCTTTAACACGTTTATATAAAACATATTTATCTGCTTTTATAAAATCAAATGCCGCCATGGCACTTTGCCAGGCACCGCAATGTGCCGTTATAAATATAAGACCTTTACCTTGATTGTATAAGTCGGTACACAAATCTCTGTCTTGCTGCGATGACAAAATTTCTATTTTGCCTAAAATGCCGAACACCGCTTTATCAACCAACGTTTTACCGAACGATAAAAACAGTTTATAACAGTGCCGAAATTTTGAAAAACAGTTCAGTTTTCCGAACCGTTTTTCTATGTACGGGTATGTTTTTTTTCTGAATTTCGGAACTATCGCATAAGAAGCAACAACAAAATAGAGTAACAAGTAAGCACAGTACCTGCCGCCTGTTTTTATTAAGAAATAAAATATTTTATGTTTGAAAGAAGAAGCAACACTTGCTCCGGTCCAACTATTTTCCACTTAAAATTAAACCTCTCCTGACAATTTTACCTATAAAAAAAACTATTATTCCAACCAACACCGCAAATACAGGTGCTACCACAAGCGATCCCAATATCCATTCCCAAATTCGTTGCGGTGCCTGATATCCCAAAGTAGTTAAATTAAATTCCGTCAGCCATTTCCCGTGTCTGATAAAAAACCCGACTTCTATTGCTATTGCCGGAATAAACGGCGGCATAGCAAGTTTATCCAAGCTTAAACAAATTGCTCTGTTCAAATTAAAGTATCCCATACCGAATAACAATATCATTGTTCTTATTCCCGGTAAAGCAAGACTTCCCCAAAACACCGCCCACACTGCACTTACGGCAAGATTGTACGGACTTTTGTTTTTTTTAAGTTCCGCTTTTACAACTTTAAACGGATTCAAAGATACAACCTGATTATCTTTGTTAACTATATACTTTTTGTGCGGGTACGGTATCATTGCTCTTACGGTTAACTTGGTATTTAAAATCGATAACCTTAAATTATCTTTGAACAATTTAAAATGGCTTACACGTTCTTGTCCTTTATGGTACTTTACTTTTACATCGGCTTCTTTTACATCAAAACCCGCCCATATTGACTTTATAATAACTTCCACTTCGAAGGAGTACCTTTTATCATGAAACTTTAAATAATCGAATATTATTAACGGATAAACTCTTAACCCGCTTTGAATATCACCGACTTTTTTACCTGTTTGAACTCTTGCCCAAAAACCGGAAAATTCTCTGCCGAACTTTGATGAACCCGGCACGTTTTCAGTATTAAAATTTCTGTAACCTATAACTATCGACTTATCGTTTTGTTGGGCAATTTCGCTTAACTTAAAAAGGTCTTCGGCATAATGTTGGTTGTCGGCATCTATAGTTAAAAGGTGTGTAAAACCGTTTTCTTTGGCATATTTTGCTGCTGTTAAAATAGCTTGTCCTTTACCTTGATTTTTTTCGTGAGTTATACATTTTACATTTAATTCGGATATAACTTGTTTGGAATTGTCGGTACTGCCGTCATCAATAACTAAAATATCAACAAAATATTTTTTTACATCATCTATTACCGTCGGTAAAGTTTTTGAATGGTTATATAAGGGAACTGCTACCAAGGGTTTATACATATTTATTTTATTAATCCTTGTTGCCATTTCTTACAGAATTCTTCATAAAATTTCGGCTTTACCAAAACAAGATTTTTGTCCTTATCCGTCATCATTTGAATTGTGTATGCTCTTGTAACCAACTTATTATCACTTGAATATATTTCGTATTCGAAATCAAGTCTGGGTGCTTCATTCCAATGAAGTATGGCTTTTACGGTGTACTCTTTATTAAATTCCAAAGGTGCAATATAATCGATAAAAAATCTTTTTATCGGTATAATAATACCGCTGTCGGCAAATTCAGTGTAACCGATACCGTATTTTATACCAATTGCAACTCTGGCATCTTCAAAAAAACTTGCATAGTTACCGTGCCACATAACATTTAAAGGGTCAAGCTCATCGAAACGAACTTTTCTTTTAACTTCGCAGGTTAAAGGTTTGGGATCACCCGGCTTTGTTTTAAAAAATTCTTTTGTTAACATAATTATTCCACACTTATTTGAAAAGCAGATATTACCTTTTCATCTTTTTTTATAGATATATCGTAAAAATCTTCTTTAACGGCATAAGTTAAGTTTACTGTATCTTTCGGAAAAATCGGAGATACGAACTTTGCTTTTTTTACGGTTTTCAATTTAACTTCTTTTTTTAATGCTTTAGATAAAACAAATATTGCAAGTTCCACCTGAATAACCGCCGGCAACAACTGTTGTACGGGAAAATGCCCTTTAAAAGCAACAAAGTCCGCAGGGAAAGTAAATGTTGCACCGTTATCCATGGGCTTATAAATTCTTTCTATATCTTCAATTACCGAATTCATTTTGACTCCAAAAAGATATTGTTTTATCTTTATTATTATATAAAATTTTGTTGTCTTGCATATTACTGATTAAATATTCTTTATGAAACAAGAAAGTAATATAGAATCTTGATAATTTGTCAGCTGTTGTTTTAGGTAAAAATTTTATTTTGTAATGAATATTTATCGTATCGGAAGTTACTGTTACATCCAACAATTTTGTCCCAAGCTCGTTTAATGCAATTATTCTGTATTCTTGATTACTTATTTTGTTTATTGCTGCAGTAAAAAACAGTCTATCATCCATTTCACCTTGATAATATTGGGTTTCTATCGCTTGTATGTTTTGTTCGGTATTAACACTGTTTGTTTTCGGTACGGAAGAACATCCTATAAGAAAAGCTATTAAAAATACAGGTAAAATTTTTATTACTTTTTTTATGATGTTCGGCATAACATATACACTTACAAAACCGGAAACTATTATTCCCACACTTAATGCAAAACCCATTGAGAACAATACCGTATGGCCTGCAAATATGAGTGAACCGAACCCTGCCAAACTCGACAAAGCAGCCACTACTACCGCCACAGACGGATACAACGTTTTAGATTTTGTATATTGGTGTACTATAAAAATAACATAATCAACGGATAACCCGATAATTAACGGTAAACAAAACAACGAAAACAAGTTTAACTTTACGGAAAACACAGAACTTAAAATTATAAATGTGCTTACAGATACAAGTATCGGAATAAACGAAACCAAAGCAAGTTTAACGTTTTTGAAACTGAACGTTAACAGAAAAAAGTCCGACAACAAAATAAACAGTGTAACAAAAAATATTGTTTTAATTGTTTTGTCGGACAATGCATTTTGCAACTCTTTTTGTGAAAGTAAAACAATGTTTTTGTTATCTTTAAATTCCTGCGGTATGATAAAACCATCGTCAACAAAATGTATCATATACTCTTTATCTTTAAATTTTATGAACGGATTATACATTGTTGTAATATCAAATTCTTTAACATCTTTCGGGCCTTGTGCCGTTTCAAGAAAGTTATAAAATTGATTAAAGATGTTTGTATCTATACCGTACTGTTTATAAAAAGAGTTTATATCTTTTTTTAGTTTCGAAATTCTTTCTCTGTTCCAAAACTGTTTCCACCTGTTCAGATTTTGTTCCTTTTGTTCTTTTGAAGGAACGAAATTAAGTATATCGAAATTCGATATTTTGTTGCTTAAGGACAATATTTCTTCTTTACTTTCCCCGCCAACAAGCAACATGGATTTTGTATTGGTATCGTACCCGACAAACTCGTCAAACGTTTTTCTGTCCTGCAAGCATTGTTTCGATACACTGTTTAACGATTCCAACGAAAAGTCTGTTTTTATAAACTTTAAACTTATTAATCCTAAACAAATAATTAAGATAATAAGAATTATTGAAAATTTACAGTCTATACTTTCCGGCAACTTTATTGTTACCGTTTGTTTGTTTTGTACTTTATAGAAAATAGGTGCCAAAAATATTGCAATTAGCACTGCATATATTAACCCGAACACCGCAAAGTATGCCAACTGTTTAAACAAAATTATGTCACAAAAATACAGAACAAGGAACGACATTATTGATGTCAGTCCGCTCAATATTATAGGTTTTGAAACTTTTTTTAATATTTCCGATTTTTTTATATCTTTGTTTGAAGATTTGAACGAATAATAAACATATACACTGTAATCTACGGCAAGACCCATAAGTATGGAACCGAACCCCAACGTTATACCGGACAGAAATCCGAACTTTAAAAATGTAAATGCCGCGGACGGTATTAAAACAAGTAACGGAACTGCATAAACAAATATTGCATATTTATCTTTAACCAACACAACAAAAACAAAAAATATTAACAGTATCGAAATTATTAAAATCTTTTTTACATCGTTAACTATGATACTGTTATTTTCCTGGGTGTATCTTGCAGCACCTAACGAAAAAACATTGCAATCTTGCGGTAACGAACCGTTGATATCTTTTATGTAATTTATTATTTTGTCTGCCTGAGATCTGTCGAACTCGTTATTGTTTGTGTTGTACAACAGTAAAGCCGTATTGTTTTTATCGTTGGTAAAGTATCCGTTTGTAAAATCAAGATTTTGCCCCGCAAAGTTAAGTTTCTTAAAATTTTCAAGTATAACGGGCACTATTCCTACAGGATCAGCAGGAACGATATCTTTAAAGAAGTTACCTTCAGGTGAAAACAAAAGCATAACATTATTTTCGCTTGTTTCCTGCAAATTTTCTTTTGTTATTAAGTTTGAAACTTGTTGTTCCGCCTGCTCTGTCCACAAGTAAGGAAGATTGTAATAATACGACAAAATAAAATTTTTGTCTGTTTTTTGACTTTCGGAAATACCGGAACAATCTTTCAGTTTATCTTTTACTGTTTCCACCGCTGAATTTAAGGTGTCTGTATCCGGCGCACTTACAACAACGAAAAGTTTGTTTGAAAACGGAGTTTGTTGTAACAGTTCGATTTGGTCAGCTAAACTTGAAGGAACCATTACCAAAATATTTTCCTGATACTTTATTTTGGTAAACAAAAATAAAGATACACAAAAAAACAAAATAAATAAACTTAATATAATTTTATTTTTCACTGATAATATCCCTGAGATTTAACGGAATATCTGTATTTGTTAACGAATTATTAAACTTTATTATAGTGTTATCACCGGACTTATCTATTATATCCACTTCTGTAACTATAGTATTTTCCAAATCGAAATAAAGTTTTATTTTTTCCAAGGTGTTACCTTTAACATTTTTTTTAGGATAAAGTTCCAAACTGTTTTCCGACTCTTGTACATTGTAAACTTTCGAAATTTTTTCCATATCCATAGATAAAAACATATAGATAAATTCAACCATTCTTTTAGCATAAGTTTGTTTTGTTATATCTTCAACTTTTTTCTTGGTCCCGATATATTTCCATGAGTACACTTTAGAATCTTCCAATAAGTATCCGGAAACGAAAGGGCTGTCATAAGACCAATACAAAAAACCGGAATTTTTAAAATAGAAGTGACCTTTACTTATTAAAGGTTTTTGTGCAATGGACAACTGTTTTTCCATAACAAAATCGCTGCTGATACTTTCTACTTTTGAAAAGTTGTCTGTTTGGAAAGAATAAGCAGATACCGACAATAATAAAATTGTTAAACAAATTAAAATTTGTTTCATCTTTAGTCAAAACAATATATTCTTATTTCACCTTCACACAACAAGGTACCATTTTGGTTAAAAAGTTTACCTTGTGCAATGTGTGTTTGTGCTATAAAATCCACTATATTTATGTGACATTCCAACACATCACCGCATTTTGCATCCGCAAAAAAAGTAATATTTTTTAACATAACCAAAAAACCTTTTTGTGTGGGTTTATTTTTTTGTTTACTGTCAAAAGCATTTGATGCCGCAAGTGCCTGTGCCATTATTTCTATTTGTGCGGATCTTTTCAACACATTATTTTTATCCAAGAATATGTTGTCGGGCTTTATTTCAAAAGATGTTCTTGCAAAGTCACCGTTTACTTCGAGTACTTTGTCTACAAGCAACATAGGAGGTCTGTGCAACATTAATTTTGTTATATCTATTTCCATTAGTTTATTTTAAATAACTCCGCGTTTATAGATTTATATAAGTATGTAATCCATTTGGCATATGCTTTATGTATTTTGTCTTTCGTAGCATTTAAATTTACACTATTTACATATTTAATTTTATAACTTGAAGTATCATAAACTATATCAACATAAACTTCATTTGCACCATGGGTTAACAATTTTGCTGAAATTGTATTTTCATCTTTTTCTTTTGCTATCCAATGCCTATTTTCACAACCGGTAAGAATTGCATCTTTTACTTGTTCTTTTGTAACAGTTTCATTAATATCAAAATCATAGGTTTGAATTTTTATCAATCTACTGCAACCAACTATGAACAAACCTACTAAAATCAAACAAAATATATTTTTTTTCATTTTATTTCTCCATTTCTTCCGCAATGAGTTGTCTTGTTTTTCTTGTAATATCCAACACTTGTTCTTCGTCAGGTACAAATATTTTTTCTAAAACCGTTATTTTTACATCACAAGATCTTACTATTACGGAATTTTTCTTTATTGTTTTATCCAAACCTTTAACACAAACAGGTAATACCGGAACACCAAGCTTTTGCGCTATTAAAAAAGCACCTTTATGAAACCTTTTAACGGTTCCGTCTTCGCTTCTTGTTCCTTCCGGAAAAACTATAACTTTTAAATTTTTATCGAATGCTTTTTGAACCAACGAACATAATTCTTCGAAACTAGTATTTTCATCGAAAATAACGTTTCCTGCGGCTTTTAAATATTTGTTCATTAAGGGAATTCTTGTAGGCCAGCCTTTACTTAAAAAAACGGCATCTTTGAAGTTTACACTGCTGAATACGACTATATCCAATATCGAACTGTGATTTGCCACTACCACGCACGGACCGTCTGTATTTTTTTCTTTAAATTCAACAACAAAACTTTTACTGACAAATTTTACAACGGTCATCACAAACTTTGAAAGCTTATAAAATTCTTTTCTGACATAATTTTCTTCGAATTTTTTTATAACACAAAACGGATAATAACATATTAAACAAATTCCGAATATGCCGAAAGCAATAAACCCGATGACCGCTACAAAAATATCTTTTATAAAACTCATTTATTTTTTTCGTTTATAAGTTTTTCTATGAAATCGTAAAGTCCGCCCAAATTTGTAAATGAGCCGGGCTTATAATTGTTTCTTATATCTATTTTAAATGTCTGTTCGAAAGTTATTACCATATCAACAACATCAAGACTATCTACCTGCATATCCGCAAATGTTGCGGTAGGAACCAATTTTTCTTCAGGTATTTCAAATTCTTTCATTAAAGCAGCATTTACTTTTTGAATAATCTCTTCTTTATTCATTTAATTGTATCTCCCTATAACAATACTTGCATTTGTTCCGCCCAATGCAAAACTGTTTTTTACAAAATTGTTAATTTTTATTTCCTGCGTACTTCTTATATGGTTTACAACGTTACATTGTTCGTCAATATTGTCTAAATTCAATGTTCCCGCAACCTTATTTTTCAACATCATTTTCATTATACTAATTAATTCCATACTTCCACAAGCAGCCATCGAATGACCGATATGACCTTTTAAACTGTTAACTTTTATATCTTTTCCGAACACGTTACCTATTGCGGAAACTTCTTCTATATCACCCGCAACAGTGCTTGTTGCATGAGCATTTACCAAATTGATATCCGTTGTTTTCAGTTTTGCATCGTTTAATGCCATTTGTATACATTGTTGCATACTGTCTCTTGAAGGGTGAGCGATATTTTTGGTTTCCGTGTTTGTTGCAAATCCTTTGATTTCGGCAAGGATGTTTGCTTTTCTTTCCAGTGCCGATTCCAAACTTTCTATATACAACATTGCACAACCTTCGGAACAAACAATACCGCACCTGTCTTTATCGAAAGGTCTTGATGCTTTTTGAGGATTATCGTTAAAGTTTGTACTTGCGGCATTTAATATTGAAAAACAGCCTGTAAATATAGGATGATATTCTTCCGTTCCGCCGCACAATGCTCTTTTAATAAAACCCGCTTTTATCATTTGGTAAGCAAGACCGATATTTGTAAGACTTGAAGCACAAGCATTACTTACGAAATACCCCGGACCTTTCATATCCAACGCCTGAGCAACATTTGCCAACGGTGAATGATTCAAAACCTGAAACACCGCCATAGTTTTAACCATGTTCAACTCTTTATCAAAATATTTCTTTGTAAATTCCAACCATGAACTTATACTGCTCATCGTAGAACCGATATATAAAGCGGTATCATCGGAAGGTTTTTCGATACTTGCATTTTTCAATGCTTCCTGACATGCCATAACGGCATACAAAGACATTTTTGTCATGTATCTTCTGTATTGTCTGGGTATAAAAGTAAAATCTATTTCCGGAACTTTACATGCAACAAAACTGTTTATAAAAGGTGTATCTTTTAATTCCTGTATAAACTGAACGGCACCGACATTATTGAGAAGGTTTTCAACAAGTGTATCTACGCCCGCACCGTAAGGTGAAACTGCTCCGGCTCCGGTTATAACTACTCTGTGATAATCAACCATTTTGTTTCTCCATTATTTTATCTATTACATAAGCCGTAATAATTGCTCCCAAAAATCCGGTAGTAATTACGGATTGTCCCGAAAGGAATAATCCTTTAATTTTTGTCATCGGGAACAATGTCATTTTATGCATATCGTGTTCCAATGCGTAAGACCCTGTGTACCCGACATACTTTTTTGTTGTTAACGGACTTGAACTGTCCAAAAACTCCAAATTTTCCGCTGTATCTTTTAACTTATCGTTAAGATTTCTTTTTATTATATCAACAAAATATTCTTTTTGTTTCTTATATTCCGTTTTATCCTGCGACCAATAATTTATGTCCGAAGGAACCAAACAGGTTATATTTACCGCTTGCGGATCGGTATCCGAAAAATTCAAATGCAGGCTTTTGTTTTCGTTGTTGTAATCGAAAAAAGAATTTAAATTGTAATCCGAAAGAGCAAATATGTTTGTGTTTTCAACTTTCTTACCGTTATTTCTTGCATAAACCGTAAAAAAGCCGGGAGTTTCTTCTTTTTCCCGTATATGAGATTTATAACTTTCTCTGTAAACTTTTTCCGGAGCAATATTTAAAAATTGTTTCGGATGTATTGTAGATATACAAACATCGCACTCAAAATCGTCGTCTTTTGTTCTTACTGTTTTTTTTGTATCGTTTAAATCTATTTTTAATGCTTTAGTGTTTAAGAATATATCAACTTTTAAATCCTGTAAAACTTTTTTGTATGCATTAACTACCGCTCTTCCCCCGCCGACAATGCTGTATGCGCTGTCGTAAAGACCGCCCGAAACACAAACCTGTTCACCGAACGATATTTTGTCTAACGAAGTACCGTGCAAAAAGAAACCCGCGGCAAGTATTACTTTTAATTCGTCCGATTTAAAATAGTAATCCAAAATATCTTTAACACTTTCCTGTGTTGCAACCGAAACATTAATATCAAAAGAACTGTTTTTATGTATATTTAAAAACGGTAACTTGTTATAACATTCATAAACTTTATCGAAATATTCTTTTATTGCTTTTTCTTCACCGGGATAACAGGATATCAACTTTTTTTCCAAATCGTTTCTTCCGTAAACCATTTCAAAACTTTTACCGGAAGGAAAAATTATTTTATCGTAACCGTCTTTTTTCAACAATTTTGATTTTATGCCCAACCCTAAATCTTTGAAATAGTAACCGCCGATTTCGCCGTCGCCAAGCCCGTATGTATAATGGAATCCTGTTTCGAAATGTACATCTTTTCTTGTAAATCCCGAAAATAACGGTGCTATATTTGATGATTGTTCTATAACGGCTGTTTTAAGACCTCTTTTTGCACAAAGTATTGCCGATGTTAAACCGCTTATTCCGGAGCCGATTATAACCGTATCGTACTTTTTTAACATATACCACCATTAACTTGTATTGCCTGACCTGTAATATAGTTGGCTTTTTGAGAACATAAGAACGAAACAAGTTCCGCTATATCCTGAGGTTTTCCCAACCTTCTTAAAGGTATTGTTTTAAGAATAGCATCTATAGGTAATCCTTCAAGCATATCCGTTTCTACAAAACCGGGAGATACAACATTAACCAAAACATTTTTCTTTGCAACTTCCGCGGCAAGAGATTTGCTTGCACCGATGATACCTGCTTTTGCCGCACTGTATCCCGTTTGACCTGCAACACCGATGTGACCTGAAACGGATGCTATGCTGACAATTCTGCCTCTTTTTTTGTTTAACATGTAAGGTAAAATTTGTTTTACAACATTAAAAAATCCGTCGAGATTTACATTTATTACCGATTTCCATTCTTCCTGTGTAAGCCATGCCAGAAGATTGTCTCTTCTGAATCCCGCATTGTTTATTATTGCAAAAGGAATTTCGTTGTTTAATAACATAGGTTCCAACGATTGTTTTGTTTTTTCAAAGTCGGTAACATCAAATTCCAAAAGTGTACATTTTCTGCCGAGCTTTTCTATTTCCTGTTTTACTTCGTTAGCTTTTTGACTGTTAGATCTGTAATTTAACCAAATATCAAACCCGTCTCTTGCAAGTGTTTTTGCAATTTCAGCGCCTATACCTCTGCTTGCTCCGGTTACCAACGCAATTTCAGCCATTATTTTATCCTTTGAAAATATATTTTATATATCTTTTATATTATATAAAATTTATATGTTTTTTTGTGCGATAAACTTGTGTACAGTCTTTTATTAAATTTAATAATAATTTATAATTGTTCTGATATTTTACAACAGAGAGATATAAAACTATGTATTACTTAATATTCAGTATCGTATGCAGCGTAGCCGTATCGATATTATTAAAAATATCTAAGAATAAAAAAATTTCAATTGATCAGGCTGTAGCTATTAATTATCCAACAGCTGCAATCAGTGCTTTTATTTTATTTAAACCGAATTTCAGTGATAATTTCAATACTTTATTATCCGAATGGCAAATTCTGTTACCGCTGGGAATTTTGTTACCGAGTGTTTTTATTATTATGGGTGAATGCGTTAATCGTGCAGGTATAGCAAAATCGGATGCGGCACAAAGATTATCGTTATTTTTACCGATATTGGCATCATTTTTAATTTTCGGTGAAATTCTTTCCATGGGTAAAATTTTGTCGGTTATTTTAGCAATAATTTCGCTGTCGGCACTAGTTTATAAACCTAAAAATAAAGTAACCGGTACAGGTGCAATTTGGACGTTGCTTGCGGTGTGGTTCGGTTACGGAATAATTGATATATTGTTTAAACAGTTATCAAAAAATGTAGCAATGACGGCAACTAATTTGTGTGCAACATTTATTCTGTCCGCAATAATATTATTTGCATATTTAATCATACGAAAAACAAAGTGGACAAAGGCAAGTATATTTGGCGGAATAATTTTGGGATGTTTAAACTTCGGTAACATTTATTTTTATTTCCGTGCACATCAATCATACAGTAATAACCCCACACTGATTTTTGCGGCAATGAACTTAGGTGTAATATCGCTCGGCACAATTACAGGCACGGCGGTTTTTAAAGAAAAAATAAACATTGTAAATATCATCGGAATAATTTTGGCAATCGTTGCGATAATTTGTTTGTTTCAAACTATGTAATTTTATTTAGGGATATATTCTTTTTTATCTTTTTATTAACAATATTTTTATCGATTAATCTTAATATTCTACGGTAAACGAAGAATATGCATATCTGTTTAAATCATCTGTTGCAATAATATTGTGTGTACCGCTTAAAGCGGTTATAAAAAGTGTTTCGTTTTTCTTACTGTTACCTGCAAAATTGCCGTCAATAAACCAATAAACGGTATCGGCATCGGCATCAATATCGGCTTTTAAAGGAATTATTTTGTCACCGGGAACTATTTTATAAATAACATCTTCCAACGGTAAAAATATTTTCGGCGGATTTCCGGATACCGATATATCTTCCGGTTCTATATTCGGCATATATTTCGGAGGAAGTTTTTTCTTTATACCTGCCTTTTCAAACAAACTTAAAATATCCGACGGCCAAAACTCATACACTTCATAATGAGTTTTCCCTTTAACTTCAACATTTGTTCTTAAACCTGTTTTGTTATCTATCAGAATATTTCTGTGAATATCACATAAGTTTATAGGAGATTTTTCCGGTATAAAATAGCAGTCTGTTTTCTTCGGGCAAAATTTGTTTGCAATAGCTCCGCTAACGGAACAAACATGTATTTTTTTTATGTTTAAGTCTTTCATATCCGGAGAAAAAAAGTTTTGATCTTTTTTATTAAGAACAACTGTTCTTATAAGTTCAAAAAACAGGTTTCCGGCTGCAGTCCTTCCCCAGAAATTGGAATTACTTTCCCCCGAGAAATTACCGACCCAAACAACCAAAACATAATCTCCGAATGCTCCGGCCGCCCAAGCATCTTTAAAGCAATAAGATGTTCCTGTTTTCCATGCGACTTTTATGTTATTACCGTATTTATCTTTTATATTAAAATTTTGCGGAGCGGGATTGTGTGATAACATATCAAACAAAATAAATGCCGTTTCTTTTGAAAATATTGTTTTATCGCTTTCCGTATCGGATTCTTTTTTGTCATCCGTAACATATTTTATTTCTTCCGTTTTCCCTCCGTTCAATAAAGAAGAATATAACTTTGCAACTTCTTCAACGGAAACATCTATGGTTCCTATCGCGGCACTTACACCGTAATGTTCGGCGGATTTAAGTTTTGTTATGCCGGCGGTTTTAAGAAGATTTAAAAAAGTTTCTATACCGATATCCTGCAAAAGTTTTATTGCGGGAATGTTTCTGCTGTTAACCAAAGCATCCTGCGCAAAAACAGGTCCCGCAAATTGTCTGTCCGAATTTTCAGGTGCATAAATGGAAAAATAATGAAATGTATCTTTTAACAGTGTTGTCGGACAAATAAGTCCGTTCTCCAATGCCAAACCGTAAATAAAAGTTTTTAATACGGAACCGGCCATTCTTTTGGCTCTTACCCCGTCGATTTGTCCCAAAATATCGTTATTAAAAAAATCGGCAGACCCGACGGCAACTTCCGCCTGCATTGTTTTTGTGTTCACCAGCAATACGGAAGCATTTTTTATACCCAACGAACTGTTTCTGTCTATATATTTTCTTATATTTTCTTCAAACAACATTTGAAGTTTCAAATCTATGGTTGTATAAATTTCGTTTTTATTTATTTTTGAGTTCAAATAATTTACAACATGCGGAACATAAAACGGAAGTTCTTTGGGACTTTTTATGTCCATTGGCATATCAAAAAAATGCTCTTTGTTTTTTGACTCGGGATATTTCTTTTTCCATTTGTCGTACAATATCTTTCTTGCAACTTTCATTTTTTCAAATCCGGTTTTTAAGGACGGTCTTCTGATATTCGGATTTTGCGGAATAACGGCAAGCGTAAGTTGTTCATGCAATTCCAAATCTTGTAACCTTTTATTAAAATAAATTAAAGAAGCGGCACCTATTCCTTCAATATTATAACCGTAAGGTGCTATATTAAAATATGCTTCCAAAATATCTTTTTTGGAATATCTCATTTCAAGCCATAAAGCTAAAAATATCTGTTTGATTTTTCCCGCAACGGTCTTGGTATTTAAATTGTACAGGATTCTTACGGTTTGCATTGTAATTGTAGATGCACCCTGTTTTCCGTTTTTTAATATAAAAGTAGTCTTTATTGCTCTTAAAAGAGAAACAGGATTTATACCGATATGAAAATAAAAATTCTTATCTTCATACAGCAAAACCGCTTGTTGAATTTGTTCGGGTATTTCGTTTAACGGATAAAAAACCCTGTATTTGTCATCATAAGAAACGGTAACACGTAAAAGTTTTCCGTCACGTGAAAAAAATGATTTTGAAAAAGTATAATCATTTAAGATTTTCGGTCTCGGGAAAAATCTTATTATTAAAACAATTACCGAACATATTATTATAAAAGCAATAATATTTTTGGCATATTTTTTAAAAAAGTTTAACATAGCAAATCTTAAAATCAATCAGTTTTCTACTTGCGCGGATTTACTTTAAATACGGATTCGCTTGAAACGGCATATCTGTTTAAATCGTACAAATGACAAGCTTCAACCGCAGGCAAAACAAAACTTCCCGAAGCAACAGCTTTTGTTTCATAAGAAAACTCTTTGGGTTCCGAACCGACAGATGTATAAATTAACAATCTGTCTTCTCTGATATCAAAACTGTCAAATGTACCGTTTAAACTTCCGGGAACAATACTTAATCCGCCGGGTAACAAGTCCGTTACAACCATATTTGATACATATTTTTTGTCTGTTGTTTTGATGGTAATTTTAACTTTGATTTCGTCCCCTACTCTAACAAGGTTGGTTTCGTTTCCGTCTTTATCAAAATATTTTTTATCAATTTGCAAACCTTTTGATATGTTTTGTTTCTTATCTTTAAAAAACCCCTGTTGTGTTATCGCATAAAACAATCCGAGTGAACCTGTGGTATTTGATTTCACACTTATATTCTTTGCTTTGGCTGGAATTGCCGCCTGCATAAATCCGAGTTTATTTTGTGTTCTTTCAGTCTTTTGTCTGTCAATGAAAATTTCTATATTATCATCTTTATCTTTATTAGCTGTTGAATAAGCGGCAACCGCCAGAACAGTCTTTGCGGAACTTAAAGTATTATAATTTTTGTTCACAATGTTATCCATGGCATTTTGTATTATCTTTGCAATCTCAGGATTATTTAACATTTCCGGGAAATGTTTTGATACAAGATAAACATATGTTAAATTTCTCACAAAGTCGGAATCATAATCGGAATAAACCTGATTATCATTTTTCTCGGCTTTAACTTTAAATTTCTTTATTATATCCTGTGCCTTATCTTCATTCTGTAACAATCTGTAAGTAGAAGCAATGTATGCTCCCGATATTGTTCCCGCCCAATTTTTAACATTATTATCAAAATAATCTTCCAACTTGGATATTTGTCCCGTTAAAACTATAGCGTTTCTTGCCAAAAGATAAAGCGCTTCGGCCTGCATATCCGCCTCATATTTATCGTTAGGTTCTTTAATAAAATTCCTTGCCCAATCCAACAACTTTTTCAACATTACATTAGGAACTTCATATCCCAAACTTTGTGCATCGGTAAGGAATTGCAATACATATAGAGATGCATAATCACTGACTCCTTCATAATCGGGCCACGGAGAAAAACCGCCGTCAACTCTTTGTCTCGGAGCTAACTTTTCAATGTAACGCTTAAATATTGTTCTGTTTTCTTCAGTAAGTCCGTATAAAGCTATAGAAGAATAAGTTTGGCTTGTAATCTGTTCCGTACATCCGTGAGGGAATTTTTCCAAATATTTTTCCAACCCAAAAGCTACAACCAAAGGACTGTTTGATACAACAATATTTTTATCGGAAAATTCGTTATAAGTGTCAATATTTGTAAAATTTTTAACTTCGAAATTTTCGGTTTTACTTTCACCTACGGTAACATCCGTTGCATAAACGCTTGCGGGACGAATACTTAATGCGGAAGTTATTTTTGCTTTACCGTCTGAAAGTTTATCCGTAACATTAAACTTAATTTCCGCATTTCCCAACTTATCAAGCGCTTTAACTTTAAAGGTCAAAGTATCTTCTTTACCGTATTCTACATGAACAGTTTTTGTTTTATCTCCCGACACTTCCAAGTTATCCGAAACAGAAATTACAGCTTCAAAATCGCCGGCTTTGGAATCTTCTTTACTGTTTGTAATTTTTAACGTAACATCAAAAACATCCGAAGGAGCTGCAACAACAGGTGCTCCCGCCGACAAAACTATCGGAGCTCTTACTATAACGGATTTCTCGCTGCTGCCGAAAGAAGTCTTTTTACCTACGGCAACACACATAATTTTTAAACGTCCGTTAAAATAATCCGGAACATTATATGTATATTTTTTAGGTGTTTTATCACTGTCAATTATTCCCGACCAGAAAACTACCGGAGCCAACGATTGTCTTTTAAAGGGATTAAGTCCGGCATTTAAAAGAGCTTCTGCTTCGGAATCAAAACCCGTACCGCCGCCGATACCGTAAACTTCTTTTATTACGGAAAATTCAGGCAGGAACAAATCCAAAGTTTGGTACGAAGTTACATCAAGTGCCGGTTTTCTGAAGAAATAAGATAAAGGATCCGGAGTTTTATATTTTGCTACCTGCAATATTCCTTCATCAACTCCGTAAAGAATAATTCTGGCAGGTTCCGATGTTGAATATTCTATTTTAAGCTCGGAACCCGGTTTTACAAGTTCCGGAACTGTTATTTTCGGCTTTACTTCTTTTTTCGTATCGGATGCGATTTTAAAATATTTTAAAGCGTAACTGTGAGGATTTAAAAATACTTCTTTTGAATTTTTGGATTTCAAAACAGAAACATTTAAGTATGCTCCGTCATCGATATTTTCCGGAACGGTTATTTTGCAAAGTTTGCTGTTTGTATCCATATTAAACCATTTATAAGCATAAACTTTATCTTTTTCAATTGTAATTAATCCTACTCCGGTAAAAGGAGCGGTAACATTAAATTCCAATTCCCCGCCTCGTTTTACGATATCATTACGTAAATTAATGAACAATTCCGAATTTTTTTCCAATTGAGAACCAAGATTCGAGTTACCTGCAACAACATATTCCATACTTAAAAGAATTGTTCCGTTTTCATCAACAATTTCGATTTTATAGTTTCCGGAAACAGATGTATCAATACTGAAATCGGTAGAGTTTTCGGATATTGCAAAATTTTTGCTTGAAACTTCTTTTTCCTGTTTTACGGAATGATATTTGTATCTGCCGTTATACTCTTTTACGGGAACTGATACATATTGAAGGTTGTAAGTTTTTAATTTAAGTTCATTCAAACTTATCTTTTTCAAATCATTATCAACGGCAATAAATTTAATAACCGCTTTTGCATTTTTATCTATAAAGTTAAGGTCACTTAATGTTTTGTATCCTACAATATATTTATTCGGAGAAATTAACTGCTGAGAAGCCGATTTTACACTTGAACCGCTTTCACGTTCAAATCCTTCAGCGCTAAACAATAATCTGTAAGTTCCCGCTTCATATTTCGAAAAAGATAAATCGTAAGAAACTTCACCTGTCGAAGATGTTTTCTTTGTTTCAAGGTTATCTTGAACGGGTTTTATTTTTACTTTATTGTCTAAAGAAATATCCGAAAATGTAAAGTCTTTATATTCTTCAAAATGAAATTTGTATGGGTATAAAGATACGGATGCTTTTACTTCGTTTCCCTGTGCGGGAATGCCGTAAAGGTTTTGAAGATTTACTTTACCTGAAAGGCCTTCAAAAGATTGCCAACCTTTATGCGAACCGCCCTCGATAGAGGTTTGTATCTTTAATTTATCTTCTTTAAATTCTTCTATTTTAAATTCGCAACTTGAAAGAAATTTCGAGTAATAATCACCTCTTTTCGAAGAGGCATTATAAACGTTTATTCTGTAAGTTCCTGTTTTTGATGTAGTTTGCGATTGGAATTCGGATTCATTGAATCCGTCGGATGATGAAGAAACGGTTTTATTAAATACCGTTCTGCCGTCACAATCTTCAATTTCAATTTTTATCGGAAAGCCTTTAAGAGCAGTTTTATTTTCGTTCATTAAAATTACGGAAAACTTTACTTTTTCGCCGGGTTTATAAATTCCTCTGTCGGTAAAGATATAAGAATCTGCCTGTTTGTATCTCATATCTCTTACAGATCTTCCGCTTGTATCGTATTTCGAATATACGATATCTCTGTCACCTCTGTCTATAGGAATGAAGGCAACATCATTATTACCTCTTACAACTATGGCTTCGGGTTCTTTTTCGTTAATAAAAGCCGAAATATCTTCAAATTCGCAAGTACCGTTGGAATCGGTATTTTTAACAACAAGTTCGGTTCCGTTTCTTGCAAGCAGGCAAACTCTTGCACCGTCCAAAGGCAAACCGGATGAAACGGAAACACAAAAAACTTTTATTCTGTTATCGACATCCTTTTTATAGATTATTCCTATATCGGAAATTAAAATAAATTTTTTGCGTTTAATTCCGTTGCCACTTATCTCAACATTGAACAAACCGAGTTTTCCGCTGTTTATATATTTGCTTAAATCTATTGATGAATAATTCACATTAGGACTGCTTACAAGTCTTATTCTTTCGGTAAAAACTTCGGCAATATCTTTATCTTGAATTCCCGGATCATAGTAATAGCCGTAATCGCTTGCGTAATCGTCATTATTGTAATAGCCGTAAAAACTGTTTGTTCTGTAAAAATTTTGAGAAACAAACAAGTTTAGTCTGTCAGGAAAAATTCTTGAAACCGTTACATCAACACTATCCAACAATCTGGAATATATGGTTAAGTTTTTATCTCCGGAAGCAGCCAAAACATTACCGTAACCGATAAATTTCAATTCTGTTTCATAATTTTTTATCGGTTCTATATAAGCTTTAGTTTCTTTTAAATTGTAATTGCTTTTGCTCTTTACGGTATTTTTTAATTTGATATATAAATATCTGTTATACAAAGGTTTATTATATTTAAGAGCAACTATCGTTCCCGCAGAATCCTGCGGCATAGCTTTTACGGCAAGTTTTTCCGACTTCTTTAAAGAGTCTTCGGCATACTTTAAAGTTTTTTCGTTCCAATTAATGTTACCTGGCAACAAATATACTTCAACATTTTTTTCCACTTCTTCGGCGGAAACGAAATCACTGAATTCCATAATTATTGCCTGTGCGGCATTTTCATTTTGTCCGACAATATCCGTTGTTATTTCGTTCAATTTAAAGAACTCACTCATTTCAGGAATTACCAACTCTTTTTTCTTATCCAAGACTTTTAATTCGGCAGTCTGTTTAGTGTCGAGCAATTGTATCGGTTCATAATTTATAAAACAATATCTTTTATATTGATCGAAAGTAATTTTCGGTTTTACTTCTTTCTTATTATAACTTAACACAATTTCCAGTTCTTCGACAGGAAAATCAAATTTTAATACAGCTTTTATGCCGAATAAAGACAAATCTTTTTCACTGTGCCATAAACTAAAATCTTCTATATTAACATTATTGGGCTTTGTGGAAAAACTTAAATTTAAATTTTTTATTTTTTTCGGATTTTTAAATATTTTTTTGTTTATTGAAACTTTATATTTTTTATCTGCGAGCCAATCTTTTTCCGGTGTAAAAACTATTTTTAAAAAGTCGGGTTTATCATTTTCCAAAATCCATTTTCCTCTTAAATCGGGACTTACGGTTATATAGTCCGATACATTATCCCCTCTTTGAAGAAAAATATCATCATTCGGTATATTATATATATATACCTTATCGGGATTAGACAAAACACTGTTATTATCACTATCCAGAGATATTTTTGTTATCTCGGGTTGAGAAATTTCCAAACTTATTTTATCGCTTTTTTGAGAGAAGTAAAAAAAAGCAAAACTTGATACACAAATGACACCCAAAATCAATCCGATTATTTTCTTCATATATATTGTTCTCCTTATAATTATTAACGAAGTTTATATGTTTTCGACTATTTATTAAGTTAATTTATGTTCTACATTATTTGTTATACAAAAATCAATATTTTTAACATTTTTTATTATTTAAGTTTATTACAAAGTGCACCCTTGACGCAACCATTCAAACGATGCAATAATGGTTAGAATGTTTTCTTTAACTTTTCAAAAAAAACTTTTGCGGCAGGAGAAAGCAATTGAGATTTTTTCCACACGATATTTAAATTAGATTCAAGTTTCGGGCTTAACGGTTTAAATATTAAGTTCGAAATTTCAGAAGTGTTTACAAGTTTATCTAAAGTTAGTGCATATCCTATATCGGAATTTACCATTAATCCCGCATTATAAAAAAGATTATAAGTTGCAACAATATCCAAATTTTTTAAATTCCCTTTAAACCATTTAAAAAATATGTCGTCCACGGAAGTTTTTTTCAACAATTGGCTTGAAACTATAAGCGGTAAACTTTTTAAATCATCAAATTTAATATTTTCTTTCTTTGCCAAAGAACAATTCTTTTTCATTATTATGCCCCACCTGTCTTTTTTAGGTAAGGTTATATAATCGTATTTGGATATGTTTACCGGCTCTATTAAAACAGCAAAATCAAGTAACCCTTTATCTAACTTTTCACATAAATCGTCTGCATTTCCGCTTAAAAAATCAAATTTTATTTCTTTATATTCCGTTTGAACCTGCTTTGCAATATCCGTTATTAAACTTATTGTTTGGCTTTCGCCGCTGCCTATATAAACTGTTCCTTTTATAATATCTTTCGTTGAAAGAAACTCGTTTTTAGTTTTTTCCGCCATATCAACAATTTCTTCGGCTCTTTGCCTTAAAATGTGCCCTTCTTCGGTAAGTGAAACGGAATGTTGTCCTCTGACAAAAAGTTTATGCTGTAATTCTTTTTCCAAATCCTGCAGTTGTCTTGATAGTGTAGGTTGTGTAACATGCAAAACATTAGCGGCTTTTGTTATGGATCCTTCTTTTGCCACGGCTAAAAAATATTTTAAAACTCTTATATCCATATATAAATAATACAATTTTCTATTATGCTTTTCAAGCATATCTAAATATAAAATATAAGTATTTGCTATTTTTAAAATAATAAGCAATAATTATGAAAAAGGAAAATATATTATGAATAACATAAATACACAATTAATGAAAGATATAGAGAAACTAAGAAAAACAATGGCAACAAAAGAAGAAATTTGCGACGGATCCGAAATGTTTGTAATATTTCATAAATTGTCTCAAGAGGCACTTAAAATAACAAGTGAAATAAATAATAAGTACAATACTCCGGAACAAATAGTTGAATTGTTTTCAAAACTTACCGGAACACAAGTGGATAAATCTTTCAGATGTTTTCCGCCTTTTTATACAGATTGCGGTAAAAATATTAAAATAGGCAAAAATGTTTTTATAAATGCATGTTGCCGTTTTCAAGATCAGGGCGGTATAGAAATAGGTGACGGTTCTTTAATAGGGCACAACACTACAATTGCAACATTGAACCACGATTTTAACCCTGCCAAAAGAGCAAATTTGCATCCGAGCCCTGTAAAAATAGGTAAAAATGTTTGGGTAGGTTCCGATTCTACAATTTTACCGGGAGTTGAAATAGGTGACTGTGCGATTATAGGTGCGGGAAGTATTGTAACAAAAAATGTTCCCGCAAATTCAATAGCGGTTGGAAATCCTGCAAGAGTTATAAAACAAATAGAAATAAAATAGGAGGATAGCATGTTTAAAAAATTAGTAACAAGTTTGTTGGCGGTATTGTTAATTTCGGGAGGAAGCGTTATGGCAGCATCAAAAAAAGATTCAAAAGGTTGGGACAAAGTTTTTCCTAAAAGTGAAAAAGTAGACGTAAAAAAAGTAAGTTTTAAAAACAGATTCGGTATAGAACTTGTAGGCGATTTATATACTCCTAAAACATATAAAAAAGGCGATAAGTTGGCAGCAATTGCAGTTTCCGGTCCGTTCGGCGCGGTAAAAGAACAAAGTTCCGGTTTATATGCACAAATTATGGCTGAAAGAGGTTTTATTACGTTAGCATTTGATCCTTCATACACGGGTGAAAGTAAAGGTGAACCGAGATATGTGGCATCACCTGATATCAATACGGAAGATTTTCAAGCAGCGGTAGATTTTTTATCCGTTCAAGATAATGTTGACCCCGAAAAAATCGGTATTATCGGTATTTGCGGTTGGGGCGGACTTGCTTTAAATGTTGCAAGTATAGATACAAGAATAAAAGCAACTGTTGCATCCACAATGTATAACATGAGCAGAGTAAACCATAAAGGTTATTTCGACCAAATGACGGAAGATGAACTTTATGCTTTAAAACAAGAATTGAATGCACAAAGAATAAAAGATTTTAAGAGCGGAAAATATGAACTTGCCGGCGGAGTTGTTGATCCGTTACCTGCAGATGCACCGCAATTTGTAAAAGATTATTATGCATATTATAAAACCCCGAGAGGTTACCATAAAAGAAGTTTGAACTCTAATACTGGTTGGAACAAAACATCCGCACTTTCGTTTATTAATACACCGGAACTTACTTTTACTAAAGAAATAAGAAGTGCAGTGTTAATGATACACGGTGAAAAAGCACATTCCTGCTACTTCAGTAAAGATGCTTATATAGATATGGTTCAAGGTGAAGGCAGTAAATATAAAGATAACAAAGAAATTATGATTATTCCGGGTGCAAGTCATGTAGATTTATACGATAACGTTGATGTAATTCCTTTTGATAAAATAGAACAGTTTTTCAAAACATATTTGAAATAAGTTAAGTAATGAAAAAGATAGCAGTTTTTATTTTAGCAATATTGTTTACGGGAGTTTTTTGGGGCACAGGTTTTACACAGCAAAATTATATGAACATTAAAGTTGATAACAAAATTTTTAAAATTGTTCTTGAAGATAATAAAACGGTAAAATCTTTAACTCAAAAACTCCCGTTAACATTGGAAATGTCGGACTTAAACAATAACGAAAAGTATTGTTATTTGGATTTTTCCCTTCCTACTGATTCAAAATCAGTAAAAAACATCAAAAAAGGCGACATTATGCTTTTCGGTAACAATTGCCTTGTAATATTCTATAAAAGTTTTAAAACATCTTACAGTTACACAAAAATAGGACATATAGAAAATCCTGCAGATATTGAAACCGCATTAGGCAGAAAAGATATTAAAGTTGTTTTAACGGAAAATAATTAATTTAAAAATCTTACACGGTATAAAAAAGCAAGTTCTAAAGGCTTGCTTTTTTTTATTAAAAAAACATTGACAATCAAACGTTTGTTTGATATACTATCTATAGGAAAAGGAGATATATCATGAAAAAAACAAAAGAATCTGTTCAGAATGAAAATTCAAAAAATAAAATACTTGAAGTAGCAACAAAACTTTTTGCAGAAAACGGTTTTGATGGTGTAAGTACAAGAACTATTTGTAAACAGGCAAATATAAATATAAGTATGATTTCTTACTATTTCGGCGGAAAGCAGGAATTATATCAAGCTATAATAGATAATTTAACTAAAAATCTTACGGAATATGTAAAAACTTTTGTTGATTTCGATATGGATTTAAATAAACTGTCAAAAAAAGAAAAATTAGATTTCCTTTATAATTACGGAAACAAGATGATAGATTTTCTATATACCAAAATTTCTAACGATGTATTGTTGTTTATGTTTAGAGAACAACAAAATTCAAGAGCACAAATAAACGTTCCCGCATTAAATTTTATGAACAAACTTTTCGCAAGTATCTTAAATAAAAAAGAAAACGACAGGCAAGTAATATTATCCGTAATATTTTTCATTTCACAAATAAATTCGCCTAAACTCTTTTCCGCATTTTCTTTGAAAATGGCAAATAAAAAAGCTTTTACGGAAGAAGATATAAAAATAATAAGAAACAATTTAAAAAAATATATATCCGTGATGTTTAAATAGTAAGAAAGGAGAAAATTATGATAAAGAAAATAATAATACTTTTAGTTATTGTTAGTTTAGGAATTTTCCTTTATTTTAAATTTAATAAAAAACAAGATACAAACAATTTAACATTATACGGTAATATTGAAATAAGGCAGGTAGATGTAAGTTTTCAAGTTTCCGGAAAAATTAAAGAAATGTTGAAAAGTGAAGGTGATGAAGTAAAGAAAGATGAACTGATAGCATATTTGGATGATACGGATTACAAATTAAATTACGAAATGGCAATCGCTGAAGTTGAAAGAGGAAAAGTGTCGGTAAATGAAGCAGAATCTAAATATAACAGACATAAACCTTTATTAAAAGATTCCGTTACGGAACAGGAATTAACAACTCTTTACAATAACTATCAACAGGCAAAAGCAAATTATAATGTTGCTCTTGTAAACCAAAAAATAGCAAAAAATAAATTGGAATATACCAAATTGTATACTCCGGATGAAGGGTATATTACGATAAGAGCTCAAGAACCGGGTGCAAACATTGTACAAGGACAAACAATATACACCATCACCAAAACAAAACCTGTTTGGGTTAAAGCATACATTGAAGAAAGTTATTTGGGAAATATAAAAAATAATATGGAAGTGAAAGTTGTTACCGATAGTATAGACAAACAAACAAACGCCAAAAAGGAATACAGCGGATATATCGGTTATATTTCTTCGGTTGCGGAATTTACTCCGAAAACCGTTCAAACGGAAAATTTAAGAACAAGTTTAGTTTATGCAATAAGAGTATATATCAATGATGCCGACGAGTATTTAAAACAAGGAATGCCGGTAACCGTTAAAATTAACCTAAATAATAATTAGCAACGGGTAAAAATGAACAGTGTAATAATTAAAAACTTAACTAAAACTTTTAAAGGACAAACTCAACCTGCAATAGATAATTTATCTTTGGAGATAGAAAAAGGTAAAATTACAGGCCTTATCGGCGCAGACGGTGCAGGAAAAACAACTTTGCTCCGTTTGGTTATCGGCTTACTTGTTGCGGATAAAGGTGAAATTTCAACATTAGATTTAAATCCGGAAAAACAAAAAAATATTCTTAACACAAAAATAGGTTATATGCCGCAAAAGTTCGGCTTATATGAAGATTTAACAGTTATAGAAAATTTAAAGTTATATGCCGATTTAAAAAATGTTTCTCACGATTTTGACAAACTTTTGGAATTTACAGACTTAAAAAGATTTCAAACAAGATTTGCCGGAAAACTTTCCGGAGGTATGAAACAAAAGTTAGGTCTTGCCTGTTCGTTGCTCGGTAACCCTGAATTTTTGGTTTTAGATGAACCGTCCGTTGGTGTTGATCCTATTTCAAGAAGAGATTTAATGAAAATGGTTAGGCAATTAATTTCCCCTGATACAACGGTTTTGTGGTCAACGGCATATTTGGATGAAGCACACAGTTTTGATACGGCCGTGGTAATGGATAAAGGCAAAATAATTTATCATGGCAGTCCGCACTTGTTGGCAAAAACGGCACAGGAGTTTGAAGAAAAAGTTATAGAACTTATGGGCGGATACAAAAAAGAAGAATCGTTAGTTGCCAAAAGTTATGTTCCGCACGATATAGATATGGAATATACCGTTTTTGCCGATAATTTAGTGAAAAAGTACGGAGATTTTTATGCCGTTAAAAACAACACTTTTAAAATAAAGAAAGGTGAAATTTTCGGATTGCTCGGGCCTAACGGAGCAGGAAAATCCACATCTTTTAAAATGATGTGCGGTCTTTCAAAACCTACTTCCGGAACAACGAAAATTTTCGGAACGGATATGAAAGAAAATCCTACAAAAGCAAGAAGTTATTTAGGATACATGGCACAAAAGTTTTCTTTGTACGGAAATTTAACGGTAGAGCAAAATCTTAATTTTTTTGCAGGTGTTTACGGACTTAACAAAAAAGACAAACAGCAAAGAATAGACGAAATGATAAAATCTTTTAATTTCGAAAAGGTATTAAAACAAAAAGCCGATGAGTTGCCGTTAGGTTTTAAGCAAAGGTTATCCATGGCTTGTGCGGTTATGCATAATCCCCCCGTTTTGTTTTTGGATGAACCCACATCCGGTGTTGATGTCGTTGCAAGAAGAGATTTTTGGAACCATATAACTTCACTTGCAAAAAAAGGTGTTACCGTTCTTATAACTACACATTTTATGGATGAAGCCGAATTTTGTGACAGAATAAGTCTTTTTTACAGAGGTCAAACAATAGCAATAGGTACTCCTAAAGAATTAAAAGAAAAAGCAAATGCAAAAAACATGGAAGAAACTTTTATAAATTTAATTAAGGAAAGCGAAGTTAAATATTAAAGTCGATATAAGGATAAAAATATGTTAATGGCCCTAATCAAAAAAGAATTTCTGCAAATAATAAGGGATCCCAGCAGCATAATAATTGCTTTTGTGTTGCCGTTGATATGTATATTGATTTATATGTACGGAATAAATCTTGATACACCGTCTGTGACAATGGGAATAAAAAGCGATGATACAAGCTCCGAAATTCATTCGTTAATAAAATCGTTCGGTAACAGTAAGTATATTAAAGCTGTTGTGTATGATAATAAGGAAGATATTACAAGAGATATTGCAAGATCAAAAATAAAAGGAGCCGTTTTTATACCGCAGGATTTTTGTTTGAATCTTTCAAAAGGTAAAACTGCAAATGTCTTGATAGTAACCGACGGTAGTGAAGTTAATACTGCAAATTATGTATATGCTTATTCTATGCAGATAATAAACGGATGGCTTTCTTCAGGTAAATATGCAACAAACTTAAGAACGGTTAGCAAAAGTTTAATAAATGTTCAGTTAAGAACATGGTATAACCAGGATTTGAACAGCCACTATTTTATTTTGCCCGGTTCATTGGCAATAACAATGACACTTATAGGAATTTTGTTAACTGCTCTTGTTATTGCAAGAGAATGGGAACGGGGAACTATGGAAGCGCTTTTAAGTACAAAAATAAAAAAAATACACATTTTGTTAAGTAAATATGTTCCTTACTTTATTTTGGGAATGTTATCTATGGCATTTAATGTTTTCCTATGTGTGTATATTTTTTCTATTCCGTTTAGAGGAAATATTTTTGTTTTGTTTTTTGTCAGCGGACTGTTTTTATTTACATGTTTGGGGATAGGACTTTTAATTTCAACAATTACAAAGAGTTTGTTTCTTGCAAGTATGATTTCCGTTGCAGCGGGATTTTTACCGTCTTTGCTGTTGTCCGGGTTGATGTTTCCTATAAGTTCCATGCCTAAAATATTTCAATATTTAACCATGATTTTACCGCCGCGATATTTTATTACTTTTATCGAAAGTGAATTTATGGCCGGAACTGTTTGGAATATTGTTTTAATAAATTCGGTATATTTAAGTATTTTGGGACTTATATTGTTTGTTATTGTTTACAAAAAAACATCGCTGCGGTTGGAGAATTAAATGTTAATTCGTTTAATATCTTTAATAAAAAAAGAATTTATTACCATCTGGGAAGATAAAAGAACAAGAGCCATTATTATGGTTATGCCTTTTATGATGTTTTTTGTTTTTTCGGCGGCAATAACAATGGAAGTCCGCAATGTTGATATGGCGGTTTTGGATAACAGTAACAGTTTTGAAAGTAAAAGTTTAATTGAAAAGTTTGATAATTCACCATACTTTAGAAAAATATATTATGTTAATAATTTTGAAGAACTGAAAGAAAAAATTGATACTCAAAAAGTTTTAATAGGTGTTTATATAAACAACGATTTTTCAAAAAACATTAAGGCAAACAAACCTGTATCCGTAGAAATTGTTACCGACGGCAGACAAACAAATTCCGCTTCAATTGCCGGTTCTTATGCAACACAAATAATTAACGGATATAATACGGAACTTACAAAATCCGTTTCTCCGGTGAATATATCGGTCAGGAATTGGTTTAATGTTAATCTTGAATACAGATGGTATGTTTTAACTGTTATAGTTGCTCTTCTTGCCCTTGTGGTTACTCTTTTGCTTACGGCATTATCCGTTGCAAGGGAAAGAGAATTAGGCACTTTTGATCAACTTATAATAACTCCTTTAAGCTCTTTTGAAATTTTGTTGGGAAAAACTATACCGCCGTTTGTTTTGGCATTAACAGTTACTTCAGTAATGTCTTTTTTGGCTGTAATAGTATTTAAAATACCGTTTGCCGGAAATCCGTTTTATCTTTTTGGAGCAATAGCGGTTTCTTTACTTTCAATTGTAGGTGTAGGTCTTTCAATATCGTCAATTGCCAAAACACAGCAACAAGCAATTTTGGGAATAATTACATTTCAAATGCCGGCAGTTTTACTTTCCGGTTTTGTGTCACCGGTAGAAGATATGCCGCAATTTTTACAAATTTTAACTTATGCCAATCCGTTAAGATTTTTTATAAAAATAACAAGATGTATATTTTTAAAAGGTATGATTTTGGAAGATATTATAATGAACTTAATACCGTTAATAATAATTGCCTGTATTACATTATCTTTTGCGGCATGGATGTTTAAAAAAAGATTGGATTAAGGTTTTGTAAACTTGACATTAGAGTTACTTTAATTTATATAATTTTACAATATGAACAGAAGAGATTTTATAAAAAAATCATTAATATCGGGAACGGTCGTTGCGGCAGGTGCGGCAACGGGCGGTTATATATTTATCGATAAAACCGCAGACGGTAAATTTATGGAAAGTTTCGGAAAATTGCCGAGCGGTAACAGGTTGGAACTTATAAAACAATCCTCTAACTATAAAAACGGACAATTTCAAAATGAAGTTCCCACAACCGTTATGACGGGCAACAAAAGCGGTTTTCAAACTATGTGGGAATTTTTAACCGAAAAAAGAAAAGATTTGGCACCGGCACAACCTGTACCGTCGGTTAAAACAGATTTAAAGTCTTTACCGAAAGATAAAGACCTTATTATATGGTTCGGCCATTCTTCATATTTGTTGCAGGTCAACGGTATAAAAATCTTGGTTGATCCCGTACTTATACAAGGTTCACCGGTAAAATTTATAAATAAACCGTATCCCGGAACGGACATTTACAAACCGCAAGATATTCCGGAAATAGATTTTCTTGTAATAAGTCACGACCACTGGGACCATTTGGACTATTTTACCGTTAAAGAATTAAAATCAAAAATAAAAAATATAGTTGTACCTTTAGGTGTGGGTGAACATTTTGAATATTGGAAATTTTCTTTAGACAAAATTACCGAACTTGATTGGTATAAAGATGCAGAAGTTAACGGCACAAAATTTTATTGTTTGCCTGCCCGCCACTTTTCGGGAAGAAGCATTTTTAGAAACAAAACTTTGTGGGCATCTTTTGTTGTGGAATTTGCTGACGGTAAAAAAGTTTATATCGGCGGCGATTCCGGTTACGGACCGCACTTTAAATATACAGGTGAACATTTTCCAGACATAGATTTGGCAATACTTGAAAACGGGCAATATAACAAGGATTGGAACCAAATACACACAATGCCCAAAGAACTGGGCATAGCAATGCAGGAACTTAATGCCAAACAATATGTTACCGTTCATCATTCAAAATATACATTATCAAAACACAGTTGGGACGATCCGTTAAAAGCCGAACTTCAAGCCGCAAAATATTCAAACAAAAATTTGTTGGTATTAACCATAGGCACCCCTCAAAAAATTTAAAAAGACAATGCTAAAAAGACAATGTATAATGTACAATGAACGACAACGACAAAATGGCAATTTATAGTGTATAATAAAGATACATAGTAATCAATGTTAGAGGTAAAAATATGATTTCACAAACCGCACAAAAAGAATTGAATAAATTGTTGGAAGGAAATAAAAATTTTATAGAAGGTAAACCTACCGCAAAAAATATGTGTTTAAAAACATTGCAAAGCCTTGCACTGTATCAGGAACCTTATGCCTGTGTTGTAAGTTGTTCCGATTCCAGAGTAGTTCCCGAAATAATTTTTGATTGCGGTATAGGCGAACTTTTTGTTGTTAGGGTTGCAGGAATTGCTGTCGGTCCCAATGTTAAAGAAAGTATAGAATATGCCGTTAAAAAACTTCATGTTCCCCTTTTAATTCTTTTAGGACACGACGATTGCGGTGTTATGAAATATGCTAACGAACAGTATCCCGAAATGCCCGAACATTTTCAATCCATACTAAAATGTGTATATCCGGTTATAGACGGTAAAGGCAAATTTGATTGTAATAACGAGTTTGCAAGAAAACATACCTTATGGGTGGAAAAATATCTTCTTGAAAATTCAAAAATAATTAAAGAAGCTGTTGATAAAGATAAATTATATATTGCAAAATGCCACTTTTCGCACACCACCGGCAAAGTTGAATTGATATAGAAGGCATTTTGATGACTATCCCATTAAAAAATAACTTTAACGATTATTTTAACAGTAAAAATTTAAAAAAAATTTTAACCGATTATTTTTTTGAAGGAATAAAAAAAGAAAAGAAGAAAAATATAGGTGTTGAAATAGAACATTTTATTTTAAGAAAAGATACGGGAACAGCAGTTTCTTATTCGGAAGAAAAAGGCATTTTATATATCCTGAAACAGCATATTTTATGTTATCCTGCGGCAAAACCTATAGAAGAAGGACATAATTTGTTCGGTTTTAAAACAAACGATTTTTCCGTAACCTTGGAACCGGCAGGTCAATATGAAGTCAGTATTGTTCAACAAGAAAAAATTGAAGATATTTATAAAATATATCAAAATTTTTGTAATGTGTTAAACCCGATACTTGATAAATTAGGATATTTTCTTTGCCGTGCAGGACAACAACCCGTAAGCAAAACAGAAGAATTGGAATTAATACCTAAAAACAGATACCGTTTTATGAGCCAATATTTTAAAACAAGCGGAACAAAAGGTTTAGACATGATGCTTTCGACGGCATCGACACAGGTATCGGTTGATTATTTTTCACAAGAAGATTTTAAGAACAAAATACAAACTTCGTATTTGTTAACACCTGTGTTTCAACTTATTTCCGAAACAGTATCCGATATAGATAAAAATAAAAATTCGTATCATCTTATAAGGGAAGATATTTGGCGAAATACGGATAATGACAGGTGCGGAATTGTTCCGAATGTTTTTTTGAAAGATTACAACTTTGAAATGTATGCCAAATATTTATGTTCCGTACAGTTAATTTTAAAACAAAAAGGAAATATTGCAGTATCTACACAAAATGCAACGGTAGAACAAGTTTATTCGTATGAACAAACCGACAGACAAGACATAGAACATATAATATCTATGGTTTTTCCTACGGTAAGGGTAAAACAATATTTGGAAATCAGAGGAGCAGACTCAATGCCCGAAAAACAAATGTTTGCATATATTGCATTTGTTAAAGGGCTGATCTATTCGCAAAAAATGTTGGAATTGTGTCAAAAATTTATAATAAAACATAACATTTGCGAAAAAGATGTTGCAGACACTCAAAACAGTTTAATGAAATACGGTTATAACGGTAAAATATACGGAAAAAGTGCAGTAAACGTTATAAAAAAATTGCTTTCTTTTGCAAAAAAAGAACTTGATGAAAATGAAAAAAAATATATAGAACCTTTCTTTTATTTAATATCAAAAGCATATTCCGTTCAAAAAGAATACAAACTTTTCATAAACAACAATATTGAACAAAATCGTAAAAGTATGGCTGCTTTAAAAGGAAAAATGGAACAATCCGCACTGTATTTTAATAATCGTCTTACTTCAAAAACTCTTTCAATACCTAAAATATACACGAAAGAAACGGTTGCCAAATTTAACGATATAGTTAAAACAATGTACGGGATTTGTGTTAAAGTTATAAAAGAATATATCAACAATGCCGATTACAGAAAATTGTTTCCTTTTTCCAAACAGTTGGAAGAACTTATTTTGGTTCCCAACGGATATAACGGACTTCTTCCTGTTGCAAGATTTGATATCTTTTTTCATGAAGATACGGGCGAATTTTATTTTTGTGAAATAAATACCGACGGAACAAGCGGAATGAACGAGAACAAAATTTTGGAAGAAATGTTTATACATAATTTTGCACATAAAGAAATTACAAAAAAATATAACTTTACTGAATTTGAAATGTTTGACAGCTGGGTAAAAACATTTTTATCTTTATACAACACATACAAAAACAAAATAAGTAAACCTAACATTGCAATAGTGGATTTTCTTGATAAAGCAACAATAAAAGAATTTGAAGAATTTGTAAAACATTTTCAAAAGTTCGGTTTAAACTGTAAAATATGTGATATAAGAGACCTTAAATTTGAAAATGGGAAATTGTTTTCAAAACAAGGTTATAAAATAGATGCAATATACCGCCGAGCCGTTACAAGCGATATATTGGATAATATTACGGATATAAAACCGTTTATTGATGCCGTTAAAAAACAAGCCGTATTTCTTGCAGGTTCTTTTTGCACTCAAATAATACACAATAAATATTTTTTTAATGTTCTTTATAATGAAAGAACAAAAGCTTTTCTTTCAGAACAAGAAAATATTTTTATACAACAACATATACCGTATACTGTTTTATTTTCAAAAGAATTTATAAATTTAGAAACGGCTTTTAAAAACAAAAATGAATATATTTTAAAACCTATAGATTCATATGCCTCAAACGGAGTTTTTGCAGGTATGGAACTTGACGATAAAACATGGCAGCAAAAAGCAAAAGAATTGTATGGAAAAAATTATATATGCCAAAAATATTGTCCGCAATATCAAACAGAAAACATTGATTTTGCTTTTGGAGACGGCTCTTGGCATAAATATATAAATATGACAGGTTTATTTGTTTATAACGGAAACTTATCGGGAATATATTCCCGCCTTGCACAAGGTAACGGGATTATTGCCTCTTATCGTAACGAAAGAACAGTCCCGTCTTTTATTGTGAAATAATAAATAAAAATTATAAATTCTTAAAAGCTCTGCTTTTTATATACCACCGACAAAATTGAATTGATATAAAAAGATTATCCCTTAATCTTTAACGGATAATCTACAATGGTAGAAGTATCTGTTTTTTCTTCCCATAATGTGGAAATGTCACAAACGGAAATGCCGTCTTTTTCTATTTTATGAACATATAAATTTTCGGTATTTGTTGTATATGTTGTGCAGGTTAAAACATCATTCAAAAAAGATTCTCTGTTAAATTTAACTTTTAAATTTTTTACCGTATGAGTTTTCTTAAATTCGTCCGGTGCGGTCATTTCGGCAAGGTTAATATAACTTTTGTTGTTAACATGTTTGTTAAAATCCAAGTCGGACAAATTTATTTTATGCGTAAGCTCGTTAAACTTTTCTTTTATTTCCGGTAAAACAAATTTTGTGTGTTGTCCTAATACAAGTTCATCACAAAGTTCAAATCTTTCAGCTACAACATCGGTTTTTGCAGGTCTTTTTGAATCTTTATCTATTATGAACCAAAGAATGTTTCCATTAGCAAAAACTTTATCTTTATAATAAATTTTAAAATCGGTATAAACTTTTAATTTTGAAAGTTCGGAAATCCAAATTTCCGCTTTTATTTCTTCAGACCAGTAAGGTAAAACATCCGTAAATTCCATGTTTATTTCGGTTATTATCCAGTATTGGTTTGTTGCAAACAAGTCGTAAGCAGCCATCTTTTTTGTTGCCGTATATCTTGCAAATGCATCTTGTAAATACATAATTGCGGATATCGGTCTTAATTTATAATTGAATAAATCCATATTATCAAGTATTACATTGTAAGTGTGTGAATATTTTTGCATAATCAAACCCTCCGGCAGAAAACTGCACTTATTATATCTTTTTTTAGGAAAACAAGACAGATTTTTTATAAAATTTGACTTAGAGTTGCTATAATATAGTAAAATAACAATAGCTTTTATCTGTTAATGGAAACAAAGTTATAATGAAAAAAATAATATTTTTGTTGCCTGTAATTTTATGTTTAGTAATGCCGATATTTTTGAATATAAATGTAAACGCAAATGATAAACAAACAATGAACACTCAAACAGAAAAAATAAGAACACTTTATAACAATATGTATGAATTTATGATAAATAAAGATATTTTATCTTTGGGAAAAATGTTGGACGAAAAATTTGTTTTGGTTCACATGACAGGTTTAAAACAGAATAAAAAAGAATATTTAAACTCAATTAAAAACGGAACATTAAATTATTATTCCAACGAAACCGAAAATATTATAGTTAAAAACAGTTTGAATTTTGTAGGTCAAAGTAAAGTGTCTGCTGCTGTTTTCGGCGGAGACAAACATACTTGGAATCTTGAATTAACAATAGAATTAAACGAAGATTTTTTGATAAAAACAATTGTTGCTTCAACATATTCGGCAAAATAACAATCAACCGGAAAATAAAAATATTTCCGTAAAAGTAACCGAATAAAGGAGATTTTTAATGAAAGATGTTATTTTATGGACCGGTGCAGGTCAAATAGGTATGGCAATTGCTCGCAGGGTAGGGTTTGGTAAAAAAATAATTGTCGGTGATAAAAATATTGAAAATGCAAAAGAAATATCAAAAATCATGTCGGATACCGGCTTTGATATTGAAGCAATAGAGTGTGATATTTCTTCAAGAGAATCTGTTTTAAACTTAATAAAAGTCGGACAAAAATACGGCGAAATATCAACCTTAATAAATTCTGCCGGAGTTTCTCCTTCTCAAGCACCTGTAGAAGTTATTTTAAAAGTGGACTTATACGGAACGGCAGTTTTGCTTGAAGAAACTGGAAAAGTTATAAAAAACGGAGGGAGAGGAATTACAATTTCTTCTCAGTCAGGGCACAGAATGCCGGCACTTACTCCTGAAATTGATGAACAACTCGCAACAACACCAACGGAAGAACTTTTAAAGCTTGATGTTTTACAACCGAAAAATATAAAAGATACTTTACATGCTTATCAAATGGCAAAAAGATGTAATGTTAAAAGAGTTATGGCTGAAGCAGTAAAATGGGGCAAAAGAAATGCAAGGATAAATTCAATTTCTCCGGGAATTATTGTTACACCTTTAGCAATAGATGAGTTTAACGGTCCAAGAGGCGACTTTTATAAAAATATGTTTGCAAAGTGTCCCGCAGGAAGGCCGGGAACGGCAGACGAAGTTGCAAATATTGCTGAAATTTTATTAAGTGAAAAAGCTGATTTTATTTCCGGTTCGGATTTTTTAATTGACGGCGGAGCAACAGCAGCATATTTTTACGGAGAACTTAAACCTTCAAAATAAGAAGCAGAAATATGAGAAAAAAGAAAAAGAGAGGTAAAAATGAAATTAAAAATTTTTGTAACGGTTTTACTTGTAGTTTGTGTAGGTGCGATTTTTTTATTAAAAAGTAATAATAACGGAGGCAATGTTATGGCAGCAGAAGAAACAACAACAAAAGTAAACAGCGGTAAAAAGGTTTTGGTGGCATATTTTTCCAAAAACGGTGAACAATACAGTGTAGGAACAATAAAGAAAGGTAATACGGAAATAATTGCAGAAATGATAGCGGCAAAAACAGGCGGAGATACATTTGAAATTAAAGTTGCAAACGATAAATATCCCAAATCATATAACGATTTAATAAACTATGCGCAAACCGAAAAAAGAAACAATGAAAGACCGGAAATTGCAGGTAAAGTAAATGTTGCGGATTATGATGTAATATTTGTCGGTTATCCTAACTGGTGGGGAGATTTGCCGATGCCTGTTTATACATTTTTGGAAAGTTATGATTTTTCAGGTAAAACAGTAATACCTTTCGGAACACACGAAGGCAGCGGTTTGGCAGGAAGCGAAAGTAAAATAAAATCAATAACAAAAGCATCCGAAGTAAAAAAAGGGTTAGGTGTTTACGGGCACGTTGCACAAAACAGCAAATCCGAAGCCGATAAAAAAGTTTCCGATTGGTTAAAAGGATTAGGATTTTAAAGTTTATTTTACAGGAAAGCAAAAAATGATATATTCAATAATTTTGTTTGTAATTTTATTTGTTGTTATTTGGGTAATGCATAAACCGTTTGATGTTCATAACACAAAATTAAAAAGATTTCACGAATGGCTTGAAATTGCATTGGTGGTTCAAGGTTTAATTATTGTAAATTATTTTTTGTTTGGAATATAATTTATTGCTAAAACCAAATCATATTTTAATAGTGGAGAACAAAATGGAAAATTTAAAGTTATCAAATGGTGTGGAAATGCCTTTGGAAGGGTTCGGAGTGTTTCAAGTACCTGATCCTAACGAGTGTAAAAATGCTGTTTTGGAAGCAATAAAAGCCGGTTATCGTTTAATAGATACTGCTGCTATTTATATGAATGAAAAGGCTGTAGGTGAAGCAATAAAACAAGCAATATCCGAAGGAATTGTAAAAAGAGAAGATCTTTTTATAACAACAAAACTTTGGGTTAGCGATTTTTCTTACGAAGGAGCAAAAAGAGGTTTTGACCGCTCTTTGAAAAATTTAGGTCTTGAATATCTTGATTTGTATCTTCTTCATCAAGCTTACGGAGATGTTTACGGTGCATGGAGAGCAATAGAAGAATTTTATAATGAAAAGAAAATTCGTGCTATAGGTGTTTCCAATTTTAATATAGGAAAATTTACGGAGTTTGCAGAACTTGTAAATATAAAGCCTATGGTAAATCAAATAGAATTGCATCCTTTCTTTGCACAATATAATGCAATAGAAAATATGAAAAAATACGGTTGTCAGCCACAAGCATGGGGCCCTTTGGCAGAAGGCAAATATGGCATATTTACACATCCCGTATTAACCGAAATAGGCAAGAAACACGGAAAAACGGCAGCACAAGTTGCACTTAAATGGAATGTTCAAAGAGGTGTTTCCATTCTTCCGAAATCAGTTCATAAAGAAAGAATAGAACAAAATTTTGATATATGGAACTTCACAATTTCCGATGAAGATATGAAAAAGATAGATGCTTTAGACTTAAAACACAGTGAAATTATAGATCATAACAACCCTGAAGTTGTAAAATATATTTTGTCTGCAAAAATATAAGATTTTTTGCTTAAATAAAACATAACAAAAGCGTCCGAAGTAAAAAAAGGTTTAGTAATTCCAAAATATCTTTAAACGAAATAATTGAATCTAATAAAAATTAAATAACAGGAGAAAAGCCATGGCAAATTTTCAAAATGAAGAATTGGGTAAATTAAATGAAATCGGAACAAAATACGAGAACGGAAAAGTATTTTTACACGATTTGTTAGGATTAACAAGCTGCGAAATTTCCGTAAATTCTATGCCTGCCAGAGTAAAACTTCCGTTTAATCACAAACATAAACAAAACGAAGAAGTTTACATATTTTTAAAAGGTGAAGGAACAATGACTTTAGACGGTAAAACAATAGATGTTAAAGAAGGAAGTTGTGTAAAAGTTTTACCAAATGCAGTAAGAACTATGGAATCAAAAACAGAAATTCAATATATTTGTGTTCAGGCAAAAGAAGGTTCTTTGGAACAGTTCGGGCTTGGTGACGGCGAATTGTGTTAATGTTTAACGAGATTTAGTTTTAATATTTTTTAAATGGAACTTTGTGCTGAAACCTAATGACAAACTTGCCGGAACAGATTATTATACATGTGGATATGGATGCTTTTTATGCATCCGTTGAAATAAGAGACAACCCCGCACTTAAAGGAAAACCTTTGATTATAGGTTCTCTTCCGGAAGAAAGGGGCGTTGTTGCCACTTGCAGTTATGAAGCAAGAAAATACGGCATATATTCGGCAATGAATATTAAGGAAGCATACAGGTTATGCCCTAACGGCATTTATATGCATCCTAATTTTGATAAATATAAAACGGTATCTGCTCAACTTCATAAAATATGGGACAGTTACGCTTCCGTTGCGGAAGCAATAGCACTTGATGAAGTTTATTTGGATGTAACACAAAAAGCTGAAACTTTTGACGGTGCAAGAAAAATCGCAAAACTTATTAAGCAAAGAACTAAAGATGAATTAGGCCTTACATGTTCGGTCGGAGTGGCATATTCCAAAACCGCTGCAAAAATTGCCAGTGAAGAAAAAAAGCCGGACGGCTATTTTGAAATACCTACCGCAAAAGATTTTGTAGATTTAATTATAGATCGTGATGTTCGTGTGTTGTATTCCGTAGGGAAAATGACGGCACAAAAGTTATATTCTTCCGGTATTCATACAGTTAGAGATATACAAGAAAAAAAAGAAACCGTAACAAAACTGTTAGGAAAGCAGGGAAAATGGCTTACGGAACTTGCATTCGGAACAGATAATCATAAGGTAGTTCAGTACCGCCCTCAAGATGCAAAATCCATAAGCAGAGAAGTTACATTTCAAAAAGATGTTAAAAATTATAACCTTTTAAAAGATGTTTTGTTTTTGCTTGCATTATGTGTGGAAAACAGAGCAAAAAAATATGATTTATACGGGAACGGAGTAACATTAAAAATTACATATTCAAATATGAAAGGGATAACCCGCTCAAAAATAACTTCACATTGTAATACGGCATTTGAAATTTATAAAGAAGCTCTTTATTTAATGAAGAAAATAGAAAAATCCCCCATCCGCTTGATAGGTGTTGGCATTTATAATCTTTCAAACAGTAAAAATCATCAACTCACATTAGATGATTTTATGACGGAAAACAAAGATGAACAAGATAAAGAACTTAAAAGTATGTTTAATGCACTTCAAAAAAAATATAATCTTAAATTTGCCGAAAATTTAAACAAGCTTTACCGTTCCGATATCCTTTATAAAACCATAGAGTATATGAGAAAACACAGTAATTAATATAAAAAACATTGCCTTTTGATAAAATATTTAGATAAAATATCCGTTGTTGTGATAATTATTTATTGAAACAAAAATAAATTAGTAAGAGCATATTTAGGGAAAAATTTTTAAATGAAAAATTTCAAATTTTTATTAACTATCTTTGTTTTAGTTACAATATTTTCAATAATCAATATAAAAGGAGAAAATAACATGGCAAATTTTTACGATTTTTCCGTTACAACGGCAAAAGGCGAAGAAATTAAAATGGCGGATTTTAAAGGTAAAGTCGTTTTAATAGTAAATACCGCAACAGGTTGCGGGTTTACTCCGCAATATACACCGATAGAACAGATGTATAAAGATTATCATTCCAAAGGACTTGAAATACTTGATATTCCCTGCAACCAGTTCGGCGGACAAGCACCTGGATCAGACGATGAAATTCATGAATTCTGCACTGTGCATTACAATACAACTTTTCCTCAAATGAAAAAGTCCGATGTGAACGGAGATAACCAGTTGCCGTTATTTAAATATTTAAAAGAACAACAAGGTTTTAAAGGGTTCGGTGAAAGCAAAATGGCACAATTTATGAAACAACATCTTTCAAAAATAGATCCGAACTATGAAAAAAATTCAGATATAAAATGGAATTTTACAAAGTTTGTTGTAGATAAAAACGGAAATGTAGTTGCAAGGTTTGAACCTACCGAAGATATGGCAGTAGTAGAAAATTGTATTAAGGCATTATTGTAAATTACAACAATAAGAGTTAAGTTTATGATTATAAAAGCGGTAAAATTTTATGAAAAAGGGTTTATGACTCAACCGTTTGCTTTCGGCGGTGAAGAAGGTGCGGAAAAGTTTGATTCTTCAATAAAGTATCGTTCAAGTCTTCAAAATTTTGTAATAGATACCGGCAGCGAAGTAATTCTTGTAGATACCGGTTTGCCAAAAGAAACGCCTGAAATTGCACCGGACGAAAAATCCACAATTTTTATAGGAACAAAAATAAAAGATTATGTTTCTGCTCTTGCGGATATCGGTTATAAACCGGAACAAATAACAAAAATTCTTGTTACCCATAAACACGAAGATCATACCGGCGAACTCCGCAGTTTTCCTAATGCCAAAATATATATTTCAAAAGAAGACGCCGATGCATTAAAACTTGAAGGAAACAATGTTGTAACAGCAGATTATAAAGACGGTGCATATTACAATTTCCCCGCAAGTCAAAAAATTGCAGACGGTGTTTATTTAATTGAAGCTAAAGGACATACCAAAGGCAACAGTATTGTAATAGCTGAAAATGACGGTTTGTTTTATATGTTTCACGGTGATGTAACTTATACAGATGAAGCCTTGTATAAAAATAAGTTGTCGGTAGTTTTTGAAGATATAAAAGCTGCAAGGCAAACCATTGATAATGTAAGAGAATTTATTAAAAATCATCCTACCGTTTATCTTTCAACACATACACCGTTAGGATATGAAAATTTGGAAAATTTAAAAATTATAGATCTTGCAAACCCGCCCGAAACAATTCCTGTAGGAGAAATTGTTTATAAAACTGCAACCGGTAAATATGTTTGCAGTGTATGCGGATATATTTATGACCCGAAAACAGGTGATGTTGCAAACGGAATACCTGCAGGAACGGCATTTGAAGATTTGCCCGAAAATTGGCATTGCCCGAGATGTAAACAAGGTAAAGATAAATTCAATAAAGCATAATTATTAAAATATCAAAAAAAAACGGCAGAGAAAAAAATATTCTCTGCTGTTTTTATTATTTTTGTTAAACAATTATTTTTTCATAAGTCCCGCACCGGCATTCCATGCTTTACCTACTTTTTTGCCGGTAACATAATAACCGTGTTGAAATTGGTCAAAAATTAAAGCTTTTGTTTTTTCGGGATCTATTTTGCCGTTATCGGATAAAACGGATTCTTCTGCTTTAACATTAACTATTTTACCTACAATTCCCGACACATATTCCGTGTTGATAATATCAAGAAGTTCACATTCCATTACTACAGGAAATTCTTCTATAATCGGAGCATTAACTTTATCGCTTTTTATTGCATGATAACCTGTTCTTTCAAATTTATCGTTTATTTTATTTCCTGAAGCTATACCGAAAAAGTCGGCAACATCAATATGTGATTCATCGGCAAGTGCAACGGTAAATGCTTTGGTTGCTTTTATATTTAACCATGTTTTTTTACCTTCACCGATAAACAGAATTATTTTATCTTCGTCACATATTTGTCCCCATGCAACATTCATTACATTAACTTTTTTGTTTTCATCGTATGCAGCTACCATAAGTACCGGCATAGGATAAACTGCCTGAACCAAACCTAAATCTTTTTTCATTTTACTTCTCCTTTTTTTTAATAATTGTAATTGATTTTATATTAAGTTATATTATCTATTATACAAAGTTAAAGTCACTATAAGTCAATTTATGCTGATAAAATTTTTATTTAAAAAGAACTTCTATATTTTCTTTAAAGATTTTCTTTTTCTGCTTTTTGGTTAAAAGTTTAGTTTTTTCAAGCTTTTCTTTTTGCGGTTGAATATAATTTTCAAAAGCATAAGGATAATCACTGCCATATAATAAGTGATCGGCATCCGTCATATTCAATAAACCGTAAAGTTGGTTGGGAACAGGAAACCCTGCTAAATCATAATAAAATTTAGAAAGGGTTTCTTTTATCGGCGGAAGTTTTCTGCCGGCTTTTAATTCCAACAAACCTTGCATTGCTTCCAATCTGTCTGCCAATGCGGGAAGTAAAGATCCTCCGTGCGGGATAACAATTTTTATATCAGTATATTTTTCCAATGTTCCGCTCAAAATCAAGTTCATAACAGCGGTGGTTGTTTCCTGCAAATATTGAACTACGGCAGGAGGATACTGTTTAAAAATTGTATCCGGAACCGCAACTTGTGAAACGGGATGTAAAACAATAACGGCTTTTCTTTCGTTAAGCTTTTCAAATACAGGTTCAAATACTTTTTCTCCCAAATAAATTCCGCCGGCATTTGTAGGCAGTTTTATTCCAACGGCATTAAGTGTATCGTAAGCATAATCTATTTCTTTTATTGAATTTTCTACATTAGGTAACGGAAGAGTCGCTAAAAGTTTAAACCTTTCAGGATACTTTTTTGCTATTTCCGCACCTTCATTATTTATTTCTCTTACAATATTAATTGTTTCTTCTTCATCGTTCCAATACGGGTGAGGAGTAGCTAAAGAAATATAAGCGGTTTTTATGTTAAATTTGTCCATAAACTTCAATTGTTCTTCAACAGACCATTTCGGTAAAGGTAATCCATCAGATTCCGTAACTTTTGTTCCGTGTTTTAAAAGAGCTTGTTTATAACTTTCAGGAACATAATGTTGATGAATATCGTAAATTTCCGTTTCTTTTGCAAAAGAATAAGTTTGAAAACATAATAATGAAATTACCGCTAAAACAAAATGTTTTATTTTCATAAATTTCTCCCGTTTTATTTAAAATGCATACGAATTTTAACAAAAAAAATTCATATTGACAAGGTGTCAGAATAATATTATAATACCATTATTGACACTGTGTCAATAAATTTCAGTAAAGGAAAAAATTATGGAATATATAAAACTCGGTAATTCTAATTTAAATGTTTCAAGAATATGTATGGGCTGTATGGGATTCGGTGATGCTTCAAGAGGTCAGCACAGTTGGACGATAGACGAACAACATTCAAGAGAGATTATAAAAAAAGGACTTGATTTAGGTGTTAATTTTTACGATACGGCAATAGGATATCAAAGCGGAACAAGTGAACAGTATGTAGGTAAAGCATTAAAAGATTTTACATCAAAAAGGGAAGATTTTGTTATTGCAACAAAGTTTCTTCCCAGAACAAAAGAAGAGATAGATAATAATATAAGCGGACAACAACATATTGAAAATATGATTAATACCAGTCTTAAAAATTTGAATACGGATTATGTCGATTTGTATATTTATCACATGTGGGATTGGCTTACTCCAATAGAAGATATACTTGAAGGTTTAAATAATCAGGTAAAAGCCGGAAAAGTAAGATATATCGGTATATCTAACTGTTTTGCATGGCAGTTGGCAAAAGCAAATGCAATTGCCGAAAGAGAAAATTTTGCAAAATTTGTTTCAATTCAAGGACATTACAATTTAATTTTCCGTGAAGAAGAAAGGGAAATGGTTCCTTTTTGTAAAGAAGAAAATATTGCATTAACACCTTACAGCGCACTTGCCAGCGGACGACTTTCAAGAAAGCCCGGAGAAGAAACCAAAAGGGCAGTGGAAGACAAGTACGCAAAATTCAAATATGATTCAACCGCGGAAAGTGACAATCTTATTATAAATCGTGTTGCCGAAATTGCACAAAACCGTAACTTAACAATGACGGAAATTTCTCTTGCCTGGCTTTTAACAAAAACAACTTCACCTGTTGTCGGTGCTACAAAATTGCATCATATCGAAGGAGCTGCAAAAGCTGTTGATGTTAATCTTACCGATGAAGAAATAAAATATTTGGAAGAACTTTATGTTCCGCATAATCTTGCGGGTGTTATGGCACAAAACAAACCTTCTGCTGCCAACGAAAAACATGTGTGGACAACAGGAGATCAAAAAATTGTAAAATAACAATAAGGAGATTAAAATGAAAAAAATATACGGTGCAATGATTTTGCTTTTAACAACGGTATTATTTGTATCTGTTTCTTATGCTGAAGAAGAAGTTACAACAAACGACGGTGCAATAACAATAAATATATACTACAGCGGTAAAAAAGGAAATGCCAAGAAGTTTGTTAAAGAAATGGAAAAGTCCGGCACCGCGGATGCTGTTCGTAAAGAAAAGGGAAATATAAGATACGAATATTTTTATCCCTCAAACAGTAAAGATACCGTTCTTTTAATAGACAGTTGGGAAAGCCAACAAGCACTTGATGTTCATCATGCTTCACCTATGATGGGCAAAATTGCCGAACTTAGAAACAAATATGATTTACACATGAAAGTTGAAAGATATGTTGAAGATATAAACGGTATTCCAAAATCCGATGATAAGTTTATAAAGAAGTAAAAATTGCCAAAGGCAATTTGAGGGATAGAGGTCTGGATATATAGAAGAACAGATGTATGGAAGCGACAACTGCAAAAATTTGTATAACAAATTTAAGCGAGGTTTGATATGTTAAGTTCAAAAGAGTTAATAAAAACAAGGAAAGAAGAAATTGTTGGTGCCTGCGAAAAACTTTACAAAACGATGAGCTTTAAAGACATTACGATGAAAGTTATAGCAGGTTCGACAACATTTACAAGAACTTCAATTTATAACTACTTTCATACAAAAGAAGAAATTTTTCTTGTATTAACAAAAAAAGAATATGACCTTTGGAACAAAGATTTAACCGAAATAATTGAAAACAATAAAAAACTTTCAAAAGATAACCTTGCAAAAGAAATAGCAAAATCTCTTGAAAAAAGAGAACAAATGTTAAAACTTGTAAGTATGAATCATTTTGATATGGAAGCAAACAGTCGTCCCGAAATACTTACAGAATTTAAAGTGTCTTTCGGCAATTCAATAAAATTGGTTTCACAAATTATAAAGAAGTTTTGTCCGAAAAGTACAAATAAACAGGTACAAGAATTTGTTTATTCGTTTTTCCCGTTCGTATATGGAATATACCCTTATGCGATAGTAAATACGGAACAAAAAAAAGCTATGGAAAAAGCAAAAGTCGGTTATACTTATCATACCATTTATGAATTGGCATATTCTTGTATAAAAAAATTGTTGTAACAAAAACATTTTGAGGTAAAAATGGACAGAAGAAAATTTTTAAAAAATTCATTGCTGGCTGCGGGTGTGCTTGCGGGAAGTACGATTTTCAAGCAATCTGTTTTTTCAAATACATCTGATACGGAGAACAAAAAAATGAAAATTTTGGTTTTAACAGGCAGTCCGAGAAAAAACGGTAACTCAAATATCTTGGCAGACAATTTTATAAAAGGTGCAACGGAAAAAGGACATAAAGTATTCAGGTTTGACAGTGCATTTAAGAATGTTCATCCCTGCATCGGTTGTAACAAGTGCGGAATGGACGGACCTTGTGTATTCAACGATGACTTTAATTTTGTAAGAGAACATATTGTTGATGCTGATTTGGTTGTTTTTGTAACTCCTATGTATTATTTCGGTATATCGGCACAACTTAAAGCCGTTATAGACAGATTTTATGCAATAAACGGTAAAATTCATGTTCCTAAAAAAGCAGCTCTTTTTATGACTTATGCGAACAATTCAAGCCACGATGAACAGCCTATAAGAACACATTATGATGTTTTATTGGATTATCTCGGATGGAAAGATACAGGCAGATTTATTGTTCCGGGAGTATGGACGGCAGGTTCAATAAACAGAACGGATTATCCTAAAAAAGTGTATGAATTCGGAAAAAGTTTATAAAAATATAATTGACATTAGAGTTGCTGTAAGTAGTACAATTTAACGACAGGTTATGAGATTATAGGGTTATAAGGTTATAGGTTTAACGACAAGCAACATTAAAAAATAACTTATAAGCCGATAATCCAATAACCTAAAAAATCCGGAGGATTTTTTCATGAACAGAAGACAATTCTTAAAATCGGCGGTATTTACAACAATAGGTGCGGTAGTTTTATCCGCATGTAAAAAAGTGGCAACTACAACAAAAAGTTTAGCCGATAAAGTTGCAACAAGAACCTTTTTGAAAGGGAAAAAAGAAGAAATTTCTCTTTTGGGTTTCGGAGCAATGAGATTACCTATAATTGACGGAGTAGAAACAAATATAGATGAAAAGAAAGTAGAAGAAATGGTAGCTTATGCAATGGAACACGGTATAAACTACTACGATACGGCATATATTTATCATATGGGCGAATCGGAAAAGGTTATGGGAAAAATTTTGCAAAAGTATCCCAGAGAAAGTTTTTATTTAGCGACTAAAATGCCTTTAGGCATGATTCAAAGTAAACAACAGGTAGAAGAAATATTCGAAGATCAGTTAAAAAAATGCAAAGTGGATTATTTTGATTTCTATTTGGCACACGGTTTAAACAGTCATGCTTACGAAACATTTAAGAAATATGAAGTTTATGATGTTTTAAATAAGAAAAAACAGGAAGGCAAAATTAAATATTTAGGCTTTTCATTTCACGATGTACCGGAACTTTTAGAAGAAATTGTAAGCAAGTATAAATGGGATTTTGTTCAACTTCAAGTAAATGCCATAGATTGGGAAATGGTTAATGCACAAAAACAATATGAAATTGCAGAAAAGAACGGTTTACAGGTAATTGTAATGAATCCTTTAAGAGGTGGACAACTCTCAACATTAAACGAAGAATCTGCAGCAATTTTGAAACAAGCAAATCCGGATGCAAGTTTATCTTCATGGGGTTTAAGATATGTGGGAAGTAAATCAAACATTTTATGTACATTAAGCGGTATGACAACAATTGATCAGTTAAAAGATAATGTTAATACTTTCACTGATTTCAAACCGTTAGACAATAAAGAACAAGAAGTATATAAACAGGCAATTGAAAAATACAGGCTTGCCGGTGCAATTGCATGTACAGGTTGTAAATATTGTATAGAGTGTCCTGTAGGGATAGAGATACCTAAAATATTTATGATGTATAACCAACATAAAAACGGAACAAAATTCAGAGATTGGCAGTTTACTATGGCTTACGAACAAATACCGGAAGATCATAGAGCAGATAAATGTATTAACTGCGGATTATGTAAAACAAAATGTCCTCAAAAACTTGATATTCCAAACCTTTTAAAAGAAGTTGATACTCTTTATAAAAGTTTAAAATAATATTTAAAAAATTTATAAATAATATTTTGTCGTTAAAATATATTTAATATTTGAATACTGCATGTTTCTTTCCTTGACAAATAGTTAAATGTTTAACTATAATATTTTTGTTGTTATAATAAGCATTGGAGGGAGAAAATGTCTTTAAAAAATTTGGCTGCTTGGAATAACGGTTCAAAAACAGTTTCTTCTGCTTGCGGAACAAAAAAAGTTTCTTCTGCTTGCGGAACAAAGAAAAACTCTTCAGCATGCGGTTGCGGTTCAAAAAAGAACTCTTCTGCCTGCGGATGCGGTTCCAAGTAATAAAAGTAAAAACGGAAGTTGCTCTCTTAAAAGGAGCAACTTTTGTTTTAAAACAAGTATGAGTCAATTATTCGCTTTTCAATGGCATATTACAGATACTTGTGATCAGCGGTGTAAACATTGTTATATATTTGCTGAAAACACAAACAAATCAATAACATCAATGACTTTTGAACAAATGAAAATGGTTATTGATAATTGTATCGATTTTTGTAATAAATTTAACAGACAACCTTATTTTTACATTACCGGCGGAGATCCAATTTTACACAAAAATTTTTGGGAGTTGCTTGAAATTGTAAAAGAAAAAAATATTGAATTTACAATTTTAGGTAACCCGTTTCATTTAACCGACGAAGTATGTAAAAATTTAAAAAGTTACGGATGTGAACAGTATCAAATGTCATTAGACGGCTTAAAACAAACTCACGATTGGTTTAGAAAGAACGGTTCTTTTGATACGACACTTGAAAAAATAAAATGTATAAACAATGCAGGTATAAATTCTGCCATTATGGCGACGGTTTCGGAAAAAAATATAAACGAAATAGTTGGGCTTATAGACGTTGTGGTAAAATATAAAGTTGATACTTTTGCTTTTGCAAGATATTGTGCAACTAGTCTTGAAAAAGATATAAATATAGAACCGTTGCAATATAGAGATTTTTTAGATAAATGTTATAAAAAGTTTCAACAATACAAAGACAGTGGAACTTTTTTTGATTTTAAAGACCATTTATGGACATTGTATTTATACGAAAACGGTTTGTTTGAAATTCCAAAAGAAGCACAAGAAGGAATGATTTATGACGGTTGTAACTGTGGAAACAGCCATATAACAATATGTTCCAACGGAGATTTGCTTGCCTGTAGAAGATTTAACAGTAAAGTAGGCAATGTGTTTGAAAATAAGATTGCGAATGTTTGGCTAAACGAAATGGAACAATACAGAAATTATGATAAATTTGAAAAATGTTCAAAGTGTGAACTACTTGCATATTGCAGAGGATGCCCTGCAGTTGCTTATGCTAAAACACATAATTTTTATTCGGCAGACCCGCAGTGCTGGAAACAATGCTAAGCATTTTTGAGGTATGGATGTATAGAAGTATTGAGATATAGAAAAAAAGAAAAGACGGAAAAAATAATATGAAAAAATTGAAAGAAGCATTATCGTATATATCAAAAATACATGAAAAGGGTAATCGTTTTGTTATTGAACAATTAAACAAAAACGGTATAAAAGAGTTAGTACCGAGTCACGGAGATATTTTAGCTGTTCTATATAAAGACGGTAAATCCACAATGAAAGAAATTGCGGATAAAATTCATAGAACAAAACCCAATGTAACAGTTTTGGTTAATAAACTTGAAAGGTTAGGGTATGTAAAAAGAGAAGACTCAAAAACAGACAGCAGATATACTTATATAGTGTTAACACAAAAAGGCAAAAAGTTTGAACCTGTGTTTAAAAAAATATCTATATCCCTGAATAATAAAATATATAAAAATCTTTCAGAAACAGAAACGGAACAATTGGATAATATTCTAAAAAAAATAAACAACAATTTAAAATAGTTAAGGGAAATATATATGACAATTGAAGATTGTATAAAAAAGTTGATAAAAATAGATTCGCTTCAAATTGCAACTGTTGATAAAAGCGGAGCTCCGCAAATAAGAGTAATAAGTGCAAGAATTTTTAATAACACCACAATGTATTTTTTAACCGCAAAAAGAAAAAGTTTTGTTAAAGAAATGGAAAATAACAGAAATATTGCGATAATCGGTTTTGATGAAAAAGAAAACGATATGGTAAGAATTACGGGAATTGTTGAAAAAGTGTCAGAAGAGGAACAACTTAAATGGAGAAATAAAATATACGAAACTTATCCGTATCTTGAAAATGTTTATCCTAACGAAACAAAAAATATTAACGTAATATATAAAATAGAAAATTATAATATGGAATATTTTACATTAAGCACACACCCTATAACAAGACAATATTTTGCAATCGGAAATACGAAAATTAAGTTTAAAGGGTTTAAAATCGGTGACGAATGTATAAATTGCGGGACTTGTAAAACGGTATGTCCGCAAAATGTTATAACGGAAGGAACTCCGTTTGTTATACAGCAGGAACATTGTTTGCATTGCGGTAATTGTTTTGATAATTGTCCGGTTAATGCAATAAAAGAATTTTAAAGGCATTTTATAATGGTTAATTTAATGAAAGCGGTTATAATAGATAAAATTACACCGGCTGCAAATATAAAAATATCAGAAGTTGAAATACCTAAAATAAAACCCGGGTGGGTGCTTGTTAAAGTTAAAGCATTCGGGTTAAACCATTCCGAAAAAATTTTAAGGTTAGAAGAAATAAACGAAAGTTATATTAAAAAACCTGTAATACCCGGAATAGAATGTGTTGGAATTATAGAAAATCCGTCAGACAGCAATTTAAAAAAAGGGCAAAAAGTTATATCTTTAATGGGTGGCATGGGTAGAAGTTTTAACGGAAGTTATTGCCAATATGCTCTTTTACCTGCACATCATGTATTTTCGATAGAAAGTAGTTTAACGTGGGAACAACTTGCCGCCATACCTGAAACTTTTTTTACTGCATGGGGTTCTCTTTTTGAATGTTTACAATTAAAACAAACTGATAAACTTCTTGTTCGCGGTGCGACATGTGCTTTGGGATATACTGCAATACAAATAGCAAAAGCAGTCGGTTGTAAAGTTGTTGCAACTACACATAAAAAAAGTAAGCTAAAATATATTAACAATGCAGATGAACAAATTTTAGATGAAGGTATGCTTACCGGAAAAATAAAAGGTATAACAAAAGTTCTTGATTTGGTAGGTCCTAAGAGTTTAAAAGATTCTCTTACGGCTGTAGAAAAAGGTGCAATAGTTTGCAATACCGGAATTTTAGGCGGAGTTTATGAACTTAACAATTTTGACCCTATCAAAGATATTCCTAACGGAGTATATCTTACCGGCTTTTTTTCAAATTATCCTACACAACAAATTATTGATGAGATTTTCAATTTTATAAATAACAAAAATATAATTCCTAATTTTGTTAATGTGTTTGATTTTGAAAGTATTAAAGATGCAATAACCGCACAAGATGCCGGCACAGTCAATGGGAAAATAGTAGTGAAAATATAAAGTTTTAATTTATTTGATAATTATTTTAATAGAGCTTTTTCTATACCGCATGCAAGTTGGTCTGCACAGGATGTACCTTTGCCGTCACAATCGTTACCTTTTAAAAGTTCTACAGCTCTTTTGGCACTTGTCCCTTCAAGCAGCTTTCCTATTGCAACCGTGTTTCCGGGACATCCTCCGACAAATTGAACATTATAAACATTTCCTTTATCCAATGAAAAAGAAATTTGCATTGCACATATTCCGCTTGTGTTTATAGTATACGTTTTCATAATATAACCTCTATACTTGAAACCGACATAAGAATGTTAAATATTTTTGCCTAACTCGTAAGCTTTTTTTAATGCTTCGGGAACATTTTTTACTTCATTTGTTTCATTTACCGCTACTGCAACACTACCGCAAAGTTTTACTTTTTCAAAACAATCTATCCACCCCTGAACACCTGCAAGCACACATTCTTTTGCTTGTTTTGAATCTTCCGCAGAAGTTGTAATTAAATAGACTTCTCTAAATTTATAGTCTGAAGAAAAAAGAGAATTTGCTCTGTCTATAACCGTTTTCATTTGACCTGCCATTTCATAATAATAAACAGGAGTTGCCCAAACTATAACATCTGAATTTTTCATTTTTTCCGTTATATCAACGGCATCATCTTTTATTACACATTTGCCCAACTTTTGACAGGCAAAACATCCTTTACAAAATTCTATTTTTTTATTCTTTAATGAAACAAATTCAACGGTATGTCCTTTTTCTGTTGCTCCTTTTTCTACTTCTTTTGCAAGAATTTCGGAATTTGAACCTGCCCTTAAACTTGTTGAAATAATTAACACTTTTTTCATTGTTGTTCTCCAAAATTATTATTTACTTAATTTTGCACCTATGTTAAATGCTTCTTGTAAATCTTTGGGAAACTGTTTTTCTCTTACTTGTTTTTTATGTTCCTCACTAAAACCTGCCATACTGTATTTGCCGTAATCGGAAACCTGCAAAGTGTCGCAACTTGCATAAGTTTCAACTTTTCCGTTAAAAAATTTTGCCATGTTTATATGGTTTTGAACTAAAGGTTTTAGAATTTGTTCATAATATTGTTTAGGAGCATTCATTGTATAAAATATTCCCAAATTTATTTTACCTTTAAAATAGCTTGAATAGTCATCGTAAGAAAGCATTACAAAAATAAGTCTTTCAAACAAAGCATTGAATTGGCTTGCAGTATTGCCTAAATATATCGGTGAACCGATTAATAAAGTATCTGCTTGTAAAATTTTGTCTATTAAGGGTGAAAGGTCATCTTTCCAATAACATTTACATCTTTGAACATCTTTTCTTTTGCATGCCAAACAACTTCTGCAACCTGTAAAATTCAAATCGTATAAATCTATATATTCCGTATCTGCTCCAACGGATTTTGCTCCTTCCTGCGCGGATTTTAAAAGTTGTGCAGTATTCCAATTTTTTCTCGGACTTGCATTTATAATTATTGTTTTCATTGTTTCCCCTTTTTATTGTTTCGTACAACTATTATATTATAATAAATTTATATAAACATATTATTAATTTTTTTGATAAAATGTATAAAAAATAAAACGGAGAAAAAGAATGAGTAATGAGCAAATACAAAATTCCGAAAATATAATTCAAGAAAAAACAAACAGAGATAAAATAATAGTAAAAACAAGCATTGTAGGAATTGTTACAAATATATTTCTTGCCGCATTTAAAGCAACAATAGGTTTGCTTTCAAATTCTATAGCCGTAATTTTAGATGCGATAAACAATTTGTCTGATGCCTTATCTTCGGTTATTACAATTGTCGGAACAAAACTTGCAAACAGATTACCGGACAAGAAACATCCTTTAGGTCATGGAAGAATCGAATATATGAGTGCATTGCTTGTTTCTGCAATAGTTTTGTATGCCGGTATAACATCAATGATTGAATCGATAAAAAGAATAATTCATCCGGAAGCTGCAGACTACTCAATAATTTCTTTAATAATAATAGCTGTTGCCGTTGTTGTAAAAATTATTTTAGGCAAATATGTAAAATCCAACGGAGAAAAAGTAAAATCCGGTGCATTGATAGCTTCGGGAGCGGATGCAATGTTTGATGCGATACTTTCCGCATCGGTTTTGGCATCGGCAATAATTTATTTTACAGCAAAAATATCATTGGAAGCTTATGTAGGCGTAATAATTTCAATTGTAATTATAAAAGCCGGTATAGAAATGATGTCGGATACTTTAGGAGATATTTTAGGAAAAAGAGCGGATGCCCAAACCACAAAAAAAATAAAACAACTTTTAACACAAGAACCGGAAGTCAGAGGTGCTTACGATTTAATAATTCATAATTACGGACCAAGTAAAAATCTTGCTTCCGTTCATTTGGAATTACCCGATACCATGACAGTAGAACAAGTTGATATTTTAACAAGAAAATTACAAGTAAAAGTGTATCGTGAAACAGGCGTTATTCTTACAGGAACCGGAGTTTATTCTTATAACACTAAAAACGATGAAGCTTCTAAGATACGAAATGCAATTCAAGAAAAGGTAATGGCACATGATTGGGTTTTACAAATGCATGGCTTTTATGTAGATATTTCTTCAAAAGAAATGAGATTTGATGTTGTTATGAGTTTTGAAATTGACCCCAAAGAAGGTTTGGCAACTATAAATAAAGAAGTTACAAAACTTTATCCGGATTATAAAATAAATATTGTTCCGGATGTCGATGTCTCGGATTAATCAGACATAAAAAACGGGTGGATGACGAGATTTGAACCCGCGACCTTCGCTTCCACAGAGCGACGCTCTAACCAGCTGAGCTACATCCACCACCTAAGACAATGTATAATGTATAATTTACAATTTATAATTAACGACAAAACTACGACAAAAAGCACAAATTATACTAAATATAATCAAAATTTTGCTTTGCAAAATCTTACCTGCATTATAAATTATAAATTTTTAAATTATTAAAGCGTCTCCGACGTGAGTTGAACACGTAACCTACTGCTTAGAAGGCAGTTGCTCTATCCAATTGAGCTACGGAGACACCCTTAATAGCTAAAGATTATACCAAAAGTGAAATTTATAGTCAAATTTTAACTTGCCAATTTGTACTCCGTTGTTTCTTTTTTTATTATTTTACCGTCCAAGCTTATTTCCGTTGACCAAAGCCATTTATCTAAAACTCCGGCTTTACCGAAAGGTATATGCCCGTAATAAAACAACATATGTTTTGCCGCTGTTTTCTTATCTTGTTTATCTATAACTATTTTCCATAAAGTCGAAGCAAGTCCCGTTCTGTCCGAACCGCCCAAACAATGTATAAATACAGGTCTTGGTGCTGTTTTAAAAAATCCTATCAAAATTTTAATCTGTTCGTCTGTAGGTTCTTTATCCATAGCCATATCCAAATCGTAATGATTTATACCATATTTCGAACATACTTCAATTTCGTCGTCATACCAATCTTTACCGGGTTCTGCTCCCCTAAGATTTATAACAGATTTTATACCGTATTTTTTTACATAATATTTCAACAAATTCTTATCAAGTTGTCCGGAACGGTATGCTTCGTTTTTCGTTACAACATGGAAATTACCTTTTATCCAAGTATCGGCAAAAAATAATCCGTAAACAACTATGATTAAACCTAAAACAATAAAAAAACTTTTTAGATATTTATGCATAATCAAATGAAATCCGAAAGGATGGAATTTGAAACAAACAACGCCTTTTGCGTAAAACAAACTCTGTTATTTTCAATTACCAACATTCCGTCGGCAACATACTTATTCAAGACATCTTTACTGTCTTCAAAATATTTTATATCAACCCCTTCGGCTAATCTTAGCCCCAACATTATTTTTTCCTTCTTGTATAATTCGTCGTTTATATATTCCTTTTCTATAACAATATTTTTACCGTTTAGAATATTCTCGATATATTTTATTACATTGGTATTATTTTTATATCTGTACCTTTTGTAGTAAGATGAAGCACTTGTGCCAAGACCGATATAGGATTTATTTCTCCAATACAATTTGTTGTGTAATGAATATTTTTTTTCTTTAGCCCAATTTGAAATTTCATAATGTTCAAAACCGTTTTCTTTCAAAAAAGAACATGCAAAATCATACATTTCCGCTTGCAGTTCCGTATTCGGTTCAACCTTCTTTTTATAAAAAGGAGTATTTGGTTCCACCGTCAAGGGATACAAAGATATATGTTGAGATTCAAGTTTTAATACCTCTTTTAACGTCTTTTTCCAACTACTCAATGTTTGATTCGGTATTCCGTACATCAAGTCAATATTGATATTTTCGAAACCCGTTTCTCTTGCCGAACAGTAAACTTGTTTAAATTTTTCGTAGTTATGTAATCTCCCCAAAACCGTTAAACTTTGATCGTATATACTTTGCAAACCTAAACTTAATCTTGTTACCCGAGCATCAAATAAAAGTTTTAATTTTTCTTTTGTTGTTGATTCCGGGTTCATTTCCACGGTTAATTCTTTACAAAACGAAACATTAAAATTTGCATTTATGATTTCCGCCAATTTTTTTTGTTGAGGAATTGATAAAGTCGACGGCGTTCCCCCGCCTATGTAGATTGTATCTATTGTTGCATCTTTATATTTTTGTGCTTCTATTTCCAACGCTTTTAAATAATTGTCCGCCAATTCTTCAACGTATGGCACTGAAACAAAATCACAATAAAAACATTTTTTTGTACAAAACGGTATGTGAACATATAGACCTAACATAACTAAAACCTTAACCTTTGTTCTATCATAAACTTTTTTTCGGGCTCATAGTTAGGATTATCGGAATGTAACCCGTAACTGCCTTTCAAGAACAAATTTCTGTTTAATTTAAACGACATTTCAAGTGCTTGTTTCAAATCAATTTCTCTTTGAACTTTATCGAAAGTTACCGAATATCCTATTTGTAATAACCTGTTAACGTTTTTTTCAACGGAATATTTCATTCCGTAAAGAAGTTCCGCCATTGTGGCTTGTTCATCGGGATCGATTTGCAATGTATCTTGATTTATAAAACCAAGTCGAACATTATCAATAAGTCCCGTTTTTTTAAGAACTGTATTTGCAAGAGGAGTAGCGACACTTGAACTAAACAATCTTATTGCCTGCTGTTTAACCAAAAAGTCCGTACTGGTATCAAGTGCGGTTGTTTGTGAAGGATCTGTTTTAGTAAGTCTTGAAAGTGCTTTTTTAGAATCCATTGTAGGATCATTTTTAGAAGCGAACCTTGTTTTTATATCTTTTATGTTAGACCTGTCTATATAAACTTTGAAAACTTCCGCAGCACTATCACCGGCGGTATATACTTCGGCTTCACCTTCTGCGGTAATAAAAACATCATTATTTATTATTTCTATTTTAGCGCTTACAACATCGAAATCGTTACCTATGATAGAAAACAAACCTCTATCGGATGTTGCAACACCGTTAGCGGATATTTCATCTATGGGACCTTTCAAATTTACCAAACCTTTCAAGGCTACATTTAACACGGAATTTTCAAAATTTGTATCTGTACCGTTTTTCAAATCTATATCTATATACAAGTTCTTAAACAATTCGGCAATAAAATCCGGAATTTCAGTATTACTTTTTACCGGCGGAGGAAAACAAAGGTTCGTGCTTTCAAGTTCAGCCCAACCTGTAAGTTTTAAGTCTGCGGGAGTGCCCTTCAACTTAAAATCAAATATCGGAACACCTTTCGTATAATTTGCAAAACCGCTCGATTCCATTTTAAGAACACCCGATGTAGGTATAGGCAACTGTTTAACAACAACAGGAACACCTTTCTTTGAGGAAAACAAACTTAAATCGTAAACTACGGGATTTATACCTTGCAATTTTACCGAGCCTTTTGCTTCCACTGTTCCGGAACCGGCTTTAGCTTTTGCCGTTTGTATGGTAAACAAGTTATTATCCCACACAATATCAATATCCAAATCTTTTATTTTGCTTACATAAGATTCCGTTTTTATGTTTGTTCCCGTCATAGTCATTTTACCGACATTGGAAATATTTTTTCTTATTCCGGTAAGATTACCGTCTATTTTCAAATTCCCTTTTTTTGCGGTAATTGTATTGTTTGCCAAATTTTTAAGTATATATAAGCTGTCATCATTTAATTTATAATTAACATTTACTTCTTTATTCATTAATTGCTTTTTTAATTTCGAATCTAACCAAAAAGGGAAAAATCCGTCTATAACCACATTATATTTCCCTGACTTTTTTATATTAAATTTGTCTATATTAAGATTATTATTTTTAACATCTATAGCTATATCGCACAAATCAAAAGGAACATTGTAAACCGAACCGTTTGACGAATTTATAGTTAAGTTTATTGTAGGATCTGCAATTTTCCCTTTTGTTTTTAAATTAAAATCCACTGCACCGGTTAAATTTACAGGCAAAGCAAACAAATCCGTCAGTTCGGATAAATCAAGTTTTTTACCCGTCATATTTATGTCTATATTATCAGACAAAATAAAACCGTTTAAATTATAGTATTGTTTCCCGTAATTAAATAAAACATCCTTAAACGCGACTTTAGGATAGTTATCAAATAACACTTTTCCGGACATTTTTAAAATGTTGCCGTTGTCCGTTTTGAATTCAAAGTTTCTATCCAAAACGGTATAATTCAACAGTAAAGAATCTACTCTTTCGTCGTTAAGCCACAAATTTATAAAGTTTATGTTCCCTTTATACATATAGCTTTGCTTCTTTCTTGTCATTTTACCGTCTATTTTTACATTACCGAAAACATCAAACGGACCTAAATGTGTATTAACAAATTTAAGTTCCGAATTATATTTCATTGTATTTGCATCAAAATTTGCAGACAATATTTTCATTTCGCTGTCTGATATTTTTACTTTGGCATCTTCTATGGATATTATTTTGTTTTGTGCGGTAAGTTTTGAAACAAAAGAATTGAATTTCAGCGATTTTACAAACATCGTGTCGGCATATAAATTCAGTGCATATTTTAAATTTCTTATTTTTCCCGTAACCGTTCCGTTACCGTAAAAAGTTCCTTTTAAAGGAGTTCTAAAACCGAAATATCTGTTTATTATATTTTCCGACACATTTTTAAACTCTATTTGCAAGTTGCTGTTTATTGCATCCAAAACACCCGAACCTGTTATTTTGGCTTTTTCTTTATCCCCCGCATTTACGGTAAATTTGTTCAAGTTCATTTTATTATTTCTGTAAGAAATATTTGTATTAAAATCGAAAGATAAATCATTATAAAGACCGTTATCTATATTCGCATTTACAAGAACCGTTGGGTTGTTTATATCACCGGAAGTTCTTATTTCGGATGTTAATCTTCCCTTTATATTTGAATAATATTTAGACAACTTTGATTGTGTATGTTTAATTACGGAAGAAATATTGCCCGTTGAAAAAACATATTCAAAATTTCCGGATAATCCGTTACCGTTATTAAAATGTTTCAAATTTAATTTTTCCGTGGATAATTCCATAAAAGCTTTATGCGCAAGATTTATTTTACCTACTTCAAATTTATCCGCCGATATTCTGCCTATTATTTTGTTATCTTCAACAAGTTTACCGTTAATGGTTAAATCGTAATTTATATTTATACCTTTAAATTTAAAATTTTTGATTGATGTATTAAAAAACGAATCGGAAGTTTTATCCGCAAAATCGATAAAAGCTTTGGTATCTATTTTTGTTTGAGGACCGTTGAAAGAAAATGTTGAAATATTTACCTGTTTGTTGGAATAATGTCCCGCAATATTCCATATATTGAATTTATTACCGAACAGTTCGCCTTTTTTTAAGTTCATGTTGACGGATGTTGCGTTGTCATTTGTGGAATATTTTATTGTTCCGGTAACTTTTCCGGATAATTGAGGATCTTTTAAACCTAAAATTTGTAAAACATTATTACTATCAACACCGTTATAATTTATTATCAATTCATTATTTTTTTTCGTTTCGTAAAAAGCAGTCATATCGATTTTTTTGTCTTTCGTACTGATTTCGGAAAACCATTTATAATCTTGCTTATACAATTTACCAGATATATCAAAATTCTTTAATTTTTTTGAAGCAATTTGTTTACCCGTTAAATATATCGTGCCTTTATCACTGTATATATTGCCATACAGAGATAAACTTCCTTTCACATTTTTAAATTTTTCTATAAAAGGAAGTTGCTTTATCGGTATATTTTTAATATCGACACTGATTTCTCCTCTTTTATAATTTCCCGACATATAACCGAATTTCTTTTTATTATTATAAACATCGGTATGATAACTGCCGTCATCTTTTATTACAGATTCAAAACTGTTACCGGAAGTATGATAACAATGAGCTTTTAAAATATCGTCATTGTTATTTGCATTAAAAGTTAAATTTCCGAAATTATTACCGAATATGGTAAGATCGGTTGCATTGATTTTCAAGTCTAATTTTTTGTTATTATATCCCGCAATATAATTTAATTTTGTATTTATTACGTCGTTAATATCTCTTATAGTCAGCGTACCGGTAGAATTCCAAACTTTAAAAGGTAGATTTTCGGATTTAAAATAAGCATTTACATTTTCACCCTCGGAACATACCGTAAAAGTGCTTGTATCTTTTTTTATGCTCGTTGTTAATGTTCCTAATTCAAGTCTGTTAACAAACAAATCTTTCATATCGATATCATATTCAAAACAGCCGTCATACAAATTATAATTTCCGAACAAGTCAAACTTGGATTTTATCAACCCGTCTGTTTCCGTATAAAAATCACTCGTAACAAAATTTCCGTCCAACTTTAAATTTCCCCTGGTGTGTATCTTATGTTTGGAATAAAATATTTCACCGCCGATATCCATTTCTTTATTTAACGTAAAACTCATATTTTGTATTTTAATAAGTTTATTTTTTATAAGAATATTAATTTTGTTTATTTCGCAATTTACATTAAACGAAGAAATTATTTTTGTTAAAAGATTGATTTTTATTTTTTCAAATGCGGTTTTCGGCTGTTCCTGCTCGGAAGGGAGTTCTATTTCTTTTTTTTCGTTTATATAACTTAATTTATCTATTTTTAAAGAAGAAAGAGATTTGAGCGGAGACTTTATATTCTGAAAGAATATGTCCGGCTCAAATCTCAATTCCGCATTATCTATAAAAATTTTGTTATCGAACTCTACATCGTGCAGCATTAAACCAAACGGTAATTTTATAGAGAAGTTTCTAAACTTTATTCTTGAATCTAATTTGCTAATTGCTTTTTGAATGTATGGAACATAATAATATTCTCTGAACTTATATGTAACAGAAAATACTAAAATTAAAACAGTAAAATATAAAACATATCTTATAGTCTTCCACATTCAAATTTTAATTTTATTTTTTTCTTTTTATGGGCTCACCGGTTGATCTTGTTAATGCCTTAAACTCTTTCAAAAGTTTAGGGAATACTTTACCCGGTTTTCCGTCACCTATTACTCTGCCGTCAACTTTAACAACAGGAATTGCTTCCGCTGCCGTTCCGGTTAAGAAACATTCATCTGCCGTATACAAATCGTAAGGAGCAATCATTGCTTCTCTTACATCCAATTTCAATTTGTTTTTTAAAAGTTCCATTGATGTATTTCTTGTAACACCTTTTAATGCTCCTGCCGATGCCGGCGGTGTGAAAACTATTCCGTTTTTAACTATAAAAATGTTATCACCGCTGCATTCAACGACATATCCTTCTCTGTTAAGCATAATTGCTTCCAAAACTCCTGCTCTTTTTGCTTCCATTTTTGCCATTATGTTGTTCAAATAGTTCAACGATTTAATGTTCGGGCTTAATGCATCCGGTGAATTTCTTCTTGTGCATACCGTAATAACTTCAAGACCGTTTTTATACAATGAATCCGGATACAAAGAAATTTTGTCTGCGATAATAAATACTGTTGCTTTTCCGCAGTTTGCAGGATCTAATCCCAAATCACCGGCTCCTCTTGTAACAACAAGTCTTATATAAGCATCGTCCAACTTGTTTATTGCCAATGTATCCAACAATGCATTTGTCATTTCTTTTTTTGTCATACCGATATCAAGTGCTATAGCTTTTGCACTGTCATAAAGTCTGTCGATATGTTCTTTGCATCTGAACACTCTTCCGTTATATGCTCTTATACCTTCAAATACTCCGTCTCCGTAAAGAACACCGTGATCGAAAACTGATACTACAGCATCTTCTTTGTTTACAAATTTTCCGTTTAAATAAATCTTCATTTGCCCACTCTCCTATTGTTTTAGTATTAATATTTATTATTTATATATATTTATATAATAATATATCTTTTGGAATCTCTTTGCAATTTTTAGCAAATTTTCCCATCTATGATTTTTATTTGCCTGTCTGCCAAGTTTGCAAGTTCACGGCTGTGAGTAACAACCAACAAAGTCGTTTTTAACTTATTACACATTTCAAACATCAAAGTTTCTATTTTTTCGCCTGTTTTCCTGTCTAAATTGCCGGTAGGCTCATCGGCAAAAAGTATTTTAGGATTATTAATCAATGCCCTTGCAAGGGCCACTCGTTGTTGTTCCCCGCCGGACAACTCGTTAGGCATATGGTTTGCTCTGTCGGTTAAACCCATCGTTTCAAGCATATTTAAAGCATACTCTTTTTTTGTTTTCCTTTCGTTCCACACCGGCATTAAAATATTTTCCATAACGGTAAAATCAGCCAACAAATAATGAAATTGAAAAACAAAACCAATATTTTCTTTTCTCATTTTCGCAAGTTTGGTCGGTGTAAAAGATGTTATATCTTTATCATCAATTAAAACTTTTCCGGATGTAGGTTTATCCATAAGCCCCAAAATATGAATAAGGGTACTTTTACCGGCACCGGACGGTCCCGTCAAAGCAACTTTTTCGCCGGAATTGATTAACAAATCTATTCCTTTGAGAACACTTACTTCTCCGGATTTAGGCACGATATAGTTTTTAGTTAAATTTTTCGTTTCAAGTTTCATTTTTAACTGCAATTTATAATTTATAATTAACTACAAAAACAATTCTTAACTTTTAGAATATTTGGCTTCATATAAAGTTACATTAAAACTATAACCCTATAACCTTATCACCCTATAACCCAATCTAAAATTTTGCAGAGCAAAATTTTAGTTATATCTTATCGCTTCCAAAGGTTCCAACTTTGATACCTGATATGCCGGATACAACCCCGCGATTATCGTTATTGCAAAGGCACATATCGCAACCAAACAAATGTCCGCAGGTATTATCATAACAGGTAATCTGTCAACATAATATACACCTTTCGGAAGTTTAAATATTTCAAAATTTTTAAGTCCGTAACTTATAAATATTCCCAAAGCCAACCCTAACACGGTTCCTACTGATCCAACAATAATTCCTTCATAAAAAAATATTTTTGATATTGCGAACTTTGAAAACCCCATAGCTGACAATATCCCTATTTCTTTTGCTTTTTCTACACTGAGCAAAAGAATATTAGAAATTATATTAAACGATGCAACTATAATAATTAAAGCAAGAATTATAAACATCATAATCTTTTCGAGTTTCAGTGCCGAAAAAAGATTTTTGTTCATTTCTATCCAAGATCTTGCTCTGTAAGGATATGCTAATTTTTCCTGTAAATCTTTAGCATATTTTGTTGCTTTATCAAAACTTGAAGTTCTTATAGCTATACCGCTTACACCGCCGTCAAAAGAAAACATTTCATCCGCGGATTTTAAATCAACATAAGCAAGAGTTGTATCGTATTCATACATCCCCGAATGGAAAATTGCTTCTATTTTTAATTTCTTCATTTTAGGAACGGAAGACATTTGACTGGGAAACATTACTATAACATAATCACCGACTTTCGCACGAATAGAATCGGCAAGTTCGTTACCTAAAAGAATTCCGTCTTCGCTTATTTCGTTATCCAACAAAATACTATCTTTACCGAGTTTAGATTTTAAATCCATCAACTTATTTTCGGACTGAAAATCTATACCTTTTACCAAAGCACCCGTTCCCTGAGTGTATCCTTGTTTTTTTATTATGGACTGTCCGAATATGTAAGGAGAAGATGCTTTTATATAATCGTAACCTGATATTCGGTCCATTACTTCTTTGTAATTATCGAACAAAACGCCGTCCGTTCTTGTTAAATAAATGTGCGGTTGGATTCCCAAAATTTTTGTTCTGATATCTTGTTGAAATCCGGTCATTACGGATAAAGTTATAACCAAAGCACATACACCGAGCGTTGTTCCTCCTATGGCTATAAGTGTGGTTAAAAAAGCAAAGAAACCTTTTTTTCTCGCTTTAATGTATCTGTAAGCGATAAAAAGTTCGGCTGATCCTAACATTCCGGTCTCATTGTAGGGAAAAATATTACTTCTCTGATAGATTCCGATTTGGTTAAAATCATAACCAATCTGTCTATTCCTATTCCAAGTCCGCCCGTAGGAGGAAGACCTTGTTCCAACGCGTTTATATAATCGGCATCATAAGGTTGAGCTTCTTCGTCACCTTTGACTTTTGCTTCCATTTGTTGTTGGAATCTTATTTTCTGTAAGTGCGGATCGTTCATTTCGGAGTAAGCATTACATATTTCCATACCGTTTATATAAAGTTCGAATCTTTCGGCAATTTCAGGTTGCTCGAAATTAACTTTTGTTAAAGGTGAATAGATTGCAGGATAATCCATAACAAATGTAGGTTGTTGCAAGTTAGGTATAACTTTTTCGTCTAACACTGCATCCAACACTTTTTGGTCTCCTGCATCCGGTGCAACATCAAGATTTAAATGTTTTACCTGTTCATACATTTTGCCTGTTCCGACATATTGGAGCAAATCAAGATTTGTATATTCTTTTATTAAATCAAAAAGTTTCGCTCTTCTGAAATTAAGATTTAAATCCGTTGCACCTATGGAAGCCGCCGCGTTTTTTATTAACACTTCGGTTAAGTCCATCATATCGTTATAGTCGGCATAAGCCTGATAAAGTTCCATCATTGTAAATTCGGGATTATGGTTTCTGTCGATACCTTCGTTTCTGAAATTTCTGCCGATTTCAAATACTCTTTCTATTCCGCCGACAACCAATCTTTTTAAGAAAAGTTCGGGAGCGATTCTCATATACAAATCCATATCGAGTGCATTGTGGTGAGTAATAAAAGGTTTTGCGTTTGCTCCGCCTGCAAGAGTTTGTAATATAGGAGTTTCAACTTCGATAAAACCTAACTCTTCAAGTTTTTTTCTTATGGAAGAAATTATAGTACTTCTTTTCTTAAATACTTCTTTTACGTCGGGGTTTGCAATCAAATCCAAATATCTTTGTCTGTATCTCGTTTCGGTATCTTTTAAACCGTGCCACTTTTCCGGTAACGGTCTGAAAGCTTTCGTTGCTATAGAAAATTTGTCTGCTTTTAAACTGAGTTCCCCTGTTCTTGTTCTGAAAGGAACACCTGTTATTAAAACAAAGTCGGATAAGTCCGACATTTCTTTAAATATTTTAAAATCCTGTTCCCCGATTTGATCTTTTCTGACATAAACCTGTATTCTTCCGGTACCGTCGGCAATATCTATAAAAGAAGCTTTACCCATATCTCTTCTGGACATCATTCTGCCCGCAACGGTAACCTGGTCTTTAGACATTTCTTCTTTTTGTAAAGAATCGTATTTTTCTCTGACTTGAGCAATTTTATTGTCTATTTTTATTCTTGCGGGATACGGATCTATTTTTGCAGCTCTCATCGTATCTGCTTTATTTTTTCTTTGTGCTATTATTGTATCTATAGTAGCTTGTGAAGTTTCGTTTTTTTGTTCTTGATTTTCTGCCATTTTTTTATCCTTTGTTACAGTATAAATTTATCCAGTTATGATATCATTTTTTTATATATAAAATCAAAAAAAATGTAAGCAGCTAAGCGAGTTTTATTTTTCGCTTATAATTTCGCATTTGTCTCCCTTATGTACCATATGCTATCGCTTCCATTTATGTACACTTCATTCACCAAATACTTCGTTATAATTTAAAATCTTTAATCCTTTGAAAGTCAACAACGGCAACGGTGAGATCCCGCATCAAGTGCGGGATGACACACCTCTTTTGCAGTTTCACCAATAGAATGTAAGGGCAGGAAAAACCGACTTAAAAACTATAAATTTTAAACCGACTAAATATTTTGAATTTAGACAAACTATGGTTACCAATAGAATATAAGGACAGAAAAAAAACAGAGATATTTGTAAGTGAAACAAAAAATTTCCGAGCCGTAGTGTACGTAAGTGAAACGGTACATGAGGCTCGGAAATTTGAAGTTGTAACTAAAATATTTCTGTTTTTTTGTATTAATGTAACTTAGTTAAATCTTAATAGAAATCAAATTTGAAACCTACATTAAGTTTAAATCTGTAAGTTGACACATCATATTCAAAATCAGGTTCATAACCTGAAAATTCCGCACTTCCGTAGTTAAAACTGTATATCAATTCCATTATAAAATATCTTGCGATTGTCGTTCCCACACCGATTCCCCAATATACACCGTTATAATTTTCCACACTTGCACTTGGAGGATCATTTCTAAGATCCCAATCGGCATGTAATATACCGTAACCTAATTGGAATATAGGATAAATATTATTATAACCGTCATCATCAAAATCAAAGTTATATTTTACTTGAAAATAAATGTTGGTATATCCGATTTTATCTTTTGGTTCACCTGGTGCATATTTCAGTTTACTGTTGAAAATATGTTCTGCTCCGACACCTACAGCAATATTGTAATCTACATAATAGAAAAAATCCGCACCGACAGACATTGTTGTTTTCATATCGTAATCAGCAGAACCATCGCCATCCAATGTTGTTTGTTGTGCAAGAGGAATACCTGCTTTTACACCGGCTTCCATCGTTCCCTGCTCTGCTGCAAACACAGGTACTACGAGTGCAAATGTAAGCAATGCTGCAAACAAACTTTTTTTCATTGTTTTTACCTCTTCCAAATTAAAAAAATTCAGGTTATAAGGTTACCAGTTGCTTTATCATTGAACTCATAACCCTATAACCTTACAATTTTATAACCTAACTTGTTTATTAGAAACCAAATCTGTAACCTAAATTAACTGCTATTCTTCTTGTTGTATAAGACCAACCTTCATTCCAAGCAGAGTCGTCGTTATGTTCCCAATAGTTTACGGAATACAAAAGTTCAACAATTATATTAGCTTTTTCTATACCGAGTCCTGCTCCCCAATATAAACCGTTTTCTGAAAAATCATAATCTTTATAATCGGAACTGAATTTTGTAATACCCATACCTATTTGACCTAACAAATAAACTTTATCTACCATTCCGTTTTCTGCCAATATAGGTTTTACGGCAGCATATATATTTGTTGATCCGGATTTTACATCTTCAACAATTCCTTTCCATTTTTTTCCATCAAAATCAGTATCAAAAATATAACTTCCGCCTACACCTATACCGAAATTATCCAATACATAAAAATACAAATCTGCTCCGACAGAATATGACGGATCTTGTGAATAAGTGCATTTATATTCGTTTGGTCCTGTTTCCGTTACTGTAGGTTCAATTATGTATCCTGCCTTTATATCTAATTCCATTACTGCAAATGCAGGTGCTACCATGGCTACTGCCAAAAACATTGCTACTAAAATTTTTTTCATTTACTTCCCCCGTTTATAATTTTTTTTCTTAATTTTTATTATTTACACATACATCTATTATATTTATATGAACAATTATTGTCAATAATTTCAAATTTGGAATTTTCTATCCCTCTATCCTTCTATCCCTCTATCCTTCTGTTTCTTCTCTTCGGCTTTGATTTTTTCCCACTCTTTTCTTATTTCTTCTTCGGTTGTTGCTTTTGAATTGCCGAACACATGCGGGTGTCTTCTTATCATCTTTTCGTTTATTGTATCTAAAACATCGTATATATCAAACTTATTGTTTTCTTTTGCTATTTGTGCATGAAAAATCACCTGCAACAAAACATCACCCAACTCTTCTTTCATGTTATTATAATCTTCTTTTTCTACCGCCTCGTTATATTCGTTGGACTCTTCGAACAAATATTTCATTAAAGTTTTATGAGTTTGTTTTTTGTCCCAAGGGCACCCGTGTTCCCCTCTTAACTGTTCCAAGATATCTACCAACTTAAAAAATTTGTTCGCTTGTTCTTGTTTGTTCATTATAAATTCCTTGTTAAAATTTCTACAAAATGATATATTTTTCTTAACCTCTTGCCGAGGTGGTGGAACGGCAGACACACAGGTCTCAGAAGCCTGTAGTCGCAAGACTGTGCGAGTTCAAATCTCGTCCTCGGCACATTTTATATTTTATCTTTTTCAATCTCGTTCGATAAATAAGGCAAAAACCTTGTTTGCCAAGTTGTAGTATCTTTCGTTTCCAAAACTTTTAAAGTTCTGCCTCTTTCAACATGAGATATTCCGAAAATCAAATCGGAATATTTTAAACATACAATATATTCGTTACCGATTTCTTCAACGGATTGAACTTCCGCGGGTATAGGAATCATTGCCTGTTCTTTTTTTGCACCGATCAGATGTCCTATGTAATGAGCGATGTCTCTTGTATCTATTATTTTTGCGAGAACTTTATCGCCTAAAGCCAAATTTTCCACTTTTTTACCTAAAGAATCTTCAAAAATAATCGCTTCAAGTTCTATTACCGATGAGTATTCGGAAGGCATTGTTTCTTTTGGAATATTGTCCGGAAAATATTTCGGTAATTTTTTAAAATCTCTTAAAGTTAATTCTTCGGCAACAATTTCTATTTGAACATTATTTTCGGCAAAATAAGATTCCAGTACCATTTTCATATCTTTACAACTTATAATTTTGTTACTTTTTAAATTTGAATTAACGTATTCTTTAAGATTTTTATCTATTGTTTTTGTATAGTTTTCTATAACACCTTCCACCCAACGATATGAATATATTTGTTTTTCAAAAGAAAACCAATCTACATCCACATTTTGTTCGTAGACTATAGGATTAAATGTCATAACGACACTGAATCTTAACAAGTCGAGATTTTTATTGTTTGTTATTATGTGAATAAGCCCGAAAATATTATCGTTCTTTAAAATTACTTTGGCTTTATATGCGGTAATATATTTAAGCATTGCACCTACATAAGAAATTGCTTTATAAAAATTTCCTTCGGCAAGTTCCAATGCGGTTTTTGCTTCCGATTCTTCACAACCCGTATCATCCATTAAAGCTTTTATTTTTTCCAATGTAATATTCATTTTCTATTTTACCCTAGGATGTGCACTATTGTAAACTTTTCTTAAACTTTCCAATGTTACATGCGTATAAATTTGTGTAGTGGACAAATTCTTGTGTCCCAACATTTGTTGAACACTTCTTATATCGCAACCGTGATCTAAAAGATGTGTGGCAAAAGTGTGTCTTAATGTGTGCGGTGAAACTTTTTTTACAATTCCCGCTTTAATAAACCAGTTATGTAAAACCTTCCTTGCACCTCTTGAAGTTATCCTTTTACCGTACACATTTAAAAACATAGGCGAATTTATGGAACAGTCCAGTCCGTCAGCTCTTCTTTGATCAATATAATTTTTTATGGCAACCAAACATTTATCACCTACGGGAACAATTCTTTCGGCAGAACCTTTACCGAACACTTTTAATGTTCCCGATAATAAATCTATATCTTTTAAGTTTCTGCTTACAAGTTCTTCTATTCTTATACCGGAAGAATATAACAATTCTATCATTGCTCTGTCTCTTAAATCAATATCGGGCAAATCGAACAAATTTGATATTTCCTGTTCGGTAATAAATACCGGAATTCTTTTATCTTTTTTAGGTGTTGCCATAGATACAGTGGGATTAACTTCTATAACAGATGTAATAACCAAAAACTTATAAAAAGATTTCAGTACTGCAAGCTTTCTTATAATAGACGATTTTTTTAAGTTTTTATTATATAAACCGGCAAGATAATCTCTTATTATGTTTTTGTCACATTTAACCAAATCGATATTTTTGTTCTTTTTAACGAAATCGGCAAACTCATACATATCTACACTATAAGCTTTTGCGGTGTTTGCCGAATAATTTCGTTCTGCCGTTAGATACTGAATGAATTGTTCTATTTCTTTTATTTGGTCTGTTTGTTCCATACGGATAATTATACAAAAAAAAGACAGAAAGGAGTAAATCCTTTCTGCCTTTATATACTTTATTTGACTATTTCTTTGTTTTTTTGGTTTTGGTTTTTGTTTTCTTTTCGGCAGCTTTTTCTTTTTTTTCTATTATTATGTTACCTTCGGAATCGGTTTTTACCCATTGCAGGTTTCTGCATTTCGGGAAAGCCGAACAAGTTAAGAAAGGCCCTCTTTTACCTATTCTTTTAAGCATGGGACTTCCGCACTTTTCGCACTTTATATCTGTTTTCTCAGGTTCCGGTTTTATAACTTTGTTACCGTTTTTATCTAAAGAATATGTAGTTTTACATTCCGGATAATGTTCGCAAGCTAGATACGGACCTCTGAAACCCATTTTCTTTAACATTATTCCGCCGCATTTAGGACACTTTTCTTCCGTTTTTTCCGGTTCGTTGGAAATTTTGTTACCGTCTTTATCTACGGAAAAAGTTGTTTTGCATTCCGGATAACCCGAACAAGCCATAAACGGTCCTCTTCTGCTTTCTCTTATAACCATAGGTTTACCGCATTTCGGGCAAACTTCGTTTGTAGCTTTAGGAGCGATTTTTTGTCTTGTTGCACTTTCGGCTTTTGTTAAGTGACTTTCGAAAGGTGTATAAAATTTCTTTAATACATCCTGCCATTTAAGTTTGTTTTCTGCTATATCATCAAACTCTTCTTCTATATCTGCAGTAAACTTATAATTTATAACATCTTTAAAGTTTTCTTTTAAAAATTTATTTACTACTATTCCCAAATCCGTAGGATAAAACTTTTTATTTTCAAGTCTGACATACATTCTGTCCAAAATAGTTTTTATTGTAGGTGCATATGTAGAAGGTCTGCCTATGCCATATTCTTCCAATGTTTTAATCAAACTTGCTTCGTTGTATCTTGCCGGCGGTTCGGTAAAATGTTGTTCCGGAACGATTTTTATTAAATTTAATATATCGTTTTCGGATAATACCGGCAACTTAGGTTCTTTTGTATCTTCATCTTGTATGGAATAAACTTTCATAAAACCGTCAAACTTTAATGTTGAACCGGTTGCTCTGAACATATAATTGTTTGCTTGTATATCTATTGTAACGGTATCGTATACCGCATCTGCCATTTGGCTTGCAACGAATCTGTTCCAAATTGCTTTATAAAGTTTATATTCATCTGCCGTAAGATACGGTTTCATCATTTCGGGCGTTCTTTTAACCGATGTAGGTCTTATAGCTTCGTGAGCTTCCTGAGCACCTTTAGATTTTGTTTTATAAAATCTCGGTTTTGAAGGAACAAAACCTTTACCGTAACTTGTTTCTATAAAATTTAATGCTTCTTTTTGTGCAATTGAAGCAATATTTAAAGAGTCCGTTCTCATATATGTTATAAGACCGACAACCCCTTGATTTCCTATTGCGATACCTTCATACAATTTTTGTGCAACAGACATTGTTTTCGAAGAAGAAAAGCCTATTCTTCTTGAAACATCCTGTTGCATTGTAGATGTTGTATAAGGAGGATACGGACTTCTTTTTCTTTCCTTCTTTTCCACCGAAGCAACTTTGTATTGTGCACTTTCAAGTTCTTTTAATATATTATCTGCCTGTTCTTTATTTTGTATTTCAAGCTTTTCGAATTTTTTACCGTCTTTGGAAATAAGGTTTGCGGTAAAAGAAATATCATTATCTTTTTGAAGTTCTGCCTCTATTGACCAATATTCCACGGGAACAAACTTTTCTATTTCTTCTTCTCTGTCGCATATCATCATAACGGCAACAGACTGAACTCTACCCGCCGATAAACCTTTTCTTACTTTTTTCCATAATATAGGTGAAAGTTTATAACCTACAAGTCTGTCCAAAATTCTTCTTGCCTGTTGGCTGTCAACCAAAGCCATATCCAACTTTCTGGGATTTTTTACGGCTTCTTTTATTGCAGATTCCGTTATTTCGTGGAACGTGATTCTATCTGTAGTATCATCCGAAAGTTTTAACAATTCTTTTAAATGCCAGGCAATAGCTTCTCCTTCTCTATCCAAATCGGTTGCAAGATAAACATGCCCCACTTCCGAAACTGCCTTTTTCAAATCGGCTATTATTTTCTTGGATTTCGGCATTGCGACATATGTAGGTTTAAAATTCTTTTCTATATCTACACCTATTTCTTTTTCGGGCAAATCTCTGATATGTCCGAACGAACTTTTTACTATATAATCGCTACCCAACATTTTGGATATTGTTTTTGATTTTGCAGGAGATTCCACTATTACTAAACTTTTCATCTTTACCTCATATAAAAATACTTCGTATTTTTTAATTTATAATTTACAATTTATAATTAATGTGTTTTTGCAATGCAAAAACAATTTGTTCAACAAAAATTACTCCGTAATTTTTACCGACATTGGACATTGTAAATTGTACATTATCAATTGTCGTTTATGTGTTTCTTATGTATATCTGTCCCGGCATAGCTTTTATTAAACCGTTAAGTTCCAAGTCCAACAAAATCGCAGAAACTTCCGAAACATTAACATTTGCCTTCAAACTTATTTCATCCAAAGACATTCCGGTGGCAGAAGATTGTATCATTTTTAGAATATTTATACTACTTTGTGAAATTAAAGGCAAATTTTTTACAATTTCCTTTTTCTTTTTCTTTATATTTTTTCTTACCCAATCACTCAATAAAGGAACCTGTTCGCTGACATCTTCCGGACTTAAAGCAACAAATGCACCTTGCTTTATTAAGCTGTTAGGTCCCTGCGAATATTTTGAAAATACAGGGCCTGGAACGGCAAAAACATCTTTACCGTAATCACAAGCAAGGTTTGCGGTTATTAAGGAACCGCTTTTTTCCGCTGCCTCTATTACTATTGTTGCAAGTGACAGTGCGGCAACTATTCTGTTTCTTCTCGGGAAATTCATAGGCAATGCTTTCCTTGTTAAAGGAAATTCGCTTATAACAACACCTTTTTCACCGATTTCATTTTGAAGTTTTCTGTTTTCGGAAGGATAACATTCCAACAGACCGTTACCTAAAACGGCAACGGTTCTACCCGAATTTTTAATGGTAGAACTGTGAGCCTGCGTATCTATACCGCCTGCCAAGCCGGATATTGTTGTTATTGAATTTTGTGCGAAATATTTACAGAATTTTTCCGTTACCATCAAGCCGTAATTTGTAGGTCTTCTTGAACCTACTACCGAAACGGAAAGGTTATCGTTTTTATCAAAGTTACCTTTTACATATATAACGGGCGGATAATCACATATATTTTTCAGCTGATAAGGATACTCTTCATCCAAGTATGTTAATACTTTTATATTATTTTTTTCGGCTAAAGTAAGCTCTTTGGTTGCGACTTCGAAGTTTGCCAAACTCTTTATTGATTTTGCAACTTTGTTCGACAAACCGAAGGATTCAAGTTCTTTTATATCGGCATTTATAATATTATTCGCACCGCCGAAATAATCTGCTAAAGATATAAACTTTTTAGGAACTAAATCCGCAATTGTATTAAGAGAAATTACAGATAATTGTTCATTATCCATTACTTTTTCTTATTAAGAATATCTTTTATTTCTTCGGCATACTGTTTATTGTTCTTTGCATAATCGACAGCTTTATAACCGTCATAATCTTTTGCATTTACATCCGCACCGGCACTTATAATTAATGATACTATTTCCGGTTTATTATTTTCACATGCCAACATTAAAGCCGTAGTTCCGTCGGTTGCTTTAACATTGACGAGCGCACCGGCTTTTAAAAGTTCTCTGAAAACTTTTTCGTAAGTATCATATTGAGCGGCATACATAAATGCTGTTTTTCCCGCATTATCGGTCAAATTTACTTTTGCGCCGTAAGATAATAACAACTGCATCATTTCAACACTGGAATTTCCTTGGCAAGCTGCCATTAAAGCTGTTCTTCCGTCCGCATCTTGACCGTTTACATTTTCACCCGCAATAATTGCATCTTTTACTTCGGAAAAAGAAGCAAACTCACACAACTCTTGTAATGTTTGTTCTTCCACCATAGGTTCGTTTGAAAATTTATCTCTTGCTTGCACATTACTTATACAATAAAAAGATAAACCTAACATAACTATAAAAGTTAAAACAGTTTTTTTTCTCATAATTTTGCTCCTGTTTATTTTGTATTTTTAAAATATTCTACCGTATTTTTTAAACCTTCTATAATACCCACTTTAGGTTGCCACCCCAACACTTTTTTAGCTTTGGAAATATTTAAGAAACTTTTAAACAGTTCCCCGTTTCTTTTAGGTTTAAATACCGGTTTTTTCTTATAACCTATAATTTTAGACAACTCGGCAGCCAATTTTGTTACGGATGTTGTTTTGTTTGTACCTATATTTATAACTTCGTTATTACCTTTCGTTAAAGATTTTATATTTGCCGAAACGACATCTTTAACATAAACATAATCTCTTAACTGTTTACCGTCACCGAAAATAAATATATCTTTGTTCTGTTCCATTTTTCCTATAAATATGGCAACAACACCGGCTTCACCGTTAGCATCTTGTCTCGGTCCGTAAACATTTGCATATCTTAATACGGTATATTTTAAACCGTATAAAGTACTGTATGCTTTTATATAATGTTCTACGGAAAGCTTTGCCACTCCGTATGGTGATAAAGGGTTGGCAAAAGCTTTTTCATCGGGAGCTTTTGAGCCGCATTCACCGTAAATTGTTCCGCCCGAAGACGCAAATATTATTTTTTTAACTTTTGTATTTTTGCATGCTTCCAAAACATTTAGCGTCCCTTTTATGTTTACATCGGCATCAAAACAAGGATCCGCAACGGATTTTCTTACATCGAGTTGTGCCGCGTGATGTATAACAATATCTATTTTTTCTTTTTTAAATATTTCGTCTATTTTTTTCTTGTCACATACGGAAACTTTATAAAATTTCGCTTTCTTGTTCACGTTTTTTATGTTTCCCGTAGCAAGATTATCCACAATTACAACTTTATGTTTTTTTTCTATCAAGGCATCAACAATGTTTGAGCCTATAAATCCCGCACCGCCGGTAACTAAAATTTTCATTTTTCTGTCTCCTTTTCAGGTTTTTGCAACATATAGTATGCAATAGCAACACTTGATTTGTAATGCTTAACCATATTTTTATGTTCCTCGTTTTGTTCCGCAGGAACTATTTCTCTCGGTTTTTCTTTGTTCCATGTATAATATTTTTCTTTACCGGAGGCAAAATCGTAAATAACAAAATTATCCTTTGTCATTATGGAACCTAAACAATTTGAAGCAATATTTTGTTCCGCTTCATCGGACAACAAATCCGTTCCGGTAGCCCAATAGTCAGTATTTGACAGCGATAAATTGTAAAGTGTAGGCAAAATATCGGTATGCGAGCCTACAATGTTATCGGTATCTGCTTTACTATCAGGTCTTAATTTTTTAGGTATGTAAAGATAAAAAGGTACACTCATTTCATCTAATTTTCTTTCTACGGAATAACTGAAAGTATTCCAAAAATTGTGGTCACCGGTTATTGCAACAATTGTGTTATCGGCAAACTTTGAATTTTTTAATTTTGTTAAAAATTCGCCTACTTTTTGACAAGAATATTGATAAGTTGCAAATCTCATTTTCGAAAGAGTTTTGTCCCCCGTAATATCTTTTTTCAGTTCTTCGTTTATTTCCAACGGGTACGGTTGTTTATAATTGCTCGGTAACGAATACGGCGGATGGTTTGATGTTGTCATAATATAAACAAATTTGCTGTTATCGTTTTCTCCTAATGTTTTAAGTATATAATCAAACAAATATTCATCGTAAACACCCCACTGATTTCTTTCGTATTCCTTCGGCATCGAACCTTCACCTATAACTTTATCAAAACCTACATTGGGCATATATGCGGTACAATTTCTCCAACCTGCATTTCCGCCATACATAAATATTGTTTCGTATCCTTTATTTTTATAAGGCACAGGTCCCGTATAAAAATATTTGTTATATGCATATTTAGATTGGCATAAGAACTGTGATAACGGTAATCTTGCAATGTTTGTCATTGCAGATTCCAAAGAGCCTATCGTTCCCATGTTCGCAGGTAAAAACTTATAAAATACAATATCTTCATCCAAATGTTTTTTGAATTCGCCCAACACATTAAAACTTTCACTGTTATAATGCATTAAATCGGTACCCAATGCTTCCATCATTATAAATACAACATTAGGTTTTATTTCTTCTATATTTTTATTGTACTTTGTTGTTCTCTTTAAAGAATTTTCAGGTTCTTGTTTATCTATGGAAGAAACATCAACATTTAAAAAATCGGCAAAAGTTTTTGCCATATTATCTTTAGAGTAACCCATTTTTGCAATATAATCTCTGTCTTTTTGTTTAGATCTTGCTTCTATTGCGGCTTGCAAAGTGTATATGCCGTTTATGGCAACTTTATTTATAAATGTATTTGTTGATATTTCCGCATTATCTACACCTAACGGGAAAAGACCGAACGAACCCCTTGCTATTATAAAATTGGCACATAATAAAACAAGTGCAAGTATAATTTTTATATGAATCTTTGTTTTTTCAATGTAATAACCGATAACTTTTTTTTCCAGTACAAGTTTGGTTAAAACATACACAAACACAAAAATTAGTATAAAACCTATACCTACCCAAACAACGGGATAATTTTCCGCTATTGTTGAAAATAAAGCTTTTGTGTCATCTTCAAAAACACCGAACATTAAAATGTTCATATGGTTTTGAAAATAAGAATAAAACCCGAAATCTATGCAAAGCAAAGTTACGATACAACCGAAAAATATTGTGTAATAATATTTTAAACTTTTAACAAACTTTACAAAAAGTTTTTGACTGCCTATAAACCAAAACAATATAAAAAACAATGTTACTAAAGAATTTATATATGCAAGAACGGCACAATCGTATCTTACACCCAAAACAAATGCTTGGACTAAATCACCGAAATATTGTGATAATTCAGCCCAATCAGAATAATAAAATGTAAATATTATTCTGTAAATCGTCATTATAAGAGCAAATATTATATTTAGCGTAATAATTCTTTTTATAAATTGCTTTATCATTTTTAACCCTTTAAATATAAACAACCATTTCTACCGAATTACCGATAGAAATGGTTGCTTTTTTGCATTTAAAAACTATTTTTTCTTCTGTTCATACTGCAATGTTTTTGTCGTAATATCCGTTACCGAAGCAGGACCGAAGAATTGGATAGGGCCCGGGAACATATATCTGTCGTTCATTGCCCAATCTTGTCTGACTTTAGCAAAAGCTTTAAACGGTGCACCGTTAAGTTTTACCAAAGCTTTCTGTATAACGGGTTTTTCTTTACCTTTTCTTCTTTCTATGTTCATCATCATTGTTAAAGGTATTCCTCCGCATTTCCATTCGGAAGATTTTTTAACAAGGTTTTTAACCGATGACAAATAACCTGACATATTGTTCAATACCAATGCTGCCGCATTGTAACCTAAAGCATATGTATAGTTTGCATCAAAGTTTGAAGGAACTCCGCATCTTCCTTCATATCCGAAGAAATGGTTGATTGTAGAGAATTTTCCGTTATATTTTCCCGCTTTTTTCAAATCTTTCAATTTTTTTGAAACCATTTCAATAAGCAACTTTTCGGTTTCGATTAAAGAAACTTGAACATTACCGTGAGGATCTCTGTCCAACATCAATTGAGCAGCAATGTTTTTCGGTAAAGACAACAAAAGTGCCGATAAGTTTTTAGGTAATTTTGATGAAATGAATTTTATTTTTTCATCAACCGTATTCAACTTGGCAACTTTATCTTCGTTTTCCGCCAATAAATCGTTAAGTTCGGCAATAAGAGCTTTCATTTCAGGAATAAACTCAATCAATCCTTCCGGAACCAAAACTACTCCGTAATTTTTACCGAGTTTGGATCTTTTAACTACCAAATCGGCTAAATTGTCTACTATTTGTTTAAGTGTCATTTTCTTGGCTAACACTTCTTCACCTATTAAAACTACGTTAGGTTGAACTTTAAAACCGACTTCCAAAGTAATATGAGAAGCACTTCTGCCCATAAGTCTTATAAAGTGCCAATATTTTCTTGCCGAGTTAACATCTCTTTCAATATTTCCTACAAGTTCGGCATAAATTTTTGTTGCAGTATCGAAACCGAAAGAAGCTTCGATATGTTCGTTTTTCAAGTCGCCGTCTATGGTTTTCGGAACACCTATAACACAAACGTTAGCATTTTCTTTTTTCAAATATTCCGCAAGAAGTGCCGCATTTGTGTTTGAATCATCACCGCCGATAAATACCAAAGCGTCCATTTTATTTTTCAATATTGTTGCTTTGGCTTGCGCGAATTGTTCCGGTGTTTCGATTTTTGTTCTGCCGGACTGAATCATATCGAATCCGCCGGTATTTTTATAATTTGCGATAACTTTATCGTTTATTTCCATTGTTTTGTTATCTAATATTCCGGAAGGTCCGCCCAAGAATCCCACCAATTTATTTTTCTTGTTTGCGGATTTTAAACCATCCAATAAACCATAAATAACATTATGTCCGCCGGGAGCTTGTCCGCCCGAAAGAACTACTCCTACTTTTATAGCTTTCTTTGCTACAACCGCATTTTTACCTGCTTGAAAACTTACAACGGGCATACCGTAAGTTTTTTCGAAAATAGCTTTTATTTTAGCGAAATCAGCTACCGATTTTGTTGCTTTACCTAATACCGGTTTTACATTTGCTACACCTTTTTTTAATACCGACGGTAAAACAGGTTTAAAATTTAATCTTTCCTGATGCAATTCCGAAACACTACATTTTTGTGCCATGACAAAACTCCTTATGAATTTTATTAGTTTTTTATTATACTACTTTTTAATAAATATTTTAATATATAAATTACGAATAAACATACAAAAAATCTCTTAAGAAATTTATCATCTGTTTACCCGTATAGAAAGCAACATATTTTTTCTTCCATACGGGATCAAATTTAGATTTAAATTCTTTCAAAGCATTCATGTCATACTTAAAATGTTCCGCAAAAACAAATATTTTTGCTTTTGAATTAAATTCGTCATCTATCATTACTTCATCACTCGGTGTTAATCCTAAATTAAACCATTTATATTCGTTTTCTTTTGCCCAGTTTACGCAATTAAATAAAATATACTGAACAATTTTTTCATCACAATCCGTTGTGTATCTTACATTGGAAACAAATGCTTCATATTTGTTATTTGAAAGTAAAAGGTATGCATAACCCGAAATAAACTTATCTTTTTTTATAATTACATACTTGTTTGCCGCATTTACGGAAACATCAAACATTTTGTTTTTAACATTACCGAAATCTTTTTCCCACTGATAATCTATAAAACCTATATATTTTTTATTTTCTAAAAATTGTTCTCTGTCCGCTATTTCAAAGGTATATCCGTTACTATTAAGTTTATCACAATAATTTTTTATATCTTCAAGTTTTTTATCATCTTTTGAAAAATATTTTAAAGAAACATTTGCATCAACACCGAACGATGCAATATCAAGACCGATATCATCATAAATTTTTAGATTTTTATAACCTAAATAAACAAATGTAGGAATTATGCTTTTCGAATCGGTCATTTCTTTAAAATCCCAAATTAATTCTTTACCCGACTTATTATCTCCTACGGGATCACCGAAGACTATTGCATTATTGTTTATTTGCGAATACATCATAAAAGAACTTGTATTCATATCAAAAAGGTTTCTGTTTTCAAAAGCATAATTTGCATATACGAAATTCGAAGAAGCGGATATTTTTTTAATATTATTTAAATCTATATTAGACTGTTTATATCTGTATCTTTTCCACATTTCGGATATTACTATTATGGCAATGGTAACAATCATACCTATACAAATTCTCAATGCTCTTCCGGCATCGCTTGCACCGAATATAACGGTTATAAATTTATTCCAAGAATAAAAGTCCGGTCTATATACAAAAAAGCATAACCATGTTGACGCAATAAACACTGCCGATATAAAAGATAACCACAATGTGTTCATTTTAACCGCTATCAAACTTAAATTTCTGTAAAAATATTTTTTTGCCGGAATTATAAGAGAAAGAAGTATAAGCAGAAATACCATTTTTTCGTATCCGTATCCGTTAATTAAAGCCAACGGGACCAATAAAGATAACAAAACAACAGCCATGGTGTATGCTCTTTTTATTCTTAACACAATACCTCTTGAAATAAATAAAAGCATTATACCTATAACACTTATAGCAAAATGCAGAGAGTCGAGTATTACGGGAGAAATATAATTATCCAATCTGTGAATTATAGATGAAGATACATCCGTTACTCCGGAAAACAATATAAATGCACCGCCGATAAAAATACTTACTGACAGTGCCTGAGGCACAAGAGATGCCATTCTTCCGCCGTAAAATCTTGCAAGAACTTTGAATCTTCTTTTTGCTCTGAAAAATTCGTGGCTTGCGAGAAGTAACAAAGCAACTCCCAACGGGAAGAAATAAAATATAGCTCTGTATGCAAGAAGTGCTCCCATAACATAAGAACTCTGTGTAGCTTCCGGCAACATCATAACTATAGCCGTTTCAAATACACCCATACCTCCCGGAACCTGACTTAATATACCGAGCATTTGTGCAACCAAAAATATCTGCAACAATGTTATGTAAGGAATTTCTCCGGGAGGGAGCAAAACAAACAATGTACAAGATGCTATAACCCAATCGGCTGTAGCAAGCAACATCTGCCACAAAGTAATTTTTATGTTAGGAAAAGTTATTGTCCATTTATTAAAAATTTTTATCGGTTTCGATTTAAATAAACTTAACAACGTGTATGAAGTAACTAATGTTAAAAACAAAACTCCCAAAGGAAACGATGAATGAAAAATGAATTTACTGTCGGTAAATTCCACAGGAAAGAAAGTAAAAACTATTCCGCCGATAATAAGTAACCCGAACCATATTGTTGCCGAAGAGAAGAACAACACTTTTGTAACATTCAACATTGAAACATTGTATAAGGAGTAAAGCCTGTATCTTATCGAGCCGCCGAAAAGCATTGAATAGCCGGTATTGTTTCCCAAAGCATTACTTATAAAACATGTGAATACCACATTTTTAAACTTTAACGGAACATTTATAAACTTAAAAGCAACAACATCATAACCGCCCAAAATCAAATAATAGGATAATGCCAATATTAAAGCACAGACTATTTTAAAGGAAGGTATTGCTCTTAAGGTTTCAAGTATTTGTTGATAGCTGTAACTTTTCATTTCATTACTTAACAACATTATGGCAACAACAAATATGATAATTCCCAACGGAGCAATAAGTATCTTTAATATTTTTTTCATATCAATATTTTATTTTATCTTTTTTATTTTTCCATTCCGTAAAAGGCAAATTAGAACCTTTTGTTTTTATTTCCATAAAATTTACCGACTTTATTTTATTTTTAAGTTCATCATAGATTTTACCGTCTTTAAATCCGTATTTTGTCGCAACTTCTTTTGCTGCGGAATAATAAACTTTTTTTATATTTGCCCAATATATAGCCGAAAAACACATAGGGCAAGGATAACATGATGAAAAGATTTCACATCCGGACAAATCAAAAGTTTTTAACTTTTTTGCCGCTTTTCTTATAGCATCAATTTCGGCATGCAAAGTAGGATCTTTTTTTGATGTTACCTGATTATATCCGTAACTTATAATTTTGTTATCTTTTACTACTATTGCGGCAAACGGCCCGCCTTTACCCGCCAAAACATTTTTTTGTGCAAGTTCAATAACCTTATTGATAAATTGTTCTTTATCATTTTTCATATCTAATTATTATACCATTTTTACTATTTAAGTTTAAACAATAATTTGAGAAACGGAAGGATAGATGTATGGAAGGGATGGAAACGGCAGAACGGCAATTTATAATTTATAATTTCGGAAGAATTAATTTTTTATTATTTAAGATTATTATTAGAATTTAAGGACATTAGAAAAAAAATATTTGTAAGTGAAACAAAAAATTTCCGAGCCGCAGTGTACACAAGTGAAACGGTACATAAGGCTCGGAAATTTGAAGTTGCAACTAAAATTTTTCTGTTTTTTATATTAAAGTTAGCTTATTAAAAAGAAAATTTGTAACCTACTTTCAATTGTAATGTTGAATATTTTAAATCAAGTGCAACAGTAGGATTTACTTTTATAGATGCATTGCTGTTTGAATAAAGAATTTCAAAAATAAAATTTTCTTTTATTGTTGTTCCTGCACCGATTGCCCAATATAATCCGTTTGAATCTTCATGGGTATCAGGATCTGTTCTCATAATACCATAACCAACTTGAATCAAAGGATAAATATTGTTAAACAAATCATCACCTAAATCAAACATATATTTTGCCTGTGCATAAAGGTTTGTCCAACCAGCTTTTACAGGTGTATCTTTTACTTTGGAATTAAAAACATACTCTACACCTGCACCGATTGCTAACTGTGGCATTACATAATAAAAAAAATCTACCCCTGTTGTAAATGCGGAATCAACATCGTTAGAATCATCATAATAATCATCAATTTCTACTTTAGACATAAGATTAAAACCTGCTTTAATGTCCAACTCCATTGCTCCTTTATCTGCTGCAAATGCAGGTGCTACAAGTGCTACTGCTAATAACATTACTACTATCAACTTTTTCATTTACTTTCCCCTTTTTATAAAAATTTACTTCATAATTTTTATTCAATACAAGATCCCGCATCAAGTGCGGGATGACAGACTTCTTGTCATTGGTTACTTTCTAAGACTTCCAATATTTTAAATTATAACCATTTCTATTTTAAGTTTACCTATGAATGTAGCAGGCAAGAGAAAAATTTAAAATTCGTTAGTGAAATGAAGTATTTTTAAAGTGCAGTGTACGTAAGTGAAGCGGTACATAAACTTTAAAAATACGAAATTGTAACTAGAATTTTAAATTTTTATCGTGAGATGATTTCGCTTATTACTAATATGTGGCAGGATCCCAATCCCAAAGTTCTTCCTGATAAGTATAATAAACATTTTTTAATATTCTTTGGAAAGGGCTGTGTTTACCTTTACCTTGAGAACAAATTCCAAGCCACTCATCGTTGAACTCACCGTCTATTGTTGAACCGGACCAAGCTCCCAAATGCGTATCGTGTACTTTAGGTGAACCGACAAGCCACCATCTGTCTACCCAAGAATAAGCCACACCGCCTATAGAATTGCCTGCACCGTCGCCCCAAAAACTATTGTTTTCTATATTTTTCCATGCACCATAATGATATTTTGCCTGATAAACTTCACAAGTTGATTTCTTTTTTTCGTTCCAAGAATCGCATCCGTACTCGGTAATAAGAACGGGTCTGTCAAACTCTTGTTTTATTCTGTTCCACAATGTACCGAAACCGTAAGGTCCGGAATATTGGTTAAAACCCAACACATCTATACTTGGGGTATGTTTTGCATAATATTTAACAAACCTTGTGGTTGCATTACATACACCTACAGGATGTTTATTATCATCTAATTTTTTTATTAGTTTACAAGCTTCTTCCACAAACTTTGCATAAACTTCGGGATATTTCCAAGCATTGGTATTTGTTGCCGTAGAATTTGAAGAATTTCCGGAAACATCATTTTCGTTTCCCAACATCCACATTAACACATACGGCTCATCTTTATGTTCTTCAACCATTCTTTTAACACTTTCAAGCATTGACTGTCTTTGAGTTTCATTTAAATAATTTGTTCCGGAAGACCAAGCGGCGCTGCTGCCTTTTGTGTATGCACCGAAAAAGTTTCCCATAATAACCATTATGCCGTAGTTATAATATAAATCTCTTAACAATTCCTTGTTTATATTATCACTGTGATAAATTCTTATAGTGTTACAACCCATTGCTTTAAGTAATGCAAAATCACCGATATTATCTTCATAATTGTCTCTGTAATTATCTCTGTTTAAATCAACCCAGGATTCGTAAGGACCGTCTATTACTCCGTTGTTATTTACATCCGCCCACATCCACTCATTTGTGTTTGTAGTACTGGAACCTACTCTGTCGCAGGAATATGCAATACCTTTTACAAAGTACGGTTTGTGGTCAACCAAAAGTTTCCATACCCCGACTTTATTTTTAATAACTTTAACGGCAGCAAAACAATTGACCGTAAAAGACAGGCATGTAATAAACACTATTAAAGTGGTAAATATTTTTTTGTTAAATATCATATATTTTACATTTTATATTTTTTCCATAAACTTTGTATAGAATAATATGCTTTTCTTAACTGTCTTTTGAAAGGACAATCTTTACCGTCACCTATAGACACAAGCCCGAACCACTCTTCGTATCCTCCGCCGTCAATAAAAGGACCTTCCCATTGTGCCGTTTCATCGTGAGCATTAAAATCATATTCGGGAGGAGGACCTGCTTTCCACCATTCATCCGTCCATTCGAATATTATTCCGCCAAGTGCATTTCCTACACCGTAACCTGCAACATTTTCCTGAATATTTTTTATACTTCCTTCATGATAAATAGCTTGTTGCTCTTCTGCTTCTTTTTGATTATGTATCTTACTGAAAGCCGGACAACCGTATTCCGTAACCACTACAGGTCTTTCATAAAGTTTCATTACATCTTTCCACAATGTAGCAAAACCTTCTTTACCTCTGTATGCATTTGCACCGTATATATCAAGTTCCGGAGCATTTTTTGCACATATATCCATAAACAATGTATCACCGTTACATATTGCAACCGGTCTTTGTTGCGGATCCAACTCTTTTATTCTTTTTGCACATCTGTTTATAAATCTGTAATATGCGGGAACATCTTTTCTTACGTTACAACCTGTACCGGCAGCAACACCCACAACACCTACAGTTCCGTAATTGTTTTCGTTACCTAAAACCCACATTAAAACGTAAGGTTCATCTTTATATTCGTTAACCATTTTTTCAACACTTGCCAACATTCTTTGGCACTGTTCTTCGTTAGTGTAATCGGTACCTTCAAACCATTCGGCACCAGAATCCGTACAATACATACCTAAAAAGTTACCTATCATATACATAAATCCGTAATTTTTGTATCCGTCCATAAGTAACTCTTTATTGAAGTCGGGATAATGATACAATCTCAATGTATTTATTCCCATATCCTTCATAAGTTTAAAATCACCTACAACCTGCTCATTTTCGTCTTTTCTTTCGTTTCTGTTTTCGTCTACCCAAGATTCGTAAGGTCCGTCTATAATTGCATTGTCATTATAGTCGGCAAACATCCAATCTCTTGAAGCGTTCAATGTTCCGTTATCGGGAGATGTTCCCACCGGGTTGGGAGAATAACATATTCCCCTTACTATAAAAGGTTTATTATCAACAAACAACTGATAATGTTTGTTGTTATATTCTACGAGTTTAACTTTACCTTTACCTACGGTTTTTTTGATACCTACTTTTTTCAAATCCACAGGTTTTACTATCCAATCTTTACTTGTTGCTCTAACAAGTTTTCCGGGATCCGCTATAAAATCATCGTTAGATTTTTCATCATCGAATCTGTTTATAACATCGACATAAGCATCTACCAACTTTAATCCGATTTCAGGATGTTCTCTTGTAAGATACTTTATTTTTTCTATTGCTACGGGTGCCACATACCAAGGAGTTTTCCAAAATGTGTAACCGATTGCTTTAGGAAAAAATACTACAATGGAATAGTACGCTTTTATTGCCCTTTCGTAATTACCGGCATTTTCAAGTGCAAGTGCAATATAATACTGTCTTACACCGGGATCTTCTTGAGCTGTTGCCCATTTATAATAATTTAATTCCGTATTTCTTGTATTAACATAAGTCCACTTATCTCCTTCAAGTTTCTTTTCTCTCTTTAATTCTTTATATCTCGGACTTTTAAAAACTGATTCTTGATTGGGCCAAATTCCTTCACCGGAAGCTTCTTTCAAACCTTTGTAATCGGATGGAACATATTTATACTTATTTGTACCTACATTTTTAAACTCACCGTATTTTGCATAATCAACAACATCTTCTGTTCCGGGAGTATGTATTTCAAAATATTCAGGTGCTTTTTTTTCAGGAAGTTTTTCTACTTTTTTACCCGAAGCAACAACAAAAGAACCGAAAAAAACTATCAAGGACATCGTTAAAACTGATAAATATAGCCTGTGTTTCATAAATATAAAACCTCTCTGTTTTTTTTGATTTTTTTCTTTGGAAGGAATTGAGAAAATGGGCAGTGCAGGGATTGAACCTGCGACCTCCTCCTTGTAAGGGAGATGCTCTCCCTAGCTGAGCTAACTGCCCACACTCTCTAACTGACGGAGTATAATTTACCAAATTTTTTTTAGGATGTCAAGAAAATCGCAAAGCGATTTTAGAAGATTAGAAGATTGGAAAAATAGAAGAAATAAGGAATGTTTATTTCTTATAGATTCTGAATCAAGTTCAGAATGACAAAAATACCGGCAATTTATAATTATGGTTGAGGTGTTGCAACGAGGATATTTTTTGCGGTTTGTTCCGCAAGTTCGTTGTTACCGATTTCCA
>DJWX01000020.1 GCA_002448285.1 Candidatus Ruminimicrobiellum ovillum | reverse complement strand
TTACTAATTACTAATTTCTAATTAATAATTGAATAAAATTTACGAAGTAAATTTTTATAAAAGGAGGCAGTAAATGAAAAAAGTAGTTTTGGCAGTATTGTTGGCGGTAGCAATGGTAGTACCTGCATTTGCAGCAGAAAAAGGTGACATGGAAATAGTAGGTAAGTTAGGATTAAATTTAACACCGAAAGTTGATGCAAGCGGTAGTTTTGTGGATAAAGGAGGCTTTAGTCCTACCAGGGAAGGCGATAGTGATACAAATATGTCTGTTTTGGTAGGTGCTGAATTTTTTTACTACCTTAACAAAACAGTTGCTTTAGGTTTTGGTATAAATAATAACTTTAATGCCGATTTGAGAGATACAGAAGGTCATGGCATTGATTGCAAAGGTGAAGTAGGTTTTACAAATTTTTATTTTGCCGTAAAGCCGAAAATAGAGGTGGAATCCGAAATATTTAACAGTGTATATTTTTTAGGTCAAATAGGTTACGGATTATTTAGATTTGATGGTCATAGACACGGAGAATCTGATGGCAACGGACTTTATTGGGGAATCGGTGCAGGAACGGAAATTTACAAAAATTTTATAGTTGAATTGTTATATTCATTTAATTATGGATCTATTAAAGATAAATTCGGTTATGGAGACACAGCAGACTTAACATATAAAACACTTACATTAAATGTAGGTTATAAATTTGCAATATAATTTATAATAAAAACGATTAAAGCACGGGAAGAAATTTTCTTCCTGTGCTTCTTTGTTTTTCCCGTTTGCTAATTGCTAATTAATAATTGCCGTTCCGTCGTTGTCGTTTCCATACATCAATACCTCCATACATCCATACCTCCAATTCTTTGCCGTTCCGTCGTTGCCGTTTCCATACCTCCAAAAGCGCTTTGCATTTTTAAATAAAAATTGTATAATACAAAAGTAAGTATGTTTTGTTAAAGGTCGTGGTTTGCACACTGTTATATTTTTAGATATAATTTTACTTTAAATTTATTTAGGATTAGTTTATGATTTCATTTTTATATTCCGCATCCGTTCAGGGAATAGATGCTTGTTTAATAGATGTTGAAATAGATATTTCGTCGGGACTTCCCGTATTTTCAATAGTAGGTCTTCCCGATACTTCCGTAAAAGAATCAAGAGACAGGGTTGTTTCTGCAATAAAAAATTCCGGATTTGATTTTCCTACAAAAAAAATTACGGTAAACCTTGCACCGGCAGACATAAAAAAAGAGGGCGGCGCATTTGATTTGCCGATATCGCTTGGAATACTTGCATCAAGCGGAATAATTGAAAAAAAATCATTACAAAACTTTTGTGCCATAGGCGAACTTTCACTTGACGGTAAATTAAGACCCGTAAAAGGTATTTTGCCGATAGTTTTAAGTTTGCATAAGTTCGGCATAACACAAGTTATTGTCCCCGAAAAAAATAAAAACGAAGCTTGTGTTGCAAAAGATATAGAAATATATCCGTTTACGGATTTAAAAGATGTAATACAATTTTTAAAAAAAGAAACCGTTGTAGAACCATACAAACAAGACAGTATTTCTTTCCAAAACGGTTCAACAAAAACATCGATAGATTTTTCCGATATTAAAGGTCAGCTCTTTGCAAAACGAGCTGCTGAAGTTGCTTGTGCCGGCGGCCATAACATGATTATGGTAGGACCTCCGGGTTCAGGTAAAACGATGATAGCAAAAAGAATTCCTACAATACTTCCTTCAATGAGTTTTGAAGAGTCTGTTGAAACTACAAAAATATGGTCCGTATCAGGTCTTGTGCAGGCAGGAGAAAGTTTAATTACAGACAGACCTTTCAGAAGTCCGCACCATACAACATCGTCTGTTGCTTTAATAGGCGGAGGTTCGTATCCTAAACCGGGTGAAGTAAGTTTGGCTCATAACGGAGTATTGTTTTTGGATGAATTAACGGAATTCAGAAGAGATGTTTTGGAAGTGTTAAGACAACCTTTGGAAGATAAAGTAGTTACCGTATCAAGAGCAAAAAACACTTTATCTTTTCCAGCATCGTTTATGTTAATAGCATCTATGAATCCTTGTCCGTGCGGAAATTACGGAAGTGATAAAGAGTGTACATGTAATCCGTATCAGGTTAAAAGATACAGATCAAAAATATCGGGTCCTTTGATGGATAGAATTGATATTCAGGTGGAAGTTCCGGCATTAAAAATAGATGAAATAACTTCAACACAAACGGTTACAAACGAAACTTCGCAACAGATTAAAGAAAGAGTAATAAAAGCAAGAAATATACAGTATGAAAGATTTAAAGGTAAAAACATTTATTGCAATGCACAAATGGGGCCGAAAGAAATAAAGAAGTATTGTGTGTTGGAAGAAAAAGCAGGACTTATGTTACACAATGCCATAGAAAAGTTGGGCTTTTCGGCAAGAGCATATGATAGAATATTAAAAGTTGCAAGAACCATTGCCGATTTAGCAGGAAGTGAAATAATACAACAAAACCATATAGCCGAAGCAATAAAGTACAGAAATCTTGATAAATATAATTAGAGAATAAAAAATGTCTTGGAGTACCGATAACAGATTTGCATATAATTTATTTGTTGAAAAACACAAAGTAATATTGATAATTCTTATCGTTTGCTTTGTTGTTTTATCAATGAAACTTTTTTATATGCAAATAATAAGAGGAAATTATTACAGAAATATATCCGAACATCAAAGAATAAATACGGCTCACGAAAGAGCTTTCAGAGGACTTATTTACGATACCAACGAAAAAGTTCTTGTAAACAATGTTACCAACTATGTTGCACTTTTTTATCCTTTTGAACAACAATACGAACCTACCGAAGAAAGCATAGAAAAGTTAAGCAAGATTTTGCAAAAAGATATAAAATCTTCAATTGAAAAAAGTTGGAGATACGGCAGAGTAATAAAACTTGCCGACAATTTAACAATAGATGAAGTGTTCAAAATACAGGAAAACAAACTTTTCTTACCGGGAATAACGGTAGTGGAAGAACCTAAAAGAGTTTGTTACGATTCAGTGGAAAATGCACACATTATAGGGTATGTAAACGAGTTAAGACTTGAAGAACTTGACAATATGGATAACACCGAACTTAAGGTTGGTGATATTATAGGCAGGTGCGGAATAGAACAATCTTACGATAAATATTTAAGAGGAAAAGACGGCGGATATTCTTTTGAAGTTAATGCAAGAGGTCAACATCAAAAAACGTTTGATTAT
>DJWX01000017.1 GCA_002448285.1 Candidatus Ruminimicrobiellum ovillum | reverse complement strand
CAACATCAAAAAACGTTTGATTATGAAGCACCCGTTATAGGAAACAGTTTATATTTAACGGTAGATACGGAACTGCAAAAAACGGCTTATCAGGCATTAAAAAATTCTTCGTCGGGTAAAGGTGCCGCGGTTGCAATAGATGTAAAAACGGGTGCAATAAAAGCTTTTGTTTCCTGTCCGAGTTACGATTTGAATAAAGTATCGTCCGCAAAAGATTACAGACGATATTTGAAGAACAAAAATTTACCTTTTTTCAACAGATGTATTCAAGCTTTGTATCCTCCCGGCTCAACATTTAAAATTGTTACTTTTATAGCGGCACTCGAACACTTACATTTCGATCCTTATACAAAAGAAGATTGTACCGGAAAGTTTGAACTCGGTGACAGATTTTATGCATGTTCTTCCAGAGCGGGACACAGAAAGCTTAATCTTATATCTGCAATGGCTTATTCATGCAATGTTTACTTTTATATCTTGGGACTTGATTTAGGTGTCAGAGTTATTGATGAGTATGCCAAAATGTTTAGATTAGGCGAAAAAACAGGTATAGATATTTATTCCGAAAAAAAAGGTTTTGTTCCTACACCGGAATGGAAAAAATCTAAAATGAAAATGCCGTGGCTTAAAGGAGATACCGTTATTTTATCCATAGGACAGGGGGCATTGTGGGTTACCCCGTTACAAATGGCAAATTTGATGGCAACGGTTGCAAATAAAGGTGTTTCTTATAAACCTTACCTTGTTGAAGAAATAAAAGATTCAATAACAAAAAAAACAGTTTATAAACATAAACCCGAAGAAAACGAAAAAATAGAGTTAAATCCCAACACGTGGAAACAGTTGCATAAGGCACTTGAAGCCGCGGTAGATTACGGAACCGCAAAAAGAACAAAGTTTAAAGATATAACCGTAGCTGCAAAAACGGGAACGGCCGAAAATCCGCAAGGCGAAGATCATGCTTGGGTGGTTGCTTATGCTCCCGCCGATGACCCTAAACTTGCGCTTGCCGTTATTGTTGAAAACGGCGGATTCGGAGGCAGTGTTTCTGTCCCTGTGGCAAGAGAAATTTTTAAAAAATATTTTAATATTACGGAAGAATATGACGAAGAGTTAATTAACGGGAACAAAAATGACACACACTAAATCAATATTTTCTAAAATTATCAAAAATATAGATATAACTTTTTATATAGCGATACTGTATCTGTTATTTATCGGTATTACGGCAATATATTCGGCAAGCTCCAATTTGGATAATCCTACAAAATATATAACTACACAATTTATAGCTTTAAGTATAGGTGCCGCAGGAATGCTTTTTCTTGCCGGGTTCAGTTATCAGTATTATAAACATTTCGGTAAGCTTATATATATTTTATCTTGTGTTTTGCTTGTTTCGGTATTGATATTCGGAACACAACATAAAGGAACAAAAGGTTGGTTCGATTTACCTTTCTTCTCGTTTCAACCTGTTGAAATAACAAAAATAATGTTGATTCTTTCTCTTGCCGCATTTATAGATAAACACTGGAACGAAATATCCAAACTTTCGATTTTTGTTAAAACTTTAGGTCTTACATTGGGACATTTCATACTGATAATGTTGCAACCGGACTTTTCTTCAACATTATCTTATTTTCCCGTAACACTTGTTTTGTTGTATGTCGCAGGTGCAAGACTTACACATCTTTGTGCGGTTATTTTGTATGGAGCATTGGCGGTTTTAATCCCGTTACTTGTAACATTTTTTAAGTTACAACCTGAACTTTTGGAAACAAACGGGCTCGTAAACTTTTTTGTAACCGCATCAACAAACTGGCACAAGGCCGCCATAATTTTAGGTGCGATAATTTTGATTATGGTTTTAATAAAATGGTTTTTAAATAAGTTAAGAATACCTATCGGATGGGCATATCCCGTAATCTTTTTATCTATTATTTTGGCAGGCTCTTTTTCATCCATAGCGGTAAACAAATATTTAAAAGAATATCAAAGAAAAAGGCTTATAGTTTTTTTAAAGCCGGAAATAGATTCGAGAGGTGCGGGATACAATATTATACAATCTAAAATCGCTATCGGTTCGGGAAAATTTTCCGGTAAAAAATTCTTTAAAGGAACACAAACACAGCTCGGCTTTTTACCTGAACAAAGAACGGACTTTATCTTTTCCGTTATAGGTGAAGAAGGCGGATATGTTCTTGCACAACTTACAATACTTTTTTATTTCTTATTTATATGGAGAGCTTTGGTTGTTGCCAAACAAGCAAGAGACCGGTTCGGTTCTCTTGTTGCAATGGGTATAGCTACAATGTTTGCTTTTTACGCGATAATCAATTTAGGTATGGTTATGGGCTTGATGCCTGTTACGGGGCTTCCGTTACTTCTTTTATCTTACGGCGGTTCGAGCATGCTTTCATCCATGTTTGCCATAGGAATCCTTATTTCTATTCACATCAGAAGATTTTACTAATCTTTCTTTTCCTCTCATACTTTTAAAATTTTCGTTTGCAAACATGATTAAAGCCGTCTATGAGTGCAGAAAAATTTAGAGTAAAAAACTATAAATCAAAAAAAGTTTTTTAGTGCGAACATGTTTGAAGATTTTTCCGTTTCATTAGGTAGTTAGGAAAAATCAAGTTGGAGCACGGCTTTAAATTTTTCAAACGAATGGCTTTTTTGTTTGCAAATGAGAAATTTTAAAAGTTCCTACTTTTTAATCGGTGGTTTCGGAACGATTTTATTATTGGATTTATGTTGATAAACTTGATATAATTACCTAGATGCAGCACAAAAGCAAACTTTTTATTATCTTATTTGTTTTAAATTTTTTCCTGCTTTCAAATATTTTTGCAAAAGAAACAATCAAAACCATTAGTTCGGATATTGATAATCAATATAAGAATAATCTTCGCCGATTTGAAATAGAAAATAGAACTAAAGCTTTTAAAAAAACGGAAGACACTTTTGAACCGAAGGGAACACAAACAGAACAGGGAAACTTACCGAAAAAAAATTTTTCAAATATTACGGTTGAATATAATAAAACCATTCCGTATATTTCAAAAAATAAAATAAATAAAATCATTAAAACATATAAAAATCTTCCTATAGGAATAAAAGAGATAAAAGAAATACAACATAATTTACAAAAACTTTTCATTGATAAAGGATATGTTTTTACAAAAGTTTACATAAATGCCGAATTATTGAAACAAAACATATTGGCTTTCATAATAGATGAAGGACACATAGAAAAAATACAATTCAAACACTCAAGCAATAAAGAATATTATAAACTTTCAAATGCTTTACACGGTTTTTCTTTTTTCCCGTTTAACAAAAACAGTTCCTTAAATATAAAAGATTTGGATCAGGGAACGGAACAACTTTCAAGATTATTTTCTTCCAATGCAAAGCTTAATATTATTCCTACACAAAAAGACGGTTATTATCTTATAGAAGTAATAAACGATATAACAAACAGGTTTAATTTATCTTTAGGTATAGATAATGCCGGTTTTGACAATACCGGCATTTACAGAGCAAATACTTCTTTTAGTTGCGATGATATTTTAATGTTAAACGATAACATGAGCTTTACCTACACAAAAAATTTCAACTATAATAAAGAAGCTGAAGATAATTACAGTTATTTTGCTTATTTAAGTATTCCGATAGGATTTTTTACCCTGTCGGCTTCTTACTTTAACAGTAATTATTTTATTCCTCCGGGTACAACTACCGGCTCTTATAAATCCGACGGCAGTACAAAAAATTATAATTTTTCAATTGAAACCGTAATATCAAGACACAAAAACCATAAATTTTCTGTAGGAAGTTCTTTAAGTTTAAAAGAATCGGAAAATTTTATTAACGGAAACAAAGTAGATGTTTCGGGACACAAACTTTCGGTTGCGGATATTTTTCTTGTAGGAATATATTATTTTGAAAATTCAATGTTGTACTCAAAACTTTCATATATAAAAGGATTAGACTGTTTTGATGCCGTAAAAAACTATGACGATATCTATTTAATGCCGAAAGGTCAGTTTTCTGCTCTGTCTTTATATACACAATATGCACAATCTTTTAAAATTCCCGTATTGAACTTATCTTCAAATTATTCCGCAAACTGTTCTTTACAGTACAGCCCGGATATTCTATATTCAACCGAACAAGTTTCAATCGGTGGACAAACTTCCGTTCGCGGATTTAAAGAAACAAATGTCAGCGGAGACAGCGGCGGATACATTCAAAACGATTTAAATATACACTTGTCGGAAATTTTTAAAAGAGACGGTTTTTTAAAAATATTGCTTAATACCAAACTGGATGTTTTTATGGACTACGGATATGTTCATCACAGTGCAAACAAAAAAAATTATCAAATGGCAGGAACCGGAGCGGGATTATCTTACAGAATAAAATATTTTGATATTTCCGGATATTGGAGCACAAATATATATAACACAACAAACTTGCAGGAAGAAAAAAACATTTTTTATTTTTCGGCAAATGCAAGAATTTATTTTTAAGTTTATGAAAAAAATTTTATTGATATTATCTTTAATTATTTTTTTATCTTTTTCATACATATTTGCAAACTCTTTTCCATACGAAGGAGACTTATCCGTAGGGACGGACATTACGGACAAATATTACAATTCCTACATGGATTTGCTTCTTCCCGTTTACGGAAACGAAACCTCTTTTTTATTTTTGTCGCCGAAAATGAATATGATGGGAAAATCTTTTTTGGAAAGTTCGTCAAACGGTAACAGTATAGGTATAGGTTACAGAAAATATCACGAAAATTTGTTTAATATGCAGGCAATTACGGGCATAAATGTTTATTACGATAATATCCGCACAAAAAACGGTAACAACTTTCAACAATTAGGTGCCGGACTTGAAGTTTTTACGGATAGTTTTGATTTTAAAATAAACGGTTATTTCCCTTTTTCATATACGGAAAAATTTTTAAAGAAATCTTTTGATTTGTTTGAAGAACATAAAATCGCCGCAACCGATTATTATGAATCCGCATTATGCGGGTTTGATACGGAAATAGGAATAAAACTCCCCATAACCGACAAACTCGGCATATTTCATATTTTCGGCGGATATTATATGTTCAATGCAAACAAGCTAAAAAAAGATTTGAAAGGTTTAAAAGCAACTTTTGAATATAAACCGATAAACCTATTAAAATTGAGTTTTACATTATTTGAAAATGAAAATTTACAAGAAACAAACTGGATGACAAACTTTTCTTTAAACATTCCGTTCAATTTTAAAAAACTCGTTCAAGCAAAAAACCCGTTAAATTTAAACAAAAGCAGTTCTTCTTTAAAACAAAGAATAGGCGAAACAGTTACAAGAGACACAATAAAAATTGTTTATCCGAAGATAGAACATTCTAACGAAATTTTAAAATTTGACGAAACAAACGACTGTTATTTTATTGTAACATCGGTAAACGGTAACGGCAACGGAACTTTTGAAAACCCGGCAAACCTCCAAGATGCATTAACTCTTGCGAAAGTGGTTACCGGAAACAATTGTATTCTTCTCTTTTTAGGAGGAAAATACGATATTCCTTCAACCTTGAACTTAAACGATTTCAATGCCGATAATATTTTAATTTCAGGCAAACAAGAAATAGAATATATGGGAGCAGACCTGTCAAAAATAACTAACGTTAACCCGATTCTTCTTTCAACAAACGAAACAATATTCAGTATAGATAATTCTCAAAACGAAAGATTTGTAATTTCTTCAATGGAATTTTTACCGAAAACGGAAAACGGCAATAATGCCGTTGAAATAAAAAATATGGAAAAAACTTTTTCTTTACAAAACAACAGTTTCAAAAATTTTGAGTCTGCCGTTAATATTACAAACTCATCTTCAAATACTGTTGTATATAATAATATTTTTGAAAACAATTATACTGCAGTTAATTTGAAAAACACTTCTGCCGTAGTAACCGAAAACATATTTTCAAAAAACACAACAAATGCAATAAATGTTTATGACAGTGATGATGTTACAATATATTCAAATTTAATAAAAAATAATCTTTACGGTATAACCGTCAACTTATCTGCAAACACGCAAATTGTATATAATGAACTTTCAAATAATACTTTTGCCGTAAACTCGTCAAGTTCAACTTATTCTTATATATCAAGTAATATAATGTATAAAAACGAAGAGGATGCTATCATTTCAAACTTTGATACGGAAAACACAATAACGGAAAACATATTGACAGAAAATAATAATGGTATAAATATAATAAACGGAAATAAAAACTTAATACTTGGTAACCGAATAACAAATAACAAAACAAACGGTATTTATGCAAAAAATATTGATTCTTGTCATATATCAAAAAACAATATCGGCAATAATATGGAAACAGGTATATTTTTGGAAGATTCCGTTTATACCGAAATATCTACAAATACCGTTTCGTATAATAAAACAGGAATTTCTTTAAACAAAGGTAACGATATTTGTGTTTCCGGTAATACCGCAATTTCCGGAGAAACCGCAATTTATGCTACAAACGTTTCAACATTAACCGTTGTTTTAAATACAATTTCATCTTCAACTGTTTGTGCAATGAATTTATCAAATATGGAAATAGGTTTAATAAAATCCAACTCCGTATCAAATATAACAGGAACAGCCGGATTATCCGCAAACAATTTAACGGATTTTTCTTTTGAAAACAACAATTTTTTCCAAAATTCGGGTAACGGATTAAATATAACGAACTCACAAGATATTTTCTTGGTTAACAATATGTTCAGTTATACTAACGGTAACGGCTTATCATTAGGAAATACAACTAATATATCTCTGTTTTACAATATATTCAACAACAATAATGCCGTTAGTACCGTTTTCGGATTATATTTTAAAAATGACATTAATTTTACATCTTCTTCCGGTAACAATATTTTTTATAACTCAAACTATTCGGGAGACAACGAAGCGGTTCAAGAATACGAGCAAAATGTTAAACCTAACGACATTTTTTATTAAACAACATGAAAAATATTGAAAAAAAGGCTATAATTAGTATATGTTTAGAAGGGTATTAAGTATAACTATAAGTATTGCATTAATTTGCTTACAAAGCAATACTTTACTATCCGAAATATTGCCACCTAATAGTAGTGTAACAAACAGACCTACGATAAATACATATCAAACTACACTTGGGACGGTTCCTGTTATAAATATAGTAAAACCGAATAATACCGGCTTATCACACAATAAATACAATAAATTCAATATAGATAAACAAGGAGCGGTACTAAACAATTCACAAAAAAATGCTTACAGCCAAATAATAGGGGAAACAATAAGTGCCAACCCGAACTTAACAACAACAGCAAAAGTAATATTAAACGAAGTGTTAACCGCAAGAAGCAACATCTTCGGAACACTTGAAATACTTGGACAGAAAGCCGATATAATAATAGCAAATGCTTACGGGATAAGTGTAAACGGAGGAAATTTTATAAATGCAGGGAAAGTAAGTTTGATAACGGGAACACCTATGGAAAACAACTTAAACAAATACATAATGGGAACTGGCAACCTTGAAATAGGGCAAGATGGTTTAATAAACAGTGAAGATATAAATTTGGTATCTTCTCAAATGGAAATATCCGGAGCAGTAACTGCCAAAGAGTTACAAATAGTAACCGGAAACAACGAGTACGACATAGAACAAAACAAAATAAATTCTCAAGGTAACGAAGAAGTAACGGCAATAGATATAAGTGCAAGTATGTATGCCGACAAAATAAAAATAATTAGCAGTAAACAAGACAACAAAATAGAAATCAAAAAAAATGCAAACTTAATAAGTAATGTAGAAGACATAGAAATAGATGCACAAGGAAACATCAATATAAAAGGGACATTTCAATCAAACAAAGATATAAAACTTAACGGAGAAACAATAACCAATAACGGTAAAATAAATGCCCAAAATAATATAACAATAGAAGCAGATGTTTTGGAAAATAAATACTTAACGGACAACCTGGAATACACAAAAGAAACCGTCATTACAAATGCCGAAGCACCAAAAATATTTGTGAGCGAAGTATTAAAAGAATATGAAACAATAAAAGAAATAAGTTATGGCAAAACGGCAGAAATAGAAGCCGGTAACAAACTCAGTATAAACAGCAACGAGTTAAAAAATATCGGCAGTACAATAAAAGCAGACAAAATAGAAATAAACTCAAATAAAATAATAAACGAAATATTGATTGATACGGCAAAAATACCGGTATTATACACATACGATGTATATAAATGGACTTTGATTCCAATATATGACAAAACATACTCAACAGAAAAAGAAGAAGAAATATTGTTACAAAAACAAGCCGAAATAATAGGAAACAATATAAAAATTACCGGTACCGAACTATCCAACACAAGTAGCAAAATACAGGCAACGGGAACAATTGATATTAATGTACAAAAACAGACAAACAAAGCGGCAGACAACATAGATTATACAACCGAAGAAGCTATTGAAAAAATAAAAAAAGAAACGGATGAAAAAATAAAAGTAGGCAGTTTAAGATTAATATCTTATGAAGAAGCAAAGATAAATCATAGTTTGTTGCCCGGTGAAATTATCGGTAAAGAAATAAATTTACAAGCAGAAGAAATAATAAACGACAGTTCCATAATACAAGCAGAACAAAAGTTAACCGTTGCGGGAACGAACTTAACAAACACATCTACTATTTTTGAAGATTTTTTAGATAAAAAATATCAATATATCTTTTCTGCTACTGCATCAACCCCATATCTTTTTTCAAGTAATACCGCAGGGAAAATATCGGGAAACGAAATAGAAATAAACTTAAGCGGGAACTTAAAACAGGAAAACTACGATAATGACAAGTTTTTAATAAGAGCATATAATGAAGAAACCGACACAAAAGTAATAAGCAATATATCAGGAACAAAAGTAAATATAACCGCACAAGGAATAGAAAATTCAGGAAAATTTGAAAGTTTAAACGAGTTAAACATAAAAACCGAACAGGATTTTATAAACAATAACGGAATAATAATAGCAAAAAACATAGATATTGATGCAGGACATGATTTTATGAACAATATTTCACTGGTAACATACGAAAATAAGTTATCATCTTTGTTCTTATCTGCAAAAATAAAAGAATCAAAAATAGATACATCCGGAATAATAGTATCAACACAAGATAATTTAAACATAAAAGCCGGTAACGATATAATAATAAAAGGTTTAACTTTAATATCAAACAAAGATATAAATTTGGAAGCAAAAAACAATTTAAATTTGTTATCCCAAGAATATGAAAACTCGTACATCAGCGGAAGTTATAAAGATATATATAACGGAACAATAATCGGTTCGGTTTTGGCATATGGCAATTTAAAAATAAAAGGTAAAAACGAACTTATACAACATAATATTTTTTCAAACAAAAAAACAGAAATAGAAGCCGAAGAAGATATAGAAATAAGAAATTCACAAACGAAGAAATATTTGGAAAAGATAGTAAGAAACAGCGGAGGAACATTCGGAACAAGCAGTACGGACATATACAGGAAAAAAACAATAGAAAACATAAAAACAAAACTTGAAGCAGGTGAAGATATAACAATAAAAGCAGGAAACAAAATTACTTTACAAGGTACGGACATAACAAGTGACGGAACAATAAACTTAATATCCGAAAAGGACGACATAAACATAGTTGGAGTATTGGATTATGAAGCAACCGAACATTCAAAGAAAGAAAGCGGGACATTAGGTTTAACAGGAATGTCAAAAACAGATATAAAAGAAAAAATGACATTGAACGAAAGTGTATTGAATGCAAAAGGCGGTATAAACATATCCGGCGGTAACGATACAAACATATTCGGTTCAAACATATATAGCGACAATGATATAACGATACAAGCATTAAACTATATGAATATCGGTTCAATGAAAGAACAAAATTACAATTATTATCGTAAAGAAACAAAAGATTTTAATTTCTGTGAGTCCATAACGGATTTATATTCAAGTTTACTCTCAACTCCGTTTAAATTCTATTCCGAAATGGCAACAGAAGGAAAATATACATTTTTTGAAGCCAGCTACGATATAGAAGAAAACAAGAAAGGAAAAACAAAAATAACAAACAAGGCAAGCAACATAGAAAGTAAAGAAAAATTAACTTTAAAATCCGGTAAAGAAGCAACCATATTAGCAAGTAACATAACGGCAAACGAAATTGAAAATGATACTTCAAAAACAAATGTAATAAGTGAGCAGGATAAGGAAACGGTTATTACCGAAAAGAAGGAAACAAGATTAAAAGTTGGATTTGAAATATCAAATGCTTATGTGAATGCATATAAAGCGGTAGATAATGTGGTAAAAGCAGCCGAAGCCCAAGCAAGAGCTGAAGAAGAGCTTTCAAGAATAGAAGAGTTGCACAAACAAGGTAAAGCAAGTGATAAAGCATTAAAACAGGCAAAAGATAATGTAGCAATAGCAAGGGCAAACATAGTATTTTTAACGGCAATGGCAGCGGGCTCTGCGGCAGGAGCAGCATCCAGTTACGAAACTCTTGGTTTCGGAGCAGGAGCAACAGCAACCTATGAAACGAAAGAAACGAAAACGACGCAAGAAACAATAACAAATATTGCCTCAAACTTGATAGCAAACAAAAACATACTTATAAATACCGGCGAATATAATCAAATAGGATCAAATTTATTTAGTTTATCCGGCGACATATTTATAAATGCAAACAATGCAAATATTTCGGCAAGCAAAGATACTTTTAATTTAACAACGGAAAGTAAAAGTTATACTATGTCGGCAACCTACGGGACAAACGGAGGTTACGGTTCGGTAGGATACAACCAATCAAGTCAGGAACAGTATGCCGAAAAGCATAACAATTCACAAATACAAGCAGGCGGGAAAGTAGAAATAAACACAACAGGTGACACAACCCTTAAAGGAGCAAATGTTAAAGGGAAAGATGTAAATATAACCGCCGAAAATCTTACTATTGAAAGTTTACAGGATAAAAGTAACACAACAGGTTCAAGTTTCGGGGCAAATATCGGAGCAGGAGTATCACAAGGCGGAGCAAGCGGAACGGTAGGGTTTGAAAGCGGAAGCATAGATAACAAAAGTGCATGGGTAAACAGCCAAAGCAGTATAATAGGACAAAACGAAGTAAACATAAAAGTAAAAGATACAACCGATGTTAAAGGAGCGGTAATAGCAAGTGAAACGGATAATTTAACCTTAGATACCGGTAAACTAAAATACAGCAACATAAAAGATTACGACACCCAAAACAGTTCAAAAATCGGTTTTACGGTATCAGCAGGGCAGTACGATAACGATTCGGTAATAAGAACGGGAAACGAGCAGGATACATTAACAACAAAAATAACATTAAAAGACCAAGGACAAGAAAAGGAACAACTTACAAAAGCAACAATCGGTAACGGAAAAATAATCGTTGGCGGGCAAGAACAAACCGAAGAAGACCTACAAGGATTAAACAGGGATGTAAATAACAGCCAAACAATAACCAAAGACCAAATAACAGCAGCATTGGATGCGGAACTTAATGTTGATATTACATTTTTAGTAAGTTTGGCAGATGCAATATATAATGGTGACCCTAACAAACTTTCTTTAGTAAAAGATTATAACAAAGCAAAAAAAAGTATAAATGAAATTAAACAAAAGATAAAGGAAAAGGCAGAGAAAAAAAGAATAGAACAAAAAAAAGAAATAGACAAAGAAATAGAAGAAACATTATTCAAAGAAGAATTAACCGATAAAGAAAAAGCAAAAGCAAAAAAAATCCTGAAAAATAGTGAAGAATTGAAAGAATATAAACTTTTAATAAAGAATAAAGAAGAGATAGAAAAAATAGAAAGAGTAACAGGAATAACATTAAAGGAAGATATAAAAGAAGCTTTATTAAAATATGCGGCAGAAGGATATCAGGTAGAATATAGTGCCAGCAATATACTGTTGGTAGGAACGGATGTAGCAGAAAGAAATATAATGATAAGTGTTACCCCAAACGGAGAAATAAGTGCACAGTATGAAATAAGTAAAAACTCAATAACTCCGATAGATATAACAAAATATGTTCCACAAGAAAGCTCAAACTTTTTATTTGAAAGCAAGGAAGAAACGGTTAGGGAGATATTAAAAGAAAGTTTTAAAGCAGCAAAAATAGACGGCAGCAAAGTAATAGATGATGTTATAAATTTATCAAATGAAATGATAAATGCAACAAGTGATAAAAATACATATGAAGCAGCAACAAAAACATTATTAAATTTACCCAACAACATAAAAGAAACATACACTGCAACAACAAATGCAAGCAATGTAGAAAATTTAAAACAAATAGGATATAGCATTGGCGACAGGGCTTACGACTACAAAGAAAACCCAATGCTTTTTGTAAAAGATTCTGCAAGAATAATAACAAGTTATGACATGTACGAAGCAGGATTTAACAATGATAATATGTTTTATGGTTCTGCGTTGGTGCTTGGCGGACTTGCATTGGATATTGCAGGTGCTCCGATAAAAGCAGGGAAAGGGATTGTTAAGACGGCAAAGGTATTGAAATCTTCGGAAAAAGAAATAGCATCTTTAAGACAATTAATGAATGGAGATGAAATTGTAAATTATAATAAATATTGGGATAATGTAAAAATAGAAAGAATAGAATACAATAAAAACTTACGAAATTTATATTCATCTTATCCACCAAATAATGGTCTGTATAATTTAATGGATTCTCAACCATTAAAAATTGGGACATTAATAGATAGATATGGACACACATCAGGAACTTATTTTGCTCCAGAAGGAACACCTTTTTCTATGAGATCATTGCCAAGTTTTGCAAGAGAAAAAGAATATCATGTTTATAAGGTTATAAAAGAATTTACTCCAGAAACTGGATTAACAGCTTCATGGTTTAATCAAAATGGAGGAGGAATACAATATAGATTCATAAAAGACAATAAAGCTCTTAGTATTAAAGATATGTTAGGCGAATATATTATAGAGATAGATAAAATAAAATAGAGAGGTTTTATGTTAGAAAAAGATTTATTCATAAACATTATAGTAGATAGAGAATCTGTAACTGCAAGTGATGATTTGGAAGAACATAAAAAAACAGTTGAAATAAAAACATCTGCTAATCCTGTTATTTTTATAAAGAGAGTTCTTGAGAAGTATAAAATGCCAACTATACTAGGGAAAAAACATAGTTGGAATTGTTTTTTAAATGAGAATTTGATTATAGTTATAAAAGGAAATAATTTTGAATTTAATCCCGTAGTTAAATCTTTGTCTTTTCAAAAAATTAACAAAGTTTTTTTTAGTTATATTCCTTGAAATTAAAAACTTATTGAAGAAAAAATAAAATGAAAATAGAAGAGTTGAAAAAGAAATTGTCTGCAATGGGTGTTCCAAATAGATACTATGCTATTAATACTTCATATCTGTCAAATACTTATGTGTTGCAAAAAAATTATAATAAATGGGAGTTTTTTTGTACAGACGAAAGAGGTGGAAAAAATGACTATAAAACTTTTATAAAAGAAGAAGATGCTTGTGAATACATGTTAGAAGCTTTAAAAAGAGAAATGGAAGTTTGATTTTTAATAAACAATTTTAATGAGAAAACTCTTATCCACACTATTAACAATAATCTTTTTCCAAACAAGCATTTTCGCTTTCCCCGTTTCTTTTGTTGCTTTTTTTCAAATTCACTATCTTATTGAACCATTGTTATGCTAAATAAACTTCATTTCTTAAAACAAAACTCTTGACTTTAAGCAACTCTAAAATGTAAAATAAAAAAGAATATAATGGGTTTGTTTTCCTATGAAAAAATTAAGAGACAGAGAATCTTTGGACAAAACTTTCAAGTACACTGTAAAAGATATTGCTCACATGATGAAAATATCCACTTTGTGAGGAATTTATGTATAAAAAATTTATTTTATTGTTAGTAATCGGTTTGTTTATAACAGGATGTGTTGGAATTCCAAAAAAAATTGATACTTCCACACTTGTTCTTTCCGATACTGCCTATAACAAGAAATTGTTTGATAGCAAGAATAAATCTTTGATTATTTTATCATGTGAATCTTCTGGGGATCTTTCATATATGAATAATGTAAGTATAGCTATCAAGGGAGTAGATAACCCTATGCCTGAAACTTTTTTTTCTACAAACATCTTATATCCTATGGATATTATGCTTTCACCCGGAGTTTACGAAATATCAAAGTTTCAGATATATAATATTGAAACATATGGTTCTAATTCTGTTGTTACAACAACAAAAAGATATTTAAATATAAATAATATTAAACCGTTTTCTAAAATAGAAGTTCAACCCGGAGAGTTGTTATATATAGGTGATTTTGTAATCACGACAACAAAACTCGGGGAAAAAAGTTCATTATATGATGCATCCGTTTCAGTAGGACAAATGCCTGAAAAGCTGAAACCTTTTATAGAAGAATATGAAAAAATTACAAATAAGAAAGTCATATTTCGTATTGTTGAAGATAAAGAAGGTGAGTCAAAATGAAATTAAAATTTTTTGCCGGTATATTATGTGTATTTATTTTAACAGGTTGTTCAGCTAAATCCGGAAATATTAAAGTTAACGGGATAAATACAAAATCGGAAACCTTTAAAAAACTTGAGCTTGCGGATACTGAAAAAATAAAAGAATATTTAGGTAATCCGGATAGTGTTTTTAAAAGAGACGGATTTGAAGTTTACGAATACAATTACAGGAAAGTATCCAATGGAATATGGTATATGGTGCCGTTTATAAGCCTTTTTGTTTGTTTATACTATGCTTCTATCTATGGTTATGATGTTTATAATATAAATACTCTGTATTTTTATATTGATGAATCAGGTAAAGTTGTAAATAGTGAAAATATCGAGCGTTCAGGTGTATATCCTCCTCCACAAACTATGAATTATAAAAAAATCCTGAAAAAATACAATAAAGAACAAAAAAAAGCAAAAGCATCCGACAAATAATAATAACTAAACAAAAATACTGTTATTTTTTATATTTGCCAGTTCATTTCATGCATACAGCTTTTTCTTAACAATCAAAGGTTTAAAAGCTAAAGATTGGGCTGTGATTGATAACTGAATCTAAAAACATTTCTCAAAACTATTAGCAAATCTTTCACCAAACACGAGTTGTTTATTTCCCCCTTATTTTTCCTATTGCTCCGCAGAATCTTTTTTCAATGTGGCAATACGATAACGACTCAATTTTAAGAACGGGTATTGATGCAACCGGGGCAAAGGTAATCTTAAAAGATCAAGGTAACGAAAAGGAGCAGCTTACAAAAGCAACAATCGGTAACGGAAAAATAATCGTTGGCGGGCAAGAACAAACCGAAGAAGACCTACAAGGATTAAACAGGGATGTAAATAACAGCCAAACAATAACCAAAGACCAAATCACAGCAGCATTGGATGCGGAACTTAATGTTGATATTACATTTTTAGTAAGTTTGGCAGATGCAATATATAATGGCGACCCAAGCAAAATATCGGTAGTAAAAGATTATAACAAAGCAAAAAAAAGTATAAACGAAATAAAACAAAAGATACAGGAAATATTAAAAAATTAGATGATAGGATAATGTTGGAATTTTGTGAAAAGCACTTGTTGATTTTGCGAGAATTTTGTGATATACTTATTAAAAATAACACTTTAACAGGTGGTAAATATGGAACTTTTAAAAAGAAAAATAGATAATTTTCTTATACAATGGAAACAAGATACAGACAGATTGCCTTTAATAGTTAAAGGTGCAAGGCAAATCGGTAAAACAGAATCTATAAGAAACTTTGCAAATAAAAATTATAAAAAAGTAATAGAAATAAATTTTGTTATACAAAAACAATTTAAGGATATTTTTGATGATGGTTTTGAAGTTAATACAATAATAAAAAATATTTCTTTTAAGAATCCTAATTTAGAATTTATTCCTAACGAAACATTAATATTTTTTGATGAAATGCAGGAATGCATTAATTGTGCAACAAGTTTAAAATTTTTTAAACAAGACGGCAGGTTTGATGTTATATGTTCCGGCTCATTAATGGGAATAAATTATAACGAAATAGAATCTAACAGTGTAGGTTATAAACAAGATTATCAAATGTATTCTATGGACTTTGAAGAATTTTTATGGGCAAAAGGATATAAAAAATCTCAAATAGAAGATATGTTTGAAAAAATGATAAAGCTTGTTCCTTTATCAAAAATAGAATTGGATGTAATGTTTGAAAATTTTAATGAATATATGACAGTCGGCGGAATGCCTGCAATTGTTAATACTTTTGTGAAAAATAAAAATTATAGCGGTATTTTAAATTTGCAAAAACAAATACTTTTGGATTACGAAGAAGATATAACTAAATATGCGGGTGGACTTGATAAAGGTAAAATATTGAATGTATATAGAAAAATACCGGTATTTCTTGGTGAAGATAATAAAAAATTTAAAATATCTCAAATTTCAAAAGGTGCAAGGTCAAGAGAATATGTCGGTGTAGTTGATTGGCTTAGCAATGCAGGAATAATAAATATTTGTTACTGTATGCAACAATTAAATTTGCCGTTAAAGGGTAACTATAATCCCGATAATTTTAAAATATATTTTTCAGATACAAGCTTACTTATTGCTTCATTAGATGATGAAGCACAAGACGATTTACGACAAAATAAAAATTTTAATACTTATAAAGGTGCAATATACGAAAATATTATCGGTGATATGTTAGTTAAAGAAGGTTACTCATTGTATTTTTATAAAAATGAAAAAGGAACTATAGAAATGGATTTCTTAGTTAGAGATAAATCTTCTTTAATTCCTGTTGAAGTTAAAGCAATTGATGGCTCAACAAATTCTTTAAATAATCTTATAGAAAAAGAACAATATACAGATATAAAATATGGTATAAAATTAGGCAGAAAAAATATCGGCTTTAATAATAAATTTTATACATTTCCATATTTTTTAGCATTTTTATTAAAGAGATTTTTAAAAGAAAAATAAGTCGGTTCAAAATAAATTTGGTTTTTAACAGGCGAAATTATAAAAATATTACATAATAATAATCGTGGGGCATTCGAGAAATAAAAGATATGACAAAACAATGTATTAATAATGGTTTGTATAAAAAGTTTATTGGGTATTTTAAAAAATTAGATGATAGAATAATGCCGGTTACAGACAATAAATGAGAATATTTTTATCAACATTACTAACAATAATACTTTTTCAAACAAGCTTTTTCGCTTTTCCTGTTGCTCCATTTTTATTTAATCCGATACAACAAAATAGTTGTTTCCAATCTTCTAATCTTCCAATCCTCAAATCTTCAGTCTTTTATTTCTTTATCGGTGGTTTCGGAACGATTCTTGTTATCGGATTTAGCGGTCTTGGTATTACTCCTGGTCTTTTTATCGGGTTTATCGGAAATCGCGGTAACACTCTGTTAGGTAACTTCTTTTCTATGTTTTCCAACTTTTTGTTTATGCTGTCCAATGTGTTAAAAAAGTTATCTGCCAAACTTATCTTTTCGCTTACAACGGAAACTTTATTATAAAATTCTTCGATTTTTGTTAACTGTTTTTCTATATCGAGCTTTTCCAATTCTTCAAATTTTTGCTGCATCTTTTCAAAGTTGGTAATATTCTTTTTTACACCTTGAATTGTAGTGTTTATGGAATCTACCGTTTTTCTTATATTTTCCAACGGTTCAACCGACTTTTTTGCAGTTTCAACTTTTTGTAATATAGCAACAATTTGTTCGTAATTGTTTTTCAACTCAACAGTTTTTTTGTTTAGTTCGTTAATGGTTTCTATAGTTAAATTAAGTTCTTCAAACCTGTTAAGAGCTTGAGAAATTTCCGCAGCATATTTTTTAAGTTCGTTTACTTTGTTTATAAAATCACTCATCGGTTAACTCCTTTACTATTTTTGTTGTTGAATTTTCTATTTTTGTGTATATGTTTTTTAGTTCATAAATTTTGTAGTCGAAATATTTGTCTATTTCCTGTTTTGCAAAATCATATTTATCGTAAAGTTGTTCGATGTTTAATTTTTTTGCAAACAAAACTTTTTCAAAATCTTCAAAATTGTTCTGATACAAACTCATAATAGAATATAGCTCAAAATTATAATCTTTTTCATAATATTTTTTTGCAAGGCCGTATTGTTTATAAGAAAACAATAAATCTGCTTTTTCGTTATAGTTCATGTTCGGTTCCAACAAAAATTTGTCGCAAATTTCTATCATGCTTTTTGTTTCATCAATATTATATTTTGTTACTTTTTCAAAATGTTCTTTCGCTTTTTCAAATTCTTCGTTGTTAAAAAAGTTTAATGCTTTTAAATAATATCTTTCGTCGGTCGCTTCATCCAAACTTAACGAAATTTCGTTTATGTTGTTTATGGTATCGATTAAAGTATATTTAATTTCGTATTTATTCATTTTCGAAACAATATCGTTTATCAGTTCAATATCGTTTTTTTCTTCCAATAAATAAATGTTGTGTTCTCCTCTTGTGATGGCAACATAAAACTGGTTAAAATAAAAGTCATAATTTCTGTCTTTTTTCCAATCATAATTATAAAAATTTTGGAATATTGAAAAATAGTCCGACAACACATTGTAAGTTATAATGTTGGGATATTCTCTGCCTTTAATTTCCGATACGGTAAAAATGTTTGCAAGGTGCGGAAACTCTTTTTTCAGCGACTCTTTTTTTTGTTCGTCGGAAACTATTATTGCAACATCAAGGTCTTTGTTCTCAAGTCCGTTAAAAAGTATTTTTTTGTTGCTGTCGCTGTATTTTATTATTCCGAACTTTCCCGCATTATTGTTTCTTGTAATTTCGGGCACTTTATCTTCGTGGTGCCTTGCAGGCAACTTTTCGTCTCTTATTTCGTTAACCAAATTTATAAGTTTTGTTATGTCGGTGGAATTTCTGAAATTTTCGTTTAATCTTGTTTTAAATGCTTTTACCGCGTTATCGTTAAACAATTTTTCAAGTCGACCGATTTTAAAAAATGTCGGGTTTATTACCTGGTTCGGATCACCCGTAAAAATAAGACCTTTCTTGTCGGACAATAAGAAAAGCATGTAAATTTGAACTTCGGTTAAATCTTGAATTTCGTCAACTATAATGTAATCGTATTTTATGTTTTTTGTTTCTATGGTAGTGCAAAGATCGAATGCAATATCGTTCATGTCGAACATGTTTCTGTTTTGCAACCATTTATTATATTCCAATGTAAGGTTATACAATGTTTCTCTGTCTTCTTTGTTGAATGCTTTATAATCGTCCGGAATTTTTTCGTCACTGTTAATATAAGAATTTTTATTGATAATATTGTTTATTAGTCCGTTTTGTTTTTTTAGTTTTCTGTCCCAATTAACATACATAGAACCTTTCAATATTCCGCAAATTTCACTGTAAATTAAATTTTTATTTTCTCTTATAAACTTTTGATATTTTTTGTTTCTTGTATCCAAAAATTCTTTTTCAAAACGGGCGGCACTTTGAATAATGTTTGTATCTAAAATTTTTTTGTTTTCGTATTTATTTTCAAGCAATAAACAAAGATCTTTAAAAATTTTTATGTCCACGGATGAATCGTTAACCTTTTCTTCGACAAAATTTCTTAATCCTTCGGAATATGTAACATAAAGAATCTTTTTTTCGTTGTTATACTTTTTTTGTAACTCTTTTATTACCTGAATGGAAATAACCGTTTTACCGCTGCCTGCAATTCCCGAAAGAATGCTTGGAAGTTTAAGTTGCATATCTTTACTGTGCAACGAAAAATTTTGTTTTATGGTTAACACTTCCTGTCTGTTTAAATCTTTAAATGTTGTTTGTGTATCTTCAACAATTGTATCAACCTGTTTATCGTTTGTATCAATAAAATCTTGTTGAATATAGTTATTTTTATCCAGGAAAAAAGCTTTATCTTGTTGTTGGTCATGCTTTGCTATAAAAAATAAAAGCAGTGTATTATAAATGTCTTGATCGGAATAATATTGATTAAAACAGTAATCGTTTTGTAAAGGATAATCGGAAAGCATCATACAAATAATTCTGTCGCTGCCCAAATCTATCGCACCGACTTTATTTGTTCCTTTAAACTTTTTGAATCCGAAACTGTTGAAATCGTAAAGTTCGTTAACCGAAACCTGTTGAAGTTTTTGTATTAACGAGTTAAATCTGTCGATATCGTTATACTTTTTTAATTGCTTTTCCAGTTTGGTTGTAATAAATATGTTCATTGTATTACCTAAACATTTATAATTAAACATTATATTAAATATTATCGGTTTTTTTAATAATTTGATATACTTATAAAAAATATTTTAATTAAGAAGGGAAAAATGAAAAAGTATTATATTACAACACCGATTTATTATGTTAACGACAGACCTCATATAGGTCATGCTTATACTACAATAGCCGCAGATATCGCTGCCCGTTGGAAAAGACTTCAAAATAACGAAGTTTATTTTTTAACCGGAACGGATGAACACGGTGCAAAAATTTGTCAGTCCGCACAAGCTAAAGGAGTTACACCGAAACAACTTTGTGATGAAATGAGCGGATACTTTCAAGAAGCTTGGAAACTTTTAAATATTTCTAATGACGGGTTTATAAGAACTACAGATAAAGTTCATGAAGAAACAGTTCAAATGATAATGCAAAAACTTTACGATAAAGGTCTTATATATAAAAAACAATATGAAGGGTTATATTGTGTAGGTTGCGAAAAGTTTATTGCGGAAAAAGATTTGGACGAAAACGGTTGTTGTCCGGACCACAAGAAAAAACCCGTGGTTCAATCCGAAGAAAATTATTTTTTCAAACTTTCACAATTTAACGAACAGCTTATAGACATGATAGAAAATCCGGCAAACCCTAACCATATAGATGTTTTACCGGAACAAAGAAGAAACGAAATATTGGGAAAATTAAGATTGGGGCTTGAAGATATAAGTATTTCGAGAGCCGCTCTTGATTGGGGTATTCCGTTACCTTTTGATAACAGTCAAACGGTATATGTTTGGGTGGATGCTTTAATCAACTATGTTTCGGCTATCGGATACAAAGATAACAAAGAAATGTTTGAAAAATATTGGCCTGCAGATATACATTTAATGGCAAAAGATATTTTGTGGTTCCACAGTGTAATTTGGCCCGCACTTTTGATGGGTGCGGATATTCCGGTACACAAAAGAGTTTATGCTCACGGTTTTTTTACAATTAACGGAGACAAAATGTCTAAAACATTGGGAAATGTTATTACACCTGCTCAACTTGTAGAAAAGTTCGGTGTGGATCCCGCAAGATATTTGGCGGTATCTTTGATACCGTTCGGTCCCGACGGCGACATTTCCATGGAAGCGCTTACAAAAAAATATAATGTTGATTTGGCAAACAATTTGGGTAACCTTGTTTCAAGAACAAACAAAATGGCGGAAAAATATTTTGAAGGTAAAGTTCCTAAAACCGATATTGAAGATAACTTAACGAAAGAAGTAGCAAAAATTTTAAATAACGGTTACGGCTTATCAATAGAAAATATGCAGTTTCATAAAGCATCGGAAACTTTACAGCAGGCAATAACATTAATTAACCAGCAAATAGAACAGGATGCTCCTTGGAAACTTGCAAAAACAGATACTAAAAAACTTGCGGATTGCATGTATTGCTATTTTCAGGCAACGGATTTAATTGCATTACATTTAATACCGTTTATGCCGACACTCTCGGAAAAAATTTGGCAATTGAACGGCGGAAACGGTAATATTATCGATGTTGCAAAAAAATATTTTGAAGATAAACAGTTACCGAAAGAAGGTTTTTCACCGAGCGATACGAAACTCGGAAAATTCGAAATTTTATTTCCGAGAATACAAAACGGCAATGTATAATTGATAATTTACAAAGTACAATTGTCGGTAAAAATTGCAAAGCAATTTTTGTTAAATTATTAGTTTTTTGCATCGCAAAAACACATTAATTACAAATTGTAAATTATAAATTGTTTTCGTTGACATTGTCGTCTAAAAAATATAAAATATTTGCATAATTATTTTGAAACTTAAGCCGAAAATTTTCGGCTTAAAATAAAAATAAAAGGAGAGGAAAGAAAAAATGAAAAAAAGTTTGTTGGCTTTAGTGTTAGCAGTAGCATTGGCAGTACCTGCAATGGCAGAAAGTATGTGGGTAGGCGGAAGTTTTAGCTATAGTTCCGATAATCAAGAGTGGAATGATCGAAGCGGATCAGCAACATCTTGGTCTATCGAGCCTGAGTTTGGTTACAGCTTAAATGAAAAGTGGGATATAGGATTGGACTTAGCTTATTCTTCTTCGGCCAACACAGATACTGTTTATGGCTTTAATCCTTATATTGGTCCTGCATTTGATGTTAAAACAATGGATATAGCACCCTTTGCAAGATACCACATAGCACAAATAGCCGGTGTTGATGTTATGTTAAAAGGCTCGTTATTTTACTTAAAATCAGATGTTGAGCTTAGAGGTGTTGATCATACTTTTGCAGTTAATGGTTACGGAATCAGTGTTGCTCCTATAATTTCTTACAGCATAAACGAAACATGGTCTATCGGTGCAGAACTTAATTTTGCAGAACTTTCATTTATGCATGCAGAAACTGATGATGATTGGGAAGATATTAAAACAGAACAATTCGGTTTTAACTTAAACGATGGTTCGTTAATAAGTGTAGGTTTCTCATACCACTTCTAAAAACTGCTTTGCAGTTTTTGAGGTATAGAAGTATGGAAGTATAGAGGTATAGAAATAACAAATATATAAAAAAGGGCAGAAGATTTTTCTTCTGCTCTTTTTTTATGCCCGCCATTGCGAGACAATTTGTTGCCGTGGCAATCCATAATCCTTTGTCATCCCGCACTCGATCCGGAATCTATGGAAATAGATTTTTTAAAATTTCTCATTTACAAGCAAAAAAGCCATTCGTTTGAAATTTTTAAAGCCGTGCTCCAACTTGATTTTTCCTAACAACATAATGTAACGGAAAAATCTTCAATCATGTTCGCACTAAAAAGCTTTTTAAATTTATAGTTTTTTACTTTAAAAATTTCTGCACTCATAGACGGCTTTAATCATGCTTGTAAACGAAAATTTTAAAAGTGTTATTCCGAAATTACTAATTACTAATTTCTAA
>DJWX01000007.1:6327-22450 GCA_002448285.1 Candidatus Ruminimicrobiellum ovillum | reverse complement strand
AAGAGCGGGCAATGGGACTTGAACCCACGACATTCTCGTTGGCAACGAGACGCTCTACCACTGAGCTATGCCCGCAAATTTCCTTTAATATGCTGGGGACGGGAATTGAACCCGTACCCGGTTAAGGACACGCACCTCAAGCGTGCGCGTATGCCAGTTCCGCCACCCCAGCAATCCTGCTGCTTTATTCACCAGCCGCTTGCTGAGTAGCAGCTATAGGTATATTTGAAACCTGATCAATAACCGATTTCATGCTCAATCTTGAAGACATCAAAGTTAATGTAAGAGATGTTACCATAAAAACTATGGCACAACCTACAGTAAGCTTTTTTATAAATGCCATTCCGCTGGGAGCACTAAATATCTGATCAGATCCTCCGCCGCCGAAAATACCGGCCATTCCGCCGCTCTTTCCTGCTTGGAGAAGAACTATAACAATCAATGCTGCACAAACTATAAAATGTAATGTTACTATAATGTAATAAAGTATCATAATTATTGTATTGTATCAAAAAAATTTTTTTCTTGCAAGTATTTTTTTTGTCCTGCACAATTTTTATTATTATGCAGGACAAGATTATATAAAATTTTTATTTTGTTGGCAAGGCTGCTATACCCGGCAAATCTTTACCTTCCAAAAATTCCAAAGATGCACCGCCGCCCGTAGACACATGAGAAATTCTTTTATCTACACCGGCTTTCTTAACCGCAGATACGGAATCTCCTCCGCCGACCACGGAAATTGCACCTTTATCTGTTGCTTCCGCAACCAACTTTGCAATTTCAACAGTTCCTTTAGAAAATTCGGGAACTTCAAATATTCCCAACGGTCCGTTCCAAACTATTGTTTTTGCGGATTTTACTATTTCGCTGAATTTTGCTATTGATTTAGGACCTGCATCTACTCCCATAAATCCGTCTTCAATATCAAGTCCGTCGGTATTTTTTACCGTTGCACCGACAGGAACTTCTTTCTTTTCGAAGTCTACCGCTGTTGCTATAACATGGTCTATAGGCAACAAGAATTTTACGCCTTTATCTTCGGCTTTTTTCAATAAACTTTTTGCTAAATCGAGCTTATCTTCTTCTACCAAAGATTTTCCTGTTTTATATCCTTGAGCTTTTAAGAATGTATATGCCATTGCTCCGCCGATTATAATTGCATCTACTTTACCTAAAAGATTTTCAATAACATTTATTTTGTCGGAAACTTTTGCACCGCCCAAAATAGCCAAGAAAGGTTTAACCGGAGCATTTAATGCATCACCCAAGAACTTAATTTCTTTTTCCACCAAGTATCCTGCTGCAGATTCTTTAACGAATTTTGTAACACCAACATTTGAACAATGTGCTCTGTGAGCTGTTCCGAATGCATCGTTAACAAATATTTCGTTATCGCAAAGTGCTGCAAGTTCTTCCGCAAATTTTATTGCAGTTTCATCTTTTTCCAACTTTGTTTCTTCTTTTCTGTATCTTGTATTTTGAAGAAGTAAAACTTCACCTTCTTTCAAATCTTTTGCCATTTGTTTTGTTGAATCGCTTGTAACTTTAGGATCATCTGCAAATTTTACGGTTACACCTAATCTCTCACTTAATGCAACTGCTACAGGAGCAAGTGAAAGTTCCGGTAACGGTTCACCTTTAGGTTTTCCCATATGAGAGCAAAGAATAACTTTTGCTTTTTGTTCCAACAATTTCTTTATTGTAGGAAGAGCAGCATCTATTCTTTTATAGTTTTGAATTACACCTTGTTTTAAAGGAACATTAAAATCACATCTTACTAAAACTTTTTTTCCTGCAATGTCTTTTAAATCGTCTACAGTCTTTTTGTTTAACATTGTATTCTCCTCTTATGAAGATTGGGTTCAGCCAATTAAATATAATCAGACTGAACCCAATATAAATTAAGACTATTTAAGCTAAACCAATTTTATTAGTTCAATTCTGCAAAAAACTTAATTGTTCTAACCATTTGGCTTGTATAGCTGTTTTCGTTATCATACCAAGAAACAACTTGAACTTGATATGTATCGTCATCAATTTTTGCAACCATTGTTTGGTTAGCATCAAACAAAGAACCGAATCTCATACCGATGATATCAGAAGAAACCAATTTTTCTTCTGTATATCCGAATGATTCGTTAGCTTGAGCTTTCATAGCTGCATTGATTCCTTCAACGGTAACATCTTTACCTTTAACAACTGCGTGAAGAATTGTTGTTGAACCTGTTGCTGTCGGAACTCTTTGTGCAGCACCGATTAATTTTCCGTTCAATTCAGGAATAACCAAACCGATAGCTTTTGCAGCACCTGTTGAGTTAGGAACAATGTTGATTGCTCCGCCTCTTGCTCTTTGAACATCACCTTTTCTTTGCGGACCATCAAGAATCATTTGGTCTCCGGTATAAGCATGAACTGTTGTCATGATACCTGATTGAATAGGAGCATAATCATTCAAAGCTTTTGTCATAGGAGCCAAGCAGTTTGTTGTACAAGAAGCTGCTGATATGATTTTATCTTCTTTTTTCAAGATTTTGTGGTTTACATTGTAAACGATTGTAGGTAAGTCGTTTCCTGCAGGAGCAGAGATAACAACTTTTTTAGCACCTGCATCAATGTGAGCTTGTGCTTTTGCTTTTGATGTATAGAAACCTGTACATTCCAAAACAACATCAACACCTAATTTTCCCCAAGGTAATTCGTTTGCTTTAGGAATTGCATAGATTGTAATTTCTTTTCCATCAACAGTTATTGAACCGAATTCTTTAACTGTTTTTCCATCTTCAGCCAATACAGCTTCTTTATAAGATACTGTGTGTTTTGGTTCTTCACCGAATTTACCGCAATATCCGCCTTGTGCTGAATCATACTTCAACAAGTGAGCCAACATTTTAGGACTTGTCAAATCGTTGATAGCAACAACTTCATAACCTTTTGCACCAAACATTTGTCTGAATGCTAATCTTCCGATTCTTCCGAATCCGTTAATCGCAACTTTTACTGACATTTTAACTGCCTCCAATTTAATATTAAAATAAGTCTTGCTTATTTTTTCCTACATAAATACAAAAGAAATGTTATAAAAATATAATTTTATTGTCAAACGAAAATTAGGTTATTTTACTTCAACTTCAAATATGCCGGTATGTTTTTCAATATTTTCTATAGTTAAATAGTTATCTGTTAAGGCTTTGTTTCCCCTTAAAGAAACAGCTTTCCTTTTTGTACCCACAAACTTTTTAAAGTAATTTTGTTCCAATTCTTTACTTAAATTTAATAATTTATCGGTTCTTATTTTTGACTGACCGTTTTTATAAACTTGTTTTAAAGAATATGCTTTTGTCCCTTGCCTTGGTGAAAAAGGAAAAACATGTAACCTTGCAAATTCATTATCTTTTAAAAAGTTGTATGTTATATTAAAATCTTTATCTGTTTCTGTAGGAAATCCGCATATAACATCCGTTGTTATAGATATATCGTTAAAATTTTGTTTCAGCAAATTCATTTTTTCTAAAAAATCTTTAGACAAATATTTTCTGTTCATATCTTTCAAAACAGTATCCGAAGCCGATTGTATCGGTATATGTAAGTGATGACAAAATCTTTCTTTTTCGTTTTTCATTATATCTATAAGTTCATCTGTTATTTCGTTAACCTCTATTGAAGACAATCTTATTCTGAAAAGTTTATTTATATTTTTATATATATGCGATAAAAGGTAAGATATTCCTTTATCATATTTGCCTATATGTATTCCGGTAAGAACTATTTCGCTGTAACCGATATCGGTTAAATTATTTATTTCTTCGATTATTTTATCTGCCGGTTTTGACCACATAACATTTCTTGCATAAGGAACTATACAATAAGAACAAAAGCTGTTACAACCGTCTTGAATTTTTATAAATGCTCTTGAATGATTATCAAAAGTTTTTATTCGTTGTTCACTGCCTTTCAAAACTTCTTCTTTTAACAAAATTTCAATAAAAGGAAATTTTTGTAATATTTTTTCTTTTGCAACTTTAGCAAAACAACCAGTTAAAATAATTTTTGCTTTGTCGTTTTTTGTATGAAACTTTTTTATTATCTGTTCACATTGTTTATCGGCATGAGCCGTAACCGAACAAGAATTTATAATGATAACATCTGCTTGTTCAAAGTTATCGACATAAATATAATCGTTCAAACAATATTTTTCTCTTATTATTTGACTTTCATACTGATTTATTTTACAACCAAAGGTATAGATAAATAATTTAAACATAATTTTTAGCTAAGCGACTTTAATTATAAATTGTAAATTATAAATTATAAATTGATGTCAAAATGCTTGCAGCAACTATTGCCGCAGTTTCAACTCTTAAAATATTTTTACCTAAAGTAACCGTTTTAAAACCGTTTTTTAACGCAACATCTATTTCCGTTTTATCGAACCCGCCTTCGGGACCGATAAAAATATTTATATTCTTTACATCTTTATTTTCATTCAACAAACTTAAAATATTTTTATCTTCTTCGCTTTCCCAAGGTAAAACATTTAATATATCTTTTTCTGTTGATACTTTTTCCGCCGCTGCATTAAACTTTACGGGTTTATCTATCGGCATAATATCCGCCCGCCAACTTTGAGAACTTGCCGATATTGATATTTTTTTGTATCGCTCTATTTTATTTTCGGATAAGTCTTTTACCACACTTCTTAAATAAATTATGGGAACAATTTTTGATACACCTATTTCACTCGCTTTTTCTATAAGCCAATCAAATCTTTCCCCTTTCGGTATTGCAGTGTACAACGATATTTTTTTGTCGGGCAACATAAGAGTTTTAGAAGATATTATTGTTCCCTTCATACTTTTTTTATCTATATTATCAATTCTTGCTTTATAAGAATTCCCCATCCCGTCAAAAATATTTATTTCATCACCAACGGAAAATCTGCGAACATTCGATAAATAGTGAAACTGTTCGTCTTCTATAATAAAAGCTTTATCTTTTATATCTTTTGGATTAACATAAAAATGAGGCATGTTTATTTCCGATAATTATTTATGAACATCAACTTCCAAAGAAATATCCAATGACGGTGCGGAATGAGTAATCATTCCTATTGATATTCTTTCAATTCCGAGCTTTGCATAATTTTTTATTGTTTTAAAATTTACTCCGCCGGAAATTTCTATTAAAGGTTTATAAGTCGATGTCGAACTTGATCTGATAAGTTTTACCATTTTTACCAAATCTTTTTGTTTCATATTATCGAGCATTATGATATCTGCTTTTGCAGCTATTGCATTTCTGACATGTTGTTCATGTTCACATTCTATAAGAACTTTCAATTTTTTATATTTTTTCCTTATTTCTTTAACTTTTAAAGTTAAGTCATCTATTAAAGCCAAATGATTATCTTTTATTAAAACCATATCGGACAAATTCATTCTATGATTTTTTCCGCCGCCGCACCTAACGGCATATTTTGAAACATTTCTAAAACCCGGAAGAGTTTTTCTTGTATCAAATATACCCGCTTTAGAACCTTTAACTATTTTAACAAATTGGTTTGTAGTAGTTGCTATACCGGAAAGTTTTTGTATAAAGTTTAATGCCGTTCTTTCACCTGCAAGTAAAGGTGCCGCAGGACCTTTAACGGTTAATATAATATCACCTTTTTTTACTGTCTGTGCATCTTTTTTAAACACTTTAAATTTGAAATTCTTACTTAATCTCAAAAGCACATGTTTAAAAGCATCAACACCGCACAATATTCCGTCGCCTTTTGCTATTAATACGGCAGATGCGGTTTTACCTTCCAAATTCAAGCTTTTGGAGGTAACATCGTTATATGCACAATCTTCTTTAAGTGCTAAAGAAACTATTTCGTCTATATCTTTTATAATATTCATAGCCTTTTTATTTTATAAAAAATAAAATTTATTTACAATAAAAAATAATACTTTAAACTATAATTTAAATTTGATATATTCTTTTATTATGAAAATATGTTTTATATGTCATGCAAATATATGCAGAAGTTTTATTTCGCAGGAAATTTTAAAATATCTTTTAAAAAAAGATAACAGAACCGATATTGAAGTTATATCCAGAGGAACTTATGTTTTGGATTATCTTACCGTTCCGAAAAAGATAAAAGATTTTTTGGCTGAAAATAACATTACCTATACCAATCACACACCAATACAATATAGCAAACAAGACATTGCTTCAAGCGATTTCATTTTTGTCATGACAAAACATCAATATGACGAAATTACCGATAAATATTCGGAATTTTCCGACAAAGTATACATATTGGGAGAATATGTATCAAATAAAACGAGAGATATAGAAGATCCTATATCTCTCGAAGGTAAAAAATTTAAAAAAGCCGCAAACAATATAAAAAGTCTTATATTAAATCTTTACGATAACAAATTAAATTCTTAAAAACATAATTTCATTTGTATACCGACTTTATTATCGGAATACTCAACAGATTCATAATTTGATGCTTTATTCTTAAATTGATACCAAATACTTGCAAACAAATAATCTTTAAACTTATATTCTATTGAAGGTTTTACCTTTATCAAATCATCCGTTCTGTTAAGATTTTCAACCGTTTCGGGATAACCGATATTTTCATAAGATGCTAACAAACCGAGTGTCCATTTTTGTTGTATTTTATGTTTGTATTCCAATCCGACTTCCGTTGATATATAGTATCTGTTATTGGCAAAAGTAGACTCTTCCATTTTTCTTTCACCTTTTAAGAGAAGAGAATCTTTGCTTGTAGGTTCATACGTTAAAGAAAGTAAGTAACCGAATATACCAAAGTCATTATCCATACCTTCAATATCTTTGTCATAACTTCTTGTATCATAAGAAATTTGTGCGGTTCCTTTCACTTTCTTAGTAACATTACCGTTTACACCCAAACTGAAACTGTTACCGGTAGAATCATAATTTTCATTGTCTTCATATTTTATGTTAGAAAATAAGTATGCGAAATAGAAAGAAGTTTTAGGTGATACATTATAATACAATTGAGCACCTGCATTTATACGATTTCTATTTAAACTCTTATATTCATCATCGATATATTTATCAAAAATATCGGATACCAAAAATCCTATTGAAAACATTTTTTCCAAAGATGTTTTAAATCTAAATGATGCGGTATTATTTATTCTTTTTGCTCTTTCCGTTAATTCGGATGTTGCAGGATCTGCGGTATACAAGAACTTTTCATCCAAAGAAAATTTACTGTTTCCGATATTAAGACCTGCACCTGCATTCATATAATCATTTTTTGCGGGTTCTTCTGAATATGCATTATATCCGATATTTGCATTTGCACCGATTTTCAATCCGGAATTAGGAATGTTGCCGGAATATTTTGCAAATAATTGAGAAGAACTTATTGCCGAAGATTTTTTATCGTCTTTGGTTGAGTAAATATTATCATCATAACTGATATCTTCGGAAAATATAAACTGCAAAGGCTTATCTGCATAAGCAACCGATACTACTAAAAACATTAATACTAATAAAGATGTTATTTTTTTCATTTTGCAACTCCTAATTTCTTGGTGCAGAAGGACTTAATACCAAGTCTTTCTGTATTTGTTCATAACTTTCACTTGAAGATTCACTTAAAGATATAAAAGAATCCGATGATGAAGAATCCGTTTCTATTTTATGAGAATTACCTTGAGATAAAATAGCAACATTTTCTTCGTTATCTTTTATTATCAAGCTACCTTTTTCAACTTTTAAATCTCCGTCTTGAGAAACTGCAAAAGAAGTTTTACCTTCCGAAGACAAAGCCGTATCGCCTATTTTTATATTATTAAATTTATCTCCGGAGCAGTAAATCATATTATCTTCATCTTTATCGGAAAATCTTAAAGATATTTTTTCTCCTTTTGGAACAAAGATTTTAACTCCGTAATATTCTATGTATAAGTTCTTTGCGGCAGACACATTCAATGTACTTCCGTTAGGATACTTTTGAATTTTTCCTTCTGCATCAACTATTATGTCTGCAATAGAACTCGTCACTCCCAAAAACAAAAACATCGAAAAAATTAAAATTTTTTTCAACATACTTACACCTTCCTCTTTTTAATAAATACTAACAGCTATTAACATTACAAAAATATGTGCACTTTGTCAAGCTTAATTTACTCATATCTGAAAGCAAGAACTCTATACGGCTGTAAATTGTTTTTTGTTTTTCTCATTATATTCTTTATATTCGTACTTTTTTCATACATAACATCAAATTGAGGTTGAAAAAACAAAGACGGCAAAGTTTGTCTTTTTGATGTGGGATTTATTATAAATGTATATTTTATTCCCCCGTATTCAAAGCTTTGCCCTTTCAACGGTTCTTTTATTTCTATCGGATTTTCTATTTTTTTGCCGTTATCGACAATTTCTCCGACAAAAGACATTTCTTGTATAACCTCTGTTGCTTTTGCCCATTCTTTAGGTCTCGACTCCGACAAAGGTTTCCCGTTCGAATAACAAGTAAAATAAAACAATCCCGTTGCACCGTTAAAAACAGCATCATAGGACATAAATCTTATTTCTTCCTTTTTCGGAAAACGCCCTATTCTGTCTTCATCTTTTCTATACTGTTTATATTCTTTCCAATCAAAAAGTTGAACTACCGCCCAAAGTTCTTTGTTTTCCTTTCCCATCATTATAAGTCCTTGTTTTGCGAGAGCAACATTTTCCCCGAAACTTTCCAAAGGTAAATGCGGAACGGGATACCAATCCACCATCAAAATATCGGCAATATCATAATACGGAACTTTAGTAAACCCTTCTCCTATAACAAAGGTTGTTTGAATTTCGGGATACATTTTTTTTGTATTTTTTTCCAATGAAAGCAACTTTTCTTTGGAACAGTTCCAAACATCTGGTTCATCAAATAAATACCAGGCTTTTATCGGATATCTCTTTGCGACTTCTTTATATTTGGAAGACATTATTTTTGTCGGATAAACCACCAATTTAATATCGTTTTTTTCGGCTTCTTCAGCAAGAAGATTTATTGTTTCGGGAGAAGAAATATAGGATTGAACACAATTAAAACCGGCTTCTTTCGCCGATATTACATCGCTTGATGTTTTTACACCGTATAAACCTATTGTAAACTCCGCAAATAAAAAATTTGAAAAAAGCAATAGTATTCCCGCCTGCAAAATAACTTTTTTTACCGAATTCATTATCAAAAACTCCTGAAAATAATCATAATTTTTACAATTGTATATTTTTTTTAATTTTAAAGCCACAAATAAATTTTTGATTGACAAAATTTTAATATTTTTGTATCCTTTACCACATAAGATATTTGTGCCGACGTAGCTCAGTTGGTAGAGCAATGGTTTTGTAAACCATCGGTCGAAGGTTCAAGTCCTTTCGTCGGCTTTTAATAAAACTTGCCTGTTAGAAATTATGAGAAAAAAAATATACTTCGGATTAAGCGTTAAATTCATAGTTATAATTTCTTCCATAATAATATTCACCTCTATAATCTTAACTTGGTTTTTCGTAACGGCCCAATCGTTACTTCTAAAAAATTTCACGGAAAACAGAGCAATTATTTTAGCCAATTCTTTGGCAACATCAAGCGAACACGGAGTTTTGATGTCGAGCAGAGAATTTTTGGCGAGCCTTACAAAAAACAATTTAAAAGAAGAAGATGTAATCTATTCCATTATCTATGACGAAAACGGGGTTATTTTATCAAAAGAAAACATTTCAAACGAAGATATTAACAGATTTCTCGCATCTTTTTCAGTGGACACAAACACAATAACCGAATTGGAAAAAAGTAAATTGCAAAAAAATGTCAGCGTACTGCCGAATATAGGAGAAGTTTTGGATGTTATCGTTCCCATAATTTCAAAAGATTTTACTCCTACAATAAAGATTAAAGCATCAAATAAAAAAGAAGTCGTAATAGGCGCCGCAAGAGTAGGTATTACTCTTGAAAGAATAAATTATCAAATAGAAAGAATGGCAAAAAGCATAATTTTAATTACACTGATAGTTGTGCTTGCCGGAATTGTAATGTCTTTCTTTTTAGTAAAAATAATTGTCCACCCTATAAGAGAATTAATGCTCGGAACAAAAAAAATAGCTGTGGGAAATTTAAGCTACAGAGTTCCTTTAAATTCAAACGATGAGTTCAGGGAACTTGCCACATCGTTTAATTCCATGGCCAGTGATATGGAAATACATATACGAGAACTGAACAAAGAAAAAAAAGAATTGCTGAACCTTAAAATTGCTTTCGAACAAAGAAGTCAGGAATTGGAAGAAACTTTGGAAAAAGTTCAAAACATACAACAAGATTTAATAAAATCGGAAAAATTCGCAACTATCGGTAGACTTGCTTCTTCGGTTGCTCACGAGTTAAGAAATCCGTTAGCAGCGATAAAAAACATTTCTTATTTCTTATCGAAAATGGGAGCATACAGCGATAACAAATCAAAACAGATGGTCAATATGTTATCGTCGGAAGTATTGAGAGCAAACAAAATAATAACGGATTTACTTGATTATTCGAGAACGAAAAAATTGAACAAATTATCCGTAGACATTATTTCTTTTATAGATAAAGTTATACCGGCGGTCCCTCTGCCGACAAATATAGCATTATTAACGGATTTGGAAAAATTTGATGTTGTTATGGACCCCGATAAAATCACTCAGGTTTTAATAAACCTTATTACAAATGCAAGAGACGCCATGCCTCCTGAAGGCGGAGAAATAAAAATAATAACAAGAAAAAACGGAAACATGTGTCAAATATTAATAAAAGATAATGCTTGCGGAATGACGGAAGAAACTTTATCTCATTTATTTGAACCTTTGTTTACGACAAAATTGAAAGGTATAGGTTTAGGTTTACCGATAGTGAAAGAAATAATTGATGCTCATCAGGGAAAAATAACGGTTACAAGCACAAAGAATGTCGGAACAACATTTAAAATAGAAATACCTTTGCAATAGGAGATTTTTATGACCGATAAATTAAAAATTTTAATTGTAGATGATGAAGATTCTTTAAGATTATCTTTGGCAAGTATTCTTGAATTGGAAGGATACGAAGTAGATACTGCCGAAGACGGATATAAAGCAATAGAACTTGCAAAAAAGAAAGAATTCAATATTCTCTTTTCGGATATAAGAATGCCGGGGATAACGGGAAACGAAACCTTTAAAGAAATAAAAAAAATTAAACCCGATATTATAGGTGTAATGATGACGGCATATGCTCTTAACGATTTAATTACGGATGCTCTCAATACCGGCGCTTTTGCATGTTTAAGCAAACCTTTCGAAATAGAAACAGTTTTATCTACAATAAAAGATATAACATCAAGACCTTTTGCCGTGGTAATAGATAAAGATGCGAATATCGACCAAAATTTTTTGAATTCTTTAAAAAATTGCGGTTTAAATGTTGCTTCCGGTGAAATCGATTCCGCAAAAATAGATTTTATGTTTAAACATAAACCCGATATTTTAATTGTTGCAATTAATTCAAAAGAAGATGAAAACAGAACTTTAGTAATTTTGAAAAAACTAAAAGAAATGTTCGGAAAAATTCCCAAAACAGTCATTATCGAAAAAGAACAAAATGCAACTTTTATGGAAGAAGTACAAACTTTGGGAATTGTTGATTTTATTGATAAGCCTATAAATATAAAACAAATTTTCGATTTATTGGGAAAAGAAAAAAGAAAACTTAATATTGCCGTGGTAAATATGGACTCCGAAGATTTTGAACCTCTATGCAACAATCTCAGAGATAAAGGTTTTCATTTATTATCTTATCCAAACTGTGATAAATTATTTGAAGAAATTAATAAGTCTTTCTTTGACATGGCTTTGATTAATGTAAAAATAGATACAAACATTGCTGAATTCCACGATAAACTGCAGGAGCAGTTTCCGAACATAGGCTCTGTTTATATTTTGAACGACGATAAAAACTTGGAAGCAGTTAAACAAAAAGGCTGTTTCTATCTTACAAAACCGTTTGAAATAGAAAACGTTATAGGTTTAATAAATAAAATATTAGGAAAATAAAATTATGGAAGAAAAAACTTATGTTTTTACAAAAAAGCAGTTGAATGCCGAAAAAAATAAAGTTTTGTCTAAATTTGCTTCAGTAGCTTCTCATGATTTAAAAAATGTTGTCGGCGGAATATCCAATATTTCATATTATCTTTCAAAAACAGTAAAACCGGAAAGTGAAACTCAAAAAAAGATGTTAGACCTATTGGCGACGGAAGTTGTAACTCTTAATAACAGAATAACCGAAGTTTTGGATATGACAAGAGTAAAACAATTAAATAAATCCGTTTGTGATTTACAAAATTTAATAATAAAAGCGATAGAAGAAAACAAAATCGACGGAATAAATTTCGAGCAAAGTTTGGTTTCCGTAAAAGTATATGCCGATCCGGAAAGGATGAAACAAGTCTTTTCAAATATTATAAAAAATGCCAAAGACGCAATGAGTAATTCGGGAACTATTACAATAACAATGAATATTGAAGAAGATAAAATAGTTACCGTTATATCCGATTGCGGAAAAGGAATGAATGCGGAAACATTGGAAAATTGTTTCGACCCTATGTTTTCAACAAAATTAGCTAAAGCGGTAGGAATGGGACTTACGGTTGCACAACAAATAACGGAAATGCATAACGGCAAAATAGACATTTCAAGCCAAGAACAAAAAGGAACTTCGGTAAAAATAACTTTACCAACATATAAAGAAGATTAAAATTCTATTTTGAAATAAAGTATAACTTTTGTCCGAACTTTTTTGCGGTCCATATTTTTGAAATAATATATTTTTTAGATTCGTTATCTTTTAACCAAATAAAAATATTATTTATTTGGACTGCTCTTTTTTTGTCGGGAAGTATCTCTTTTAAAATTTTATATTGCAGAATATTTTCTTGTCTGTAAAATGCTCTTAAATTCAATACTATTTTATTTTTAGATATGTTAACATATTTTGATATAAATAAATTTACTTTATTTTTGAAATATTCCGTTTCATCTTTTACTATACAAGACAAGTTGTATATATGTTCTATAACGGAAGGATTTATTTGTTTAAGTTGAGGAATAACATTTAATCTTATCTTATTTCTCGTGTAATCGCACTTAAAATTTGTTTTATCGGTACAAAAATCAATCTGTTTTTTCTTTGCATAATCGTCTATTAAATCTCTTGATATAGGAAGCAGCGGTCTTATTACCGATAAATTTTTATTTATCTTTCTTGTCATGGGAATACCTGTAAGTCCGTCGGTTCCCGTCCCCCTCAACAACCACATGATAACAGTTTCGGCATTATCGTTCATATTATGAGCGGTAGCAATTTTGTTGCATTTATACTTTTTTGCCACTTCTTCCAAGCCTAAATATCTTAATTGTCTTCCTGCGGTTTCTACCGATATATTATTTTTCTTTGCATACTCTTTTGTATTTAAATTTTTTAAAACACATTCCATATTCAAAGATGAAATATATTTTTTTACGATTTTAGCTTCTTTCACGGATTCTTTTCTTAAATTATGATTAAAATTAACAACGACAAGTTCTATATTTAAACTTTTCGTAAGCATAGAAAATAAACTTGCCATAACCATTGAATCGGCTCCGCCTGAAACGGCAAGCAGGATTTTATCACCGGAAACGACTAATTTATTATCAATAATATTTTTTCTGAATTTTTCCCAAATAAGCATTTTCCCACCGAATGCAAATAAAAAAACTCTAATCTTTAACAGACTAGAGCAAAACTGCCCGACCTGGGCTCGAACCAGGACTATTCTGTTCCAGAGACAGATGTGTTACCAATTACACCATCGGGCAAATTCTTTATATATATTTTATCAAAAGCAATATTTTTTAGCAATATTAAAAATAAAAATTTATAAAAAAGTTGATTTTTGAAACGACAAGTTTATATAATATTGTAAATTTACGATACTAAAAAAAAGGAGATTTGTATGGAAGAAAATGTAAAACAAGAATGTCCGACAGACTCAAAAAAATGTTGTTCAAAATGCATAATAATAGTTATCGTTTGTTCTTTGCTCTGCTTTTTTATAGGTTATTATGCAGGAACAAAATCTTTGGCAAAAGTTTCCGGAGCGGCGATAAACAGACCTTTTAATTCAAGAAATATTCCGAGAACACCGCCGAGAATTCCGAATATTCCAAAAATTCAAAATCCGAGAGTACAAAGACCTCCCGTTACCAATATACCGAACATACAGAGACCGCCCGTTAGTCCGCAAGGGCAAGCACCGAAAGTAAATATTCCGGATAGCGTAAAAGAAAAAGCTGCCGCTCAAGCAAAAAACAACACTGCACAGAAAAAATAAAATATTTAACAGAAACAAAAAAAACAGATGAGTTTAATTAAACTCATCTGTTTTTTTATTACAGATTTAAATTATTAATATTTTTCGGGAACTGTCTCTAAAATAACAGGAGCATCTTCATCTTTCGGAATAGGCGTTCCGGAAACTTTATGTTTAAACCAATCACCAATAGAATCAACAATAATATATGTAACAGGTGTCATAAGCAATGTAACCAACAACGATAACAACTGCCCGCCGACAATAACTATAGCCAAACCTCTTCTAACATCGGCACCTTCTCCGTTAGATATCAACATAGGTATCATGGAAACAACAAGCGTTAATGTCGTCATTAAAATAGGTCTTAATCTTACTCTGTTTGCCTGGAGTATAGCATTTGTTCTGCCGTATCCCCTTGCTCTTAATTGGTTCGTATAATCCGTCTGCAAAATAGCATTTTTACTTACAACACCGACCAACATAAACATACCGAGCAAGCTGAATATATTTAATGTTTGATGTGTTATCATGAGAGCAAATAATGCAAAAGGTATTGTTAACGGCAAACTTACGATAATTGCTACAGGATGTGTAAATTTTTCCATTAAGCAACAAAGAATTATATACTTGAATACAAATGCCAAAACAAATGCCAACAAGAAAGAAATAAACATCTTAGTCATTTCTTTTGCTATACCGCTTTGCATAATAGTATATTCCGGATCAGGATTCAAAGACTTAAAAGTATCTTCCATTATCTTCATTGCAGATCTTGTGTCAAGACCGTTCAAGTTTGCTTCTACTCTTACTTCTCTTTGTCTTTCAGCTCTGTTAATTTGGCTGGGACCGACACCTTCTTCAAGTTCGGCTATACTGTCTAAACGAACAACCGTTGATTGTCCGTTAATAACCGCAGGTATCATAAGTGCGGAAATTGCTTCTTTTGTGTTTCTATATGTTTCGGCAACTCTGACTCTTACCTCGTATAATTCGTCGCCTTCTTTATATTTTGTAATATCGTCTTCACCACCGACCATTGTTCTAAGTGCAGCAGCAACAGCAGTAACATTAACACCTAAATTGTTGGCTTTATCTCTGTTTATTACAACTCTGTATTCCGGTTTTGCCAAATCTACGGATAAATCTACATCTATAAATCGTTTATCTTGAACAAGTTTATCTTTTGTAGCATTAGCATAACCTATTAACTTTGTAAGATCCGGTCCTAATAAACTTAACTGAACAGCTTTATTTCCGCCGGAAGGACCATCACTTCTGACAAAAACTGCAGTTGTAAGACCGGAATACTTTTTCATCATTTCTCTTATTACTTGAGCATATTTTTTTGTTCTTATTTTATTTCTGTTTAATCTGTCTTCGAGTTCAACTTCCAAGTAACCTTTATTTGTCGGTGCGGAACTGGAGAAAGAGCTTAAACCGTCTCCTCCTTTACCTGCAACCGTTAAAATACTTTTTATATACGGAAGTCTTCTTACATCGGTTTCAATTTGTCCTAAAATTTCTTGAATATCGGTATAACTTGTTCCTTCTTCAGCTTTAACCTGAACTTGAATTTTACCGGAATCTTCTTCCGGAAAAAATTCACCTCCCATGTTTTTTATCATCGGAAATATTGCAAATATACATAAGAAAGCAAGAACTACCATTATTATTTTATGATGAATAGCCCAATTTAAAACAGGAATATA
>DJWX01000007.1:0-6250 GCA_002448285.1 Candidatus Ruminimicrobiellum ovillum | reverse complement strand
CCTTCCGTTTTCTTTAACAACTTTGCACAAAGCATAGGAGTTAAAGTTAAAGCCACTATACCGGAAAGAGCAATAGCAAAAACCACCGTCCAACCGTAACTGCTCAAAACCCTTCCTACCATACCATCCATATATGCTAAAGGTAAAAATATAACAAGAATTGCAAGTGTTGTTGCAACAACCGTGGATGTAATTTCTTTTGCACCGTCAACGGCCGCATCTTCAGGAGTTTTGTTATATTTTTCCATATGTCTGTAAATATTTTCAAGCATAACAATAGCATCATCAATAACAATACCCACAGCAACCGTCAACCCCAATAATGTTATACTGTTTAAAGTGAAGCCGTTCATATTCATAAAAAGGAATGCACCAACAACCGATATAGGTATAGCCAAAAATGCTATGAATGTAGATCTCAAAGATCCCATAAACACCAAAACCATTATACCTGCCAAAATTGCACCTAAGAAAAGATGTTCCAATACCGTATTAACGGATGCTCTGATAGAGCCGCTTTGATCGGACATAACAACGATTTTCATATCCGCAGGAAGAGTTTGTTCTATCATCTTAATTTTTTCTTTAACACCATCAATAACCTTCAATGTATTTGAACCGCTTTGTTTTGTTATTTCCAAAGTCACACATCTAAGTCCGTCCAACAATGTGCTTTGCTGTTCATATTCTCCGCTGTCTTCAACTTCAGCAACATCGGAAAGTTTTATAGGAACTCCGTTTTTGGTTGCAATAAATATATTTTTAAAATCTTCCACTGAAGGAATTCTGCCTAAAATTCTTAAACTGTAAGAGTTGTGTTCCTGTTCTACTTTTCCGCCCGGAATTTCAAAATTCTGTTGAGCCAAAGCGGATGTAACACTTGTTATAGGAATTTGAAGAGAATAAAGTTTCAAAGGATTTATTGTAACATGTATTTCTCTTTCTCTACCACCTACTATATTTACAGAACCCACACCGGAAGTGTTTTCTATAATTTCTTTAACTTTTTTCTTAGTAAGCTCGGTAAGTTCTATAACATCTCTTTGACCGGTAACAACAACATTTAAAACAGCTGCAGCATCCATATCAAGCTTTAAAACCACCGGAGATTCTGTTCCGTCCGGGAAATTAGATTTAACCTGTTCGATTTTATCTCTTACTTCCTGAATACCGACATCCGGATTTTTATCCATATCAAATTTAATAAACACGATTGAAACACTTTCCATATTGTATGAATGAATTTCATCAACACCCGCGATTTCGTTCACACCCTCTTCAATATATTTTGATATTGATGTTTCTACTTCTTCAGGACTTGCTCCGGGTAAAACGGTTTGAACAAGTGTAACGGGAATATCCATACTCGGATACATACTTACACCCATATTTCTGTAACCCATAAACCCTAAAAACATTAATGAAACACTTATCATTATTGTAAATACGGGTCTGTGTATAAAAAATGCGGCAAAACCGCTATGTCTTTTTTCAGTTTTATTTTCTTGCATATTTTTAGCTCCTACTGTTGTATCTCTATCTTACTGCCGTCTTTAATACCGTAAACAAATTCCAAAACTTCATCACCTTCGTCGAGTCCTTCAATTTGCCAATTATTGTTATTTTTAAATTTAACTTCTATATCTTTTCTAACTGCAGTTGTTTTATCTTCGGAAGGAACCAAAACATAATTTTTGCCTTCTTCATCTTCATAAATACTCTTTTTGGATAACGACAAAACATTTTTAACTTCTTTTAAAGAAATATCTACTTTTGCAAACATACCGGATTTTAACAATCCTTTGGAATTATCAGCCTTAAACTCTACGGCAACACTTCTGCTTAAAGAATCCACAACCGGACTTATAATGTCGAGTTTTGCTTCAAATGTTTTATCGGGATATGCTTCAACGGAAAGAAGAGCTCTTTGTCCTTTATAAATTTCGTTAACATATCTTTCGGGAACATCTACTTTTATTCTTAATACAGACTGATTTACTATCAATGCCACCGGTGTTTGTGTAGTAACATTTTCACCCGGATCGAGATAAACTCTGCCTACAACACCTGTCAATGTAGAAGGAACAACTACAGGCTCATATTTAGCACCGACTTCATCTCTATCTATTAAAGATACAGTCTGATCTTTTCTAACTCTGTCACCTTCTTTTAATACATTTTTCTGCAATTTACCGTTAATTCTCGGATACAATACGGCTTCTTCCAAAGCTTTTACATTACCCGATGTTATTAATTGATGTTTCAAATCTCTTTTTTGAACTTGTTCCGTTTTAACGACAAAAACATCCTTTGAAACGGTATCTAAAACTGCCGCATTATCTTTTTTAAATGCTACCTGATAAACAATAAAAACCGCTACCAATAAAATAATTCCCCATACTACAATTGCACCCATCGAGGTGTCTTTCTGTTCTTGATTTAAATTTTGATTATTCATAATCTTCTGTCTCCATTCCTACGGCATAATTTAAGTTTGATAAAGCTACATGTGCATCATATACGGCTTGAACATATGTTAAATTGGAATCGTTCAAATCCGATATTGCATCGTTTAACTCTAATTGACTTATTAATCCGTTTCTATATCTCAACATTTTTGAGTTCAAATTTTCTTGTGCTCTTTCCACAACACCTTTTGTAGATTCTATTCTTTTTTTGGCTTCTTCCAAACTTAGCCATGCTTCTTTTACTTGTATTCTTATATTTTTCTTTAAATTTTCGTAACTTGCTTTTGCGTTTTCATAATACATTTCTTTTTGTTTTGCCTGAGAAGAAACCGAATATCCGTGAAATATAGGCATAGAAAACTGTAAACCTACATTTGAGCCCCAATAATAATGATTTTCATCCGGAAGGCCTTCTATCGTGGAACCGTTGTAGCCATAGTTTCCATAAGCGGAAAGAATAGGAAAATGATCCGCTTTTGCTATTTTATAATTGGCTTCCGCGATATCGGCAGCTAATTTCGATACTATAAGTTCAGGTCTTTGTTCATAAGCCATATTGTACAATTGTTGAAGATTTTTTGTGCTCGGAAGAGCCAAATCTTCTTCTGTCCAAGTTAAATATATCGGTGTTTCCGGATCTTTATCCAATATTTGTCTTAAATGCAAAGTTGCAAGTTCAACATTTTTTTCCGCCTGTAAAACCTGCGGAACGATATTATCTACTCTTACTTGCTGAGTTAAAACATCCAAATTACTCGATAATCCCTGTTTATATCTTGCTTTTGTTTCATCTAAATGTTGATTAGCAATATCCAAATATGTTTCCTGAACATGAACAAGTGCGGAAGCATAAATTATTAAATAACAAAATTGAGTAACTTGTTTGGCAACGGCTGTTTTCGTATCTCTCAATTGATATTTTGCACTTTCAGCCTGCAATCTTCCGTATTCTTTTGTATTTTTTACCTTACCGCCGGTCCATAAAACCCAGTTGGCTTGTAATTGTGCGGTATATGTATTATTTACCGGTGTGGCTTCCACCATTTTTTCTTCACCATCTATTTTAGTTAATGCTTTTGCTCTTAACAATGCTCTGTTATAACTCGCATTAAAATCCAAATAAGGATAATATGAAGATTTCATTTGACCATACACTTCATCACTTATTTCTTTCATTTTATTTGCGGCATAAACCTGATAACTGTCTTTCAGTGCCATTTTAACGGCATCTTTTATTGTTATTTTCGTTCCCGACTTTTGTTGTATTTCTTCAAACAATTTCGTATTCATCGGATTATTTTTAGAATAATCGACAGCAAAAACATTTGTACTAAACACTAATGTTAAGAATAAACTCAATATTTTCTTCATTTCTTTCGTTCCTCTAATTTTCTATTCTTCAATTTTTGTAGTCTACTGCTTTTAAAATTGATGTTGCTATATCTTTAGGTTGCAAATTTATATCTTTTATCGGTGCAAAAACAATATGATACAAACAGGATTCAAACAAATAGTGAGCAAGATCAACATTATTTTCCGGTATACTTTTATTTTTGGCCGCTCTGTTAAAAAGTTCTTTCGCATTTTTTTCATTTTCTTCTTTTAAAGGTTTGAATTTTTTTTCAAGAGAAGGAACACCTTTAATGTAATCTACCATATGTAAAAAGAACTCCAAAGATTTTTTTGTCTTCGCATTATATGTCTTTTGAAAAATATCAGTCAAAAAATCTTTCAGAGAGATTTTTTGGTCTATGTATTGTTTAATTCTTTTATTTTGATCATCCAAAACATATCTTGCTATCGTATAACAAATTTCATCTTTGCTTTTAAAGTAATAATACAGTGATGGTTTTGTTATATTACATATAGTAGCTATTTCTTGCATAGAAACATCTTTTACGGGTTTTTTCCCCATTAAATTAAATGCTGTTTTTAATATTTTAGTTCTCATTTTATTCTCTAAAAAATATTAATTTTATCTACCGAACGGTAAGTAATATAACATATTATAAAAACTTTGTCAACAAAAAAGTTTTTTGGAAAGATTTAAAATAAACACGATAAGATTCCGCATCAAGCGCGGAATGACAGCAGCGAACCGCAAACAGCAAAAGACAAACTACAAACTGCTATTAAAACGTTTTGGATTGTTCAACAATTCCGACAATTTCTATTGCTTTGTGCGGGCAGGAGACCTGACAAGCTCCGCAACCTATACAAACCGCAGCATTATATTTTAACATTCTGTCTCCGTTAGAATCTTCTTCTATACTTAATGCTTTTGCGGGACATTTAAAAGCACAAATTCCGCAATTTATACATAAATCTCTGTTTATCTTTGCAAGACCTATTCTTGTGTGTTGTTTTTCTTCCAAAGAAATCTTTTTTATTGCTCCCGTGGGGCAAGCCGAACTACAGGCATTACAATCATATTTACAATAATTTTTTGAATAATCCATATAAATAGTTGAATGATTAAAATCTCTCGGATGAATAACTTTGTTCGGGCACACTGCAACACACAACTGACAACTAGTACATTTTGAAGAAAATCTCGAATAATCATCTGCTCCCGGCGGCAATATTGCCCTTATTTTATCTTTCAAAAAATTTTTTCCCCTGATTATTGCACTGCCTACACCGGTTGCAATACCACCAAAAACAAAAACGGAACCTAAAATGAAATTTCTTCTGCTTCGGTTAAATGTCGAAGCTTGTTTTTTATTCTCTGTTCCGAAACTTATTGCTTGCTTGGGACAAACAGCTACACATTTTAAACATCTTATACATAGTTCATTATTTATTTTTTTATCTTTTAAGTTTATACTGCCGGAAGGACAGTTTCTAAAACAAGCTCCGCAAGTTACACATTTTTCCCCGATATTAAGCCTAAAAACACCATATTTGGCAAATAGTCCCAAAAGTGTTCCTACCGGACAAATTGCGGTACAGAAAAATCTTCTTTTGAACAAAACCAAAAGGATTAATATTACAAAAGGAATTAAAGATATTATCAAAGTCGGTATTGTAAAATCATAATTTTGTGTTTTTGTGATAAGATTATATAGCGGTGTAAAAATACTTGATGCTATTAATCCGAAATTTGTATACGGATCCAAAATTTTAAATCCTACCGCCCACCCGCAAAACAAAGCGCCGAATACCAATGCTGCTATGGTATATCTTGTTTTTGCCATATTCTTATAATTTTTACTGTTTTTAAAAGATAAAAATCCTATAAAATTTTGTAATATTCCCAAAGGACAAATTAAAGAACAATAAAACCTTCCGAATAAAAAAGTAAAAATCAGTATTGCTAAAACAGATATTAAAACTGTTATTGAAAAAGAAGCAACCAAACTTGCAATACCGGGACCTAACTGTATGGCAAAAAATTTTGTAAAGAAAGAAAATGTTGCAGTAAATGCAAGAAACGAAATTATTAAAGCTATTGCCGATAACGATAATCTTAACCGATATATTGTTTTATTCTTAGACATTTATTATACCCTATAATGTAATTTTATAACTTATTGCTTCAATTCTTTGTATAAATCCGCTACATCTTTCAACAAGTTGGGAATATCAAGTTTCTGTGGACATTTTGTTTTACATATTCCACAATTTATACATTTATCCGCTCTGCTTTCTTCTTTAATTGACTCGTATGCTAAAACAAATCTGTCTTTTCTGTTTGTTGATTTATACTGGTTGTACATTAAGAAATTTTTCGGTATATCTATTCCTACGGGACATCCTGTACAATACTGACAATATGTACA
>DJWX01000026.1 GCA_002448285.1 Candidatus Ruminimicrobiellum ovillum | reverse complement strand
AACACCTTCCAAATCACTTTTATGTCTTGTTTCGTATATGGGAGTATACTGTTTGTTTTTTTCCAGTTTTACTCTAACTTCCATAAGAACAGTTGAATCTTTGCCCAAGTTTAATCCTGTAGTACCATCGTTATAAGAAGTTTCATCTCCTTCATCATAAAAATGAGCAGATCTCTGCTTCCCTGCAGGTGCATCCGTTTGAATGGTAGAATATTCCCAAATATCTCGCCAAGTTATGGAATCTCCTTTTTTCAATTCTTTCAATTTAGATTTTTCATCCGTATATGTATATGTTATAATTCTCGGATCATCATCCTTCATTATAATAGGTTTTTCCTTGCTTGTTGCATTATCATATTCAACATCAACTACAAAATTTTCTTTATAATTAATTCCTGCTGTATGATATGATTGATCTTTTACATACCCGGAATGTACACCTTCTTCATCTTCATAAGAATAATAACCGTTTTTATCCGTATGAACAACAACCTTATCATCAGTAATACCAATATATCCATCATCAAATTTATACCTGACTTCTATTGTAAGATCTCTTAAATCCACATTGCCATTGTTATAGAGAATATTTTGTTCTACTGTATATTGGTCATAATCCTTGGGATCATATCTACTTGTTTCATCTGCTTCCACTTTTTTTATTTCGTATATACTATAATCCGTAATTTTATTTTTCCCTTCATCAGTAAAATAAGTAACACCTGTATCGTTATTAAGAGAAATTCCTGATCTTAGTTGATATGAAAAACCTCCTCCAGGATTCTGTATCCATTCCGAATGGGATACGGTAAGATAATCAACACTCGGTTTGGAAACATCGACTTTCTCCAAAGAAAAGCCATCGTAAGCAAGAAATCCTCCAAGCAACGTGAGCGCTATTCCGTAATATAATTTTTTATATGATTTTTTTTCTATTTCTTCATCGGCATAAGGATCAAAAGCGAATGAAATATTCGCACAAAAACATAGTGTAAGCAAAATTGATACAAATTTTTTCAATTTTATTCTCCGAAATCTTTCTTTATTGAATCCAATGTCTTAAACAATAAATCTATATCTACAGGTTTTTGTAAATATCCCTTAGCTCCCGCCATTTTTGCATTTTCTCTGGTAAAAACCGTGTCAGAACCGGTAATATAGTAAACATTTACATCTTCATTTAATTCTTTTAAATATTTATGAATGTGGTCGCCATCCAAATCGGGTAACATAACATCCAAAAAAACAACTTCGGGTTTTTCTTTCTTAAAAAGCTCAATACATTCTTCGCCGTTGGAAGCAACGACAACATCAAAACCTTTTCTTTTAATAATTCTTGCCATAGCATCTCTGGCAAAAATTTCATCGTCACAAACCAAAATTTTAATCATTTCCTCAACCAACCTAAAAAACTTTGTATATATAGTTAATTATACAATATACTTACTTTTTTTTAAAGACTTTTTTATTATGAATAATATTGTAAATATAGTATAATTTTTAATATCTTTTTAGGGGAAACTTATGAAAAACACGGCTTTATTATTAACTAACGGTAAAAACATTTTTTATATTACAAAAGCGACTTTTGAAGGTTTTTGGTTGATTATACATAACAAAAAATTTATTGTTATTACTTCTCAAATGATTTTCGGGCAAGTAAAACAACATTTTAAAAACAAAGCAAAAATCTTTGTTATAAAAACTTCTTTCAGCGATGAGCTTATAGAAATATGTAAAAAATATAAAATTAAAAATTTAAGTATAGATACAACAGATATTGATTATAATCTGTTTCAACTGTTAAACACTAAACTTCAAAAAAGCAATATATCTTTTAGTGTCGACACCGATACTTTTTCAAAAAAAAGAATAATAAAGAATAAACAGGAAATTAAAAATATTCAAAAAGCATGCATTCTTGTTTCCGAAGTATTTGAAACAATAAAAAAAGCCGTTGTTCCGGGCATGACGGAACTTGATATTCATTTTAAAATTGAAGAAGAGTTTGCTAAAAAGCATGTGGTACAAAGTTTTAAAACGATAGTTGCTTCAGGTCCGAATTCGGCAAACCCGCACCATATAAGCGGTAACAGAAAAATACAAAAGAACGATGTAGTTCTTATAGATATGGGGTGTATTTATAACGGATACTGTTCCGATTTAACAAGAACATTTTTTATAGGAAAAGAAAACAAAGAGCAAAGAAAAATATGGGATATCGTAAAACTTGCTCACGATAAAGCATTATCAAATGTAAAACAAGATATGAAAGCAAGCGATATAGATTTGTTTGCAAGACAAGAAATAAAAAAAGAAGGTTTTGAAAAAAATTTTATTCATACAACAGGGCACGGTGTCGGACTAAATATACACGAAGCGCCTACAATCGGTCAAAAATCCGAAGATATTTTAAAAGATGCCATGGTAATAACAATTGAACCGGGAATATATTTGGATAAAAAATTCGGTGTAAGAATTGAAGATACCGTTCTTGTTACAAAAAAAGGTTATAAAGTCTTAACAACCGCAAAATACTAGAAAAAACAATTAGCAATTAATGTATTTTTTGCTTTTCAAAAAATCTAAAAAAATAAAAAGCACCGAAATTTCTAATTGCTAATTACTAATTGTATTTAATTTGACAATGTATCTGCTTTTTAGATAAAATTATTAGACATATTCTAAATGAGTTTTAGATTAATTTTAATAGATGAATAGGAGAAAAAAATGATTTCCACAGCAGATTTCAGAAACGGAATGGTAATTTTAGTTGATAATGAGCCTTACCAAATAACATGGTTCCAAAACCATAAACCGGGTAAAGGCGGTGCCGTTATGAGAGTTAAGTTAAGACATGTAAAAAAAGGCGGCACTATCGACAGAACATTTAAATCCGGTGAAAAATTTGAAGAATTATCGGTAACAAGACACAAAAAACAATTCTTGTATGCCGACGGCGATAAATACAACTTCATGGATATGAATACATATGAACAAATTGAAGTTCCGGTAGAAAAGTTGGACGGAAAAGAAAAATATTTGAAAGAAAACCAGGAAATCGATGCTATATATTTGGAAGAAGAGTTAATCGGTATAGATATGCCTTTGATAGTTGAAATGACTATTATCGAAGCAGAACCCGGAATAAAAGGAGATTCCGTAACAAACTTAACAAAGTTTGCAAAAATAGAAACCGGTGCGGAAATAAAAGTTCCTTTGTTCATTAAAGAAGGCGACAGAATAAAAGTTGATACAAGAACCGGAGAATACGTAGAAAGAATTTCACAATAATTGTTTATCTGAGGTATTATGAACACTAACGAAATTAAAAAATTTTTAGAATCCATAAGAGAAACGGATATCGAAGAAATGGAATATGAATCCGGTGAAACTTCTATCTATATAAAAAAGAGCGAAGTTACACCTAAAATTGAAATTCCAAAAAAAGTTGTTGCCGAAAAAAGCAATACAATTGTTCCTATAAAATCTAAAATGGTCGGCACATTTTACAATGCCCCTGCTCACGATAAACCGCCTTATATTACTGAAGGCAGCCATGTTGAAATCGGACAAAAAATAGGTGCTATTGAAGCCATGAAAATAATAAAAGATGTTATGTCCACAGCGAAAGGTAAAGTTATAAAAACTTGTGTAGTAAACGGACAATCCGTAGAATACGGACAAGAATTGTTTTTGGTAGATACTGCCGCCGAATAACTGTAATTTGGAGAATAAAAAATGTTTAAAAAAATATTGATTGCCAACAGAGGCGAAATAGCTTGCAGAGTAATAAGAGCAGCTAAAGAGCTTGGTATAAAAACTGTTGCTATACATTCCGAGGCCGACAAAGAATCTATGCATGTAACAATGGCAGACGAGTCTGTTTGCGTAGGTCCCGCATCTGCAAGTGAAAGTTATTTAAATATTCCAAGTATAATATCCGCTGCCGAAATTACCGGAGCAGATGCTATTCATCCGGGATATGGGTTCTTGGCCGAAAATACATATTTCGCAGAAGTTTGTGAAAGTTGCGGTATCACTTTCATAGGTCCTAAAAGAAGTTCCATTGAAAAAATGGGTGATAAAATTGCCGCGAGACAACTCATGATAAAATCTAAAGTTCCCGTAGTTCCAGGTTCTGACGGTCCTGTATCGGCAGATGATCCTAACATATATAAACTTGCCGAAAAAATAGGATATCCGGTAATAATAAAAGCTACTGCCGGCGGCGGCGGTAAAGGTATGAGAGTTGTTGTAAGCCAGGAAGCTCTTAAAAATTCTATTATTATGGCACAAACCGAAGCAAAAGCAAATTTCGGTAACCCCGATGTTTACATGGAAAAGTATATTGAAGAACCTCACCATATAGAGTTTCAAATATTGGGAGACAGTAAAGGTAAAGTTGTATATCTTCCGGAAAGAGATTGTTCTATTCAAAGAAGACACCAAAAATTGGTAGAAGAAAGTCCGTCACCTTTTATTTCGGAATCCTTGAGAAAGAAAATGGGAAAAGCCGCTCAAAGTGCGGCTGAAGCCGTAGGATATATAACCGTAGGAACCGTAGAGTTTCTTGTAGACAAACATATGGATTTTTATTTTATGGAAATGAATACAAGAATACAGGTAGAACATCCGGTAACAGAAGTTGTTACGGGAATAGATTTGGTAAAAGAACAAATAAGACTTGCGGCAGGTGAAAGACTTTCATTTGATTCAAGTGCAATAAAAATAAAAAATCATGCGATAGAGTGCAGAATAAATGCCGAAGATCCCGACAAAGATTTTATACCTTCACCGGGAAAAATCGGTAAACTTTATTTACCCGGCGGACCGGGAATAAGAGTAGATACTCATGTATATTCCGGTTACACAATACCGCCTTTTTACGACAGCCTTATCGCAAAAATTATAGCTTATGCGCCTACAAGAGAAGAGACTATATCAAAAATGTCCAGAGCATTAAAAGAAGTTACTATAGAGGGAATAAAAAATACGGCTCCGCTGCATGCAAAAATTATGGCTAACGAATATTTCCACGAAGGAAATATTTGTACCGACTTTTTACCGAAATATGTTTTCAATAAATAAAAACTTGGAGGAAAGGAAAAGTGAAAAACACAATAATCTCTTTAATTCAAGAAAGTATCGATGCAAAGAAAAAAATGTTGGATGAAGGTCAATTGGTATATATACAATCCATAGCAAATAAAATAAACGAGGCTTATCAGCACGGTAAAAAAACAATTATTTTCGGTAACGGCGGTTCTGCTTGTGACGCATTACATTTTTCTGCGGAACTTGTTTGCAGATTCGAAAAAAACAGAAAAGCATTACCATCAATAGCATTGACGGAAAACATTTCTTCACTTACCGCAATAGGTAACGATTTCGGATATGAATATGTATTTTCAAGACAAATAGAAGCTTTTGCAAATAAAGGTGATATTGTTATTGCTATAACAACTTCCGGAAATTCCGAAAACGTTATAAAAGCCGTTGAAAAAGCTAAAGAAATGGGACTTTTTGTTATAGGTCTTACCGGTGAAGACGGCGGACAATTAAAACTTTTATCCGATATGTGCTACAGAGCACCTTCAAAAGTTACCGGAAGAATTCAAGAGTGCCACATATTAGTTTTACACATACTTGCAAAATTGGTAGAGGAAAAAATCTTTGCAGAATAAAAAAATCTGTTCAAGAAAAAAAATAATAGAAATCGTTAAACAACTAAAGAAAGAAAACAAAAAGATTGTTTTCACTAACGGTTGTTTCGATTTGTTACATATCGGTCATGTAAGTTTATTCCAAAAAGCAAAAACTTTGGGTGACGTTTTGATAGTTGCAATAAATTCCGATAAATCTTTAGCGGGACTTAAAGGGCCTAAAAGGCCGTTGGTTCCGCAAACAGACAGAACAAAATTGTTGGCAGCATTAAGTTGTATAGATTATGTTGTAGTGTTCGGTGAACAAACTCCTTACGAATTGTTAAGCAAATTAAAACCGGATGTTCTCGTTAAAGGCGGAGATTACAAGATACAAGATATCGTCGGCAGAGAATTTGTAAAAAAAGTTTACAGATATCCGCTTGTTGAAGGGAAATCGACAACCAACTTAATAAAACTTATCGTTGAAAGATATGGAAAAATCGCAAAGTGATTTTTCGTTGAAGGGTTGAATGGTTGAAAAGTTGAAATTGGAAAAAAGATTCATAAGAATTTTAGATACTAACTTAAACAGATGTAAAGAAGGTCTGCGGGTGGTTGAAGATACCTGCAGATTTGTTTTGTGTGACGATACTTTATACAAAAAAATAAGAAAAGTAAGACACTTATCATCAAAATATTTAACCGACCAATATGAACAAATGCTTAATGCAAGAGACAGCATAAAAGATTCCGGCAGAAAAGCTAAAGAACAATCAAGACAAAATTTAAGAAATATTGTAATAGCAAATTTTAAAAGAGCCGAAGAATCTTTAAGAGTATTGGAAGAATATTCAAAAATTATAGATTTTAGTATTGCATTGAAATATAAAGCTTTGAGATACGAAGTATATGCAATAGAAAAAAAGATGTTCTTGAAATACAAGAACATCTTTTAAATATAAATTATAAATTGTCGTTTTTTATCTTATCACCGCAACTTTAAATATTTTTTTCTTGGAACTGTTTTTTATCATTATAAGATATACTCCGGGCGCAACATCTTCCCCTTCCGAATTTTTGCAGTCCCATGTTATTTTTCTAAATCCATCATCAGTATATTCAGTATCATCCACAGAATAAGATCTTATAAGTTTTGATGTTAAAGTAAAAATTTCAACACTGAATTCATCTACAGTTGTAGGAAGATTTATTATATTTATATATCCTTGTCTTGCAGGATTAGGAAAACATACAACATTTGATAAATCATCAACGATAACGACATCTTTTCCATATGCAAAAGTCATTAAAGAAGAGCTCGAAGATATTTCGGAAATTTTTATACCGGACAACTTTCCGTCATAACTTTTGCTGTTGGGACTCGATGTACAATCATCATTAAAATAAGACACGGTATTGTTTCTAAAGTAATCTGTATCGGTACCATTAAAACCGGGACTCATACAAGGAAAATGCGCCCAATTAGATGTGCCGGAACCGGCTTCTTCCAACGAAACTAAATAATGAGTATTATATCTTGTATCATTACCACGATCTTTTTTCATTGTTTCATCAATATGATAAATCAATATACCTCTTTTGCTTCCCGGCATTTCCTTATCAAAACCTACTGCTTGCCTGTTTTCCATAAGGAAATATTCCTTTGAATTAAAACTTGAAGGAGCAAACTTGTAAAAAGCTTCATCATCCGTAGCAGATTCTCCTATAGTATTTATTCCTTCAACAGCTCTTTTACAGGTTATCCATCCCAACTCATTTTTACACCAAACACTCGGATGTGCAGGACATGCACCATCACTCCCGTTCCACTCTCCGCCGGCCATTAAACAAAAATCTCCCAAACCACTGGTATAATACGACGCATCATATAAATCCGGCAATCCAAAAACATGTCCCGTTTCATGACAAAGAACTCCTATTCTTATAAGACCTTGATTACCGTATTTGCCTCTTCCCGCAGGTTCTGTTTGATAAGATTCAAATGTGATATTATCCAACGTAATAGGTTCTATGAACCATTGATGAGACCATATAAAATCAAGATTTCCGCTTTCAGCACCGCCGCCGGCATGAAGAATAGAAAACACATCGGGTTTATTGGAGTTAGGCCACAATCTTTTAAAATCATAACCTTGATTATCCAACTCTTCCAAAGAACTTCTTATTGCCTCTTGAAGTTTTGCAACGGCCGCATCTTCACCGCCAGGCTGATTCCAAGAAAACTCTTTATAACTTTGGTTTAATGTTATGATAGGTGATATAACGGTATTATATTCAAGCTTACCATAAGAAGCCTCGGTAAAAAAATCTTTTACCGAACCTACTGCTCCATCTGCACTATATCCCTTTTTATTAAACAAATTATCGAATGCCGCTACAATTTGGCTATCAGTCGAATTTTTAAAAGGAGGATTATCGCTGAATTTTAAATCTTTAAATTCTATCAACAACACAAAATTGGTTTTTTTCCCGGTAACGGAAGCTGCTTTTTGAACTCCGTCTATACTTGCCGTTTCGGAATTTATATTCGAACGTAAAATTTTTTGAGTTCTGGAACTACGTTCCAATCTCTTTTGGTCCGCTCTAAAAAACTTATTATTATCCTTTAAAGATTTCCTTATATTTAATTGTGTCGGTTTTATTTTTCCTACAAGATTTGCGGACGGTTCCAATTCACCGAAATCATTTTGTTGGGCATACGACCAAACTTTTGTTTGCGTATCTTGTATAATGGTATATCCTTTATCATCTTCAAACCAGCTATAAAATTCATCTCCTAATAATCTGATATTTATCTCTGTGCCATCGGGTTGTGTTTCTTTTATGATTTTAGGATTTGCCATTACGGCAAAAGATGTTTCCGATAATGTAAACATTAAACTAAAAATAATAAATAATAAAGATATTTTTTTCATAATATTAAAAATTTACCCTAAGTGTAAACATATGCACATTACCTAAATCTCCTTTAGGTAACCAAGCATAGTCAACAAAACAATTTGTAAAATTAATTCCCAAACCGATAGTTAAATTTGTAAGAACGGGATTATTGGTACCGTTATATTCTTTGCCGGGAATAATATAACCGAATCTCATATCAATTTTATCCACTTTTTTTTCTATAGCCAACTTTAGTTCGGATAAGTCATCATTATAATAACTGTCAAACTGAACAATTCCCGTCATGGTTTCATTAAAATTACCGGTCAATCCGCAATAAATTTTTGTAGGAACACTATATCCATCAATATCGGATCCGAAATTATCTATACCTAATGTGACGAAAACATCGTTTGAAACGAAATATAATCCGTCTAACCCCGCTAAAAAACCGGAATAACTCACATCATCTATTTTTTGTTCTATATATTTTAATGATAAACCTACAGATAAAGATTCTCCGATTCTTGTTCCGTAAGAAAGATTAAAAACTTTATCGTTGGCACTGAAAGAGCCATCTTCTTTATATCTGCCGTCATCATCCAAAATTTTATCCATTTTACCCGAATCGAAATAACAAAAACTAAAATTTATTCCCGAATTTTTATTTAAAGGAACATTTACGGCTCCAACACTATATCTCATATCTTCAAGATACACAACATGCGACAATGTTAACGAACGAAACAAAAAAGGAATTAGTGAGGAATTGGATAAGGCCGATATTTCGCCGGAAATTGATGTATTTGCAAGTGCGGCATCGTATGCGGTCATAGGCATTTGCAAAATTTGAAACATTGTCGTTCCGACACCTTTTGCAAATACAACTTGTGTAAATATTATAACCGACAAAAGTGTTATAATAATTTTTGATTTCATATTCACAAATTATAACCTATTATTCCTTTTTTATCAATAAAAATTTAATATGATACTATCTAACAGAATTTATTATATCTTTTAGCGGTTGAACTTTATTTAAAGAATAAAAATGTATTCCGGGAGCACCATTTGATAAGAGTTCTTTACATTGATTTATAGCAAATTCTATGCCGGCTTTAACAATTTGTTCGGGATTATCTTTGATCGGAGCAAAAATTTTATGAACTTTTTCCGGGACGGTTGCTCCGCATGTTTTACAAAACTTTATTAAACCGTCATAAGATGTTATCGGTAAAATTCCGGGAATTATTCTTTTTATTATACCCGCACTTTTTACCGATTTAACATAATCAAAATAAATTTGATTATCAAAAAAAAGTTGAGTTATTATAAAGTCCGCACCGCAATCAATTTTATGTTTTAAATATTTTATATCAGACTCTCTCGTAGGTGATAACGGATGCATTTCGGGAAAACCGGCAACACCCAAACAAAAATCTTCTTTATATTCCTGTCTTAAAAAAGTTATTAGTTCACTGCTGTGTTTGTAGTTATCTATACCGGGAACCATATCGGGATTATCTCTCGGAGGATCTCCTCTTAATGCAAGAATATTTTGTATACCTTTGGCTTTTATCTTTTTTACTATTTCGTGTATTTCGTCTTTAGTATGGCTTATGCATGTTAAATGTGCCATCGATGGAATATCGTAAGCTTTTTGGATATGTTCAACCAATGCTAAAGTTTTATCTTTGTTTCCGCCTGCAGCGCCGTAAGTACAAGAAACAAAATCGGGTTTTAACAGAGAAAGTTCCTTTAATGTTTCATGTATTAATTTTATATCCCCTTCCGGAGTTTTCGGAGGAAAGATTTCAAAAGAAAAAGTTTTTTCTTTTTTTTCGAAAAGTTCTTTTATTTTCATTTTATTTGTTTTTATCCTGCGCAATTCTGGAAATTGCTTTATCAAAACCCAAATCTATTATCGTATCGACAATATTTTTTATTTTGTCCAATACCGAATTCATTTTTTCCGTATCTTCGTCATTGAATCTTGATAAAACAAAATCTACTATTTTTGCATATTTGGGTAACGGGCCCATACCTAACTTCATTCTCGGGAAAGCAGTTGTTCCGGTTTGTGTAATAATTGAATTTACACCGTTATGTCCGCCGGAAGAGCCTGTTGCTCTAAATTTATATTCACCTGTAGGTATGGAATAATCATCATACAAAACAAGCATATCTTGAGGTAAAATTTTATAATATTTTAAAAGAGCTACAACCGGAAACCCTGAATTATTCATAAATGTCATCGGTTTAGCTATAAGTATATTTTCCCCGTTTCTTTTATAAAATGTAATACTCGCCATATCATTCCAGTTTTTCCAAGAAAGATTTTCTTGTTCGGCAATTTTATCAACTGCTTTAAAACCGAAATTATGACGAGTATTACTATATTTTTCGCCCGGATTACCCAAGCCTACAACAAATTTAATATTATTACTCATATCTAACTATATACAACAATCTAATTTGAACACTTTAATAATCAAAATAATACTATTTTATTTTGCTGAATAGTTGAACGAGCTTTGCTCTGGTGAAGAGGTGAGTGGTTTATCGGTATTTTTATTATTTATCAAAAATTGCTTTGCAATTTTTACAAAAAACCTTTCAACCTTTCAGCCTTTCAACCTTTCAACGAACAAATTATTTCTTTGCACCTTCTGCAGGAGCTGCAGCACCTTCTTCTTCTTTCTTACCTTTGCTTATAACTTCAGGAGCTTGTGCTTCTGCTGTTTCTGCAGGTTTTTCTTCTTCAACTGTTTGTCCTATAACTGTAACAACTACTGCATCTTTATCGTGGTGAACATATTCAACACCATCAATCTTAGGCAACTGTGCAACGGTGATATCATCTCCAACTTTCAATGCCGTAACATCAACACTGATTTTGGACGGCATATCTGTAGGTAAACATTGAACTTTTATTTCTCTCATAACATGTTCCAATGTACCGCCTGCATTTTTTACACCGTCTGCAATACCTTCAACGTGTATAGGAACAAGAATTTCAATTTTTTCGGTTAACGAAATTGATTGAAAATCTATATGGTTAGGAGCTTGTGTAAGAATATGTCTTTGCAATTCTTTAACAATAGCCGGCTTCGAAGAATCTTTGAATTTTAATTCAATGATAACATTTGCTCCTTCTTTTTCTACTATAGACATAAATTTCTTTGCATCAACACTTATTGCTATAGGTTGTTCCTTTTTACCGTAAAACACTGCCGGAACTTTTCCTGAACTTCTAAGAACATTCAAGTTTTTTGATACATCTCTCATTTCTGCTTCTAAAACTACCTGCTTCATAACTTCCTCCATTTATATTTCTGCTATTTATTTTTAAACGAAAAGCGTATTCAAAGACTCATCGTTATATATTTTTGTTATTGCTTCCGCAAGCAAAGATGCTATAGACAACACTTTAATTTTAGGCAAATTTGCATCGTGTGTAATAGAATTTGTTATAACAACTTCTTCCAAAGCGGATTTTTGTATTTTATCAATAGCTTCTCCGGACAAAACTCCGTGCGATGCTGCCGCATAAACCTTAAGTGCTCCCGCATTTTTTATTGCATCGGCAACTTTTGTTAATGTTCCGCCTGTATCTATCATATCATCAAGAATAATTGCATTTCTTCCTTTAACATCACCGATAATGTTCATTATAGCTGCTTCGTTAGGTCTTGGTCTTCTTTTATCTACGATAGCCAAATCAGCATTTAAAAGTTTTGCGAAAGATCTTGCTCTTTCCACACCGCCTGCATCCGGTGATACAACTATAGGATTATCTAAATTCAAATCTTTAAAATATTGGAACAAAACCGGTCTTGCATACAAGTGGTCAACGGGAATATCAAAAAATCCCTGAATTTGTCTTGCATGTAAATCTACGGTTAAAACTCTGTCTATTCCGGAAGCCGTTATAAGGTTTGCTATAAGTTTTGATGTAATAGGAACTCTCGGTTCTGCTTTTCTGTCTTGTCTTGCATAACCGTAATAAGGAATAACAGCCGTTATTCTTCTTGCGGAAGCTCTTTTTAAAGCATCAGCTATTACCAACAATTCCATAATATTTTCATTTACAGGAGCACATGTAGGTTGAAGAATATAACAATCCGCACCTCTTACACTGTTTGTAATTTTTACCTGGATTTCTCCGTCACTGAATCTTCCTATTGTAGCAGGACTTAATTCTATTCCCATTTTTCCGGCAATTTCTTGTGCTAATTTTGGATTTGCATTACCTGCGATAAGTTTTAGCTTCATTTTGTCCTCTTATTTTTTTCTTACTTTTACTATTTGTCTTGCCCTCGCTATAGTCAGCTTATTTGGCGAGACATTATCGGTTATTGTCGAACCGGCAGCTATAAGAACTTTTTTCCCTATGTTTACCGGAGCAACGAGATTTACGTTAGAACCGACAAAAACATCATCTTGTATAACTGTTTGAAATTTGTTTTTGCCGTCATAGTTGCAAGTGATTGTACCTGCACCTATGTTTACATTTTTACCTACTGTTGCATCACCTATGTAAGATAAATGGTTAATTTTCGAACCGTATCCTACAACGGATTTTTTTACTTCACTGAAATTTCCTACTTTAACGTTTTCTTTTAATAAAGATTTCGGTCTTATATGCGCAAAAGGTCCTATTTTTACACCTTTTTCAATTTCCGATTCTTCAATATAAGAATAAGTTATAAAAACATTTTCTTTTATTACGGAATCCGTTATTGTCGTATCAGGTCCTATAACACAATTGTTACCGATTTTTGTTTTACCTTCGATAAATGTGTTAGGTTTTATTATTGTATCCTGACCTATAACAACATCGCTGTCTATATATGTTGTTTTAGGATCAACGATAGTAACACCGCTTGCCATAAGCTCATTGTTTTTTCTTATCCTTAAAATATCTTCGGCAACGGCAAGTTGTTTCCTGTCGTTTACACCTAATATTTCTTCTTCGGTAGTTAATGCTACGGCATCGGTTTTATAACCGTCTTTATTTAATATTTCAATTACATCGGTAAGATAATATTCTTTTTTGTTGTTTTTATTATCCACCTTATTTAATGCTTTCCAAAGAACCTTCAAATCAAAACAATATATACCGCTGTTTATTTCTTTAATCTTTTTTTCTTCATCGGTTGCGGACTTTTCTTCAACTATACAACTAACCGTTCCTTTTGAATTCCTGACTATTCTGCCATAACCGAACGGATTTTGTACCATGCCCGATAAAACGGTAGCATTGTTTTTATTTTTTGTATGATATTTCAATAAATCTTTAATGGTTTTAGCTTTTACAAGCGGAGTGTCACCGCACATAACAATCAACTGCCCGTCAAGATTTTTTAATTTATTTTTAGCCTGCAAAAGAGCATGTGCAGAACCGAGTCTTTCTTTCTGAAAAACATAGTCTGCATTATATTTTTCCAAATGTTCAATAACCAAATCGGAACCGCTGCCTACAACTACTACAAGTTTTTGCATTTTTACCGCACTGTTCAAACAGTCTATCACATGAGAAATTAACTCTTTCCCTGCAACTTTATGCAAAACTTTCGGCAAACAAGACTTCATTCTTGTTCCTTCACCGGCTCCAAGTATCACACCATAAATATTGTTCATAATTTACCTACATTATATTAGCCTTAGAATTTTACAAAATTATTATATGTTTTTCAAACTTAAATATAGTATAATTAGCATTATGAAAGGGAAAAATATAAACAATTTAGGTGAGTTCGGACTAATAGATTTTATAAAAAAACACAATTCAAAGCCGAAAAGTTATCATAATGTGTGTTTGGATATAGGTGATGACTGCTTTTCTTTCAATCCGCATACAAAAGCAAAATATATAGTAACTACCGACATTTTAATTGAAAATGTTCACTTTAAAAGGCAATGGGCAACAGCAAAACAAATAGGGCAAAAAGCAATAGAAGTAAATGTAAGCGACATTGCTTCAATGGGCAACACAAAACCTTTGTATGCTTTTATTTCGATTGGCATACCTAAAAACACTTCTATTGATTTTGTAAAAGAATTGTTTAATTCAATAAAAAGTACCTGTGATAAATACGGTATACATCTTTCGGGAGGCGATACGGTTGGTGCAAAAGATATTACAATATCAGTAACTTTAGTAGGCATATGTTACAACAAACCTATACCCCGTACGGGCGCAAAAAACGGAGATTTAATTTTTGTCACCGGAACTTTCGGAGACAGTGTTGCCGGTCTTGAAATATTATCAAAAGCCAAAAAGAATCTAACCGCTTGTGAAAAAAATCTCATAAAAAAACATTTGGGTCCGCAGGCAAGATTAAAAGAAGCCAATTTAATATCAAAAGCGATAAAAGTTACATCCATGACAGATTCTTCGGACGGACTTTTTAAATCCATAGAATTATTAACCGAAAATAAAGGTGCTGTTATAAACATGGAAAAGATACCTTTATCTCAAAATTTAATAAAATATACCGATAAAGATTACAATAAATTATGTAACTGTGCTTTGTTCGGCGGTGAAGAGTTCGAACTTGTTTTTACGATAAACAAAAAAGATAAAACAAAGTTGGAAAAACTTTTACCGAATGCAACTTGTATAGGATATATAAATAACGGAAAGGTAACATATTTACAAAATGGTAAAACAAAAAAAGTTAAATTCAACGGATATAAACACTTTTAAAAACAAAACTTTTTATACCGAAACCGACACCCAAACAAGAGAATTGGGTAAAAAGTTTGCTTCAATATTAAAACCGAAAGATATAGTTTTTTTTAACGGTGATTTAGGTGCTGGCAAAACAACTTTTATTCAGGGAATTTTATCATATTTCGGAATAAAAAAGTTTGTCAGAAGCGCAAGTTTTATGCTTGTAAGCGAGTTTGAATCGAAACTCTGTCCGATATATCATTTGGATTTGTACAGACTTAATGAAAACAACACTTTGGATTTGGGTATAGATGAATACCTTTTCGGTAACGGCATTTCTTTAATTGAGTGGTGCGACAGATTAAAATATTATAATATTAAACAAAGATGGGAAATAAACATAGATTACACCGATACAGGCAGAAAAATTAAAACAGAGAGATTTTTATGAAAATTTTAGCTATAGAATCTTCAGGATCATCATTAAGTATAGCAATAAGTGAAAATTCCAATATCGTAACGGAATATTTTTATAATGCGGGAAAAATTCATTCAGATGTTTTAGTTCCGTTGGTAGAAAAAATAGTTAAAGGTGCGAAATGGGAACTTAAAGATATCGACAAATTTGCCGTTTCCTGCGGGCCGGGAAGTTTTACAGGAATAAGAGTTGCAATGTCGGTAATAAAAACATTGGCACAAACATTAAATAAACCGATAGTTTCATTGGACACATTGGAAATATTAAAAAATCAACTAAACATAAAAAACATAAAAATCGTTCCTGCAACAGATGCATTAAGAAACGAAGTTTATGTAAAAGAAAAAGAAAAAATTGTTATAGTTCCTATAGAAATTTTTGTAAAGAAACTAAAAAAGTATAAAGATAAAATAATAATCATCGGTAATGCTGTTACTACTTACAACAAAATATTATCAAAAGAATTAGGTAAAAGTTCCGTAAGTTTGCAACCAAACTTACATTTCCCGAAAGCTTCAACTCTTGCTCTTATGGCAGAAACTGTTGAAGGAACATCATTTAAAAATGTAGAACCTATATACGGCAGAAAATCTTGGGCGGAAGAAAAACAAAAATAAAAGGGGTGTAATATTTTTATGAATAACATTGAAATAGTTGCAGACCTGATAAAGAAATCAAAATATGCTATCGGTTTTACGGGTGCCGGAATATCCGTCGAGAGCGGTATCCCTCCTTTTACCGGTGCGGGCGGACTGTGGAACAAATATGATCCGAAATTTATAGAGTTAAGTTTTTTCTATTCCAACCCTAAAAAATCGTGGGAAGAAATGAGAAAAATTTTCTTCAATTCAATGGGAACGGCAAAACCAAACAAAGCACACCAAGTTTTAGGTGACCTTGAAAAAAAAGGTATTATAAAAGGTATTATTACACAAAATATCGACGGGCTTCACCAAGCCGCAGGTTCAAAAAACGTTGTAGAATTTCACGGAACAATTAATACTTTGGCTTGTATAGATTGCGGTTTAAGATATAAAACTTCCGAGATAGATATATCAAAAGATATTCCGAGATGTCCGTCTTGTAACGGAATACTTAAACCCGATTTTGTTTTTTACGGAGAAGGTATAAACAAAAACAATTATGATAAAGCTACAAATATGGCAATAAAAGCAGATTTGGTTATTATTGTAGGAACGGCAGGACAAGTTATGCCGGCATGCTACCTGCCTTTTACTTCACAGAGGTATGGTGCAAAGATTGTAGAAGTTAACACTTTGGAATCTGCTTATACAGACCAAATTACCGACTACTTTTTCCAAACAAAAGCTACGGAATTTTTCGGCGAACTTGAAAAACATTTATAATAACTGTTATTCTACAAAAAACACTCTGTTTTCTTTTCTTGGTGCCGGTTTAGGTATGTCACCGTCAACATAACCTATTGCACAATGGCCGATGCCTTCCCATTCACCTTGAATACCGATATCTTTTAACAATTTTTTATATTCTTCCGTTTCAAACTCTTCTTTTGCTCTGTGTATCCAAATGCTTCCCAAACCTAAAGAATGGGCTGCAAGCATCATGTTACCGATAACAAGACTACCGTCATAAACCCTGTTTCGCCAATCTTTTTCGGCAAGAACTATTAAAATAACAGGGGCACCGTAAAACGGATCAAAACCTTTGTTCCAACCGCCGATTTTACGATTATCTTCCGCGATTTTATCTCTTAATTTTTTATTTGTAACGGCAACTGTAATAACAGCTTGTCTTCCCATACCGTTTGCGGCATAAAGGCCTGCTTGTATTATTTCTTCTATATCTTTTTTTGAAACCATATCGGATTTAAATTTTCTTATACTTCTTCTTTCCATCATTGCTTTAATTATTTCGTTCATAATACCTCCAAAAGTGGTTACAGTTCTTTCAAAACTTCCCCTATATCTCCGTTAATAGAAACGGTTCTGTCTTTTATTGCTTCGGGAGAAAATAAATCTTTTACATTTATATAAATATATCTTGCATTTTCATTTTCGTATGTCATTTGCCAAAACGGCATTTTTATTATAACCGGTGTAAACATTCCGACACCAAGTTCCAAATACAAAATATGACTGTTTTGGTTTTTCATAAGGAAGTTATAATAATTTCTTGATGCTTTACGCCACCCTTCATCTTCAACAAAAGTGTCGTCCATACGCAGGTTCATAACAACATCACTGTTATCATCCGGACATTTCGGTATAAGTTCCGAAGGTATTCGCATTGAAATATTTTTATCTTGCGGAACTTGATATACTCCGTTATCATCTTTAACAAAACCTTGAGCGGCCATCATTTTCATAACTATTTGCTCGTTATCATAAGTTTTTTTGTTTTCCGGATTAATACTTTGGAACAAACCGTAATCACCTTGAGTATAAAAAAGTTTGGTTTTATCAAAACCGGCCTTTTGAAATAAGTGGTCAACATTTGTCGTAATCACAAAATAGTTTTTATCCTTCACAAGTTCAAGAAGTTCTTTATGTACAGGTTTAGGGGAATCAATATATCTGTTGTAATAAATATGTCTTGCCCACCAAGCCCAAAAAGTTTCTTTGTCTTTAAAGTGGTGAAATCCTCCGGAATATATATCTTTAATTCCATACTTTTGTGCAAAATCAAAGAAATATTTTGTAAATCGTTCTCCTGTATAAGTAAACCCTGCAGAAGTTGAAAGACCTGCTCCGGCACCTATCAAAATTGCATCTGCCGAAGAAAGTTCTTCTTTTAAAAATTTTATTTTTTCTTTTCTTGATATATCTTTTCCCAAAGAAGATACTTGCCCGAAGAAATCCGATTCTATCCCCTTCTGTACTGCATAAAGATAACCATTATTTGTTTTATTGTTGTAAGAATTGCTCATAACAAAATTTATCCTCTTGTTTAAAGACATTAAATACTATTCTGTCTATTTTACTTTCATTTTGTTTTAGCCAATTTGTAACGGTTTCAACGGCAATTTCTGCAGCCCTTTCGTTTGGAAAACGAAATACTCCGGTAGATATACAACAAAAAGCCACAGACCTTAAACTGTTTTCCAAGCATATGTCTAAAATATTTTTATAACACTTTTTTAAGTCTTGTTCAAGAGATTTTGTCAGTGTTCCGGTAACGATAGGTCCCGCAACATGTATAATTTTTTTTGCGGGAAGATTATATCCGTCTGTAATTATCGGAACGGATGTCGGTTGTTCATAATCATCACCGTATTTTTTCCTGAATTCATTCATTATCTTGTTACATTCATATCTTAATTGAACGCCTGAAAAAGTATGAATACAGTTATCTATACAAGTATGCATAGGAACAAAACAACCAAGCATTCTGCCATTTGCAGCATTTACTATTGCATCACAAGATAATTTTGTAATATCTCCCTGCCAAACAGAAATCTTTTGTGAATACGGATGTTTACTGTTAATAGTTTCCTTTATCGTTTTAATATCTTTTAAATAAACAATACCTTTTTCTTTATTTCGTTCCGTAAGATACTCATCTTGAACTTTTAATATTTCTCCGGAAGTTTCTTTAGGCGGTCTTACATTCATTAAAGATCTTAACAATATTTTTTTATCTTCAACATCTGCAGGTGTTTTTAAATTTTTATATTCCAAAGATTCTTCTTTAAATTTTTCTATTAAATAATTTAATCTATCTTCTTGTGTTTTCATATATAATTCCTAAAAAATTTGTCCGGGAAGTTTTAATTTTTGTTTAGGCGGAAACTGTTTATCGAATTCTTCAACTTCTTTTTCATTAACAAAATATCCTTTCGGCGGTGTATATTCACCTGTAACACCGGCAAGATAACCCGGCATTAACTCTTTACATAAAAAGAAAGAAGCATCCGCACCTTCGGGCAAATCGTGATACCTGATTCCAAATTTACTTGCAAAAGTAAATCCGCTTTTACCGTAAAAATCTATATTACCTTCAAAACAAAGTGCACCGCAACCAAGTTCTTTTGCTTTATCTATGGAATAATCAAGCAACTTCTTTCCATAACCTTGTCTTTTTAGTTCGTTAGCAATACAAATAGGTCCCATAGCCATAATGGGAATATCTTTTCCGTTATCTGCTTTAATAACAGCTTTCATAAACATATTTTGCCCTATTATCCTGCCGTCTTTTTCCATAACAAAATCAAGTTCTTTAACAAAATCTTTATCATTTCTTAACTGATTAAGAACATAATGTTCCAAACAGCCCGGACGATACACATTCCAAAAACTTTCTCTGACAAGATTTTCTACTTCCCTATACTCTTCTTTCTTTTCTAAACGGATTATTATGTTGTTCATTTTTTCCTCTTTGATGCAGGTAATTCACTATACATTGCATTAAATAATTCTTTCAGAAACTCTTTATTATCCACTTCATCAACAAGCAACATTTCTTTAGCACCTTTATAAGGTAATTCCATAGTTGCATTCGGCATCATTGCTATAGCCGATTTTGTGGGTTTTACAAGAAACCTGTCGTCATAAATTCCGCCGACAATTTTACCTTGATAATAAATTATATATTCGCCCATCATTGCACGATATGATATGCCTTTTAAATTGGAAAGTTGTTCTAAAATAAATTCTAAATATTGTTTACTTGAAGCCACTTTATTCCCCAATCACCCTGTTATCTTGTTAATTTGTAACGAGGTCCTTCTTTACCGTTTTTTCCGGTAAAAACAAATCCGCACTTTTCGAGAACTTTCTTTGAAGCTATATTTTTATCTTCTATTTCTGCTTCTATGGCTGTAACTTTAGGTTCTTGAAATGCCCAAGCAGAAATTGCTTTAACCGCTTCGGTTGCATAGCCGTGTTCCTGATATTGTTCCATAATGCCATAACCTATTTCTACAACTCCGTTTGAATCAAGACCTTTAAAACATAATTCACCGATATGTGTTCCGTCTTTAAGTTCTATCATCCAAATTGCATACCATTCCCACTGTTCAGGGTTTTCAATACATCCATTCAACATTTCGGTATAAGCAGCTTTTAAAACTTCATTAGTTTGTAACTCAATGAAGTTTTCCATTTCGTTTTGTGAAGCTACATAGATTTTTAAATTTTCTGTTTCAATCATTATATTTCCAAACAATTATTTTTCTAAATTTTTGAGTGCATCTTTATTATTACCGACAACCATTGCAACTTTTTTGCATGTTTTCATTTCGTTACAATCACCGCAAGTTTCATACTTTTTGTTCATAGCACATTGTCTTATTTGGCAAAGCTTATCGCAAAATACTGTTTTCTTTCCGTCTATTCTGCAACCTTCACAATTAATCATTTCCGGAGTAATAGTAATATTGTTTAATTTGCTCCATTTTTCTGCAACTTTTTTTCTTAACTCATTATCGTTATTTATTGTTGCTAACCTTGCCTCGCATTTTTCGCAATCCAACCCGCAATATGCAATAAGATTTTTCATTTGTTGCTCCAAAAGTTTTATTTTTGTTCCAGTAAAACTACCGTCTCAATATGATAAGTTTGCGGGAACATATCCACCGGGCAAACTTTTATAACTTTATATTTTTCGTCTTTTGTAATCAGTTTTAAATCTCGTGCCAAAGTTGACGGGTTACACGAAACATAAACTATTTTTTTAGGATTTAAAAACAAAAGATGTTCTATAACATTTTCAAAAAGGCCTGCTCTCGGCGGATCTATAATAACACAATCGAACTTTTTATCATTTTGTTTTACCCAATCCTGTGCAGGTTGTGCAAAAAATTCAATGTTATTTATATTATTTATCTTTGCATTATGTTTAGCGCTTTCAATAGAAGCTTCTACCTGTTCCACACCGACAACAGATTTTACATGCGGGGATAAACATATTCCTATTGCTCCGGTTCCGCAATACATATCAAGCAATGTATCTTGCTTGTCGGGCTGCAAAAGTTCTATTACAGTGTTGTATAAAACTTCCGTTGCTTTTGTGTTGGTTTGAAAAAAAGAAAACGGAGCAACGGAAAAATTAAATTTTTGTTCCGCTACTGTTAAAGTTTCCGTAATATTTTCGTTACCGGATAACAATGTTATACTTTCGGCATTAACCGCGTCGGAAAACTTTGAGTTTTGTGTCCAGTATATACTTGAACAAAAATATGACAACTGTTTTACAATGCCGTCAAAAAAAATTTTGTTTATATCTTCTTGTTTGTTGGTGACGATATTTACAAGCAAATCGCCGGTATTAACACCTTTTCTTAGAACAAGATGTCTGAAAAAACCTTCATGAGATTTGTTGTTGTATGCTTTTAAACCTGTATTTATTGCAAACTCTTTTACTGTTTCGCATGCTTTTATAATATCTTCATGAGAAATATAGCACGGAGGAACTTCGGAATATTTATAAAAACTTCCCTTACAATGAAGACCTAAAGAAAGATTGGTGAAAGTGTCGTTATAGAAACTGAACTCCATTTTGTTTCTGTAGTTCCATTGTACGGGACTTTGTTTTGCTTTTGGTATTTCTACATCTAAAAAGTTTAAAAGTTCTTTAACACAATCTGTTTTAAATTGTATTTGATTTTTGTATTCCGTATGCTCAAACGAGCATCCGCCGCACTTACCGAACGCAGGACATTTCGGTTCAATTCTTAAAGGGGATGGTGTTAATATCTTTTCAAGTTTGGCTTCTCTGTACGATTTTTTATCTCTTGTAACAAAAACTTCCGCTTCTTCACCGGGAAGTAAACCTTCGGTAAAAAGAGCTATACCATCTTCACATCTGCACAAAACATTTCCGGGAAAAACTATCTTTTCTGCTTTAACTTTAATTATTTTATGTTTTAATGAAGCCATAAATATTGTCCGATACTATTATAAATTAAAAATCAAACTTGTATCCTATATTAATTCTAAATGCTGTATATGAGAACGGATTTTCTTCATCACTAAAATAATCATCTTCAGTATAAAAAGTTTCATCATCTCCGAAATTGCGTTCTTTATATCGATTTTTCGAATAATTGCAACCATATATAGATTCAATCACTATATTTCTATATTCTATCCCTATACCTGTACCCCAATAAAATCCGGGAACTACCGTAACTTCTTTAACATCGTCAGAATTGGAAGCATACCAAGACGGAAACCCGACACCTAATTGTAATAACGGGTATACAAATAAAGATTCTTTTTTAGAAATATTTATTAAAAATTTATATTTTGCTTCGGAATAAAGATTTATAAAACCCATATCCAAGTTTGAATGTTTAACAGAGGTGTCTTGTCCCCACATACCGCCTACACCTAAAAACAAATTGACTTTCGTATCAAAAAATATTTCCGCACCGATGGATAATAAAGAACCGGCTGATACGGACGAACCTTCTTTAGGTGTTAGTTCCGGTGAAAGTACATAGCCGACTTTTGGTATTACTTCAAGAATTTTATCATTTTCTGCCAAAACAGGAGTTATTAATGCTACCGTCAAAAACAATATCGCAAAAAGTTTTTTCATCTTTTTCTCCTTTTGCTTTAATTTTTTATTAAGCAATGTACACAAAACTATTTTACCATATTTACTTGTTCAAGTTCTAAAAGTTTTTTCTTTTTACTTAATCCTGCAGCATAACCTGTTAATTTCCCGTTTTTGCCGACTACTCTGTGACACGGAACAATTATTGATATAGGGTTATGCCCTACTGCACCGCCAACAGCTTGTGCAGACATTTTTGTTATATTTTTTTGTTTAGCAATTTGTTTTGATATATCACCATATGTTAAAGTTTTACCGTAAGGTATTTTGTACAGTATTTTCCAAACGGATTTTCTAAAATCGTTCCCGATAAATTTTATCGGTATTTCTTTTATGTTCGGTTTTTTGCCTGCAAAGTATTTGTCTAACCAATTTTTTACCGTAACAAATATTTTTAAATTATTATTTTCTGTTATTTTACCGTCAATATTATCTGCAAAATATTTTTGATTCTCAAACCATAACCCAACAATCTTTTCGTCTTCATCACAACAAATTACGATATTTCCTAAAGGTGATTTGTGGTTGGTTTTATAATATGTTTTGTTATTCATTTTATTATAAAAAAATAAGAGTTTCGAAAAATCTCTCTTTTAAGAAAGTGCTTACGAAACTCTTTTTATCATTTAACAAATCGGGGCGACTGGATTTGAACCAGCGGCCTCTCCCACCCCAAGGGAGTGCGCTAGCCACCTGCGCCACGCCCCGATTTTACTGACTTGTATATTCTACTTAAATAAAAATTTTTTGTCTATTGGATAAGTATGAATTTATATTATAAAAAAACAACTGTCAAATTTTAAAATTCCGCTTCAAATATTATATTTCTAAAAATTTTTCGATTACTTTTTCGTTTTTCCTTTAGTTTTTTCCTTAGTTTCTTTTTTAAGTTTTGATTTCTGCTCAGAATAAAATTCCCGTACACTTTCTTTCATGTCTCTTACAACAGCATCATTAACACTGTTTTTTAAATAATCATTCACTTTATCACCGATATCAACTTTTTCTTCCGATAGTTGTTGAGTAAATTCTTCCGCCAATGCAGTTATGTTTCCCATATCAATTACACTAATATCTTCCGGTAACACAAATAAACTGTCTTTTATCGGATTTGTTTTAAAGTCTGTTATTGTGCTTTCGATATTTTCTTCTTTTACATAAGTAGGGAAACCATACTCGTTTGTCATATAATATTCTACACCTTTATTTCCGTCTTTTGCTTTAAAAACTTTACAAGCATATCCGTTTCTTGTATCTTCTTTTAAATAAACCAGTTCTTTTGCTTTTTCTTGGGAAATATCCAATGTTGCTTGTTTAACCTGTTCCATATTTAACATCATCTTTATTGCAGTTTTATCTTTTTCGGAAAAAATATACATTTCGCTTTTTGCAATATCTATAATCGTGGCACCTTCGGCAGCGTCCATTCTTATTTTATCTCCTTTCATGTATATTGTTGCGTAAATTGATTTATTATCGTTTGTTGTGGCAGATAAATTATAACTTATACCTTGTTGTTTTAAATCTTCGGCTTTTTGAAAATATTTCATAAAAATATCACTCGAACTGTCTGCAAACAAAGATGTTACCATACAACAAAAAAATAAAACAGCAACTAACAAACTCTTATTCATTTAAATTCTCCCATGAGAAATTTTACATTTTTACTGCTTCCGTTATTAAGGTAATTTCTCATATTCTTCATCCGAAACTTCTTCACACCATTCCGTTGAACCGCCTTCGGACGGAACTTCTATTGCTATATGACTGAACCAACTGTCTTTTGCCGCACCATGCCAATGTTTTGTTTCTGCGGGAATATTTACAACATCACCTTTTTTAAGTTCTTGTGCCGGCTTTCCCCATTCTTGATAATACCCTCTGCCGCCGGTAACTAAAAGGATTTGGCCTCCTTTGTGGTGAATGTGCCAATTGTTCCTGCATTTAGGTTCAAAAGTTACATTTGCCGTTACAACTTGTTCGGTAGTTAACATATTCAAATAACTTTGACCTATAAAATATTTTGAATAAGGATTAGGTTCGCCTATGGCAAAAACTTCCGTTTGCGGTTTTGATGTCATTACAAGAATTTGTGTTACTTGTCCGTCGGTTAAACCATTATTTTTACCTATTTGAATATGCGCTTTAAGTTGAGAATCAACACCTTCAATGGAAGATAATGCTGCAATTGTTGCAATTTCTCTTTCTTTATAGGACAAGATTCCTCTTGAAAAAATATCGCCGAATAAATGTTCTTTTAAATACTCATCTATCGCAGGTGCAAACTCAAAAAGTTCACCTTTAACCGGACTTCCTACGAGCTCTGTTTGAATTTTTGTTCCTACTTTATTTTTGTCTTCTTTTTTAGATAATTTTTTTCCTTCTTTTCCTTCAATAAAAGAACCGTCTTTTGTTGATTGAAGCAAAACACCCAAAGCATTTAAACTTCTCGGGAAACCGCAATAAGCATATAATTGAACCATAATTTCTTTTATTTCGTTTACGGTTAAACCGTCACCCAAACTTTTATCTACGGCTTTTTTTAAATTTTGTAAGTCACCCGTAGCGGTATATTGAGATACCGATACAATATTTTTTTCTTTTGTGGTTAATAAATCATCCGCAGCCATAATAGTTCCTCCCGAAAAAAATAACACCGTCAACAAACTTATAAATATTCTTTTTATCATAGTTTGTTCTCCTTTATATTAATATGCTCTATATTATAAAAATTAGGACCAATGCAGTCAAATTTCTGATTTATAAAAACTAACAAACAAATGATAAAAACTGTTTTTGTTTGTCGCAAAAACAATTTTTTACCGTTAATATTATCGATATTATTCAATTTTCTTTTAATTTATAATTATAAAATTAATACCGTTACAAACACAGTAAATAATCTTAATACCTATTTTGGCAACTATAAAAATTTTTGAAAAGCGGCAGCCGAAAGACATTTTGATGATATAAAATTTGATAAATCGTTAAAAACAAATAAAGGTGTGTATGTTATTGTAATCGGAGAAGCACAAAATAAAACTCATATGTCTGCATACGGATACACAAAGCAAACAACTACTTGGTTGGAAAGCATTGAAAAAGATAAAATGAAAATAAAGTGACAGCGCTTGGTACTTAAGTTAGAATTTAAAAAATAAATTCGTTTCGCATATAAATGATTAAGAATTATTTATGTGCTTTTTTCCAGTCTTTTATTTGTTTCAATCTTTCTTTATATTTGGATTCCAACCCCTGTTCCGTAGGATAATAATAAGTTTTATCTTTTAAAGAGTCCGGCAAACACTGCATATTTGTAAGTTTATCTTTTGTATCGTGTGCATACTGATAACCTTTACCGTAATTTAGTTCTCTCATAAGTTTTGTGGGAGCATTTCTTATTACTAACGGTACAGGTTCCGCAAGGTGATTTCTTGCATCTTCCGCGGCAAGATGATATGCCGTATCCATTGCATTGGATTTCGGTGCTAAAGACATATAAACAACAGCTTCAGTTAAATGAACGGTACATTCCGGCATACCTATAAAATGGCAAGCATGGTATGCGGCTACCGCAATTTCCAGTGCTCTGGGATCTGCAAGACCTACATCTTCACTTGCAAACCTCGTAACTCTGCGGGCAACATATAACGGGTCTTCGCCTGCTTCCAACATTCTCGCAAGCCAATAAACCGCAGCATCCGGATCCGAATTTCTCATGGATTTGTGTAATGCCGAAATTATGTTGTAATGTTCTTCACCATTTTTGTCGTACAACAAATTCTTTTTTGAAATACATTGTTCCAAAGTTTCTTTTGTAACGGTAATTTTACCGTTTTTGTCCATGTCACCGTTTAAAACCACCATTTCCAAAGTTGAAAGCGCCGTTCTTGCATCACCGTTGGCAAATTCGGCAATAATGTTAAGCATGTCGTCCGATATTACAACTTTTTCTTTACCAAACCCTCTTTCATCGGTAACTGCTCTTTGTAAAAGTTTTACCAAATCTTTAGTTTCTATCGGTTTAAAAACAAAAACTTTGCAACGGGATAAAAGAGCGGAATTTATTTCAAATGAAGGATTTTCGGTTGTGGCTCCTATTAAAATGATGCTGCCTTTTTCCACAAACGGTAAAAAAGCATCTTGTTGTGCTTTATTGAAACGATGAATTTCGTCCACAAACACTATAGTTTTTTGACCGAACTTTCTGTTGTTTTCGGCTTGAGCCATAACTTCTTTAATATCTTTTATTCCGCTTGTAACGGCGGAAAAATCTATAAATTTTGAGTTGGTTTTGTTGGCAATAATTCTTGCAAGAGTAGTTTTGCCTATTCCGGGATTACCCCAAAATATAATGGAAGAAATCTTATCGTTTTCTATAAGCTTTCTTAATATTTTTCCTTCACCGACTAAATGCTGTTGACCGACAAATTCTTCCAAATTTCTCGGTCTTAACCGCCAAGCCAATGGTTGATTGGTATTATCTTCAAATAATGATTCTTCTTCCATATTATTTTTCCGCTACGGATTTACCTGTAATATGTTCACAGTCCATTTCCAAACACATTACATTTTTTGCATACTTTTCTATCATTATATCAATTTCGGAAGTATCTTTTGTAAATTTTAAAGATAAGTTACGACAAATTTCTACCGCTTTGTTAAAATCTTCAACTATTTTTATTTTACCGAAAACTATAACACTTTTGAAATACAGAGCCCAATGACCTTCTTTTTTGTAACCTTTATCATAAACGCAAAACGAAACTTTGTTATGTCTTTTTATTGAATCTATTTTGTGACCTTCTTTGGCGCCATGAAAATATATTTTGTTTTCCTGTTGGTTATAATAAAAGTCTATCGGAATACCGTAAGGATAATCATCATCGCCTAATACGGATAACACTCCTCTGACTTCGGTGTTTAATATTTCAACACATTCTTCTTGTGTTAATTGTTGTTTAAATCTTCTCATCGATCTGAACATTGTTAACTCAATTTTTTGTATAGAGCTGCAACATCTTTCAATAATGTCGGAATATCCAATTTCTGAGGACATTTCGGTTTACATACTCCGCAGCTTATACATTTATCGGCTCTGTTTTCCGCTTTAATACTTTCATAAGCGGCAATAAAATTTTCTTTTTTGTTGTCTGCTTTATATTGATTGTATATATTGAAATTTTTCGGAATATCTATTCCTATCGGACATCCTACGCAATATTGACAATAAGTGCATGTTATTGCTCCGGAAGATTTATATACGGCAATAGCATTGGAAAGTACTTTTTGTTCTTTTTCGGTTAAAGGTTTAAAATTTATAAATGTATTAACGTTATCTACCATATGTTCCATTTCCGTCATACCGCTTAACACACAAAAAACATTTTCTAAAGATGCAACATATCTCAATGACCATGAAGACGGAGAAGCATCGGGATTTTCTTTTTTCAATAATTCTACCGCAGCATTGTTAAGTGTAGATAATTGTCCGCCTTTTAAAGGATTCATTACAACTACGGGAAGACCTGCTTTTGTCGCAATTTCATATTGTTTTTTTGCATTTACGCCATACCAACCGCTGCTATCAGTTTTTTCCCAATCTATTAAGTTGATTGGAAGTTGAACAAAATCCCACTTATATGTGCTGATAACTTCTTCTAAAAGTTCCGGTGTATCATGAATGGAAAAGCCTAAATATTTTATTTTACCTTCTTTTTTCTTTTGTAAAAGTTGTTCGTAAACATCATAATTTTTTACTGTTTCCCATTCGCTTTTATTTATATTATGTGCAAGATAAAAATCAAAATAGTCTACCTGACATTTTTTTAACTGTTCATTAAAAGTCGGTATAACTGTATCTTTCCCGCCAAGACGACTTAACGGAAGTTTGTCGGCCAAATAAAAACTGTTTCTGGGATATTTTTTTAATACTTTACCGGCCGTAAGTTCCGATTTACCGCCATGATAAAACCATGCGGTATCAAAATAGTTTATGCCATGTTCCATTGCATAATCTACCATTTTTTGAACTGCTTCAACATCCGGACCGCCTAATTTTTGAGGAAGTCTCATAAGACCAAAACCGATAGCGGATATATCGAGATTTTTAAATTTTTTTGTATAAACTTTTCCTACAATTTTTTTGGTTTCCGCAGTAACTTTTTTACATGCAGATAATACAACCGCGCCTATTGCTGTAAATAGCGTAGATTTTAAAAATTGTCTTCTGTTCATACAATCCCTCCGAAAATAAGATTTTAGGCTATAATGAAGCAACTTTAAAAAAACTTAGCAGCCCAATCTTTAAGATCTTTTTCAGAAACTCCGGAACTAAATCTTTTTCCGCTGTCAACTTTAGCTTTAGGTGATAACTTTTGCATAATGCTGCCGGAATCACCCATTCCCGAACCGCCGGAAGTTGCAAAAGGTATAACTTGTTTACCTGAAAAGTCATAACTTTCCATAAATGTATCTATGATTGAAGGTTCTCTGTACCACCAAATAGGGAACCCTACAAAAATAACATCATATTGACTCATATCTGCAACTTTATTTGCAATAGCAGGTCTGGAATTTCTATCATCCATTTCTACCGAGCTTCTGCTTTTTTTGTTTGTCCAATCCAAATCTGCACTTGTGTATGGTTGTGCAGGCTTAATTTCGAATAAATCTGCTCCGGTTGCTTTAGAAAGTCTTTCTGCAACCTTTGCCGTTACTCCGCTTGCACTGAAATATGCTACCAAAACTTTCTTGTTGCTTTTTGATTCTGCCATAACCTCGCCTCCATTATTATTTTTGAACAACATAAATCCACAAGTTAAAATTGTTACCACTACTGCACAAACCATTATTTTTTTCATAAAAACCCTCCAGATTTGTTAGAAGATTAGATGATTAGAAGATTGGAGGATTTGGAAGCTAACTTGTAAAATTTGTTAAAAACAAATTTTGTTATCTTTTAATTTCCTTTTCCATTCTTCTATCTTATTATTTTATAAGTTAGAGTAGCTCTAATGTCAAGAAAATATTATTTATTGTTGAACAAAAGCAAACTGATATTTGCCGGTTTCATCTTTTTGCAATTTACCTATACCGCAATTCAAAAGGTGTGCACCTGCGATATATTTGCCGCTATCCGCATAGTCTTTCAAAACTTTTTTCCTTACAGATAATGCCTGTATAGGATCTGTATCATATACCAAAAAAATTTCGGGATCTTGAAATTGTATAGGTGCATGCAAAATGTCGCCCCATACCAACATTGTTTGTCCTTCGCTTGTAACTTCAAACATTGTGTGTCCTAAAGTATGTCCGAATGCCGGAACAGATTTTATAAAGGGCAATATTTGTTCGTTTTGTTTAAATGATTTTATTCTGTTCGGATATGCCAACAAGACTTCGGAAGTTTTGTTTGCATCGATTTCTTCTTGAGCAATATAAACATTTGCTTTGGGGAATGTTTTGTTATAGTCGTTTATAAGACCTGCTATGTGGTCGTAATGCATATGGGTAATACATATAATATCCACATTTTTAGGATCAACATTGATACTCTTTAATGCTTCCAATAATGCAGGTGCATTTATGCCTGTATCAAACAATATTTTGTGGTCACCGGTATCAACATAAAAAACATTTATTGCAGATGCATTTGAATCTGTTTGATTTAAAAATTCTTGAAGTTTTTTTTCATCTTTGTAGCGAAACAATTCTTTTTTGTGGTTCATTGGCTGTATTTGTATTGCCGTTACATCAAATTTACCGAGTTTCATATTTACGGTGTTTGCAGCAAACAAGCCCGTAGCAAAAAACAACATTGCAACTATTGAAAATATTTTTTTCATAATAATGCTCCTTTATATAATATCGTTATTATTTTAGACTTCCGTTTCAACTTATTGTTACAATCAATATTATACAAAAATGTATTATTAAAAATAAAAAAATCCGGAAAGGGAGGGATTCGAACCCTCGGTACAGGCTTTCACCTGTACACCGGTTTAGCAAACCGGCGCACTAGACCAACTATGCGACCTTTCCAGATTTATTTTCAAATTATATCATAATTTGTTTTTTTCTACAATTTATCATCGTAGAAAAACTTGTCAAAAAACTTATTTCTTAAAGAAACTAAACAATTTGCTGAAGAAACCGCCTTCTTCTTTTGCTTCTTCTTGTTTAGGTTCTGTTGATTTTGCTGCTGCTGTTTGTTGTGCTGCATTTGCTGCTGTTGTTGCAAGATCTTTTGTTGAAACTTCTTCGGATGTTGCATATTGTATTGCTGCTGCCGTTGCTGCTGCCGTTGCCATTTCAGAAACTGTTGCAGAAGAATTCTTTATTGTATTAACTGCCGATTTAACCGCACCTGCTTTTTCCAAAAGAGGAACAATTTTATCGCCGTATTTTACATTGTTTTTTGCATAATCCAAAGCTGTTTTTCCGAGAACATCTGCTGCATTAACATCTGCACCTTTATTCAATAACAAACCAACTATAGCAACTGCTGAAGATGATGTGTTTTCACAAGCTGACATCAAAGCTGTTTTTCCCGTTTCTTTTGCAACAGCATTTACATCAACGGTACCTGTGGTTAACATACTTTGTATTGCTGCTATTCCGCCTTCTTTACAAATGTCAATAAACTGTGACGAATCTGCTGCATAAACCGAAACTGCTGCCAAACTTACAAATACTGCTACCAACATTACTAATTTTTTCATTTTACTTTTACCTCTCCTTATCCTTTAACATTTTTTATTTCTTTTATTATTGCCGGAATAATTTCATACAAATCACCAACCAACGAATATGTTGCTGTTTGCATCATAGGGCAATCTTTATCTTTGTTTATTGCTATAATTGTATCCGATGAACTCATACCGACCATATGTTGAATTTGTCCAGAAATACCGCAAGCAATATAAATTTTAGGTGCTACCGTTCTGCCGGTCTGACCAACCTGATGAGAATATGGTATCCAATCGGCATCTACGGCTGCTCTTGATGCTCCTACCGCTCCGCCCAACAAGTCTGCCAATTCTTTTATAAGTTTAAATCCTTCCGGATTACCTAAACCTCTGCCGCCCGAAACTATAATATCTGCATCCGAAATATTTACATCTGCACTTTGATCTTTAAAGAAACCGATGAATTTTGTTCTGTTAATAACTTTTTGTGCATCTACTGTTTTATTTATAACTTCACCTGTTCTGCCTTCTTGAACTTTAGCTTCTTTAAATACTTTATGTCTAACGGTTGCCATCTGCGGTCTGTGTCTCGGTGTTAAAATCGTTGCCATGATGTTTCCGCCGAAAGCAGGTCTTGTCTGCATTAAATTTCTTGTTTCGGAATCTATTTCCAATGCCGTACAATCGGCAGTAAGACCGGTATAAATTTTTGCTGCAACTCTTGAAGCAAAAGATCTTCCTATATTTGTTGCACCCATCAATACGATTTCAGGTTTTTCTTCTTTTATTAAGTCTGCCAATATGCAACTATACGGATCGTCTTGAAATTCCGCCAAGATAGGATCATCATAAACATAAACTTTGTCTGCACCTCTGTTTATTAAATCCTGAGCCTTTGCAGATATATTTGAACCGATAAGTATGGCACTTAAAGGAACATTTAATGTTTTTGCAAGCTCGCTGCCTTTATTTAAAAGTTCGTATACTACAGATGATATTTCACCGTGTCTTTGTTCTGCATATACCCATACACCTTTATATAAAGATTTATCTACGGCATCTTTAACTTCTTCTTTTTGCATTGTGATTGCACTTACGGGACAAGCCTGAACACAAGAACCGCAAAATCTGCACTTTTCACCGTCAACTGCGGCTTTACCGTCTTTTAAAGATATTGCACCGAACGGACAAGCAGCTTCACAAGCTCCGCAACCTACACATTTATCTAAATCTACAATTATTTTATTAGCCATTTTTATTCTCCTATATTAAGCTGTTGTCCACCAACTTCTTTACCAACTGTGCAGCTATATCTTGAGGTTCACCTTCAAACTTTTCTCCGCCTGTTCTTTGAGGAGGTGTAAATATCTTTTTAACTTGTGTAGGAGAACCTGCCAAACCCGTTTTTTTAGTATCTGCATTTATTGCCGCTGCATTTAATTGTTTTATAACCGCTTTTTTTGCTGCCATTTTACCTTTAAGCGAAGGAATTCTCGGTGTATTTATTTCTTTAACTACTGTAAGCAAGCAAGGAACCGGAGCTTCTATTAAATCGTATCCGTCTTCCATCATTCTTTGAACTTTTATTGAATTTTCAGTAACTTCTTCGATTTTTCTTACATATGCAACATGCGGAATGTTTAACATTTCAGCTACCGAAGGTCCAACCTGTGCGGTATCACCGTCTGTTGCTTGTTTCCCGCAAAATATTACACCGAAATCCGGTATGGTTTTAATTGCGGTTGATATAGCATAGGAAGTTGCCCAAGTATCCGCACCTGCAAATGCTCTGTCACCTATAAGAATTGCATCATCACAACCTCTTGAAATAGCTTCTCTTAAAGCGGATTCCGCTTGAGGAGGTCCCATTGTAATAACGGTAACTTTACCGCCGACTTTTTCTTTAAGTCTTACTGCTTCCTCTATAGCATATTCATCAAAAGGGTTTATTATAGCTTCAACACCTTCTCTCTTCAAAGTACCTCTTTCCGGATCAATTTGAACATTGGTCGTTCCGGGTACTTGTTTAATGCAAACGAGTATGTGCATTTTATATCCTCCGAATTTAATTTGAAAAATAAAAAAACAAGATAATTTATTCTTGTTTATATCTTTTAGATAATAACAAAAATATAAATTTTATGCAATTTTTTTTAATATAAAAAACATATAAACACTATATTTTTGATGCAAAAAATACTATAATATGAAATTCATTATTATTTTAATTTTAAATGAGGTTTTATTTTGGCAAGAGATAGTGTAGGAATTGTTCAAACTAAATATTTTACTTTTGAAAACCTTGTTCTTGAAAACGGGCAAAGTTTACCGCAAGTTACAATAGCTTACGAAACTTACGGAACTTTAAACGAAAAAAAGAACAATGCCATATTGATAACTCATGCTTTTACGGGTGATGCTCATTGTGCGGGTTTTCACGAAGGGGACAAAAAACCCGGTTGGTGGGACTCAATGGTTGGTCCAGGAAAAGCTTTTGATACCAACAAATATTTTATTATTGCTTCAAATGTTTTGGGCGGTTGTGCCGGAACTACGGGACCGGAATCAATAAACCCGGCAACAGGTGTTCCGTACGGAACGGATTTTCCGGCAATAACGATATCAGATATGGTAAAAGCTCAAAAGAAATTGGTTGAATATTTCGGTATAGAAAAATTGTTTTCCGTTGCGGGCGGTTCCATGGGCGGAATGCAGGTATTACAGTGGGCAATGGATTATCCGGAATTTATATATTCAGCAATTCCAATAGCAATTACTTTAAGATCCACGCCTCAGCAAATTGCTTTTAACGAAGTCGGCAGACAATCAATAATGGGCGACGTTGCCTGGAAAAAAGGACACTATTACGGAGGTCCCGAACCGGATAAAGGTCTTGCGGTTGCAAGAATGCTGGGACATATTACATATATGAGCGATTATTCCATGCAGAAAAAGTTTCCCGTTAAAAATCCGGAACCGAATGAAAATTTCGATTTCAATGCCGATTTTGAAGTGGAAGAATATTTAAGATACAGAGGAAGTTCTTTTGTAAAAAGATTTGATGCCAACAGTTACTTATATTTATCTAAAGCTATAGATTATTTTGATGTTCAAAAAGACAATTTTTTACCGGAAGAAAAAAATTTGGATATAAAATTTTTGGTTATATCCTTTAAGTCCGATTGGCTGTATCCTCCGTATCAATCGGAAAATATAGTGAAATTTTTAAAGATGAAAAATCAGGAAGTTACTTACTGTAACATATTTTCCACTTACGGACACGATGCTTTTCTTTTGGAAGTAAAAGATGAAACAAGACTCGTAAAAAACTTTTTAAACAGATTATATGATGAGGTTTTTGGTAATGAAAGATAAAAATACTTTATTATCACATTTAAAAATAGCCGGAATCGTAACACCGAAATCAAAAGTTTTGGATTTGGGGTGCGGTGACGGTGATTTAATGTTTTTACTTGAACAAAATAAACAAGCAAATACTCAAGGTGTGGAAATATCCGAAGATGCAATATATAAATGTGTGGAAAAAGGGTTATGTGTTATGCATTCGGATATAGACGGGGCATTAGATTTTTACAAAGATAATACTTTTGATTTTGTTATATTAAGCCAAAGTTTGCAACAGGTTACAAGAACCGATGAAGTATTAAAACAATGTTTAAGAATCGGTAAAAAAGTTATTGTTGCATTTCCCAACTTTGCTCATATAACGGTAAGAAGTAAACTCTTTTTCGGCGGAAGAGCACCTGTTACGGAATCTCTTCCGTACGGATGGAACGATACTCCGAATATCAGATGTTTAAGCATAAAAGATTTTGAAGTTTTCTGCAAAGAAAGAAAGTACAAAATAATGGAAAAATATTTTATAGCTAATAACAAATATTGTCATATATTACCGAACTTATTTGCTCAACAGGCAATTTTCGTAATTACTAAATAATCTCGCAAAAACAGAGGAAAAACGATGGAAAATCACGGAACAAACCAAGAACAAAAATTTTGGCATAGTATTGAAATTAACGATGTCTTAAAAGAATTTAACAGCAATGCTCATACCGGACTTAAAGAAAGCGAAATCTCCGAAAGACAACAAAAATACGGGAAAAATATTTTAACACAGAAAAAAGGTGACGGTCCTATAAAAAGATTCTTTTTACAGTTCCATAACAGTCTTTTATATGTGTTAATCATTTCCGGCTTTATAACACTGTTTTTGAAACAATGGGCGGATTGCAGTGTAATATTCGGTGTTGTTTTGGTTAATGCAATAGTGGGATTTATTCAAGAATCAAAAGCATTAAAATCTTTGGAAGCTCTTGCAAAGTCCATGACAACTCAAGCGGTGGTAATGAGAGACGGAAAAAGAATGCATATTGATTCTTCCGAAGTTGTTCCGGGCGATATCTTATTCTTTGTTTCCGGAGATAAAGTTGCCGCCGATATAAAACTTATATCATCAAGAGAACTGCAAATAAACGAATCGGCCCTTACCGGCGAATCTTTGCCTGTAGAAAAAAACATTAACACTTTACCGTCTTCAACCGTTTTGGCGGACAGAAAAAATATGTTATATGCTTCTACCCTTGTAACTTACGGCAGCGGTAAAGGCGTTGTTATCGCAACAGGCGATAATACCGAAGTCGGCAAAATTTCTCAACTGATTTCTTCTGCGGATGTATTGGATACGCCGTTAACTCAAAGAATGGCAAAATTCAGTATATTCTTAATATATTTAATTTTAACTATGGCTGTAGTTACATTCGGTGTAGGTATATACCACAATCAAGGTTGGGTATTGATGTTCTTGGCGGCTATCGGTTTATCCGTTGCGGCAATACCGGAAGGCCTTCCCGCAGCAATGACAATTACTCTTGCTATCGGCGTTTCAAGAATGGCTAAAAGAAAAGCCATTATAAGAAAACTTCCGGCGGTAGAAACTTTGGGAAGCACAACCGTAATTTGTTCGGATAAAACAGGAACTTTAACCGAAAACCAAATGACCGTTGTTGAAATGTTTACGGACGGTAAAACAATAGAAGTGTCCGGAACAGGTTACAGTTTTGACGGTCAATTAAAACTTAAAGAAAACAACACGATTATAGGTATAGAATATTCAAAATCTTTAAAACTTTGTTTAACGGCAGGCTATTTATGTAACGATGCAAAAATAATAAATATTGACGGAAAAAATGATGTTCAAGGCGATCCTACCGAAGGCGCTTTAATAGTTTCCGGAGCAAAAGCAAAACTTAATGATGAGCTTGTAGAACAATATCCGAAACTCGATACTATACCTTTTGAATCTCAATATCAGTATATGGCAACATTACATGAAAACGGCGGAACAAACATTGCGTTTGTAAAAGGTGCCGTAGAAAAAATTACGAATATGTGTTCTTATATGCTTGATAAACAAGGCAATAAAATACCTTTCGATAAAGATGAAATAGTTAAAGTTGCAAACGAAATGGCAACAAGAGGTTTAAGAGTTTTATGTTTTGCATACACGGACTTAGACGAAAACCATAAACAGTTAAGACATGAAGATATTGCAACCGGATTAACTTTCGTAGGGCTTCAAGCAATGATAGACCCCGCAAGACCGGAAGTTATAGAAGCCGTTAAAAAATGTCACAGTGCCGGAATAAAAATTAAAATGATTACCGGTGACCATGCATTAACCGCTTCGGCAATAGCAAAAGCTATAGGAATAATTAAAGGAGAAAATCCCGACTATACAGCAATAACAGGCAGCCAACTTGAACAATATGACGATGAAAAATTAAAGGAAATAGCGGTAAAATATTCGGTATTTGCAAGAGTAACTCCCGAACAAAAGTTAAGACTTGTAAGAGCATTACAAGTACAAGGCAACATTGCCGCCATGACCGGTGACGGTGTAAATGATGCTCCCGCGTTAAAGCAGGCAAATATCGGTGTTGCTATGGGAATAACCGGAACGGAAGTTGCAAAAGAATCCGCAGATATGGTTTTGACCGATGATAATTTCGCTTCTATTGTTGCTGCCGTTGAAGAAGGAAGATGTGTATTTGATAATATAAGAAAATTTATTATTTGGACACTCCCTACAAATATGGCACAAGGTATTGCCATGATGGTGGCAATTTTCCTTAACATGCCGGAACTTCCGATATTACCGAAACAAATTCTGTGGATAAATATGTCTACGGCATTATTTTTAGGTATGATGCTGTCTTTTGAACCGAAAGAAGAAGGAATAATGGAAAGGGAACCTATAAGTTCGGATATGAAAATTATGGACGGAGTTTTCTGGTACAGACTTGCAATTATAAGTGCCATAATAGTTACCGGTGTTGTAATATTGTTTAATTATGAACTTGCTCACGGAGCCACACTTGCGCAGGCAAGAGGAGTTGCGGTTTCCGTATTTATAGTATGTCAAAGTATGTATTTATTAAATTGTCGTTCGATGACAAAATCTATGTTTTCATTAGGTTTATTTTCAAATCCGTACATTTGGCTCGGTATCTTTATAATGTTTGCAACACAACTTATATTCTTATATGTTTCTCCGGTAAATACATTCTTCTCAACGGAAGGAATATCGCTTGCTTCCTGGGGCAGACTTTTCATATTGGGATTCATTGTGTATGCCGTTATAGGAACAAGCAAATTTATCGGAAATATTGTTAGAAAAAAATCATAGATTTTTTTCTAATTTACAATTTATAATTTTCGAAAATATTATTTAGAGAATTTAGTATAGTAATCGTATCTTAATTTAAGGGTAAAATGTTATGCAAGAAGAAATAATACAACAAATTCAAGACTTAAAAAAGCAAAGAAATGCCGTAATACTTGTTCATAATTATCAAAGGCAAGAAGTACAATCTATTGCAGATTTCACAGGCGATTCTTTGGAGCTCAGCAGAAAAGCAGCAAATACAAATGCCGATGTTATTGTTTTTTGCGGTGTACATTTTATGGCGGAAACCGCTTCCATATTAAGCCCGAATAAAAAAGTTTTGTTACCCGATTTACAGTCCGGTTGCCCTATGGCAGATATGATAACCGCAGAACAGTTAAGACAATTTAAAAAAGAAAATGAAGGAGCAACGGTTGTTACATATATAAATTCGTCTGCGGCAGTTAAAGCCGAAACAGATATTTGTTGTACATCTTCAAATGCAATAAATGTGGTTAAGTCGGTTCAAAACGATAAAATAATATTTTGTCCGGACAGAAATTTAGGTTCTTATGCACAAAAAGTGTTAAACAAAAAACTTATTTTGTGGAACGGATTTTGTCCCACGCACATGAAAATGTTACCGGAATATGTTGCATTACAAAAAGAAATGCATCCTAATGCGGTTTTTCTGGTTCATCCGGAATGTTGCCCTGAAACGGTTGCACTTGCAGACGAAGTATTATCCACAACCGGCATATTAAATTATGTTGCAAAAAGTGATAAACAAGAATTTATTATAGGAACGGAAAACGAGATAACATTCAAATTACAAAGAGAATATCCAAACAAAAAGTTTTATCCCGTTACGGATTTGGCGGTATGCCCAAACATGAAAAAAAATTCGTTGGATAAAGTGTTAAATGTTCTGAAAGAAATGAATAACGAGATAAAAGTTCCTAAAGAAATTGCGGATAAAGCAATTGTTCCGATACAAAAAATGCTTGAGGTAAAACCTTAATAATGCAAGAGTTAGGTAACTTTCCAATATTTGCAAGTCTTTTTGCGGGAATATTAACTTTTATAAGTCCCTGTATTTTGCCTCTTATACCCGTATATATAACATTAGTTACAGGCCTGTCTATAGAAGAATTGGATAACAGAAAAAATTTGTTATCCGTTTTTTTATCATCGATTTGTTTTGTGTTGGGATTTACTACAGTATTTGTGTTTTTGGGATTATCGGTAACAATTATAGGACAATTCTTTTTAAATAACATAGATATTTTAAGAACGGTCGGCGGAATAATTATTATTATTTTCGGGTTACATCTGCTCGGAATATTCAAAATAAAACTTTTATATAAACAGTTCGCCTGGATGGACAAAATAAAAAGAACTTCAAACTATTTCACCATATATCTTATAGGGTGCGCTTTTGCATTCAGTTGGACACCTTGCGTTGACCCGATACTTGCATCTATTCTTATAATGGCAGCAACTCAAGGAACAATTGCAAAAGGAACGCTTTTACTTTTAATTTATTCTTTAGGTCTTGCAATACCGTTTATACTGACCGCATTATTTGTAAGTAAATTTTTAACATTGTTTAACTCGTTAAAAAAATATTACAAAGTAATAGAAATCGTTTCCGGAACACTTTTAATACTTATGGGAATACTGATAATGTCCGGCGGGATTAACAAAATAACAATGCACATAATGAAAGTGCTCGGTTGATTATTAGGCACAAGCAAGTATCGAATTGATGTTATTGAAATCAATACCGTTATCTTCAAATGAAATTTCCGTAATTTGTTGAAGTTGTGCTATAGCCAAAAGTATACCTTTCAGTTCTAATACTATTTTTTCTTTATTTAAATCGTTTGAATATTCATATTGCATATATAAGTGAGCTATTAATTCAAACAACTCGTCATTATTTATGTCGTTTATATTTGCTTCAAACAAAACTTTATAAACAAAAGAAAAGCAATTTGTTTTGTTCATATCATCTATATTTGAAATATCGATTATTTTAATATTTCCTTTTTTAGTATCAAATAAAATATCATCTTTATATTTGTTTATAAAATGCCTGCCGTATTCTACATAATCAAAAGTATCGGCACTCTTTAATAAATTTATCAACGAGAAAAATCTTGTTAAAATAGCGGAATTACCCGTAATATTGCTCATATCAATATATAATGTCATCAATTTATTATTTTTTGATAATGTTGTTAAAAAGTCGTTTATATCTTCCGTTGAAGATAAATCAATTTTCAAATGATTTGTTGTTTCTTGTGAGACTGTGTTTGATAAACAAATAATATTGTTATATCCGCTTACATCTATTGTTTGTGTTATATCATCAAAAATTAAAACAATATCATTGGTTATATTTTTATGAATATATGCAATTGTTTGTTGCTGATAAATATTATTCGGTAATCCGTTTAATTTAAAACCGTTAATACCAAACATCTTATGAAGATTGTTTATTTGGGAAACAGTTTGTGTTAACGAAGTTTGCGAAATATCTATACCGAACACTATTTTGGTATTTGACAATTGCGACAACTCCGTAATTTGTTGATAACGAATATATGCTATATATTGCATATATTGGTTTAATTCATAATAATAATTCCATTTATCCGAATTTTCCGCTTTTAATTTTTCAATTGTTTCTTCGGTAACTGATTGGTTATTTATAATCATTCCGGCAGTTAAAAGCTCCAATTCTTTTTTTAATTCGGGGGACATACCTTCACAAAATTGTTTGAACGGCTCGTATTCCTGTTTATTTGATTTTATGTATTGCAACAAATTATTTAAAACAAAAATTTTACTGTTGTTTAAAGTATTATTGCCGTCCAATAAAGTTTTAAATTTATCTAATTCGGTATTATTAAGCCTGTCTATTTCGGAATAAATATCCAACGAATAAATATTAAATAATTCCGTTCCACGATAAAAAACATTTTTTATTATAATGCTTTCCGGTTTAACATCATTTAACAAATATTTAAACTCTTCCGAAGAAAGCGCATTTATATCCGTTTCCGTAACAGTGTTTATGTTAGAAAAATCTCTTATTACGGTTTTTGTGTCGAATATTTTTTTCAGCATATCTTGTGCATATTGTTTCGGATTTTTCAAAAATAACGAAAAATCCGAATCTTCAAACGAATAATTGTAATTTGATACAAGTTTAAATAATAACGATAAGTTCAGTTGTTCGTTGTCGGATATTTCATACTTATTAACCAACGGTGATAATCGTAACCTTTTTATATCATCCACCGTAATATTTGTTGATTTTTGATTTGTAACAATGTTTATATGTTTAATATTTTGTAAATCGGTATCCGTGAAAAAATCATCTTTTATAAGTTCGGCAACACTGAATAATCCGGAATCGTCGAAAGATACAATATAAGATGCGTCAACATTGTCCGCCATAAAATCGGAATTATCATATATAAAATTTAATTTGGAATTTGATTGCAATTCTTTAATAAATGCTAATGTTGCTCTGCCGATAAATAATTGTTTTCTCAGTTTGTTTTGTTTTGTTTTATCTTCCGATAAAATCGATTTTATAAAATCCGTTTCCGTTACGGAAGAATACATATCAATATTATCAAGCAATACGGGCATAAATGCTACAACAACATGATTATTTCCTTTGTTATCTACAATAACATCATAATATACCTTTGCGGGAATTACGGTATTTTCAACGGGGACATTAATAATTACACCCGAATCTTTTTTGTCGTCCGATAATTGATCAAAAGATGTAATTGCAATGTTACCGCTGAGCTCGTTATCGAATGCAAAAAGTTGATGTCTTGAAAACGGTGTCAGTTGCGGAACAATTAAAATACCGGATTGTTTTTGAGATACAAACATATTTTTCATTGTATCCGCAATTTTATCTACCGCTTTACCTGCATTGAAATTTTTTAGAGTGCTCAACAACGAAATAAAATTCTTATAGAAAATATTTCCCAGAATGCCGCTTCTGGTTAAAGTGGAATCCTGCGACGATACAACATTAATAAACGAATCTGAAATTCCATTTTGAAATTCGTTGTTAAGCCTGTCGAACAATCCGTAAAAGAAATCATCGTATTCTTTTTTTATTTGAGGATTCAAATTCGATATGGGAACTTTTAAAACTTCCAAATAAACAAAAATATTTTCTTTATTCATTAACATTGTTAACGGAGTAAGCAAATGTTGAATCAGATCGATTTTAAATTTCCTTCCTTTATAAGATTGTTCATATTCCCTTGCAATGTTCATAAACTTCAACAATAAATCAAAGTTATTATCGTCGTCAAAATTCATACCTATAAGCCCGGCATATGCCGGCATTTGAACAAGAGAAATATTATCGGTATCATACATACGACTAAACATATATGCCACGGCAATATTCGATATTTTTTTGTAGTCGAAATTTCTGTAAAGTTTTTTTAAACGGCTGCTGCCGTCTTGAGAAAAATCGGCTTGATCCGAAATTAATAGCGGTAAACTTTGATTTTTTAATTGTTCATAAGTAACATTCGAAGCAAACATGGTTATATTATTCGTTTGTGTTAAATTACCCAAATACATATATCCGGGATCGGCAATAACGATATTCCCTTTTTGTCCTTTATTTTTTTGTATCATACAAACAGCATTTAACAAAGACAGTTCCAACGGTGTTGTTTGTTTATCGAGTATTTCCATATCGAGCTGTTGATTTATTGCGGACGAATTTGTTTCATTGATATTAACTACAACTATTTTTAAATCTCTTAAATCTTTTTGCGATAGTGAAGGATAATCTTTTTCAAATTGTTTTGATTGAATAAAATTAAATACATCCAACAAACTGTTACCGTTACCGTCGTTTTTTGTAACGATGGATTCTATAGGAACGGATTGTAAATTTCCGAACTTTCTTATATTTCTTACACCCTCATTTAACGATTTTGCCGTGTATCTGCTTTGAGAACCGACCAAAATTATCAAGTCGGGCATTTGTCCGTACGGAACTTTTGCCAATTCATCTATATGTTTTTGCAACAACAATTGTCTGTTGGTTTCTATTGTATTTTTTCCTTCTTTTGCGGATATATTTTTTTTACTTATAACTAAAGTTTTAAAAAATCCTATCATTATTGAAAGCCAATGCAAGCTTACAGTTAAACCTACACCCGTAAAAAACGACATCACAAATGTTTGAAAATAAAATGAGCCGGAAATTACGGATGTTGCAACTTTTTGTATAAATAAAACCAACGGCAAAAATCTCGACAACATTTTTCTGTCTTTCCAACTTTCTATAATACCTAAATAAAAATAATTCGGGCTTTCTTTCTCTTTGAAAAACGAATCCACCGTTTCTTCAATTTTGTCGTCATATAATCCGTTTAGTATTTCGTTACCTGTATTTTTTACCGCCGTAATGGATTTTAAAAATCTTCTCTTCGATAAAAATATTCCGGCTTGTATACCATATACATTTCTTACAACCGACATTAAGCCTGTCAGTTCCAAAAAGTAAAGTTTGTTTCCTTTGGAAACTCTATATCCGTATAAAATTTCCAAACTTACCAAATAATTTAATGCTTTATAATATTGAGTTGCATATTCTCCCATCTTTTCCAATATTTCTATTTCCGGTCTTAATTTGTCTTGTTCTTGTTTTGTAAGTGCCGAATATAATTTTACGGTGTCGTTATAAAAAGAAATAAAATCTTGTAATTGAGATATAATAACATCTTTATTTGTTCCTTTTAATACGGTCGGATTAAAATTTGTTTTTTCTATTATTTCGGTGGCATTTGTTATTATGTTATCAATTGATTCTTTGGTAACAGATTTTGTTTTTAAAATTTCAAACCAATTTTTCAAATGTCCGTTGATTTCTTGTTCTTGAATTTCTCTATCGGAAACAAATCCGTGACTTATACCCTTATATTCTTTCGGTTCATCTTCAATGTTTAATTTCTCTAAATAATCTATAAACTGTAATAATCGCAACTGCAAATCGGATCTTCCGGCAAGTAATATATAAAGCTGTCTGCTGTTATTTAAAATCGGGGCTATCAACATTAAATCGCAGTTCTCTTTATATTGATGTAACAAAGTTAATGTTGAATTTAACAATTCTTTATTTTCTCTTGATGCATTCTTTGCTAACTTGGCATAAAATTTTTCCAACTGCGAAATTTTATTTATATCGTAAGCAAAAAAATCCATAGATTCTTTTATGGAATTTTGACCGTCCAGTTCATTTTCTATTTCTTTTTTCTTTTCATTATAAAATTTATCATTTTGACCCATACCGATTCCCGTTCTATGTAAAAAAACGGAAAGTCCTAATCCTGTCATTAAAGAAATTACCGCCGTAGAAACTGTTGCTACGGTAAATGATGATGTACTTAATGCCGTTATTATTGTAGTCATAAAAGATTGTAATGCAATGGACAACGACAAAAATCTTTGAACGGCTCTTCTGCTTCCCCATTCTTTTTGTATACCTACGGATGTCTTTTCCTTAGGATTTTCAACACTTGTTATGAATGATTCAATATCGTTTTTAAGTATAGGAAAAGAATATAACGAATCTATTAAAAAGTTTCCCGAAGAATATACGGTTGCAAGCTGTTCTCGTACATTTTGCTTGGATTTTTTTATGCCTCTTGCGAGTCCGAAAATAAGTCTGTTTAACGGCATTAACTTCGATTTTTCGAAAAAAGAACTTTTAGGAAATATATAACTTCCCAAAGTGGATAAATTCGTTGTGTAATCCAACAATCTTAAATATTCTATTGTGTAATGCTGCATAGAAAGAAAACTTATTTTTAAATTTTCCAAGTATGTTCTTTCTATTCTGTTTGTATTTGAAATTTGTTCGTTGTTTATTTGGGCAATTGTGTTGCTTATAATATCGGACATATATTTATAAAGTTTTGCCGTATTAACATTTTCGGAAGTATAAAGTTCTTTTTGAACGGGGGTTGTTCTAAATATTTCTATCAATGTGTCATACACCTGTTCGTAATCAACGGATGAATCCAACTGCTTATCCTGAATTTGCGACAACATTTTATATGCTCTCGATAAGGCATTATCTTCATCAAAAGTTTCGGTTATTACAACCTGCTTTTGTTGTATTGTTGATTTTGTATTTTGTTTTATATGCTGAAATTGTTTTGATTTAAAAATTCCCGATAATTTATTAATAAGTTGCCTTGTAAAATTTCTGCTGTATAAAGATTTGGACTGATGATACACTCCGAACTTCATTTCTTGTATTAAACTGCTGTTTTGATAATAGTTAGCGATTCTATCGGCAAAATCAATAAATATGTCTCTGTCTTGTGCGGATGCCGTTTTTGCAAAATACGAACTTACATTTTGTTTGTTTTTAAGTCTGATAAAAGGAACAAATATATGTTGAAACAAATGTGTTTTTTCCGACAAATTGTTAAGATTGTTTCCGTATTCCGATATAAAATTAAAAAACTCTTTATATTTTGTTTCGTCGTCAAAACTGATAAGAATATTGCCGGTAGCGATTTCAAATTGTCTCATTCTGTTATTATCGAAATTATAAAAGTTTCTGTGCTCTATACCTTTTCTCTCAACAATATCGGAAATGTTTTCGGGTGTAAAGCCGTAATAAATTTCTTCCAATGTGCTGGGATAATCTTTAATTATTAACGAATGTCTGTGATGTTGAATTTCTTCCATATTAACTGCAGACGATATAAAAGTAATATCTTCGGTAGGAAGCATATTTCCTATATATATACTTTGCGGATCTATAACCGCAATACCGCCGCCTGTTTTAAATTTATGACATGCTCTTATACCGTTAAGCACCGCTAACTCCAAAGGAGTTATATTTCGTCCGTTAAATTTCATTGGAAGATCTTGTCTTGCTATATTTTCTTTTTCGTTTGTATCTATATCTATTATTACCGAAGTTAAATCTTTGAAATTTTTCCCGAAATCCGAAGATTTTAAATATTCCATAGATTTTATAAAACCTTCGGCGGTTCCCGCTTGTTCTTTCATTATGTAATGTATCTGCGTGTTTTGAAAACTCGGATGAGTTTTGATATCTGCCAACACCTGTTCGCAAAAAATTTTATCCTGTTCGCTGCTTACGGAAATTATTATAACATCCGGCATTTTTTGGTTTAAACTGTTAAGTGTTCTTTGGTATTCATTTTTTATTATTCTTTCGTTCAATAATTTTCTTGATATATATTGCGAAGATAAAGAAGAAATATCGGTAAATGTGTTAATTCCGCCAAACAGTTTTTTTATACTCCTTGTTTTTTGTGATATAAATGTTTTTATATTTGAATATATATCGTGCAACTTCCACATAATATCGGAAATAGTGCTTTTTTTACGGTTGTTATCTTCTTTTTTATATCTTGTTTTGGGAGTTAATATATCATCTATCGGAACAGAACCTAAATATAGTGTTTCATTTACAATATCAAACTCTAAATCTACTTTATTTTCCGATAACCATCTTTTAATTGCCTGCTTTTGTCGGAAAAAATCTATACCGGAATTTGTCATGGAATATGACCACTGTTTTATTATCGAAGCAATTGCGGAAACATCGGCTTGTATCAAAATAGTCGGCGGGGCTAAAGCATTTTTATAAACAACGTTTTCGGTCCTTACAAGTTCGTTATCAAAATCGGTTAATTGTTCAACTCTCGGTATAACAGACAGTACTGAAACGTTTTGGTGTTTTAATATATCCGTAAGTTCGCTATGAAATCCTCCTACGACAACAATGTTTACCGAATCTATATTTTTTAAGTTTTCTATTATATTTGTTTCCGTTACTTCCATATTATCATTGTCGGAAATATTAATTAACGATTTTATATTGCCGTAAAAAATCTTGTTTCTTTGTTCGTTTGTTAAATGATAATTTTTCAAATCTTCATCTTTTAGAATATCGTTTATTGTTTTTAGTGATTGAATATCCAAATATTTTATTGATACGTTATATAAATACTCTTTATTTTGTTCAAAATATTTATATTGATCGTAAGATATGGATAACTTTGCATATTCCGACACAATATGTATAAATTTATCTACCAATATTAATTCTTTTTCATTATAATCAACAAAATTATCCAGGACAAAATTTTCAAGAGTGTCTGTTTGTTGCATGAGTGCATAAAAATTAATATTTGTTCTTGTTTCAATATTATTAAAGTATAAAACAAGCGGTTCATATTTTAACAATGTTTCCGGTGAACTGTTTTTTATAATATTAAATATTAAATTTAATTTTTCTTTAGCGTTTACATCCATATTTTTTAAAAGAGCGGTAATTTGCATATAATTTTGGTATGGGATTTTATTCTTTATATCATTAAATAAACGAGATAAATCTTTTGATATGTTTTTCTTGTTTTTATATTTTGTTACGGCAATAAATTTGTTAATTTCCGAATAAAGACTTATATCAATATTATTATCATTACAGAATTCATATAAATTTATAATTCGCTGTTCAAAATCCGTGTCTTGTGAAAATAAAGAAAACAGTTGCGGTTTTGAAAAATATATTCTGCTTTTTACAAAAGAATCGTAAATTTTATCCGTTTCTTGTAAATATTTGTTTTTTAACAATAAGTTCTGTTCGATATTTTTGTTATATATATCCCAATTTTCAAGTCCGTACAAATTGTGTAAATCGTTTTTTATCACAAAAGATTCCGCACCTGAAATTTTCCCGTCATTTAACAAACCGTTTGTTATATTATTAATAAATTGTTTGTTTTCTATTGAAGAAAATAATTTTGTTGATATCTGTTTGTTGGGTGCACCTTCTATTATTATTTTATTTATTTTCGAATTGTTGGAAATAAAGTTTATGATTTGTTCTATGTTTTGTTGAACTTTTGAGTTGTTATGCAAATCGTGTATTACTACAACTAACGGAGTATCTTTTTTATAAATATTTTCTGTTATTTGTGCATACTCGGACAGTGTATCGCATTTTGTAATAATTTCATTATTGTCATACTTATACGGCAACGGAAATACCGCTGTATTGGCAAAGGCACCGCCCAATACATTAGTTAAAAGAAAACAAACTAGTGTAAAAACAGATAAAACTCTAATCATAGTATACTATTAAAGTATAATACATTTTCTTATTGATAACAATCTTTTAAGATAAAAAGAGAGATGATATTTTTACCTATCATCTCTCTTTCGTTTTATTTTAAAAATAATAGAAATCTATTATTTTTCAGATTTTGTTTCTTGTGCGGCTTGTTCCAATTCCGTAGGTTTTGTTTCTTCTTCGGCTTCTTCACCTACTACCGTTGCAACAGATGCAACTTTATCGCCTTCTTCAAGCCTTACAAGTCTTACACCTTGAGTGTTCCTTCCTATAATGGAAATTTTGTCTACTTTACTTCTTATTGTTATACCGTGTTCGGTTATAAGCATTATTTGACCTTCGTTTGCTTTTCCGATATATATAACATTTCCGTTTCTTTCGGAAGTTTGCATATTTATAACGCCTTTTCCGCCTCTCTTTTGTAGTCTGTATTTACCTACTTCGGTTCTCTTACCGTAACCGTTTTCGGCTACAGATACAAACACATCTTCAGGTGAAAATACTTCCATACCTATAACTTCATCATCTTTTTCAAGCGTTATACCTCTTACACCCTGGCCTGCTCTTCCGATAGCTCTAACATCCTGTTCTTTAAACCTTATTGCTATACCTTTCTTTGTAGCTATAACAACTTCAGGATTTTTCTCTATCTTCTTAACATCCATCAATATATCGCCGTCTTCCAATTTTATTGCTATAATTCCGCCTCTTCTCGGGTTGGCAAATTCGGATAATGCTATTTTCTTTATTGTTCCTTTTCTTGTGCACATTAACAAATATTCGTCTTTAATATCTTTCGGATTAAACGATCTTATAGGAATTGAAGCAGTAATTTTTTCATCCGGACTTGATAACTGAATTATGTTAACGATAGCTTTACCTTTAGATGTTCTTGTTCCTTCGGGAATTTCGTATACTCTGGACCAATACAATCTTCCTCTTGTAGTAAACGACAACAAGTAAGCATGTGTAGATGTTACAAACATTTTTGCAACAAAATCATCTTCTTTTGTTGTCATACCTACAACACCTCTGCCTCCTCTTGCCTGAACTCTGTATGTATTTACAGGTATTCTCTTAATGTATCCTGCATTTGATACGGTAACCACAACTTCTTCTTCTTGAATTAAATCTTCAATATTGAAATCTTCCGCATCCGCAGTTAAATGAGTTCTTCTCTTGTCACCGTATTTTTCTTTTAATTGTAACAATTCGTCTTTAATTATTGCCAAAACTTTTTTAGGATCTTCCAAAATAGATTTTAATCTTTCGATATTTTTGATAACTTCTATATATTCTTCATCTATTTTCTTTCTTTCAAGACCTGTCAACTGTTGCAATTTCATATCAAGAATTGCTTGTGCTTGAAGTTTTGATAATCTGAATCTTTCCATTAAGTTAATTCTTGCGGTATCTGTATCGGGGGATTGTCTTATTGTTTTTACTACGGCATCCAAATTGTCGATTGCAATTTTCAAACCTTCTAAAATGTGTGCTCTTGCTTCCGCTTTTTTAAGTTCAAATTTTGTTCTTCTTACAACAATAATTTTTCTGTGCTCTACGAAATGGTAAAGCATTTCTTTAATATTTAAAACTTTCGGTTTGTTGTTAACAAGTGCAAGCATTATAACACCGAAACTTGTTTGCATTTGTGTATGTTTAAACAATTGGTTTAATACAACCTGAGCATTTGCATCTCTTTTTAACTCAATAACAACTCTCATACCGTGTCTGTCGGTTTCATCTCTTAAATCGGAAATACCGTCTATCTTTTTATCTTTTACGAGATTTGCTATCGATGTGATAAGCATAGCTTTGTTTACTTGGTAAGGAAGTTCGGTAATAATAATAGCTTCTCTTCCGCCTTTCATTTCTTCAATTTCGGTTTTAGCTCTCATTTTTACGGAACCGCGACCTGTTTCCATATAATCTTTAATTCCGGCTTTACCTAAAATTAAAGCTGCCGTAGGAAAATCGGGACCTTTGATATATTTCATTATTTCGGATATTGAAATTTCGGGATCATCTATAAAAGCGATTGTTCCGTCTATAACTTCAGACAAATTGTGTGTAGGAATATTTGTTGCCATACCTACTGCGATACCCGATGAACCGTTTATTAAAAGTTCCGGAAGTTTTGTAGGAAGTATTAAAGGTTCTTGTAGCGAACCGTCATAGTTCGGAATATAATCTATTGTGTCTTTATCTATATCGGCAAGCATTTCGTCTGCGATATAGTCCATTCTTACTTCGGTGTACCTCATAGCTGCCGGATCGTCACCGTCAACACTACCGAAGTTTCCCTGCCCGTCTACAAGAGGATATCTCATAGAAAAGTCTTGAACCATTCTTACGAGTGCATCATATACCGAAGAATCTCCGTGCGGATGATATTTACCGAGCACATCACCCACGATTCTGGCGGATTTTTTGTAAGGTGTATTTCTTCTTACACCCATTTCTTTCATTGCATACAAAATTCTTCTGTGAACCGGTTTTAAACCGTCTCTTACATCTGGCAATGCTCTACCTACAATAACACTCATTGCATAATCTATGTAAGATGATTTCATTTCATCTTGAAGATTTGTGGGAAGAATTCCCGGATTTATAACTACCTCTTTTTCTTCTGTCGGTTTATTTAAGTCTTTATCTTCTGCCATTATATACTCCTTAGTTTTTCAACCATTAAACTGTCGTTTCTATTCCTATATACTTCTATACATCCATGCCTCAACAAATTGCTTTGCAATTTGTTAAATATCCAAATTGGTTACATCTAACGAATGTGCCTGAATAAATGCTCTTCTTGCTTCAACTTTATCGCCCATAAGTGTTGTAAATATTCTGTCTGTTTCAATTGCATCTTCAAGTTTAACCTGCAACATTTTTCTTCTTGCGGGATCCATTGTTGTTTCCCAAAGTTGTTCGGGGTTCATTTCACCCAAACCTTTATATCTTTGAATTGTTGCACCTTTTCTTCCCAACTCTCTAATCTGTTCTATCAACTGATTTGTCGATGACAAATCGTGAACATCATTGTTTGCGCCTTTTAATCTGTAAACAGGTCTTACGTGTGTTGTTCCGTAATGGTGCAAGTGTAAACCTTTGCTTTCAAGTTTGTTTGCCAAAATATTTATTCTCGGAAGTTCCCACAATTCTTTATATTCAGGCAATATATCTTCGGTTAAACCGTCAACCGGAAGTTCACCGTTGTCTTGTTGCATTTGTTTTTTTCTTTCCGCAAGTTCCGCTTTAAATTCTTTCCATTCCTTATCGGAATAAATATATCTTACCTGATTTTGATCTACAACTCTGAAAAGAGGCATTTTGCCTTCTTCTCTGAATTTAAGATATTCACTCCACTTTAAACCTTTCTTTGTAATTTTAATTATAAGGTTATCGAGTTCCGCAATGGAATCTACAATTTGTGTTAATTGTTTTTGGTCTATAACATCGCCGATTTGTTGTCCGTCTTTTAACAATATCATCGACTGTCCGTCCAAACCTTGTTTAAACAAAAATTTATCAAGTTCTGCTTCGGTCTGTAAATACATTTCTTTTTTACCTTTTTTAACTTTATACAAAGGCGGTTGTGCAATATAAACATAACCGTTATCTATAAGTTGAGGCATTTGTCTGTAGAAAAATGTTAAAAGAAGTGTTCTGATATGTGCACCGTCGACATCGGCATCGGTCATGATAACAACTTTGTGGTATCTTACTTTATCTATGTTAAATTCACCTTCACCTTTACCGATACCTGCACCGATTGCGGTTATCATCGTCTTAATTTCTTCGTTTGTTAACATTTTTGTAAGACGAGATTTTTCAACATTCAAGATTTTACCTCTTAAAGGAAGTATTGCCTGGAATGCTCTGTTTCTGCCTTGCTTTGCAGAACCTCCTGCAGAGTTTCCTTCCACGATGAAAAGTTCTGTTTTTTGAGGATCTTTTTCGGAACAATCCGCAAGTTTTCCCGGAAGAGCGGCCGAATCAAGAGCACCTTTTCTTCTTGTAAGTTCTCTTGCTTTTCTTGCGGCTTCTCTGGCTTCTGCGGCATTAATGGATTTTTCCAATATTTGTCCTGCAATTCCCGGATTTTCTTCCAAGAATGTTGCAAGTGCATCACCGACGAGAGATTTTACGATACCTTCAACTTCGGAGTTTCCCAACTTTGTTTTTGTCTGTCCTTCGAATTGAGGGTTGGGAACTTTAACGGAAATAACTGCAGTTAAACCTTCTCTTACATCTTCTCCGGAAAGAGTTAAATTTTTATTTTTTGATAATTCGTTTTTCTTAATATAATCGTTAACAACTCTTGTTAATGCCGAACGGAAACCCGATAAATGTGTTCCGCCTTCGACAGTGTTAATGTTATTAACAAATGTGTGAATTTGTTCGTTGTAAGAATCGTTATATTGCATTGCAACTTCAACATCCACATTATCTTTGTTTTTTGTGAAATATATAGGTTCTTTGTTTATAACCTGTTTATTTGTATTCAAATAAGAAACGAAACTTTTTATACCGCCTTCATAATGGAAAGTGTATTCTTTATCTTGTCTTTCGTCAATAATTGTAATATTTGCACCGGCATTTAAAAATGCCAATTCTCTTAATCTGTTAGCCAATGTATCGAAAGAATATGTTGTAACGGAAAATATTTCGGGATCCGGTAAAAATGTAACTTTTGTTCCTCTGTCGTCGGTTTTACCTATTATTTCGAGTTTTGTTGTAGGTTTTCCTTTAGCATATTCCTGTCTGTAAATATTTCCGTTTCTGTAAACTTCAACCACCAATTTTGTAGAAAGAGCATTTACACACGATACTCCGACACCGTGCAAACCTCCGGAAACTTTATAAGAATTCTTATCGAATTTTCCGCCGGCATGCAAAACCGTCATAACAACTTCAAGTGCTGATTTATCTTTATATTTAGGATGCGGATCTACAGGAATACCTCTACCGTCATCCAATACCGTTATTGAATTATCCGGATGAATTGTAACATCGATATTTTTACAAAAACCCGCCAAAACTTCATCGATAGAGTTATCTACGGTTTCATAAACCAAATGATGAAGACCTTGTTCGGATGTTGAACCGATATACATTGCAGGTCTTTTTCTGACAGCTTCAAGACCTTCTAATACTTGAATTTTCGAAGCATCATAATTCGATGCCGCTTTATTTTGTTCTTCGTTAGTCATTAACTTCCTCCATATCTTTTACTACTTAATTTCACACTTTATATTTTTTATCAGTTTTTTTCCTAAATACTGATTAAGTTTATTTATAATTTGTCTTTTTCTTAAATTCAAATCATTTACATAAACTGCCGATTTTGCAGATGCAAAAAGTACTCCGTCTTTAAAACCATTTAACTCTACTTTATTATTGCCTACTTCTTGTTGCCATTTGGACATAATAATAAAATAGTCGTCATTTAAACCTAATTTATCAGAAATTTGTTTTATTATCGACGAAACTTCCGTAAATTTCATTTTATTACGATCTCATAGGCATAACTACACAAAGATAATTTTTATCTTTTTCCGGGGTTATAACTACTGGATTTTGAGAAGTAGTATATGCAAAATAAATATTTTCATCTTCTATGTTTTGTAAAATATCTTTTATATAATTCGGATTAAAATTTATATCAAATACTTCACCTGAATATTCCGTTTCAACTTCTGCTTCTCCGGAACCCAAACCTACCGTATTTGCCGAAACTATCATTTTATTTTTTTCAAAACTTAACTTAATAGACGATGCTCTGTCTGCAACAAGTTTATCTCCGGTAAGTAAAGCCATTTGTTTTACCGCAGATATTGTATTTGCAACATTTAATTTTATTTTTGACATTGCCTTTTTAGGTATTACCTGCTCATAATTAGGAAATACACCTTCTATTAATTTTGTTTGGAAAGTTATATCTCCTATCATAACAGTCATTAAATTGTCACTTAAACTTATTTGAACTTCTTCAACTTTATCGTTAGCGGAAATCAATCTTAAAATATCAGAAACAGCTTTTGTAGGAATAATTACTTTACCTTTAATTTTTTTATCTATACCGTCACTGCTAATATAAGATAATCTTCTTCCGTCGGTAGAAACCGCTTTTATTGTTCCGTCTTCAACTATTAAACATACTCCATTTAAAACATATCTTTGAGAATCTTTAGATACTGCAAATATAGTTTTTTTAAGCATGGAATTTAATACTTGTTTTTTTAAAGAAAATACATTTTCCTTTTGAAAATCAGGTAATGTAGGATAATCTTTTTTATCTATACCCATCAAAACAAATTTAGATTTATTTGCTTTTATGTTTATTTGATTTGTTTCATCTGCTTTTATTTCTATATTACCGTCCGAAACTTCTTTTATAATATCGGAAAATCTTTTTGCTGGTATTGTAATTGCACCTTCACTTACTATTTCCGCTTTTATATAACAAGTTACACCTATTTCCAAATCCGTAGCGGATAATTTTATTTTATCTTTTTCCGTTTCAAATAAAAAATTGGAAAGTACAGGTAAAGTTATTTTTGAAGCTATCACAGGCTGGACTATTTGCATCCCCTTTATTAATTCATCTTTTGCACAAATTACCTTCATTACTTTTTCCTCCTTTTTATTTAAAAAAAATTAATAATAATAATAATAATTGTTAATAACCTGATAATTAAATTAAAAATAAAAAAAATTATAATTATCAAATATTTTTTTTACAAAATTAAAGTTAATAACTATGTTAATAATTTTTTAATTTTATTAACATATTAGAACCAAAAATTATTTTTTATATAAAAATTAAAAAATTAACAAAAATATTAACAACTAATTATCTTCTTTTATCAATTTAATAATTTTATTTATTTCGGCAGCAAACCAAGCATCATCTTTAACTTTTTTTGCTATCTTATTATAAGCATGCATAACGGTAGTATGATCTCTTCCGCCGAAAGTGTCACCTATTGCCGTAGTAGACATATCAGTTAAAGATCTTGCCAAATACATTGCTATTTGTCTGGGCATAGCAAGTTGATTGGTTCTTTTTTTAACTTTTAAATCTTTTACCGTTAAATGATATTCTTCCGCAACAACTTTTTGTATTTTATCTATAGTTATTTGTACATTTTCTTCAGGAACCACAATATCTTTTAATATTGTTTTTACAGCATCTAACGTAAAAGGTGTATTTGTAAATTTAATAAAAGACGTAACTCTTAATAATGTTCCTTCCAATTCTCTGATGTTGGATTTTATTTGTGAAGCGATAAATAATATAACATCTTCGGGAACGGAAAAACCTTCTTCTTCGGCTTTTTTCTTTAATATTGCAATTCTTGTTTCCAAATCCGGTTTTTGAATATCAACGGTATTACCCCATTTAAACCTTGATACCAATCTTTCTTCAACTTCCAATTTATCTTGAGGTCTATCGGAAGCAATAACAATTTGTTTACCGCTATCTTTTAACGTATTAAATATGTTAAAAAACTCTTCTTGAGATCTTCCTGCATTTTTTGTAAGGAATTGAATATCGTCTATTAAAAGACAATCAAGATTTCTGTATTTATTTTTAAAAGCCGGCATTTTATCCGGAAATCTTATAGCTTCAATAAAGTCGGAAACAAATTTTTCGCATGTTACATATAATATTCTAAAATTAGGAAAATTCTTTTTTAATTCATTACCTATAGCATGCATTAAATGAGTTTTACCCAGACCCACACCGCCGTATATAAATAAAGGATTAAACTGTTTTCCGGGATTTTTTGTTACCGCTTCGGCACAACCGGAAGCAAATCTGTTGGAATTTCCTACAATAAATCTGTCGAAAGTTAATTTCGGATTAAGTTGATCTTTTATTATTGAAGGAACAGGAGTATCATTGTGTATAGGTATAGTAGGAACTTTTGTCATTTCGTCGGAAATATCTTTTTCAATCTTATATTCCAACTTTATATCTTTAGAATAAATTTCCTTTAAATTTTGTTCAATATTAAATTGTTGATTTTTTTCTATCCAATCGGAATAAAACTTTGTAGGTACGGAAATTAAAAAAACACTTTCATTTAAAGAAACCGGTTTTACACCCGTAAACCACAAATTTACTGCGCCCTGCCCTACGGATAATGTTAAGTTATCCACAACCTTTTTCCATGCGTCTGTAATAGAAACTTCCATTTTATCCCCAAACTTATCCACATTGTGGATAACTATTTAAAAAAATATAAAAAACTTAAAAAAAATAAAAATAATATTTGTAAGTTTTATCGTCAAAAGAGTATATAAAATTGATACACACAAGTCAAGCAAAAAAATTACTAAAATTTTTGCTGTTTTTTAAAACAAATTTTTACAAAATTTTATATTTGGTTAAACTTGTTAATAAGTTCTTGTTTATGTAAATCAAAATCTTCTTTATCTTTACCGGTTAAAGTATAAGTTGGCGGCATTTTCATAGTAAGATAGTTGAAAAATGTTCCGTTCTTTTTGATTCTAAAATCCAAATGAGGACCTGTTGACAGTCCCGTAGAACCTACATAACCTATAACTTGTCCTTGTTTAACTCTGACACCTTTTTTTATACCTTTACCGTATTTAGACAAATGTCCGTAATAAGTTTCATATCCGTTAGGATGTTTTATTATTACAAGGTTACCGTATCCGCCGCTGTATTGCGATTTTGTTACAACACCGTCACCTACTGCCGATACCGGTGTTCCTATAGGTGCTGCATAATCTATACCTTCATGCGCTCTGTAACGTTTTAATATAGGATGAAATCTTTTCTTTTTAAAATAAGAAGAAATTCTTTTAAATTGCAAAGGTGCTTTCAAAAATGCACTCTTTACCGATTTACCGTTTTCATCAAAATATCCTTCATCACCTTTAGAATTTACAAATCTTATTGCGGTATTTGTTGATGTTGCCGTAATATATTGTCCTGCAATAATTTCCGAAGAAAGAACGGTATCTTTCTTTTCCAATGTTTTTACTTCATATATAAGTTTATAAATATCACCGGGTCTGCAGTCGGTAAGAAAATCTATATGCCATGCAAACATGTCGGCATAATCAAGAATAATAGCAGGCTTTATTTCGGAAGCGGACATTGATTCCCATAACGAATTTTCTATTGTTCCCGACACTTCAAAAATTTGTGAAGTTGTTTGCAATTCAAGTTTTTCGGAAGTTATAACATTATCGGTAGATTTATCTATGGAATAAAAATATTGTCCTTCCGGGAAAAACTTAAAATTTGTCCAAGTTTCTTCTATAGCGGTATCGGTGGAATATGTTATTTCATAGAATTCGTTAGGTTTACATTTATTAATGTTGATATACTTTTTTAATTCCGCTAAAATTTTTAAACTTTCTTGTTTGGATAATTTTGTTTGCTCGAAAGTTTTACCGAAAACATCTCCGGGTTGAATAACAACAGTTTCAACCTCTGGCATTTTTGTGATATCTATTTCCATATTATCGCTTGTACAACCTATAAAAAATGCGATAAAAAGTAATAATATATATGAATAAAATTTTTTCATATCTTACAAATTATAGCATAATAAAAAATATTTTATACCATTTTTTTGTTGATATTTTTTTACAACAAAAACAACCCGATAAAAAATCATTATTTTTCCTTGCACAACAGCCGTCAAATTATATAAAATATGCAATTATGAAAAACTATAAACTTTTATCAGGAAACGAGGCTCTTGCACAAGGAGCTTACGAGGCAGGACTAAAATTTGCAGCTTCCTATCCGGGAACACCTGCAACAGACATTTTAGAGTATTTGGCACAATTTAAAGAAGTAGATGCACAGTGGTCAATAAACGAAAAGGTGGCTTTTGAAGTATCTTTGGGAGCTGCTTTTGCCGGAGTAAGGTCAATTTATTCGTCGAAACATGTGGGAGTAAATGTTGCGATGGACCCTTTAATGACGGCAACATATTCGGGAATTAATGCGGGTTTTGTTATTGTTACCGGTGATGATCCCGGAATGCACTCGTCTCAAAACGAGCAGGATAACAGACTTGTTGCAAAGTTTGCAAAAATTCCGTTACTTGAACCTTCTTCTCCGCAGGAAGCAAAAAAATTAATAAAACTTGCTTACGAAATAAGCGAAAAGTTTGATACCCCTGTTTTATTTAGAATGACTACAAGAGTTGCTCATACCAAAGAAACTGTTGAAATAGGTACAAGAACGGAAGTTGCCGATAAACCTTTCGAAAAAAATCCGAGAAAATATGTTATGGTTCCGGCAAATGCTTACAAGAAACATATAGATTTGGAAGAAAAATTGTTAAAAATGCAGGAATTTTCCGACAATTTAGCGGAAAATTTCATTGAAATAAAAGATAAAAAGTTAGGTATAGTTACGGACAGTGTTTCATATATGTATGTTAAAGAAGTGTATCCGAATGCTTCCGTATTAAAACTTTCAATGCCGTTTCCTTTTCCGGACAAAAAAATAAAAGAGTTTTGTTCTCAAATGGAAAAAGTTGTTGTTGTTGAAGAGAGTGAACCTTTTATAGAAGAACATCTTTTACAGATGGGAATAAAATGTCAGGGAAAACATTATACATACAGAGTAGGGGAACTTAATCCGGAATCTGTTAGAGATATAGTTGAAGGTAAACCTAAAACCACATATCCTCAGGCGGGAAGAAAACCTGTTTTGTGTCCAGGATGTCCCCACAGAGCAACATTTGTTGCTTTAAGAAAAACCAAAGTTGTTGTTGCCGGTGATATCGGATGTTATACACTCGGTGCAACACCGCCGTTATCCGCGCTTCATACCACAGTTTGTATGGGTTCAAGTGTAACGATAATGAGCAGTTTAACCAAAATTTTAGGTAAAGATAAAGCAGTTGCAGTTATCGGCGATTCAACATTCTGTCATTCAGGTATAGAAGGGCTTGTTAATTGTGCATACAATAAAACTAAAGGTGTAATAATTATCCTTGATAACGGAACGACGGCAATGACGGGAGCACAGCCTAACCCTGCAACGGGAGTTACCGCTAAAGGGGAACAAACAAAGAGACTCGATTTGGTTACTTTATGTAAAGCGTGCGGTGCTGACAATGTTGAAGTTATAGGCGACAGCTCAGCCGTAATAGAATCTAAAATAAAAGAATATACCGCAAAAGACGAACTTTCTGTTTTGATAGTAAGAATCGGTCTTTGCAAAATGATAGACAGAAGTAAAAAACCTGCACCGAAATTTTATGCTGATAAATGCAAAAAATGTTATATGTGTGTAAGCGTGGATTGCCCTGCAATATTTAAAGACGAAAACGGAAACATAAAATTGAACGAAAACTTATGTGCAGGTTGCAACGTTTGTGTACAACAATGCAAATTCGGTGCATTGGAAGAAATGAAATAGTTCTTTTAAAATTTTATATTTTCAAGCAAAAAAGCCATTCGTTTGAAAAATTTAAAGCCAACCGCAGAACTCGTTTTTTTCTAACGACATAATGTAGCGAAAAAAACTCAAACATCAGCGGTTTAAAAATTTAAGAATTTATAATTTTTACTTTAAATTTTTCTGCACTCATAAACGGCTTTAATCATGCTTTTTAAATAAAAATTTTAAAAGTTTGAATAGGGGAAGGTATATAAAATGGATACAATAAACATATTATTTTGTGGTACAGGCGGTCAAGGTATTTTAACCGCAGCGGAAATCGTAGGGCTTGCTGCAATGTACGACGGGCACCATGTAAAAAAATCCGAAGTGCACGGTATGGCACAAAGAGGGGGTTCGGTAGAATCTCATTTAAGGTTCGGAAAAGAGGTTTTTTCGCCGATAATAGAGTGCGGTAAAGCAGATTTCTTGCTTTCCTTTGAAAAAGGTGAACATGAAAGAATGAAATTTATGTTAAAAAAAGACGGTGTGGATTTGTTTGAAGATTTTGTTAAAGGACAAGAAAAAATAACAAATCCTAAATTTTTAAATACGTATATGTTGGGAGTATTATCAAAACATTTAAAGATTTCACAAGAAAGTTGGGAAAAAGCATTAAAGCAGGTTATAAAACCACAGTTTGTAGAAAAAAACTTGGAAATTTTTAAATCAGCGATAGTATAAATAGTTGTTATAAGTCGTTAAAGAGGAGAGTTGTATGATTTACAATGAAGCAATTGAATGTGCATCCAGAGAGAACTTAAAAAATTTACAATCGGAAAGATTAGTAAAAGTTGTAAAATACATCTATGATAATTCACCTGTGTACAAACAGAAGTTTAACAAGTTGGGAATAACACCGACAGACATTAAATCTATCGACGATATTACAAAATTACCTTTTACACCGAAAGAAGATTTAAGAGATTCTTACCCGTTTGGACTTTTTTCAACGGACATTAAAAATGTTGCGGAAATTCATGTATCGAGCGGAACAACAGGTAATCCTACGGTTGTAGGTTATACAAAAAGAGATCTTAATCTTTGGGCAAATGTTGCAGCTCGTTCCATTGCTTGTGCAGGCGGTAAAAGGGGAGATATTATTCAAATATCTTACGGATACGGACTGTTTACCGGCGGTTTAGGGCTTCATTACGGAGCATTAAGACTCGGTGCAACAATTATTCCTGCAGCAACAGGGCAAACAAAAAGACAAATAAAGTTAATGCAGGATTTTAAACCGAGAATTATAGCTTGTACTCCGAGCTATATTTTATATTTGGCAGAAGAAATGAAAGCATTGGGAGTTGATCCGAGAACATCAAGTTGGGAAGTGGGAATATTCGGTTCCGAACCATGGAGTATTGCCATGAGAGATACGATAGATAAAACCTTGAATATGAAAGCAACAGATATTTACGGACTTTCCGAAATTTGCGGTCCGGGAGTTGCACAGGAATGTACGGCAAGAGAAGGTCTTCATATTTGGTCTGATTTTTTTTATCCTGAAATAATTGACCCGGTAACAAACCAGCCTGTTCCTGAAGGCCAACCGGGAGAACTTGTAATTACAACATTAACAAAACAGGCAATTCCTTTAATAAGATACAGAACAAGAGATATAGTTGCAATAACTTATGAAACTTGCAAATGCGGAAGAACAGTTCCGAGACTCAGCAAAATAAAAGGCAGAACAGACGATATGATAGTTGTCAGGGGAATAAATGTGTTCCCGACGCAAATAGAACATGCTTTGTTGCAGGTTGACGGTGCTTTACCTAATTATCAGTTGATAGTTGACAGAGAAGACGGTTCGTTGGATAAATTGGAAGTGTTGGTTGAAGTTGACGAAAAATTCTTTACCGATGAATTGCAAGCTTTGGAAAATATAAAAGCCACAATTAAAAGAGCAATAGATTCCACCATAGGTTTAGGTGTTAATGTTAGGTTAGTGGAACCGAAAACATTGGCAAGAACCGAAGGAAAATCTAAAAGAGTTATTGATAAGAGAAACCTACATTAATTTTTGCTTTGCAAAAATTAGTTGAAAAGTTGAAAGGTTGAAGAGTTGAAAAGTTTTTTGTAAAAATTGCAGAGCAATTTTTAGGAGGAATAATGAAAACAATTAGCCAAGTATCAATTTTTATTGAAAATACAAAAGGAAGACTTGCAAACGTTTGCGGATTGTTGGGTGATAATAACATAAATATAAAAGCTCTTACGATTGCTGAAACTCCTGAATTTGGAATACTAAGAGTAGTTTTAAATGATACTGAAAAAGCAAAAAAAGTTTTAAAAGAAAACGGTTTTATTGCAAAAATAGCTCCTGTTGTTGCTGTTGAAGTTTCCGATACACCGGGCGGACTTGCAAAAGCATTAAAAGTTTTAGCTGATAACGATATAAATCTTGAATATATGTACGGCTTTGTTGAAAAAGCCAGTGAAAAAGCATTAATGGTATTAAAATTCGATAACGTTGAAAAGGCAATAGATATACTGCAAAAAAATAATGTTTCTATTGTAGATGACAAAGTGGCCTTGGGACTATAAAAATTGCCAAAGGCAATTTTTAGTTTATAGGGTTATAAGGTGATAAGGTTATAGGTTTGAACGACAACTGCACACAACAACGACAAAATATTGGAAGATTAGAAGATTGAAAGCAAAAAAGATTAAGAATTTTAAAAAATATAAAGCAGTTTTATTTGATATGGATGGAGTTATTGTTGACTCCATGCCATATCATTTTATTTCTTGGTTTGAAACATTAAAAAAGTATAAAGTTACCGTTTCCCCTTTTGATATTTATGAAAATGAAGGTGAAAAATGTGAAATTTGTGTTAAGAGATTTTTTAAAAGAGATAACATTAAATGTGATGATAAAATTATAGAACAAGTTTTAAAATTAAGAGATAAATTATACAAAAAGTATTTCAAAGTTCATTTGTTTCCGGATATTGAACAAGTGCTAAACAGATTGAAAAAACAAGGATTTTTGCTTGCAATAGTTACAGGTTCCAACAGAGATAAAGTAAAATCCATGTTACCTAAAAAGATAGTATCCAAATTCGATGTAATAATAGCGGCGGATATGATAAAAAGAGGAAAACCTTATCCGGATTCATATTTGACTGCGGCAAAACAATTAAAAGTTAAACCCGGTGAATGTATAGTTGTAGAAAATGCCCCCTATGGCATAAAAGCTGCAAAATCGGCAAAAATGTTTTGTGTAACGGTTACCACAAGTCTTCCCGAACAATACTTAAAACAATCGGATGTTGTTTGTAAAAAAGTTAGTGATGTTTTATAGGATATATTATAATGAAGTGTTCGGAAATATCATTATCCATAATAATGCCTGTTTATAATGAACAGGAAAACATAATGTTCGCCATAGAACAAACAATGTTGGAATGTAAAAATTTTAAAAAGGCCGAACTAATAGTTATTAACGATGGCAGCAATGATGATACCAACAAAAAACTCATTGATTTATCAATAAAATACCCCAATTTAATAGTTTTAAAAAATCATAGAAATATAGGTATAGCAAAGTCATTAAGATATGGCTTTTTAAAAGTATTAAACGATTATGTTTTGTTCAATTCGGCAGATTTGCCGTTAGATCCGAAAGATATTTGTAACATAATTGAACAAAAGTATCCTTTCGATTTATTGGTGTTGGAAAGAAAGGGGTATTCGGATTTATCAAATTGGAGAATATTTGTTTCTGTTTTCAATAGAGTTGTTTTACACATATTTTTCCCCTTGGCATTGATAGATATAGCAGATTGTAATTATACTTTTATAATAAAAAAAGATTTGTTACAAAAGGCATTTCCAAATGCAATAAGTTCTAACTTTATTGAAACGGAAATAATATTAAGAGCGAAATATTTAAATGCTGATGTTAAAACGATAGAAATAAAATATAACAGAAGAAGACTTAGCAGAAAACATTTCAGGCGAATGCGAAATATAATATACTCTATAAAAGATTTAATTAGTTTTAGATTATATAGTATACTTATTATCTTAGGTATTAAAAAGCAAAAATTTTATTAATTAATGTTTCACGTGAAACAAAACGACAATTTACAATTTATAATGTATAATTTATAATTAACAACTGAAAGACAGTAAATAAAGACAATTTACAAATAAAAACCATTAAAATGACCAAAATATTATTAGTTAATCCCCCGATATACGATTTTGCCGCATATGATTTGTGGGCAAAACCTCTTGGGCTTCTATATTTATCTTCAATATTAAAACAACAAAATATAGATGTACAGTTGTTTGATTATATGGACAGAAATTATCCCGGTGTATCAAAACAGCCGTCAAACAAATACGGATGCGGTCATTATATACAACAAGAAATAGAAAAACCCAGAGTAATAAGCAATATTAAAAGAAAATATCACAGATATGGTATTCCTTCCGATATAGCAGAAAACTTTTTTCGAAACATAGAAAAGCCGGACATTATAATAATAGGTTCCATTATGACCTATTGGTATTTGGGTATAATAGAGGTATCAAAATTATTAAAAGAAATATTTCCTGATGTCCCGATTATTCTCAGCGGTATATATGCCACATTGTGTAATGAACATGCAAGAACAATAAAAACTATAGATGATGTAGTAATAGGATCTTTCAATAATTTTAATCCGATATTAAAAAAATATAATATAGCGGCTGAATTAACTTCAAATTTTACAGATTTCCCGTGTCCGGACTACTCTTTTTACAAGAACAAAGAATACATTGTGTTAAAAACAAGTATCGGATGTCCGTTTAAGTGCAATTATTGTGCGCAATACATATTAAATAATAATACATATACAATAAAAAATCCGTTAACAATAAAAGATGAAATATATAAATTAACAGAAAACAATATACAGAACATAGCCTTTTATGATGATGCATTGATATTCAATTCGGATAAACTAATAAAAGTTATGCTGAAAAGTATGATAAAAGATAATAAATCTTTTTATTTCCATACTCCCAACGGCTTACATGCTCGATTTTTGGATGAAGAACTTGCTGAACTAATGTTCAATGCTAAATTTATTCAACCGAGATTCAGTTTGGAAACTTCTAATACCCAAGAACAGAAAAACAGCAACAATAAAGTTAGTAACAATGAGTATGAAAGAACAATAAAATATTTGAATAATGCAGGATATAAAAGCGGGGAATATATAACGTATCTTTTAATAGGTATGCCGGGACAAAACATAGAAAATATTAAAGAATCTATAGAATATGTTCATGGTTTGGGTTCAAGAATATCCTTATCGGAATATAGTCCGATACCATATACCAAAGACTGGCAAACATTGCCTCAAGAACTAAAACAAGATCCCCTCACTCAAAATAATACTTATTTTATGACATTAAATAAAGATTATGATAAACTTATTAAACTTAAAGAGTATGCTAAAAACTTAAACAAACAACTTTAGCTAAACGGCTTTATCTTTTAAATTATAACTTTGTATTTACCTTCTTTATGTACCGGTCGCATTCGCTTTTCCTTATGTACACTGCAGTCGGTAAATACTTTGTTATAATTTAAAATCTTAAAAGTCTTTGAATGCCAAGAATAAGGTAGTTATTTTAGTTGTTAATTATATATTTTACATTATAAGTTATAGATTACAGTATTGTTTCATGTGAAACATTTATAATTTGGATAAAATATGCATTATACAAAGGTAAAAACTATATTGTCTGCCAAAAACGGGATGAACTTATACAGAGGTTGTTCCCATGGTTGCATATATTGTGATTCAAGAAGTAAAGTTTATAATATGCAACATCCGTTCGAAGATATAGAAATAAAATCAAATGCTATAGAACTGTTAGAGAAATCTCTCAAAAGTAAAAGAAAGAAATGTATGATAGGTATGGGCTCCATGACAGATCCGTATATCCCCTTAGAAAAAGAAATAAAAAATACAAGAAAATCATTGGAATTAATATATAAATATGGTTTCGGGGCCACACTTATAACAAAATCATCATCAATAATAAGAGATTTAGATATTTTAAAGGCAATAAACAGTAAAACAAAATGTGTTATTCAAATGACATTAACCACTTTCGATGAAAAACTTTGCAAAATAATAGAGCCAAATGTTAGCACTACCAAAGAAAGATTTGAAACATTAAAAATACTTAATCAAAATAATATTCCGACAGTTGTTTGGCTTACACCGATATTGCCGTTTATAAATGATACCGAAGAAAATCTGACCGGTATTTTGGATTATTGTGTAAAAGCGAATGTTTACGGGATAATATGTTTCGGTATGGGTGTAACTTTAAGGGACGGTAACAGAGAATACTTTTACAAAAAATTAGATAAATATTTCCCCCGATTAAAAGAAAAATATATAAAAACCTATGGAACTGATTATATATTGAACAGTCCAAATAATAAACATCTAATGAATATATTCTATAAAACATGCCAAAAACATAATATGATTTATAATAATAATGATATTTTTCAATATTTAAATACTTTTGAAAGCAAAGAAATTCCGGAAAAACAACAATTAGAGTTATTTTGATAAGCGGTGAATGTTTCATGTGAAACAAAACGACAATTTATAATTTACAATGTATAGTGTATAATTAACAAAAATTTAAAACAAAAGTATATTGTAAAAAATTGTTAAATAATATATAATTGTTTCATGTGAAACAATTACAGGAGAATAAAATTGGATTTCGAAATTATATCATTTTTCGGAACTATATTATTATTTACCGGTTTCTTTGTGGCCTTGGAATTGTTTTTAATATATTTTTCTCCTCCAAAAAAGATTGAAATTAATGGTGTCAATAGTACTGCGCCACTAAAAATATATACAAATTATTTTTTCTTACCGTTTAGAACAAAAGTAACGGAATACCATACTTTAAAGAATATAGAATTATCTGTAAATAGAGATATGTCGAGTGCCAAGAAACATAATATATACGAACTTATTTTACATATTCCCGGGAAGAATATATCATTGAAGAAAGGAAATAAGAAAGAATTGTCGAAAGAATGTGAAGTTATTATTCAAAGTATTAATTCTTCCGGGGAATACATATTATTGAATAATTCTTCGTTTCAAATGAGTATAGTTGTTTGCTTTTTTGTTTTTATTTTATTCTTAATATGTCTTAATGGTAAGCCTGAAATTAATATTATGACAGATGGACATATGATGGAGCTTTTTATGTCATATATGATATCGGCACTTATATTTTTTGTACTTGTATTGTCAAGCGTAATATTAAATTCTTTAGATAGACATAAAAATAAGAAAACTAACACCGGTAATAAACAATATGATATAGATGAAGAAAGTATTAAAGAATGGGATAGGCTGGCTGCTGATGCACAAAAAATATATGATTCTTTAATAAAATAGAAATAAAATACAAATGTTTCATGTGGAACAATTTAAAGCGGAGATAGTATGAATTTTACGGCTATATTGGTATTAAATATACTTGTGGCTTTTCTTGGGTTTCTTATAATATATTTGTCAGCTCCAAAAAAATTTGAACTAAAAATCATCAACAATGAACTCACAGCATTGCTATATTCAACATATTTTTTCTTACCTTTTACAACAAAAATAAGAAAATATAAAAATATAAAAGAAGCATATGTCAGAAGAAGATTAACAATGGATAAACGTTCTGTATATTATGTTTATGATCTTATGTTAAAGTCTTCAAAGCGGTCAATAACCATTTTAAAGGGGTGGGACGAAGATAAAAAATTGAAAGAATATTGTGATAAAATTAATAAATCCATTAGTTTTTTTGAAGAGTATTCATTGGATATTTGTGGTGCGGACTGGAGAAAATTCACAATTTTTTTAATGGTAATATTTCCCCTTATTATAATATTAGCCGAAAGCAATTCTAAAAATTTTAATTATTCACAAAATATAGCATTTCAATACTTTTTATATATATATTTATCGACAATGGCTATAATTACTATATCTATAATGTTAAGTTTAACGATAAATCGTTCAATAGAATACAAAAAACAAACAAACGTTATATCATCTGTAAATTATATTAAAGAAAAAAATGTAGAAGAAAAAAATAGAGATATAAATTCTGAAGCTCAAAGAATGTATGATTCTATAATAAAATAAAATATATAATTGTTTCATGTGAAACAGTTAGAAGTTAAGTCAGGAGAATTATTATGAGTAAAGTAATTGCCATTGCAAATCAAAAAGGCGGGGTAGGGAAAACAACAACTGCAATAAACCTTGCAGCAAGTTTAGCTCATTTGGGACAGGAATGTTTGTTGATAGATATGGATCCTCAAAGCAATACTACAAGCGGTTTGGGAATAGATCAAACCGGTATTAAAAAAACAATATATAATGTGCTTATAGACGAGGTTGCCTTAGAAGATATCCTTAAAACAACAGAAATGGATTGGCTTGATATTGCACCGGCAAGTATTGATTTAAGCGGTGCGGAAATAGAACTTGTTAATATGGAAAACAGAGAAAAAAGATTGAAAATGGCTTTGGAAAAGTTCCAAAAAGTTTACAAATATATAATAATAGATTGTCCTCCTACTCTTGGACTTCTAACAATTAACTCTTTGGTTGCCGCAGATACCGTAATAATTCCTATGAAATGCGGATTTTTTGAATTGCAGGGATTAGGTCAACTTTCAAAAACTATCTTTACACTAATGCAAACATACCATTTGGATTTAGAAGGGGTTTTATTCACAATGTTTGACAGCAGAACAAAATTATCGCAGCAAGTTGTAGATGAAGTTGTAAAATTTTTCGGCGATAAAGTTTATAATACCAAAATCCCGAGAACGGTTAAATTAATGGAAGCTCCGAGTTTCGGAAAACCTGTAATATTGTACGATAAAAGTTGTAAAGGAACGGAATCTTATTTGGATTTTGCTACGGAATTTTTGCAAAGACAAAACGTTATTCCTAATGTGGCACAATAAATAAACTGTAAAATTAATTAAAAAGGAGATATAAAATGTCAAAAATGAAATTAGGTAGAGGACTTGAAGCAATAATGTCGCCGTTAACAGCAAATCAAAATAATGATGCAGCGGAAAAAATAGAAAATATTAGTATTGATAAAATAAAACCTAACAGACATCAGCCAAGAACAATTTTTAATGAAGAGAAGTTACAAGAGCTTGCGGAATCTATAAAACAAAACGGATTAATAGAACCTATAGTTGTAGTTCGTTCGGTTGCACCGGGAGAATATGAACTTATAGCCGGTGAAAGAAGATTAAGAGCATCAAAACTTGCCGGTCTTACTGAAATCAGAGCAATAATTCAAGAGGGCGCTTCGGATAAAGATAAATTGGATCTTGCTTTAATAGAAAATATACAAAGAGAAGATTTAAACCCAATAGAAGAAGCCAAAGCATATAAAAAGTATTCGGAAGAATATAAATATACACAAGAACAAATATCATCTATAGTAAAAAAGAACAGATCGGTAATAGCAAACACAATGAGATTATTGAATTTGCCGGAAAATGTTCAAAATATGATAATTGAAGGCAAAATATCGGCCGGTCACGGCAGAATGTTGGCAAGTATAAACGACGAAAATAAAGTACAAGAGTTGGTTAACCAAATATTAAATGACGGTTTAACGGTAAGAGATGTCGAAACGAAAGTAGCTCAAGGAAAAGGAAAATTAACAAGATTTGTTGTAACAAAAAAACAAGATGTTGAAATTACAAATTTAATTGATGATTTGCAAAGAGTATACGGAACAAAAATTGCTATTACAGGCAATGGTAAAAAAGGTAAAATTATATTCAATTACAGCAGTTTGGAAGAATTGGAAAGAATATCAAATGTTTTAAAAAAATAGTAATTAACAATTGTGTATAAAGTAGTGTGTTTTTATATAATTTGTATAATATAGTTTGCTTTGTGTTTTAATAAAAATAATTGAAAAATCAATTAATTTTAATAATTTCAAACAAAAAATCCACAAAAAAAGATAATTGTTATTAACTTGTGGATAAGTATAAAAAATATAATCTATATGTATGTCTTATTCAGGTATATAAATGTCAATAGAAATAAATGAAGAGTTTCAAGATGCTTTAAAAATATTGTTGCAAACAAATGATAATGTTTTTGTTACGGGAAAGGCAGGAACCGGAAAAACCACTTTTTTAAAGTATCTTGTTTCACGGTTTAAGAAAAAGTTTGTAGTATTGGCACCTACCGGTGTTGCGGCTTTAAATGCCGGCGGTGAAACAATCCATTCTTTTTTTAAATTCAAAACAGATATAACATTAGACAAAGTTACAAAAAGAAGATACGGTAAAAATTCCATATACAAAAATGTGGAAACTATTATTATCGACGAAGTATCTATGTTAAGGGCCGATCTTTTAGATTGTGTAGATAAATTTTTAAGATTGAACGGTCCCATACCGAAATTACCGTTCGGCGGTGTACAAATGCTTTTTATCGGTGATTTAATGCAATTACCGCCAGTAGTTACAAAAGAAGAAGAGTTTTTGTTTCACAATTATTATGACAGTCCGTACTTTTTCAGTGCAAAATGTATGAACGAAGTTTTTTGTCATGTAGTAGAATTTCAAAAAGTTTACAGGCAAACCGACGAGAAATTTATAAATATACTTAACTCCATAAGAACAAATCATGTAAATTCCGAAATAATAGATTCTTTAAACAGAAATGTAAATAAAAAAACGGAAAACAGAAAATTATCGGTTTTATTGACGACAACAAACAAATCAGCGGAATTTTATAATAACAAATTTTTAGGACAAATACATTGTGATCCGTACACTTTTACCGCCGAAACCGAAGATGTGGACAATGTTTCCGCATTTCCCGTAAATTATGAACTTAAACTGAAAATCGGTGCACAGGTAATGATGTTAAATAACGATAGTAAAAACAGATGGGTGAACGGATCTATAGGAGTTATTGAAGATATCGTAAAAGATTTATCCGATGATAAATATAAAATATACGTTAAAATGCAAAACGGGAAAACCGAAATAGTAGAACAATATAAGTGGGAACTGTTTAGATATAAATGGAATAAAGATTTAAACATTATAGAAACGGAAAATGCCGGTTCTTTTTCGCAGTATCCGATGAAACTTGCTTGGGCGGTAACAATACACAAAAGCCAGGGCAAAACTTTTGATAATGTGTTAATAGATTTGGGTTATGGTGCATTTGCTCCCGGTCAGTTGTATGTTGCTCTCAGCAGATGTAAAGATTTGGAAGGCATAAGTTTAGCAAAACCGATAAAGAAGTCGGATGTTATAATTGATGAAAAGATAGACGAGCTTTTGAAAAAAAGAGAAAAAATTAATTATTTAACGGAAAAGAAAAATTTATTATAAAAGTTCATTTATAAAGTGAACATAATTGTGTATAATATTACAAAATATATTTTATAAAGGTAACGATATGAAATTTTTCGGTACGGACGGTATAAGAGGAAAATCAAACGAATTTCCGTTTGATAACAATACTGTTTCTTTAATAGGTTATGTACTTGCGGAAACTCTCGACAAGAAAGGTAACGGAATTTTAATCGGCAGAGATACAAGAGAGTCCGGTAAGAGAATATTAAAAGCTTTGCAACACGGTATAAATGCTGCAGGAATAAAAGTTACAGATTTAGGAGTATTACCGACTCCGGCTGTAGCATACTTGTTAAAGAATAACAATTATCAGGCGGGGATAGTAATATCCGCTTCACATAATCCGTATTTGGATAACGGAATAAAATTTTTCTCGTCTAAAGGGAAAAAACTTCCCGATAAAGTTGAAGCAAAATTAGAAAAACATTTGGTTAAATATATTGAAGAAAAAAGAGTATTATCGAAAAACTCAAAAATAAAAAATGTTTCCGGTAAAAACTTAGTAAAGCAATATGAAAAATTTTTAATATCGTTAATACCTAAAGATGCATTGAAAGGAAAAACAATAGCAATAGACTGCGCAAACGGTGCATCATACAAAATTGCTCCGGAAGTATTAAAGAAACTAAAAGCTAATGTCGTAGTCATAAATAATAAACCTACAGGCAAAAATATAAACTTAAACTGCGGTGCATTACATCCCGAAACGGTTGCAAAAGTCGTAAAAGCAAAAAAAACTTTTTGCGGATTTGCTTTTGACGGCGATGCCGACAGAGTAATTTCAGTCGACGATAAAGGTATAGTTCGCGACGGCGATTATTTTTTGGGTGTAGTATCAAAATATTTAAAAGATAACAATAAACTAAAAAACAATACACTTGTTATAACGGTAATGGCAAACCTTGGTCTTATAAAAGCCGCAAAACAAGAAAAAATAAAAGTTGTTACAAGTAAAGTCGGTGACAGATATGTTTACGAAGATTTAATAAAACATAAATCAATTATCGGCGGGGAACAGTCCGGACACATTATTTTTAAACAACTTCTCGATACCGGTGACGGATTAATAAGTGCATTACAGTTATTAAATATATTAACAAAAGAAAATAAACCTCTTTCTCGAATGTGTGGTTGGATAAAAAAGTATCCTCAAGTTCTTATTAATGAAAAGGTTTTAGAAAAAATTCCGTTGGAAAAGTTACCGCAAACCACAAAACTTATAAAACAAATTGAAAAAAAACTTGGAGATAACGGAAGAATTTTAGTAAGATATTCCGGAACGGAAAAATTGTTAAGAGTTATGCTCGAAGGACAGGATAAAAAAGAAATTAAAAAAATAGCACAAGATGTTATAAATGTTGCTAAAAAAGAAATAGAAAAAACAGTAAAGGAAAAATAAATGATAAAACTCGGTGTAAATATAGACCATATAGCAACTCTCAGACAAGCAAGAATGGAAGAGTATCCAAGCCCGGTGAAAGCGGTTGCAATCTG
>DJWX01000004.1:136770-145336 GCA_002448285.1 Candidatus Ruminimicrobiellum ovillum | reverse complement strand
TGTACAATACTGACAATATGTACAGGATATTGCTCCCGACGAATTGTAAACGGTAATTGCATTTTCAAGAATCTTTTGCTCATTTTCAGTTAACGGTTTAAAATCTGTAAAAGTTTTAACATTGTCGGTAACATGTTCGAGTTCCGTCATACCGCTTAGAACAACAAAAACATTCGGCAAACTTGCGGCATATCTTAAAGACCACGATGACGGCGAAACATCAGGATTTTCATTCTTTAATATATCAACGGCTTTTTCACTTAATGTTGATAATTGTCCGCCTTTCAAAGGATTCATCACAACAACAGGAAGCCCTGCTTTTGTTGCAATTTCATATTGCCTTTTTGCATCTACTGTTTTCCAATCTATAGGGTTAATGGGAAGTTGAACGAAATCCCATTTATATGTATTTACAACTTCTTCCAAAAGTTCGGGAGTATCGTGAATAGAAAAACCTAAATATTTTATTTTTCCTTCTTGTTTTTTCTGTAACAATTGTTCGTAAACATTACACTCTTTTAAAGTTTTCCATTCGTTTTTATTTATATTATGAGCCAAATAAAAGTCGAAATAATCCGTTCGGCATTTTTTCAATTGCTCTTCAAACGTAGGTATAACTTCGGATTTATCTTTTAATATTCTTAACGGCATTTTGTCTGCCAAATAATAACTGTTTCTCGGATACTTTTTCATCACTTCACCTACGGCAAGTTCGGATTTTCCTCCATGATAAAACCATGCGGTATCATAATAATTTATGCCATGTTCCATCGCATAATCTACCATTTCTTGTGTTTTTTCAATATCGGGTTCACCGTCTTTTTGAGGAAGTCTCATTGCACCGAAACCTATTACGGATATATCCAAATTTTTATATTTTTTTGTAGAAACTTTATCCACATAATTTTTTATTCCTGTCGTAACTTTTTTACATGCGGATAACACCACGGCACCTATTGTTGTAAATAATGCAGATTTTAGAAATTCTCTTCTGTTCATAAAAAAAATCCTCCGGATTTTTTTAGCTCAAAGCTTATAGTTTAAAGTTTAACGGCAACCGCAAACAACAAACTGCAACGACTACTGTTTCTTTGTGAAAATTTTGTATGCTTTTTTTGGACTATTTATATTTAAAACTTTCTGTTCCATAGGGCACATACCGTCTTTTCTGTCATTTTGAATATAATCTACAATTTCATTATAAGAATATTCTACCTTATATTTTTCAAAAACGGGAATTGCATCTTTGGCTATAATGTTTGTGTGAACTTGTTTTACTTTCCCGTAAACTATTAAAAGAGCTGCGGCTTTACCTATAACTTTATCTACCGCTACGGCATTTTTTAATCCTTTCTTTTTTATTTGTATGAGTAACGGTTTTATACCACGCTCATCTTGGAAAGAAACTTTACCTTTTTGATATACCAACAAACTATGATTTTCTAATTTCAGTGCAAGTTCTTCTATCGTAAAATCTCCGCATTTTTCATTTTCCGCAAAAACATTACCGGAAGAAATGAAAACAAAACATAACAACAAAAATAATGCCAAAACTTTTTTCTTCATTTTTTTTACTCCTTAAAAATCGCTTTACGATTTTTTAGTTTATAGCTGATAGCTTATAGCTTAAAGTTTGCCGTCCCTATACCTCTATCATTCTATCCCTCTATCCCTATATTCTTCTATTCTTCTATTTGTACGGATTCCAAACATCTTTTGTTTTATTCTTCAAAAGATCCGTATAATATTTTTTCTTCATTTGAAGAACTTTCATCTGTTTTTGTAACTCTTTTAAATTTTCTTTTAAAATTTTTTCCTGGTCAAAAATTATTTTTGCTCTTTGCGGTATGGTTTTATTACCTTTTAAACACAAGTTTATATAATTTTTAATATCATTTATGGATAAGTCCGTAGCTCTTAAACAATGGACTGTTTTAAACCAAGATAAATCATAATCGGAAAACATTCTTACATTGCTTTGTGTTCTCGAGACAAAAGGTATTAAGCCTTCATTATCGTAATATCTAACGGTATATGCGGAAATATTCATAATTTTTGCGACATCTTTTACGGTATACTTCGGAGTTTTGTCCAATTGGGTTTCTTTTTTTATTTTTTTCATAAGAAATATAACCTCATTTTATATTTCCGATAATTCTACATCTTAGAGTTGCTCTAATGTCAATAACTTTTTTATCTTATAAAATTTGTCAGCGGTTTTGATTCCGGTTCGGGATGAGCATTTTGTTTTATTGATTTTAAAAGCCATGCCATATTTTTTGCTATGGTTCTCATTACATGCATACCTTCCAAATCTTTTTCAACGTCTTCGGCTTTTGTTCCGTGAACCATATTCCAATATTGAGAAGAAACTATCGGCATATTATTTATTGTAAAATATTTGTTTATTACATCTATTGAAGCTGTAGTTCCCGCTCTTCTTGCTGATACAACAGCCGCTCCCGGTTTATATGCCAAAAATTTTCCGCCGGCATAAAAAACTCTGTCCAATACAGACAAAATTCTTCCTGAAGGATGAGCATAGTAAACGGGCGATCCGAAAACGAACCCGTCACAAGTTTTGGCTTTTTCAATAATTTCATTAACTATATCATCATTAAACACACACTTATTTCCGTTTTGTGCACAACCGTGACAACCTATACAATCTCTTACGGGATTAGAGCCCAACTGTATTATCTCGGTTTCAATATTTTCTTTGCTTAAAACATTTACTATTTCCGTCAATGCCCTAAATGTACATCCGTTTTTGTTAGAACTTCCGTTAATAAGCAGAACTTTCATTAGATTTTCCCCCACATGCAAATATTTATATTTTGATATTTTACAAAATTTATTTATAAAAAAATATGCTATAATTAAAAAAATTTTTTAAGGAGTTATATTATGAAAATAGCTTTATACATAATACTGATTGCAGCAATAATTGCAGGTGTCTCTTCTTTAATACATTTATACAAAGTATCGAACAGAAACAAAACGGAAATGGCAAAATATTCAACCAAAGTAAATTTAAACGCAAACTTAGGTAAGACTCTTGTTATTTATTATTCTTTATCGGGGAACACAAAAGATATTGCATTACAAATACAATCTTTAACAAATGCAAATCTTTATGAAATTAAACCGAAAGAAGAAATAAAACAAGGACCGGCATTATATTTAACATCTAAAAAACAAATTTCTTCCGGCAATTATCCTGAAATAGTAAATGATTTTCCTAACATTGAAGAATACGACACAATTTTTGTAGGTTCACCTATATGGTGGTATACCGCAGCACCTGTTGTACTTGAATTTTTGAAAGAGTTTGATTTCCAAAACAAAAATGTAGTTCCTTTCTCAACACAAGGCAGCAACTACGGAACATATTTTGAAGATTTTAAAGCAAAAGCTAAAAATGCAAACATTTTGAAAGGTGAAGCTTTCAATAATTTAGATTCAAAATATAACGAACAAGTTAAGAATAAAATAATTAATTGGTTAAACGGGTTGACAACGGAAGAACAGAAGATTGGATAATTGGAAGATTGAAAACGACGACGAACAGAGAGATCCCGTATCAAGTACGGGATGACAAAAAGAAAGGCAAATTATAATTAATAATAAAGAAACGGGAAGAGATTTTTCTTCCCGTTTTTTGTTTATATTTTTGTTCATTAGAATATTAAAAATTTGTCTATTTTTGTTCTTAACATTCAAAGGATTTCAAGATTTTAAATTCGTCATTGTAGTGTTCATTAAAGACCTTAAGATTTTGTGTTAGAATGAAGAAACACAGAATCGATGTGTACTCTTTGCGGTACTCAAGATTCTGTGTTGCAAAATTATAACCAAAATATTAAGGTCGTTATAAGGTGGAGCTAAGGGGGATCGAACCCCTGACCTCTTGCATGCCATGCAAGCGCTCTCCCAGCTGAGCTATAGCCCCAAAACTACAATTATCAATTAACAATTAGTAATTAGTAATCTCGGTATTTTCAAATTTTAGATTTTTTGCAAAGCGAAAAATACATTAATTGCTAATTTAAAATTTCTAATTACTAATTGTCATTATTATATTTTACTTATTTTCGTTTAACACTTCAACAGATTCTCTTGCTATCATCAACTCTTCGTTTGTCGGTATAACCATAACTTTTATTTTTGAATCTGCCGCAGAAATAAATCTTTCTTTGCTGCTTCTCGGTTCGTTCAAAGCTTTATCTATTTTGATACCTAAATTATCTAAACCTTCACACATTTTTTCTCTTGTTAAAGGAGAATTTTCGCCTATACCCGCGGTAAATACTATACCGTCAATTCCGTTCAATATTCCGTAATATGCACATAAATATTTTTTACCGCTGTAACATAACATATTGAATGCAAGTTCGGCTTTTTTATTTCCGGCAAGCATTGCATCTTCAACTTCTCTCATGTCTCCGCCCGCAATACCCGAAACCGCAGCAACACCGCTTTGTTTATTTAAAAGGTTGTTTAATTCATCGGATGTCATTTTAGGATATTTTGCCAATATGTGAACGATAACCGCAGGGTCTATATCTCCGCATCTTGTTCCCATAACAAGACCTGCTAAAGGTGTAAATCCCATAGAGGTATCTATAACTTTACCGTTTTTAATTGCCGTAATAGAACTTCCGTTACCTAAGTGACATGTAATAAGATTTACTTTATCTACAGGTATATTTAACATTGCAGCAGCTTTTTGTGTTACATATTTGTGTGATGTTCCGTGCATACCGTATCTTCTTACATGATCTTGTTCATAATATTCGGAAGGTATTGCATATCTGTATGCATAATCCGGCATTGTTTGATGAAATGCCGTATCAAATACCAATACGGAAGGTATTCCGGGCAACATTTTTTCAACAGCTTCTATACCTGCATAATGGTGAGGAGTATGCAAAGGAGCGATAGAATAACATTCTTTCAAATCTTTTTTTACCTGCTCGTTTACCAATACAGGTTTTGAAAATTTGTAACCGCCGTGGACTACTCTGTGACCTACAACCGCGATTTCTTTTATATCTTTTATACTGCCTGTTTTTTCATCTAACAAATCTTTTATTATTATTTGAACAGCTTCGAAATGGTTTGCAACTTTACAAGATGTTTTTACCTGCGGAACGGTTATTGTTTGTCTTTTATAAAAAGCTTCTTCAAGACCTATACATTCTACAAGTCCCCAAGCGATTTTTTGTTCTTTTTCCATATCGAACAATGAATATTTTACCGACGATGAACCGCAATTTACTACTAAGACTTTCATTTTATTTCCCCTCTTAAAACGACAATTTATAATTTAAAATTTAAAATTTACAATTTATAATTAACGACAACTACAACAACGAGATCCCGCATCAAGTGCGGGATGACAGACAATGGATTGTCACGCTACGCTAGCAATGGCAAAAAAAACTACAAAATGAATATTGGTATTATACAAAATTAAAATTTTTATACAAAACATAAAAACGGAGAGATTTTAATATCTCTCCGTTTCTTTTTATATACACTTTTATGAGTTTTTTATTCTGTCTATTATGGCCTGTCCCATTTCTTTTGTGCCTGCCGTTCCGCCCAAATCGTAAGTAACAAACTTTTTCTCTGCTACAACTTCGGCAACAGCCTTATCAAGTCTTTTTGCCGCATCAAATTCGCCCAAATAATCGAGCATCATTTTTCCCGACAAAATAAGTGCCATAGGATTAACTTTGTTCAATCCTTTATATTTCGGTGCAGAACCGTGAACAGCTTCAAATACCGCACAATCTTTACCTAAATTTGCTCCGGGAGCAACACCGAGACCGCCTACCAAACCTGCACATAAGTCGGACAAAATATCTCCGTACAAATTAGGAAGAACTATTACATCATAAAGTTCGGGCTTTTGAACAAGTTGCATACACATATTATCTATCAATCTTTCTTCATATTCGATTTTACCTTCATAATCTTTTGCGACTTCTCTTGCTACTCTGTAAAACATACCATCGGTACATTTCATTATGTTTGCCTTTGCAACGGCAGTAACTTTTTTTCTGTTATTTTTTACCGCATAATCAAAAGCAAATCTTACTATTCTTTCACACCCGAATTCGGAAAAAGATTTTATTGATATAGAAGATTCAGGTCTGATTTTTCCTTTTGAAAGTTCTATTATTTTGTTTGCTTCATCCGTTCTTTCGGCAAATTCAACACCTGCATATAAATCTTCGGTATTTTCTCTGACAACTACCAAATCTATATCCGAAAATCTTGATTTTACTCCTACATAACTTTTGCAGGGTCTTAAACATGTAAAAAGATCAAGTTCTTTTCTTATAGCAACATTTACAGAACGGAAACCTGTTCCGATAGGAGTTGTTATAGGACCTTTTAATGCTATTTTATTTTTTGCTATGGATTGCAAAGTTTTATCCGGTAAAGGAGTCCCTTCCTTTTCCATAATGTCTACACCTGCTTCCATAACTTCCCAGTCTATTTTTACACCGGTTGCTTCTATAACTTTTGCCGTAACTTCCGTAAGTTCCGGACCTGTTCCGTCTCCTCTGACTAAAGTAATTTTGTAAGCCATTCTTTTCTCCTTAAAAATTTGTTTCACAAATTTTGATGTATGGATGTATGGAAGTATGGATGTATGGAAACAACCAACTACGAGATCCCGCATCGAGTGCGGGATGACCAAACATCTTTTTCTATACCTCTATCCTTCTATACCTCTATGCCTCAAATTTTCACTTTGTGAAAATTTCAAATTGTTTATATTTTACAATATTCCATTTATGTAGTATATATTTTACTAATATCCACAATATTCCAAGACCATACTGAACACTTCTCTTAAAATTTATAGATGAAGCTTCAGCAAAATATTTTGTAGGAACGGGAATATCCCCTATTCTAAAACCTGCAAGTGCCATTTGAACAACAATGTGTTGATCAAAGACAAAATCGTCGGAATTTGCTTCAAAATTTATTGTTTCCAAAACTTTTCTCGAATATGCTCTGTATCCCGTATGATATTCACCCAAATTAAGTCCCAGAACAACATTTTCAAGTATCGTTAAACATCTGTTGAAAAAATATTTATAAAAAGGCATACCGCCTTTTAATGCTTCTTTTCTTGTTCTTATTCTGTTAGCAAACATAACATCGCAAATATCCTGTTCGATTAATCCCGCCAAAAAAGGAACAAGCCGCGGATCGTATTGATAATCGGGATGAACCATAACAACAATATCTGCACCCATTTCAAGTGCTGTTTTGTAGCAGGTTTTTTGATTTGCGCCATAGCCCATATTTTTATCGTGTTTTATAACTTTCAATCCCAACTCTTTTGCCACTTTTACGGTATCGTCGTTTGAATTATCATCTACCAACAACACTTCGTCACAAGATCCTTCGGGAATAGCATCTAAAGTTTGTTTTAATGTTTGTGCGGCATTATATGCCGGCATAACAACAACCACTTTACTTTTTTTATTTTCCATTTTGTTCCTCTTGTTCCGAATGTTGTTTTAGTGCGAAACTAAATAAATCGGAAAAAGAAATTCTTTCTTTTATCATACCTGTTATACCTAAAGCATAAACAGCCATCATTTCTATAAAATGTGTTGCTGCCATAGCCGTAAATGCCATAGTTTCTTCTACACCGAATATGCCCAATGTTACCATTCCCACGCTTTCTATTGCACCTATGAAACCCGGTGCCGTAGGAATCATGGTGGCAACACCTGTTGTTACGATAACAAACAAACATTGTACTGCCGTCACATTCAAACCGAAAGCGGCGAATAATGTTTTATATGCATAAGCTTCTATTATCCACACAACAATAGAGGTTATAAGAACGATAAAAAATAACTTCTTATTTTGAAAAAATTTTAAACCGCTTGCAAATTTCAGAAAAAGAGATTTTATTATTTCATTAATCTTCGACGGCAAATGGAATTTAGACAACAATTTTAAAAATTTATCTTCATCTTTTGACATAAAAAATAAAACAACAAACATTAAACCGAAAATTACAGTACAAGCAATAAAAGATTTTTGTAACCAGTTGGGAATGTTCGGAACAAACATTGCTATAACAAAGAATGATATTATAAATATAACTATATCCATCAATCTTTCCACAACTATTGTCGCAAATACTCCGCTTCTTGATATTTCAAGTTTTTTACCTGCAACGATTGCCCTTACAAATTCGCCCAATCTTAAAGGTAAAATATTGTTCATAAAAAAACCGAACACCAAATAAAAAAAGCTTTGGAACATCTTCATCTTTTTTAACGGTGCAAGGATATAATCCCATCTAAAACCTCTAACGAGATAGGAGCAAATATATATAATAACACCTGTCACTATTAAAGAAATATCGGCATTTTTCAATAAAGAAACAGACTGTTTAAAATCTATGTTTCTGATACACAGATATATTAACAGTAAACTTATTAAACAGCCTAAGATAATTTTAAAAATATGTTTTTTTATAAGTTCCCCTTAGAAATTGCCTTGCAATTTCCGAGGTATGGAT
>DJWX01000004.1:863-136636 GCA_002448285.1 Candidatus Ruminimicrobiellum ovillum | reverse complement strand
TATTCTTCTATACCTCTATACCTCAATTTTCTTAAGAATTTTTTATTTTATAATATTCTTCCTCATAATAAGGATTATATTTATCATATTTTACGGCTTCTTGTATATATTTCAAAGCTTCCTCTTTTTTATCATTATTCCAATAAACGGCTGCTAAAGATTCTTTAAGTTGTGCCGAATATTTGTTTAAATCTATTGCTTGTTTCAAATACCTTATAGAATTATCGGCATAAATTTGCCCTTGTTCTCCTCTGTTATTATGGTAAAGAGCAAAATAAGCCCGTGAAATTTGCGCATAATATTCCGGATTTTTTTTATCATAATTTATTGCTTTTTCAAATTCTTCTATTGATAATTTATAATATCCGGACACATAGGAATCAATACCTTTTTTATAATAATTATTTGCTATTATAGGTTTAGACAGAAAAAAAACCGCAATAACAAAAATCAACAAACATATATAAAGATTAACTTTTAAATTTTTTCTTTGCTCGGTTTCGATATAAAACATTGATGAAAAAACAATAAAAAACATTAACATATTTGCCGGAACAAAAAAGCTGTAGTCAACCAAATTAATTATAATAAAAGATGTTATACTTGTTGCTATACATATATAAAAAAAAGAATTTTCCCCTTCTTTCATTCTTTTTATAAATTTCATGTAAAAAGATACCAACAAAACGCTAAAACCTAAAACTCCGACAATACCTGTTTCTGCCAACAGTTGCATAAAAATGTTATGTGCAAACAGAGTATTTACCACTAATTCCGGTCTAAAAGTTTTAAAAAGAACCATATAATTACCGAAACCGCAACCGAATATCACATTTTCCTTAAATATCAAGTATGCAGTTTTCCACCATACAAATCTGTCTCCGATACTGTTAAAAGAGGATTTTAAAGAAGAAACATAAACTATAGAACATACCAACAGTACAATTGATAAAACTATTAACGCTTTGATAATTTTATTTTTACGATATTCGAATAGAAATATAATTGTTGAAATATACGATAAAAGAATCGCTATTCTGCATTTTGTTAAAAATATTGCAATTAAAACAAATATCGTTAATGCTATAAAAGCTTTTTTATTTTGCTTGTTTTTTACATAGATAAAAAACAAAGGATATATTAAAGCCAAAAAACCAGCTATAACATTTATATTCAATGCCATTGTTTCATAGAAATTATCACCGTAAAAGAATCCCTGAGGATTTGTAAGAAATCTTATAAACAATATCATTGACAACCATAATGCAATAAATATCGGAACAATAAAAATTTTCTTTTTCCACTCTACGGATAAAAAAGAAAAAGAAAATCCAGCCATAAGTGCAGAACTTAAAATTATAATATAATCTCTTACATTCAATTTAAAATCTGCATTTATGTATGATAAGCAAGTTGTTATAAAAAAAACAATTAATGCGGTTATATATAAATCTATTTTGAATTTATTTGTATTTACCAAATAAATAAAGAAAGAAAAAACAAGCAAAAATATTACAATCTGAATCGGGAAAACAAAAGAAAATTTTGATAAGATTGATACAACCATTGCAACAGACAAAATAAAAGCTGTGATGATAGAATTACTTTTTTTTATTTGCAACATATATTTATATTACCTAAAAATTCTGTAAATTAGAAAAAATATATTTTGCCAAAAAATTCTCTTCGGCAACCATTAAATAACCGATTATTACATTCGGAGACGGTAAAAATAAAACCAAATATGAACCCAATGCTAAATAAGGTCCGAATGCTATTTCCTGTCTTTTTATAATTTTTTTCAACAAAATTAAAAATATTCCCACTATACTTCCGAAAACGGAAGCAATAAATATTGCAAACAACACTTTTTCCCAACCTACAAAAGCACCGACACCCGCCATAAGTTTTATATCCCCGCCGCCCATTGCATCTTTTTTAAAAATCCATTTACCTATAACGGCAACTGCAAATAAAGAGCCGCCTCCGGCTAAAAATCCGATAAAAGAATTTAATATTCTTTGTCCGAAAACATCACCTAAAAAAGGATTAAAAAAACTTGTAACAAAACCGACTATCATCAACATAAAAGAAAATTCATCCGGGATAATTTGGAATTCAAAATCTATTGCGGTTATAACAAGCAATGAAAAAACCAACAAACAAAAAGGTAACAAACTGTAAGTAAAACCGAAAACAAAATACATTGAAACAAACAGAAGTCCGCAAAGAAACTCTATTGCAGGATATATGAAAGATATTTTTGATCCGCAATTCCTGCATTTTCCTCTAAGAAACAAATAACTTATGATTGGTATATTATCGTACCACTTAATAAAACCGTTACAATTTGTACAATGTGAAGCCGGTTTTATTACAGACATATCTCTCGGCATTCTGTATATACACACATTAGCAAAACTACCCAAAACCAAGCCCATTATAAACAAAAAGAAAATCTCTATAAACATGATTTTACCTTAATAAGTATTCCAGATTACACCTTTTGAATCAGGTTTATCGCAATCTATCCAAATTTCACCGGCTTGTCTGTCTTGACTATCTTCAACCTGATAAGCCCATTTACCGGAATTGCCGGTAGGTTTTGTAGTTATTTCATTGGTAGGATTATTGTATGGAGGACAATATAGTTCGGGAATATACGCTATATATTTTCCATCCCCGCTAAGTAATTCCGCAACAATATTGTCGCTCGGGAAATGTCCTTCGTTTTCTCCGTAATAAACAGCTATAGCACTTCTTAAAGCCTTAAGATTTGCTATGCTTGCCGCTTCGTTTGATTTACGAATTATATCCAAAAACTTAGGATAAATAACCAAAGTAACCAACAGAATTATCAGTATGGCAATTATTACTTCTATAATGTTGACTTTCAATAATTTCTTATCCGTAGTCATAATATTCTCCTAATGCATTAGCTTATCGTACTTTGTAACAATCTTATCAACTCTTCTTTTCTCGGCGAATATTCTATTGCCACCTGCGGAGAAATATTACCGTTAACAACATTATCGAATAAAGACTGATTCATTGTTTGCATTCCCGATTGTCTGCTTGTCTGTATAACGGAATATAATTGTTCCGTTTTCATTTCTCTTATAATATTTTTTATACTGTCGTTTACTATCATAATTTCACTTGCTAAAACCATTCCTCTTCCTGAAGCATGCGGCAACAACTGCTGCGACATAACAGCTTTTAATACAAGTGATAATTGCGATCTTATTTGTGATTGTTGATTACCGGGAAAAACATCTATCATTCTGTTTATGGAAGAACCTGCATCCATAGTATGAAGAGTTGCAAGAACCAAATGACCCGTTTCGGCAAGAGTAATGGCTGCCGCTATTGTTTCCAAATCTCTCATTTCTCCCACCAATATAATATCGGGATCTTGTCTTAAAACATATTTTAAAGCATTTGCAAAAGAATCCGTATCGGAACCGACTTCTCTTTGATTTACTATACAATTTTTATGCGAATGTAAATATTCTATAGGATCTTCTATAGTTATTATATGACTTCTTCTTCTCTCGTTAATATAGTCTATCATGGATGCAAGAGTTGTCGTCTTTCCGGAACCGGTTGCACCTGTAACCAAAACCAATCCTTTTTGAATATTTACAATTTCATATATAACTTTCGATAAATGTAACTCTTCAAACGAATATGTTGCCTGAGGAATAAATCTCAATGCCGCAGATATGGAACCTCTTTGTCTGAAAACATTTATTCTTACTCTTCCTCTATGCTGTACGGGGAAAGAAGCATCCAATTCATTTTTTTCTTCAAATCTTTTTATCTGTTTTTCGTTTAAAACGGAATATATTAAATCCCTTGCCGCATCGGGAGAAAGTTTTTCATCGCCTAAAGGTCTTATTAATGTATCCAATCTCATCATCGGCGGAAGGCCGACTACAAGATGTAAATCGGAAGCTTTACTATCTGCAATTTTTAGAAGTAAATTCATTAAATTATACATTTAGTTTCCTCTTATCTTTTATTTTTCTGTATACATTATTCGGAACAAAATTTTTAAAATTACCGCCCAAAGAAGCAATTTCTCTAACCATACTTGAAGACAAGAATGTATATTCCTGTTCCGGCATTAAAAAAATTGTTTCCACATCTTTTTTTAATTTTCTGTTCATAAGAGCCATTTGAAATTCATATTCAAAATCGGATAAAGCTCTTAAACCTCTAACTATACAAAAACTATCTATTTTATCGAGATAATCGACTAATAAGCCGGAAAAAGACGAGACTTCTACGTTTTTTATTTCAGACACGGACTCTTTCATCATAGAAAGTCTTTCTTCCAAGGTAAACATATGTTTTTTATTGTAATTGTGCGTAATGGCAACCACTACTTTCGGGAAAATTTTAGCTGCTCTACTAATGATATCCAAATGGCCCTTAGTAGGCGGATCAAAACTTCCCGGATAAACAGCTATTATTTCTTTAGTTTTCATACAATATATTTTATATTATTACAATGTTTTTAGCAATTTTTTAATCTTGAACTTTTCTTTCCGATATTCCGCCCGTACTTCCGAAACCTTTTATTGTTCTTTTAACAATATCTCTTGAAAGTTTTTCCCAAATATATTCTCTTGCTTCTTCTTCGGTCATCCCGCCGAAACCGCCTTTCACACTGTCCGCATATATTTGTATTCCTTCCATATTCGGTTCTACCCACAATGTAACATTCTCGTGCTTGTCAATAAAAAAAGCATTTATCAACACCCATAATTTATACTGTTCGGTAACCATGTTTTCATCATATGTCAAAGGTTGCAACACATATCTTTTTATTTCACAAACAACAACACCGTCAGCTTCTTCTTCCGTCGTTACGACTGATAATCTTCCGTCTCTCATAAATTCGTCTATTATCGCTTTTGTAAATTTATCTTCCAATCCGTACTGATTTGTGTTATTTACAACAGGTCTTACATAAACATTTTTTACATAAGAAGGTAATAACTGCGGAGCCGGATCATAAGGTGATGCACAAGCAACAAGAACCACTACTGTAAAAAGCAGCAAAAGAAATAATTTTTTCATACGAATCTCCATTTAGCTTAGTCGAAAATGCTTTGCATTTTCTTAGCTTAAAGCTTATAGTTTTCGGTGTCCTACGGACGATATTTTATTGTTTTAAACTTGTAAGCTTTCAGCTATAACCTGTAAGCTATAAAAATCGCTTTGCGATTTTTATTTCACAACTACATTTATAATTTTATTTTTTACATATATAAACTTTATAATATTTTTGCCTTCAAAAATCAACTTCAATTTTTCATCGTTCAACACAATATTTTTTACTGTTTGTTCATCTGCCGTAACATCAATACTTACTTTTCCTTTTAATTTACCGTTTACCTGAACAGGTATTTCTATTGTATCCTGTTTAATATATTTTTCGTCGTATTTAGGCCATTGTGCGACAGATACACAATCATTGTGTCCCAAAAGGCTCCAAATTTCTTCACATAAATGCGGTGTAAACGGTGAAAGCAACAACACTATCGTTTCATAAACCTGCTTTGATAATCCGTCGTCATTTGAGTGATGTTTATATGTGTACATTGCATTTACAAGTTCCATTACCGCGGATATTGCAGTGTTAAATTGATGTTTTACGGATATATCTTCACTTACTTTTTTTATACAAACATGCATAGCTCTTAACAAATCCTGTTTAGCCTTATCGGTTGCAGGAACTGAAGATTTTGTGTTTACAAGCTCTTGTAATCTCCAAACTCTGTTAATAAATCTCCAACAACCTTCAACTCCGTCACTGGACCAATCAAGCTGTTTTTCCGGAGGTGCCGCAAAAAGTATAAAAAGTCTTGCTGTATCTGCTCCGTATTTTGAAACAATTTCATCCGGACTTACAATATTTCCTTTTGATTTGGACATTGCACTTCCGCCCAACGTAACCATACCTTGCGTTAAAAGATTCATAAACGGTTCATCACTTTTTATAAGTCCCATATCTCTTAAAACTTTGTGCCAGAATCTCGAATATATCAAATGCATACAAGCATGTTCTATACCTCCGACATATTGGTCTACAGGCATCCAATAATTTGCTTCTTCTTTATCAAAACATGCTTTATCGTTATGAGCATCGGTATATCTTATAAAATACCAAGACGAATCTACGAATGTGTCCATGGTATCGGTTTCTCTTTTTGCAGGTCCGCCGCATTTAGGACAAGTTGTATTTACAAATTTTTCATCCGATTGTAACGGTGATTTTCCGTCGTTTGTAAATTTAACATCGGTAGGAAGAATAACAGGTAAATCTTTTTCATCCACGGGAACTATGCCGCATTTATCGCAATGAACCATAGGTATAGGTGTTCCCCAACATCTCTGTCTTGATATTAACCATTCTCTTAATTTATAGTTGGTTGTTCTTTTTCCCCAACCTTGTTCTTCCACCCATAAAGGCATTTTTACTCTTGCATCTTGTGAAGAAATTCCGTTAAATTGTCCGGAATTTACCATTGTACCTTCACCTTCATAAGCGGATTTTGTTATATCTTCATCTTTACTTGTTATCACGGGAATTATCTCTACACCGTACTTTTTTGCAAATTCCCAATCTCTTTGATCGTGTGCGGGAACAGCCATAATTGCTCCGGTTCCGTAACCCATTAAAACATAGTCTGCAACAAACAAAGGTACATTTTTGCCCGTTGCCGGATTAATTATAGAAACACCGTCGAGTTTTACACCTGTTTTTTCTTTTGATGACGATCTTTCGATATTTGATTTTAATGAACTTGCATTAATATATTTTTCCACTTCGTCCCAATTCTTAATTTGAGATTTAAATTCTTTTAACATCGGATGTTCCGGTGAAACGACCATAAATGTTACACCGAAAATTGTGTCCGGTCTTGTTGTGAAAATTTCCAATTTTTTATCGGAACCTGCAATATCAAACTTCATTTGTGCACCGTGAGATTTTCCTATCCAGTTTTTCTGCATGGATAATACCTGTTCCGGCCACCCCGACAACAATTTATGTCCTTCCAGCAATTCATCCGCATATTGAGTAATTTTTATAAACCATTGTTCCAACTCTTTTTGTTCTACATTGCTGTGACATCTCCAGCACTGACCTTCACTTACCTGCTCGTTTGCCAAAACCGTTTTACAAGACGGGCACCAATTAACATTGGATTTTTTTCTGAACACAAGACCTTTCTTGTACATTTCCAAAAATATCCATTGGTTCCACTTATAATATTCAACATCACATGTTGCAAGTTCTCTGTCCCAATCGTAGGATATACCGAGCATTTTTAACTGTTCTCTCATTCTTGCAATATTTTGTTTTGTCCATTTTTCAGGCGCGATATTATGTTTTATTGCGGCATTTTCCGCAGGAAGTCCGAAAGCATCCCAACCCATAGGGTGAATAACATTTTTACCTGTCATTCTGTTATATCTTGCAAAAACATCACCGATACTGTAATTTCTTACATGTCCCATATGTAAATTTCCGGAAGGATACGGTAACATTACCAAAATATAATATTTTTCTTTCGACAAATCTTTTTGAGCTTTAAAAACTTTTTTATCTGCCCAAACTTTTTGCCATTTCTTTTCAACTTCACTAACATTGTACTCTTGCATTTGTTTTATCCTCTATATATTTGTTATTTTTTTAATAACACAAAATGTTCCAAATTGCCTTTAGGACCTTTTACACCGGAATCCTGTTCCTTCAAAATTTCAAGTTTCAAACTTTCGGCACATCTTTTTATTCTATCTATTGCCTTTTGTCTTAAATTTTCATCACGAACAACACCTTTTTTTACTTCACCCGGTTCAAGTTCAAATTGCGGTTTTATCATAGCAACAATAAGCCCGTCTTTTTTTATTATTTCACTTGCCAAAGGCAATATTTTGTCCAACGAAATAAAAGAAACATCTATCGTTATTATATCAATATCGTCTTTTAATAAACTTTTATCAAAATATCTGAAATTAACATTTTCAATATTAACTACTCTCGAATCGTTTCTCAACTTGTAATGAAGCTGAGCCGTTCCCACATCTACGGCATAAACTTTTTTTGCACCATGCTGCAACATACAATCGGTAAAACCGCCTGTAGATGCACCTATATCAATACAAATTTTATCGGTAAAATCTATTTCAAATAATTTTAAAACAGATTCCAACTTAAGCCCGCCTCTGGACACATAAGGATTTTGTTTTTCTATTTCTATTAAATCTTCATCACTGACTTGTGTTCCCGCTTTTGTTACTTTTTGTCCGTTAACCGAAACGGTTCCTGCCATAACAAGAGCCTGCGCCTTTGAACGGGTTTCCGCTAAACCTTTTTCAAAAATCAAAACATCCAATCTTTTTTTCACTATAAAAAACACTCCGTGTTTTTTGAGGTATGGATGCATGGAAGTATGGATGTATGGAAACGACTAACTGCGAGATCCCGCATCAAGTGCGGGATGACAAAATATCTTTTTCTATACCTCTATTCTTCTATACCTCTATACTTCCTTAATTAATTTTAAAATTTGTTCTTCTATATTCTCTACGGAAAAACCATATTTTTCTCTTATTAAACTTTGTTTTCCGTGTTCTATAAATTTATCCGGTAAACCTATGGAATAAATTTTTGCACCGGTTCCGGACAACACGGATTTTACAGTTTCTCCCATACCGCCTATCAAAGAACCTTCTTCGACGGTTATAATTTTATTCGTATATTTTAAAACATCTTTTATTGCCTGTTCGTCAAACGGCTTTAAAAATCTCATATTCAATACGGATACAGAGACACCTTTACTTTCAAGATCTTTTGCAGCATCCAAACAAACCTGTAAAACGTTACCCAAACAAACTATACAAGCATCCTTACCTTCTTTTTCCAATTTTGCTTTACCTACTTCCAACACATCAAAATCTCTTTGGAAAGAAGCGATTCTTGTTCCGCTGCCTCTCGGGTATCTTATTACAGACGGATTTTTTAATGTTAATGCCGTATTTAACATATCCTGCAACTCGGTTTCGTTTGCCGGAGCCATAACGGTTAAATTCGGTATATATTTTAAGTAAGATAAATCGAATGCTCCGTGATGTGTTGCTCCGTCTTCCCCTACAATCCCCGCTCTATCAAGCATCATAACAACCGGAAGATTTTGCAATGCAACATCGTGAATAATATTATCCAGTGCTCTTTGCATAAATGTGGAATATATTGCAACAACGGGTTTTAAACCGCCCGCGGCAAGTGCCGCCGCAAAAGTTACTGCATGAGCTTCGTCTATTCCCACATCAAAAAATCTGTCGGGATATTTTTTTGAAAAATCTTTTAATCCCGTTCCGTCTGGCATAGCTGCGGTTATTGCAACAATTTTTTCATCTTTTTGTGCAAGTTTAACTATAGCTTTTGAAAAAACTTCGGTATATGTAACTTTTTTTAAAGAAAGAGTTTTCCCCGTTTCAATATCGAAAGGTCCTATACCGTGAAACTTTGTAGGATCCTGTTCCGCGGGTTTATATCCTTTACCTTTTTTTGTTACTATATGCAAAAGAACCGGACCTTTAAATTCTTTAACCTTCGTTAATATTTCAATTAATTGATTTATGTTGTGCCCGTCTATAGGACCTACATAAGTAAATCCCATTTCTTCAAACATTAGTCCCGGAAAGAGAATTGTTTTAAATCTTTTAACCAACTTTTTTATGGAATTAAAACTTAAAAATTTTAATTTCGAAACTATTTTTAAAACACTCTCTTCAATTTTTTTGACACCCGCAGCGGTTAAAATATTTGCAAAATATCCCGCCAAAACTCCAACTTTTTGAGAAATAAACATTTGGTTATCATTCAAGATAACAAGCATATCTTTTCCGAGTGTTCCCGCATTTTGTAATCCTTCAAAAGCAAGACCGCCCGTCATGGAACCGTCACCGATTATAGATACAACTTTATAATTTTCTTTTTGTATATCTCTTGCAACGGCAAAACCCAAACCCGCGGAAATTGAAGTCGAAGCATGACCTGCTCCGAAAGAATCATACTTTGATTCAGAAATTTTGGGAAAACCGCTTATACCTTGATACTGCCTTAATGTGTTAAATTTTTCTTTTCTGTCGGTAAGAATTTTGTGTGCATAAGCCTGATGACCGACATCCCAAATAAATTTATCTTTTTCAACATCGAAAACATAATGCAGAGCTATTGTCAATTCAACAACACCTAAACTTGATGCAAGATGTCCTCCTGTTTTTGATACGGTTTCTATTATTTCCTGTCTTACTTCTTGTGCAAGGTCAGGCAACAAATCTTTTTTTACTATTTTTATTGCATTAGGCGATGATATGTTATCCATTATAGACATTTATTCGTACCTTAAAATTTTCTGTTTATCATATAATCTGCCAAACTTTCAAAAACTTCTTTATTAACTTTGAACTTTGAAATTGATTTTTTTGCTTCATCAATCAATTTTATTGCGTTTTGTTCGGACTGTTCTTTACCGTAAAGTCTTAAATAGGTCAATTTATCGTTATCGGCATCACTACCGTTTTTCCCTAACAATTTTTTATCCGCATAAACATCTAAAATATCATCCGCTATTTGAAAAGCTATACCTATATTGTGTCCGTATTTTTCAAGAGCTTTTAAATCTTTATCTTTTGCTCCCGCAAGCATTGCGCCCATCAACAAACTCGCTTTTATCAAATCCGATGTTTTGTGTATATGGATATATTCCAATTTCTTTTTACAAAAGGAAACATTTTGTTTATTCCATTTTCCGGCTTCTATAGTATCTTCCGCTTGACCGCCGATCATTCCCTGATATCCGGAATAATCTGAAAACATTTTTATTGCCTTTACTATTCTGTCTGCGGGGACATTTGATTTAGCTATTAAATTAAACGATTCCGTAAGTAAAGCATCACCTGCAAGTATTGCCGCGGCTTCACCGAACTTTTTATGACTCGTAGGTTTTCCTCTTCTTAAATCATCATTGTCCATTGCAGGCAAATCATCGTGAATTAAAGAATATGTATGCAAAAATTCAACCGCACAAATCGCAGGTTCTATTTTTTTTATATCAAGTTTAAAACTTTCCGCACCGAGCATTACAAATACAGGTCTTAATCTTTTACCGCCGGCAAGAACCGAATATCTCATTGCCTGAGATATTATCGAATTATCTTTTGGCAAATATTTTTTCAACAATTTGTCTACTAATTTACCTTTTTCTTTTAAATATTTTTTTAAATCGAGCACTTTATTTTTCTTCATTGTTTCCTTCTTTTTTAACAAAATTTTCTTTTTCGAGTTTACCGTTTTTTTCAACAAGAATTTCTATTTTTTTCTTTGTTTCATCAAGTTTTGAAGAACATTGATTTACCAAAGAAATTCCTTCTTCGAACAATTTCATCGCTTTATCTATATCAAGTTGAGAATTTTCCATTTCGTCTACAATAGTTTCCAACCTTTTCAAAGAAGCTTCAAAACTTGTATTCTTTTTCATTTTTCCTCTTACAAAACCTTTGTTTTTATACTGCCGTCGGACAAATTAATATTTAAAATATCGTCTTTAACAACTTGGTCCGTTTTTTTTACAACTTCCCCGTTTTTAAAACAAACGGAATATCCTCTGCTCAATGTTTTTAACGGTGACAACAAATCCAATTTTTGTGTATTTAATTTTAAAATTTGTTGCTTATTTAAAATTAAATTATTTATATTAAAAATTAATTTTTCGTTTAACTCATCAATATACTGAATTTTTTCTTCGTATATTTCGTAAGGTTTCGATAATGCTCTGCAATTTTTAAAGAATTTAACTTTTTCATCATACAATTCGACGATATTTGTTATATTATTAACAATTCTTTTTTTTATCATCGAAAGTTTTTCTTCCAAATCCGTTCTGTTTTTGGCTACAATTTCCGCCGCTACCGAAGGAGTAGGCGCTCTTAAATCGGCTACAAAATCCGCTATCGTAAAATCAACTTCATGCCCTACGCAAGAAATTATCGGAATATCGCTATTGTATATAGCTCTTGCGACAATTTCTTCGTTAAAAGCCCACAAATCTTCCAAAGAGCCGCCGCCTCTGCCTACAAGCAAAACATCAAGTTCTTTATGATTCTCGTTCAAATACCGTATTGCATTTGATATTTCAAACTTCGCTTCTTCTCCCTGAACTCTTACGGGATATATTAAAATTTCAACATTGGAAAATCTTCTATCCAAAACAGATAATATATCGTGCAAAGCAGCACCGTCTTTTGATGTTACTACTCCTATTTTATTCACTAAGTAAGGTATTTCTTTTTTATGAGAACTGTCAAATAATCCTTCTTGTGCCAACTTCTTTTTTAATTTTTCAAATGCTTCCCGTAAAGAACCTATTCCTTTTTCTTCAACATGATAAACTTGTATTTGGTATGTTCCCCTGTTTATGTAAGAGGTTATCTTACCATACACCAAAACCTGCATACCGTCTTTCAATTCTATTTTCAAATTTTTGTTATGAAAAGAAAACATAACAGCGGAAATTTGAGAATTTTCATCTTTAAGACTAAAATACATATGTCCCGAAGAATATTGTTTAAATCCGGATATTTCACCGCAAATCCAAACAGAACGATAGGAATCCTCAAGAATAGTTTTTATTTCACTATTTATTTGAGTAACGGAATAAATCAATCTTCCGTCATCGCCTTTTTCATCTTCGGCATTGTTTTGAAAATCAAATAAATCAACCATTAAAAAATCCTGCGGATTTTTTTGAAGATTGGATGAATGGAAGTATGAATGTATGGAAACGAGTAACTACGAGATCCCGCATCAAGTGCGGGATGACAAAATATCTTTTTCTATACTTCTATACTTCTATCCCTCTATACCTCAAATTTTTGCCAAACAAAAATTCTTATTTTGCTATATCTTGTGCTCTTACTTCTCTTATAACCGTAACTTTAATTTGACCCGGATATTCCAATTCATTTTCAATTTTCTTTGCTATATCATGTGCCAATATTTGCGATTGAGTATCGTCTATATTTTCAGGTTCAACCAATATTCTGACTTCTCTTCCGGCTTGAATTGCATAAGCGCTTGATACACCTTTAAACTCTTTTGCAACAGCTTCAAGTTTTTCAAGTCTCTTAAGATAATTTTCTATTGTTTCTCTTCTTGCACCCGGTCTTGCCGCAGAAATAGCATCAGCCGCTATAATAACAAAAGCTTCCGGACTTTGCGGTTCCGCAAAACCTTCATGATGAGCAAGTATAGCATTTACCATTTTAGGTGATTCACCGTATTTCTTTGCAAGTTCGGCGGAAATTTGATGATGAGTTCCTTCTACCTCATGATCAACGGCTTTACCTATATCGTGCATAAGTCCCGCTTTTTTACAGAATGTTACATCAAGTCCGAGTTCACCTGCTATTGCGCCTGCAAGCCAAGTAACTTCAAGCGTATGCTGCAACTGATTTTGTCCGTAAGAAGTTCTGAATTTAAGTCTTCCGAGTAATTTTATAATTTCAGGATGTAACCCTGGAACACCGGAATCTATTGCGGCTTGTTCACCGGTTTCTTTTATCATTTCTTCAACTTCTTTCTGCATTTTCTGAACAACTTCTTCTATTCTTGCCGGATGAATTCTTCCGTCGGCAATAAGTTTTTCCAATGCTTTTTTGGCAACAAACCTTCTTACGCCGTCAAAAGCCGAAATCGTAATTGCTTCGGGAGTATCGTCTATAATTAAATCCACACCGGTTGCCTGTTCGAAAGCCTTGATATTTCTGCCTTCTCTACCGATAATTCTTCCCTTTATTTCATCGTTGGGAATTTGAACGGTGGAAGTTGTCGTATCAACAGTGTGATCGGCAGCAACTTTTTGAATGGCAATGGAAAGAATTTCCTTTGCTTTTTTGTTGGCGTTCTCTCTTGTTTCCTGTTCTATTCTTTGTCCTAAAATCGCAGCATCTCTTTTTGCTTCATCAACCATTTCTTTTACCAATCTTTCTTTTGCTTCTTCTCTTGTTAAACCGGAAAGTTTTTCCAAAATGGTTTTTTGTTCATTCTTTATTTGTTCCACTTCGGCAATTTTTTGTTCTATATTTTTTTCTTTATTTTCGACATTTTTTTCTTTTTGTTGCAAGTCTCTTTCTTTTTTATCAAGAGAATCCATTTTTCTGTCAAGATTATCTTCTCTCTGATTTAATCTTTTTTCCGTGTTTTGAATTTCAACTTTTTTCTCTCTTATTTCCTTTTCCGCTTCTTTCCTTTCTTTTTCGGCATTATCTCTTGCTTCCATTATAATTTCTTTAGCTTTTGCATCACCTTTTATCTTAGCTTCATTAATTATATTATCCGCTCTTTGTTCTACCGAATTTGCATCAAATTTTGCAAACACATACCTTAAAATAAAACCTACTATAAAACCTATTGCAATACAACCTGATATAAGAATTATATCCATACCCTAAGCTCCTGTATATATATTTATTTTTTATAAGTTTTAGAAACGTCTATTACTCTTTTTTCCGTTAAAATTCTGCCTACCGGCAAATCGTATTTCCCGTTAGGTATCTTGTCCGTTAATTGTATTTCAAAAGCAAGCCCTATTCTTTTTGAAATATCGGTTCCTTCAAGCCACCTGTCGTAATAGCCTTTACCGTAACCGACCCTGTAACCGTTAGTATCGAAAACTATTCCCGGAACAAAAATCAAATCAATATCTTCTTTAGCCACAACTTCATCTTCATTAAATTCCGGTTGCCTGATTCCGTAAACTTTATCAAAACAATCTTCAAGTTTATTGATTCTAACAGCTGTCATCATACCGTCTCCCGGATTTTGAATCACGGGAACAGCAACATCCTTACCGTCCAACAAAAATTCGTTTATCATCATATCGGTAACAACTTCCGAACCGTAAGATAAATAAAACATTACCATTTGAGAATCCTGATACTCTTTTAACTTCTTTATCCTAGACAAAATTATATTACTGTAAGCAAACCTTAAAGTCGGTTCTAATCTGTCTCTGATTTTCAGATAATCGTATCTTATCTTACTCTTTTCCGAATTCTGTAATTCATTCATTATTTTTTACCTCACAACTTTTATACAAAAAAGCATATAATTTATATATGTCTTGTAAAAAAGAAAAACCCCCGCACTTGCCGTGTCCGTTAGGTATTTAAAGCCCTTTTTTATAAGTGAGAAACATGGTTTATGCTGATTTGCATAACTCGCATGTATTTTCTCCTAAAGAACTTCATCGGAATAAATACTCTAACTAAAAATCACCAACAATGCAGGGTATATATTTCTATATATTTTAAATCGGAGAATCTATTGATTCAACCAATTTTATTAACTCTTTCATTCTTTTAGTATTTGTATCTAAAAATACTTCTTGATTACCCTTGATTGTTTGTAATTCCAACACAATCTTAAAAATTGCATAAGCTCTTAATATGGATGTATCCATAATATCACTATGCTCTTTTTGTACCTGCCCATATATTTTATTTGCCAACTCAACAGCACAATTCGCATCGAATTCTGTTATTTCGTTGTCAATAATATTAACGGGAATTCCCATTATTTTTCTGTTTATATTTACCATCTTTATCCTTATATATTATCTATCTTTGCCAATACTTTTTTTATTTTGCTGATTATTCTTTCTTTTTTATCCTGAAATTTCAATAACTTAACATTCGTTTCTTTTAAATTTTTAATTTCTTTTGTAAGAAACTTATTTTCAACTTCCAACTTAGCATACCTGTCTTTCAAATCATTATATTCTTTTCTTGTCTTAATTAACTTTTTACATAAAGAGTCGTACAAAGCTTCGTCAATTTCAAATTTTTCCATAATTTATAATATAAAAAGTTGCTGATATTGTCAAGCAAAAAAACATTTAATTTATCAATAAATTATTGATTTTCTATAACAGCAAACTTCCAACTTTAATTTGAGCCCCGTTTACAAAATCAAAAGCAGACATTTGAGCCTTACTTTCCGGCTGAACTTTTGTTACAAACAAAGAATCTTTACCGCACTTTACAGTAAAACCCAAACCTTTCTTTATTTCAAGTATAGTCCCGGGCTGCTTGTTTGACAAGTCTTTTGCTATACTACACTCTAATATTTTCATTGTTTTACCGGACATTCTACCGTCTCCGATACTGCAAAATATTCTCGGCCACAAATAAAGCCCCCTATATAAATTGTAAATTTCGGTTGCAGACTTATTCCAATCTATTTTTCCGTTTTCTTTTGTAAACACGGAACAAAAAGAAGGTTCCCCTTCCTGTTTTTTAGCTAAACAGTTACCGCTGTCAAGTAAAGCTAAAGCATCATTCATTACTTTTACGCCCAAAATATTTAATTTATCGAACAAAGTTTCAGACGTATCTTTTAAATCTATATCCAATTCCTTCTGCAACAAAATATTTCCCGTATCTAAACCTTTTTCAATATAAAAAGCCGTAACTCCTGTTTTTGTGCAACCGTCTATTAAAGCTTGTTGAACCGGAGATGCTCCTCTATATTTGGGAAGTAATGAAAAATGTATATTGAAACATCCGTATTTAGGCGCCGTAAAAACTTTTTCGGGAATAATTTTTCCGAAAGACACAACTACACCGACATCGGCATTATAATCTTTTATTTGTTGTGCAATTTCATCATTAAACTTATCAACTTGTATATATGGAATATTTTTTTCTATGGCATATTCTTTTACCGCAGGCGGTTTTATTTTGTTTGATCTTCCGACAGGTTTATCGCACATGGTAACAACAGATACTATTTCATGTTTACTATCTATATTTTCCAAAAAATATTTAGAAATGTTTGCAGTTCCGAAAAATATTATTCTCACCAGTTCTTTCCTTTTTTTCTTCTTCTTATTTCTTTCTCGACGAGTTTTCTTTTCCAATCGGGAAGATAATCTATAAAAACTTTGCCGTTAAGATGATCTATTTCGTGTTGAAACGCTTTAGCTAAAAAACCTTCAACTTCAACTTCTTTTAAATTACCTTTTAAGTCAACATATTCTACCCGAACTTTATTCCATCTTTTTACTTTTTCATAGATTTTCGGAAAAGACAAACAACCTTCTTCCAATTCAACTTTATTTTCTCCCGATAAAACTTTCGGGTTTATTAAAACTATAGGGTTTCTTTTTCCTTCCGGGACAACATCTATAACACAAATTTGTAAAGAAACTCCGACCTGCGGACCGGCAAGGCCTACACCGGGAGCAGCATACATTGTTTCCAACATATCTTCAGCCAATTGTATAATATCGTCGGTAATTTCCGTTACAGGTGCTGTTTTTTTTCTTAATACGGGATCACCGTATTTCACTATTTTTAAAATTGCCATATATACCTCTAAAATAATTGCTAATGTTTATTATATTAAATTGGAGAGAAAACGGCAATGTATAGAGGTATAGAGAGAAAAAGATAATTTTTAAATTTCTCATTTTCAAGCACTAAAGCTATTCGTTTGAAAAATTTAAAAATATTAAAAAGAAGAAAAAACAAAAAAATGGTATAATACGGGCATGATTATTAAAACAGATAAAGATACTTTTAATCACTATTTAGAAGATGCTTCGGGAATGATAGGAGCAAATGCTGATAAACTTTTTATTCCGGAAACTAAAGAAGATGTTTCTTTGCTATTAAAAGAATGTTCCGATAAAAAAATTCCCGTAACGGTAGCTGCCGGATGTACCGGTGTAACAGGCGGATGTCTTGCTTACGGCGGAATAATTTTATCCACGGAAAAGTTTAATTTCATAGGACAAATTCAAGAAGTATCTAAAGATAAAGCATTAATAACCGTGGGTAGCGGTGCAATCGTAAATCAAATAAAAAGTTATGTTTTACAAAAAGGTTGGATGTATGCTCCCGATCCTACGGAAAAAAATGCAACTATCGGCGGAAATATTTCAACCGATGCTTCAGGCGGCAGAGGATTTAAGTACGGAACAACAAGAAAATATATAAATGCAATAGAAATAGTTTTTTGTGACGGTTCTTTTGCAAAAATCAAAAGAGGTGAAACTTTTGCCGACGATAACGGAACAGTTATATTAAAAACAAATTTAGGGGCAAAAACACTACAATTACCGAAATACAAATTACCTCATATTAAAAATGCCGCAGGATATTACAACTATAAAAATGCGGATTTAATTGATATATTTATCGGCCATGAAGGAACACTTGGTGTAATAATTTCGGCGGAACTTATTTTAATAAGACCGTTTGAAATGTTATTCGGCGGAATAATATTTTTTAATAAAAAAGAGACATCGTGGGATTTTGTAAAAGAAGTGAGAGAGCTTTCCGAAAAGAATAAAAAAACAGGTTCATTGGATATAAATGCAATGTCTGTAGAATATTTCGATAAAAATGCACTTAATTTAATAAAACCTTATTATCCCATTATTCCGAACAATGTAGATGCGGGAATTTTATTTGAACAAGATTGTACAAAAGAAACTTATGATACTTTAATGGAAAAGTGGATAAATATTATAGAAAAATACGGAATAAATACAGATGATGTTTGGTTTGCATCAAATGCTAAAGAACAGGAAGAATTCAGAATTTTCAGACATAAAATTCCGGAAGTTGTAAACGAAATCGTAAAGAAAAATAAAATTCCGAAAGTAGGAACGGATGTTGCCGTTCCTCACGATAAATTACACGAGATGATTTATTTTTGCGAACAAAAATTTACGGAAAATAAACTTTTTAATTTAACTTTCGGGCATATCGGCGAAAGTCATTTACATGCAAATATTATCGCTTCAACTAAAGAAGAATACGAAAAATGCAGAAAAATATATCTTGAAATTGCACAAAAAGCCGTAAGTCTCGGCGGAACCGTTACTGCCGAACACGGGATAGGCAAAGTAAAACACCCTTTTTTACTTGCAATGCTCGGTAAAGAAGGTATAGAAGAAATGAGAAGATTTAAGTTGTCTCTTGATCCGTCAAATGTTTTGGGAAGAGACAATATGTTTAAAACGACAATTAGTAATTAACAGCTAACAGCAACAGAGAGATCCCGCATCAAGTGCGGGATGACGAAACGACGAAACGACAATTTATAATTTATAATTAACGACTAACTACGAGATCCCGCATCAAGTGCGGGATGACAAACTAACAACAATGAAAAAAGCGAGAATATTTCTGTTCTCGCTTTTTATTTTTATTAAAACCATAAAAATCTATGGGCAGGAAAAAGCAGAAAATATTTTGTGCGAAATGAAGAAACGCAAGGACGATGTGTATGTATTATAATACTCAAGACCTTGCGTTTCAAAATTGCAGCCGAAATATTTCTGTTTTTTAACTTCTGTAGGAACCGTTAATTTTCACATAATCGTAAGAGAAATCGCACGTATAATATCTTGCCCACTGCTTACCGCCGGATTTCACATCTATGGTAATTATACATTCTTTTTGTTGCAATATTTTTTTTGCTTTTTTTTCATCAAACTTTACCGCCATACCGTCTTTAGCGGTTAGAACATCACCTATATAAATATCAACTTTGTCGGGATTTACTTTTACCCCAGCTCTGCCGAGAGCGGCAAGGATTCTTCCCCAATTTGCATCCGAACCGAACAACGCTGTTTTTACCAACGGAGATGTTGCAACGGTTGCGGCAATTTTTTCGGCATCCTCGTGTTTCTTGGTATTTTTAACAAAAATTTCTATCATTCTTGTTGCACCTTCACCGTCACTTGCCATCATTTTTGCCAACTTTAAAGTAACTTCGTTTAATGCTTGTTGAAATATTTCCAAATCTTTTGCATCAAGTTTTCCTGTATTACTTTGCCCGTTTGCCAAAACCAAAACGGTATCGTTTGTAGATGTATCACCGTCAACAGAAATACAGTTATAAGATTGTTTAACTGCAATTTCCGTAACTTTTTGTAATTGTTTTTGATATAACTGAGCATCTGTTAAAATAAAAGACAACATCGTTGCATGAAGTCCCTGTAAGTTGGGATGAATCATTCCCGAACCTTTTGTACATGCCCAAATTTTTATTTCACCTGTTGAAACTTTAATTTTTTTGGAAATATATTTAGGGTAAGTATCTGTTGTCATAATTGACGATACTGCTGCAAGTTCATCTTTTTTCTTAATATTTTCTACAAGTTGAGGAACTGCTTTTACCATCTTATCTACCGGTAAAAAATCACCTATAACACCGGTTGATGCTACCAAGATATCCGTATCGGATATCTTTAGATGTTTTGCTACTTCTTTACAAACTATTAAAGCATCTCTTTTACCTTGTTTACCGGTACAAGCATTTGCACAGCCGGAATTTGCAACGATTGCCTGAAACAATCTGTATTTTTTTATTCTGTCTATATCTATTAAAACAGGTGCAGCTTTAACCAAACTGCCCGTAAACATTCCCGCAACAGTGCAAGGACTGTCGGAATAAAACAATGCAAAATCATTTTTACTTTTGCTTTTTGCTATACCGCTGTGTAAACCGCCGCAATAAAAACCTTTAGGTAACATTTATGTCTCCTCAAATTTTATAAGAAATATAACGAATTATTTTGCTGCATGCTTTGCTTTATCTGCTTCTCTGATTGCAACTTTTCTTATTTTACCGCTGATTGTTTTAGGTAACTCATCAACAAATTCAACTACTCTCGGATACTTGTAAGGAGCGGTAACATTTTTAACATGGTTTTGTAATTCAACAACCAAAGAGTCGCTTGCATGATAACCTTTAGCCAAAACTATAGTTGCTTTAACAACTTGACCTCTGACAGGATCAGGAACTGCGGTAATTGCACATTCCAAAACCGCAGGATGTTCCATTAAAGCACTTTCAACTTCAAAAGGCCCGATTCTATATCCGGAACTTTTTATAACATCATCGGCTCTTCCTACAAACCAGAAATAGCCGTCTTCATCTTTATAAACGACATCGCCCGTAAAATACATATTGTCGTGCCATACTTCTTTTGTTTTGTCGGGACTCTTATAATATCCGCAGAAAAGTCCCGTAGGTTTTTTGCCGTCCGGCATTCTAACTATAAGATTACCTTCTTTACCGTCTTCACAGGGGTTTCCGTCATCATCAACAATATCTATGTTGAATGTAGGTGACGGTTTTCCCATTGAACCCGGTTTCGGTTTTATCCAAACAAAGTTTCCTACCAAAATAGGGCCTTCGCTTTGTCCGAATCCTTCCATAATTTTGTGACCCGTAAGTTTTTCCCATTTATTGAAAACTTCAGGGTTTAAAGCTTCACCGGCTACACAACAATATTTCAATTTTGAAAAATCATATTTTGATAAATCTTCTTTAATTAAAAATCTGTAAACGGTTGCAGGACCGCAAAAAGATGTAATGTTATGTTTGGATATAATATCCAAAACATCGGTAGGATGGAACTTGTCGAAATCGTAAACAAATACCGCACACCCTGAAATCCATTGACCGTAAATTTTACCCCACGCGGCTTTTGCCCAACCGGTATCCGCAAGTGTTAAATGGCAACCGTTTTCTTCAACATTTTGCCAAAATTTTGCCGTTAAAATGTGGCCTAACGGGTAAGTAAAATCGTGTAATGCCATTTTAGGTAAACTTGTTGTTCCCGACGTAAAATATATCAACATTTTGTCATCGTTATGTGTTGCTTCAGCACCTGTAGGTCTTTCAAAGACATCGGACTGTTTTGCAACTTCATCGGTAAAACTGTACCAACCGTCTCTTTTACCTGCTACAACAACTTTATGTTTCAATGTAGGACAATCTTTTTGACAATTGTCTATTCTTTGCAACAAATCAGAAAAATCCACCGCTATTATCATTTTAACATCTGCTGCATTTACTCTGTAAGAAATATCTTTTTCTTTCAACAAGTGTGTTGCGGGAATTGCTACGGCACCAAGTTTATGTAATGCAACCAAACTTATCCAATATTCAAATCTTCTCTTCAAAATAAGCATAACAAAGTCGCCTTTTTTAATACCTAAAGATTTAAAAAAGTTTACGGCTTTGTTTGTTTCTTTTTTCATATCCGAAAAAGTAAATGTTCTGTTTTCGCCGTGCTCGTTGCACCATACCAAAGCCTTTTTATTCGGTTCTTCATCCGCCGTTGCATCAACCACATCAAATCCGAAATTAAAGTTTTCCGGAACATTTATTTTAAAATTTTCAAAAAAATCTTCATAAGATTTAAAATCTCGTCTTGCATATTTATCTAATATCATTTCCTTGCTCCTTAAAAAACACTTTGTGTTTTTTTGATGTATGGATGTATAGAAGTATGGATGTATGGAAACGAGTAACTACGAGATCCCGCATCAAGTGCGGGATGACAAAATATCTTTTTCTATCCTTCTATCCTTCTATACCTCAAAAAATTGCTCTGCAAATTTTAAAAAACTATTGCTATAAATTTTGTTGTTTTACCGCCGACTGCCGTCATATAATGTTTGCAATTCGAATCAAAATATAAACAGTCCCCTTCTTCCAAAACTACGGATTTTCCGTCCAAATATACTTTCAATGTCCCTTCCAATACATAATCAAATTCGTGTCCGTCGTGTGAATAAGGTTTCAATTCTTTTTCGTTTGTTCTGTCTTTTGCCGTTACCAAAAATATTTGAGCTTTTTTGTTGGTAAATCCGTAAGCTATATCTTGATAATCGTATTCTTTTCTTCTTTCTACAGCCACTCCTTTACCTTTTCTCACGACACTATATCTGTTTAAATGAGGTTCTTGTCCCGTAATAAGGGTTATGAACTCAACTTTAAATTTTTCTGCAATTTTTTTAATTATTCCTATAGGAATATCCGTTTGACCCGACTCGTATTGTTCATAAGTTTCAACATCAATATTAAGCGCTTTTGCTAAACTTTCCTGAGAAATGTTAGCAATATCTCTTAAATCTCTTATTCTCATTGCAATATCTTTTATATCGTCATTCATAAATACCCCCCAGTTAATAATAATTATATCTTCATAATATATAATATATAGAGATAAAAAGCAAAAAACGATATATTCTCATATCTTTTTTATTATTATGTTTCTTACTTTTTAATTATATTATGAAGAGTACTGTGTTTAATTAAAAAAATTTTTATTTTTTGAATAGCAAAATTAATCATTAGAGGAACAGTAACACCGATCAAGACGTAGAAAACATACCATAAATTGTTATTATTTACTCCGTTTAAAATTGCAAGTTGTTCAAATTTAATAACGCCAAAATATAATTGAAACAACATTACTACTTTAAAACTAAAAAGATGAAAAGCTATTATGGGAAGAGTATTTCTTCCGATATATACTAAAACATTTGTTAATACAGGACATTTATTATAAATTATTTTTGAAATATGTAAGACAAAATATATACCGCATAATGATGATAATATTAACGAAATCGGATTCGGAAAGATATTTTTATTCATTGATACCCAGCCACATTGGTACAATACTAATAATCCTATTAAAGAACCGATTGCCAGGTATTTTTTATCAAATTGAAATTTATCTTTAAAATTATGTGTTAAATTACCTAAATGATAAAATAAAATCAGTGTTAATGCAGGAGAAAATCTTGGGATATTATAGACTATATCATATCTCATAATACATCCTAAACAAAAACAAAGCAAAACAGCTAAATGAATTAAATTTTTATTATTTAATTTATTTGAAATATAAACAATAATTGAATAACCTGTTGCTACAAATATTAAAGCTATAAGGAACCAAAAAGCTCCGCAAAAAGGTTCTCTTCCCATTAAAAATATTATTTTACAAACAGTTAAACTAAATTCTGAAAAAGAAGTAATAGGATGGACAATCTTATTTCCATACATTACGGATGATGAATAAAATCCTATTTTAAAAAAAATGTTTGTTAAAATATAAAAAAGGATTTCATAAGTTAAATAATATTTATAAATCGGCCAAACTCGTTTTATTAAAAAATTTTTTAAGTCATTAAAGTTTTCAATTATTCTGTTTTTAAAAAAATAACCGCTTATAAATATAAACAAAGGCATAAAAAATAAACCGGCAAATTTTTGTATTGAAAAAGATATAAAATTATCGCAATGACCGCAAACAACCAAGATTATTGCAATAGCTTTTGCAATATCAATCCATAAAATTCGTTGATTTGTATGATTCGTTTCTATTTGTTCTTTTGTCATAGATAAACAATAAAAAAGCAAAGGAATCAAAGCCAAATACCATCTTTGATTCCTTTTATAATTTAAAACATTATTATAAACTACTCTTTACCCGAAAGTTCCATTTGTTTAAAGAAATCTTTGTTGGATTTAGATGCTTTCATTCTTTTAATAAGTTCTTCCATTACTTCTATAGGATTCATGTTACTGAAAAGACTTCTCATTATCCACATCTTATTTTTTTCATCTTCACTGAGTAACATTTCTTCTTTTCTTGTTCCTGACCTTAAAAGATCTATCGCAGGATATATTCTTCTGTCGGCAAGTTTTCTATCCAAATAAACTTCACAGTTACCGGTTCCTTTAAATTCTTCAAATATAACATCATCCATTCTGCTGCCTGTTTCAATTAATGCCGTTGCTATAATAGTTAAGCTTCCGCCCTCTTCAATATTTCTTGCGGCACCGAAAAATCTTTTCGGTCTTTGCAAAGCATTTGAATCAAGACCTCCGGAAAGGACTCTTCCGCTTGACGGTATAACAGCATTATAAGCTCTTGCAAGTCTTGTAATGGAATCAAGCAAAATAACGACATCTTTACCATGTTCCACCATTCTTTTGGCTTTTTCGAGTACCATTTCGGCAACTTGAATATGTCTGTCCGCAGGTTCATCAAAAGTTGAAGATATAACTTCCCCTTTTACGGATCTTTGCATATCGGTAACTTCTTCCGGTCTTTCATCTATAAGCAACACCATTAGAACTATCTCGGGATTGTTTGTTGTTATGGCATTTGCTATTTTTTGTAACAATACCGTTTTACCTGTTCTCGGAGGTGCATTTAACAAAACTCTTTGTCCTTTACCGATAGGTATAAACATATCTATTATTCTTGTAGATATTTCGTTCGTTTTTGTTTCCAAAACAAGTTTTTCGTTAGGATATAAAGGAGTTAAGTTATCAAACAACGGTCTTTCTCTTATGTTATCCAAATTCGTTTCACCATTAATTTGAGTAACTTTTAACAATGCAAAATATTTTTCGTGATTTTGAGGAGGTCTTACATATCCGCCGACGGTATCACCTTTTCTTAAAGCAAATTTTTTAATTTGAGGAGGAGCAATATAAATATCGTCCGGACCTGACAAATAATTATAATCGGTTGATCTCAAAAAGCCAAAACCGTCATGCTTTATTTCCAAAACACCTTCATCGTAAGCTTGTCCCTGCTCTTTCATTTGAGCTTCAAGAATTTTTGCAATAAGTTCCTGCTTTCTCAAACCGGTAATGGTTTCAAGTTTCATTTCTTTTGCGATTTTTGTAAGCTCTACCATCGTCTTTTTAGACAACACAGTCAAATCTTTATCAGACATTAAGTCCCCCTGACTACACTAATACTATTTTATTAATTTTGTTTGATTTTTTTGTTTTGGTTTGCATAAAAAAAGATTTTTTGTTTCGATACTAAAATTAAAACTTATTCTATATTTTCGTTTTTGGATTTTTATTTACTAAGATTTATTTTTTATAATTATATACTTTTTAAATAAAAATTGCAAGGCAATTTTTAGTTTATAGCTGATAGCTTATAAAAAAAATCCTCCGGATTTTTTTTCTTATAGCTTTAACAACAAACTATCAACTACAAACACAAGAAATATCGTTAGGATAACGATATTTCTTGTTGTTGTTGGGTTTTCATATCTTTTACAATGATTTTGCCGTTATCGAATTCGGTTTTACCGAATAAAACTGTTTTTGATGCGCCTAATTTATCGGCCAATTTGAATTGAGATTTTAAACTCTTATTCAAAAAAGGACCTTCTACAACAATGTTATTTTGGAAATTGAATTTTTGTCTGATGTTATCTTTATTTAATATTAAATTGTTTGCGAACTTGAACGCTTCGCTAAATAATTCGTTATCTGCAAGTGCTATAAATACCAACTCGTTTTTCGGTAACTTATCAAAGAAGCCGGTATTTTGTGCAGCCATCAATACTCTTTCGGAACCTAACGCAAAACCAACACTCGGTATTTGCTGACCGCCCAACTCTTTTACCAAATTATCGTATCTGCCGCCGGCACAAATCGCATCCTGCGAACCTACGGCATTAGATCTTACTTCAAATACCGTTCTTGTATAATAATCAAGACCTCTTACAAGTTTATCATCGACAACATATTTGCAATCCACAGATTTTAATAATGCTTGAACTTGTTCAAAATGATTTTTACAATCGTCACACAAACATTCCTGCATTGTAGGAACATTTTGGAACTTTTGAGAATCTATTTTACAATCCAACAATCTTAACGGATTTTTTTCCAATCTTCTTTTACAATCTTCGCACAAATTCTGTATAGAAGAAAAATAGTCTACAAGTTTTTGTCTGAATATCGGTCTGCAATTTGCACAGCCCAACGAATTTATGTGTATTACAACATCAGTTATGTTTAATGTAGATAAAATTTCTTTTGCAAGAAGTATTATTTCAACATCGGCATTAGGGTTGGGGTTACCCAAATATTCCGCACCCATCTGCAAAAATTCTCTGTATCTGCCTGCCTGCGGTCTTTCATATCTGAACATATCACCGCAATAAAAGAATTTGCCTATAGGTTCTTCCATATCAAGTCTGTGCTCAATATATGCTCTTACCAACGATGCCGTTCCTTCCGGTCTTAAAGCAAGTTTTCTTCCCTTTCTGTCTTCAAAAACATACATTTCTTTTTCTACAATATCGGTTGCTTCCCCTATAGATCTTGTAAATAAAGAAACATCTTCAAACATAGGTGTTTTTATTTCTTTAAAATTATGTTTTCTGAAAACATTTCTCGATATTTTGTCCAATTCTTCCAAAGCAAGTGCCATTTGACCGTATATATCGTGCGTACCTCTGGGTGCTTTATACTGAGCCATTTTTTTCTCCTAACTGTTTCTGATTGCCCTGAACTATTCCGGCGGAAATAATATACTGTATAGCCTGTTCTACGGTATACTCACATTCTATAACATCTTCTTCTTTTACCAATATTAAAAAACCCGTTGTAGGGTTTGGGGTGGAAGGCATAAAAGTTGAAATATATTTTTGACCGTTAATTATTTTTTCACCTGTAGAAAAAGCTACACAATAAGAATCTTTTGTGGGAAACGGAACGAAAATAACTTTCTGAAAATTCTTTGTTTTATCATCATTGCCGGCAAAAAACGAAAATAATTTTTTTAAAGCGGAATATATTGTTCCTATTAATGGTATCTTTGTAAAAATATTCTCAAAAAACTCATACAATTTTTTGCCGAACCACAAATTAGTTAAAAAGCCAACAAAGAAAATTATTATTAAAGTTAAAAAGAAACTTGCTATTTTCGCAAGTATCTCCACCCATTGAGAATCGGACGTAAACAGTTTTAAAAACGGTGAAAGTATCGGTAAAGAAAGACTGCTAATCCATTTAAAAACGAACAATATTATAAATATCGTAAGCCATACCGGCAACAATACCAACAAACCCGATATGAAAGATTTTTTTACAACACTTTTTTGTTCTTTTTTTTGATTATTAACATCCTTTCTCTTCATTTCTTATTATTTACCTTTTATAAATTTTTCACCCGCAGATACCAACTTCTTTAATTTTGCCGCAGTTGTACTTTCGGCATACAATCTTACTATGGGTTCGGTCCCCGACAATCTGAATCCTATCCAAGTATCTTCATCCAATATAAATTTGTAACCGTCTAATGTAACAACTTTTTGTATTTTCATTCCCGCAATCTTTTCGGGAGCTTTTTTCTGTAAAGTTTGTCTGAACTTTTCCATATCTTCTTTTGGCAATCTGAAATTTTCTCTTGCCGTTACTACAGGTCCCGTAAGTTTTGTAATATCTTTTAATATTGCACTTAAAGATTTTTTGTTCATGGCAACGGCTTCCGCCATAAGCAAACATGCAATAATACCGTCTTTTTCGGGAACATGTCCTCTTATCGTAAGTCCGCCCGACTCTTCACCGCCGATAATAAAATCTTTAGGTCTTTGTGTTAAAATATCTCCGATATATTTGAATCCTACCGGAGTTTCAGCAACTTCTATACCTAACTTTGCCGCAAGTTTGTCTATCATGTGGCTTGTCATAACACTTCTTACAACAACACCTTTCCAACCTCTTGTTTTGTTCAAATGATACAACAATATGGGAATTACCTGGTTAGGTGTAATAAATGTTCCGTCGGAATCCACAATACCGAATCTGTCTGCATCTCCGTCAACGGAAAGACCGATTTTGTATGATTCTTTTTTTATTATGGATTTTAATTCCTTTAAGTTTGCTTCACACGGTTCCGGTGAATGACCGTCGAACAAAGGATCTCTTTTTTTGTTCAACACTTTCAGTCTCATACCTGCCGCTTCGAGCAATGTATCTAAATAGTCATCGCCTGTTCCGTGCAAGATATCGGCAACAACTTTCAAATTGGATTTTTTTAACAACTTAAAATTAACCAATTGTTTTATTCTCTTTAAATATGCAGGTCTCGGATCGTAATATTTTATTATTCCGGATTTTAAACCGTCTTGTAAACTTAAACTTTTCACATCACCGATTTTTATTTGTGCACAATATTTTTCTATTTTTTGTGTAGTTTCGGGCAATGCGGGTCCGCCCCAAGAAGGTGAAAATTTTATACCGTTATATTCCGGAGGATTGTGACTTGCCGTAAAATTTATACCGCCTGCAAGTTTGTTGTTAACAATATCGTAAGCTATAACGGGCGTAGGTGTATTTCTTTTACATAACAAAACTTTTATTTTGTTTCCCGCCAAAACTTCCGCGGAAATGTCTGCATATTTATCGGATAAAAATCTCGTATCGTAACCGATTATAACAGCTTTATCTTTTTTGTATTCTTTGTCGTCATTTATAAGATAATTTGCTATTGCCTGTGTAACGATTTTTACATTATCAAAAGTAAAATCGTCCGCTATAATTCCTCTCCAACCCGATGTTCCGAATTTAATCATTTTATTACTCCTTTAATAAGACAATTTATAATTTATAATTTACAATTTATAATTAACAACCAACTGCGAGATCCCGCATCAAGTGCGGGATGACAAACTTAACGACAATGTATAACTTACAATTTACAATGTACAATTAACTACAAACAACCAACTGCGAGATCCCGCATCAAGTGCGGGATGACAAACTTAACGACAATGTATAACTTACAATTTACAATGTACAATTAACTACAAACGACAAACTGCGAGATCCCGCATCAAGTGCGGGATGACAAACTTAACGACAATTTATAATTTATAATTTACAATTTATAATTAACTACAAACAACCAACTGCGAGATCCCGCATCAAGTGCGGGATGACAGAACGGCGAAAAACTACTTTTGCCACTCCATTAATTTATCGGTATAAATATCTATAAAACCTTTTGCCGTTGTTTTATCTCTTGCTTCCGCCCAAATATGAAAATAAGCTTCATCGGGATCCGGAAGAAGTAATACCCAACCGTTATCCAAAAATATTTTTACACCGTCTATAAGTTCCGTTTTTTTACCTTTTGCATACTCTATCGCATTTCTCATTGTTTGACCTTTCTTATCCCACGCACAAGGTATAGTTTTATGAAAAACTTCAAATGAAGGAATTTCTCTTCTTATCATACTGATTGTATATTCCGTTTGAGATAACATTTTTATTAAATTACCTACGGCATACATTGCATCAAATGCATTTTGGAATTCCGGAAATATAAAACCTCCGTTACAATCCGCTACAAAAATCACATCTTTTTCTTTTGATGCTTTCATTATGTTTCTCGGGCTTGTTCCCGTTCTTATAATTTTAAAATCAAATTGTTTTGCAAGTTCGTCTATAACAGATGAAACCGTAACCGGAACAGCTATTGTTCCTTTTTTGTATGTAGACATAACAAGGTATGCCATAACAAGCATTGCGGTATCGTTATCTATAATTTTTCCTCTTTCATCTACAAGAAAAACTTTTTCCGCGCCGTTATCCAACAAGAAACCGACATCGGCTTTTAATGTTGTTACTATATCCGATAACTGATTTAAAGAATGATCGAATTCTTCTTTGTTTTTTGTTATTTTTTTAGCATCTATATAAGCATTTAATGCAACAACTTCCACTCCTAATTCCCCCAAAATCGTAGGAAATACGAGTGAAGCAGTCGAATGTGCATAATCAACAACTATTTTCATTCCTTTTTTCGTTGCGGCTTCTTTTTTTTGAATTGTGTTCAAATATCCTGTCTTATAAAATTCGTTTGCTCTCGGAGGAACGGTAATCATACCGACTTCATCCATATCCGCTCTTTTAAAATCTTCTCTGAAGAAAAGTTGCTCTATCGATTTTTCCTGATTTATGGATATATCGCTGCCGAACTTATCGAAAAATTTTATGTCGATAAGTTTTGCATCGTAAGGAGATTGTCTTATATGTATACCGCCGATCTCTCCGTCGTTACCGATTTCGTATCTTGCAACAGGTATAGGCGCATTTAACATATCACCCACATTTACACCGGCAGAAAGAATACCTGAAATTATTCCTCTTTTTATCATTCTGGTCGTTCTGTGATCGTCTCTTGAAATTACAACATAAGCTCCGCCGCCTACATAAGCACCGTAAGCCGAACCGATTTTTGCGGCAAATTCCGGAGTAATTTCAATGTTTCCTAACCCGGAAATACTGCCGTAAGCATTAAACAATGCCTTGTTCCATTTTGCACCCCAAACCAAACTTGATGAAAGGATTGCACCTTTTTCAACAATTTTGTGCGGCCATATTCTTAAGTTTGCTCTTATTGTTGCTTTTTCACCGATAAGGCACTCGTCTGCAATAATTGAGCCAACCTGCACTGATGCTCCTTTTTCTATTTTTGTGGAGTTGCCTATAACAACTTCTTTTAAACTTGCTTTTGGACCAATATTTACATCATCCCAAATAACGGAACCTAAAATTAAAGCGTTTTCTTCAACCGTAACATTTGAACCGATAACGGATTTCCCTATTTTCGCACCTTTTTTTACGATTGTATTGTCTCCGACAATAACATTATCATCAACAATAACACCGTCTTCAATTACCGAATTTTTACCGAGAATAACCGTTTTACCGTTAATTTTTTTCTTTGTTCCCAACACATTTATCTTTACTTTTTCATCCAATATATCGTAATGTGCAAATCTGTATTCATCGTGGTTACCGATATCTTTCCAATAACCGTCTGCAATATATCCGTATAAAGGTTTACCTTCTTTCAACAATTGAGGAAATAAGTTTTTGGAAAAATCTACATCCTTGTTTTCCGGAATATAATTAAAAACTTCCGGTTCAAGAATATAGATTCCGGTATTTATTGTGTCTGAAAAAACTTCACCCCAAGAAGGTTTTTCCAAAAATCTTTCAACTTTACCGTCTTTATCTGTAATAACAACACCGAACTGCAACGGATTTTCAACTCTTGTTAAAACCATTGTTGCTATTGCTTTTTTCTTTTTATGATATTCAATGGCTTTCGATATATCGAAATCGGTGAGAACATCCCCGGAAATAACCAAGAAAGTGTCTTTTATATTTTCTCTCGCAAAACCGACACTTCCTGCCGTACCGAGATCTGCTTCCGGCCTTAAATATTTTATTGATACACCCAAATCTTTACCGTCTTTAAAATAATTTTTTATAATTTCGGGTTGATAATACAACATCATAGTTAAATCGTTAAAATTGTGTTGCTTCAACAATTCGATAATGTGACTCAACATAGGTCTGTTCGCTACTAAAGCCATAGGCTTAGGAACACTACAAGTAATAGGTCTTAATCTTGTACCAAAACCGCCTGCCATAATTACAGCTTGCATTTTGCACCTCTCAATTTTATATTTTTATTTAAAATTCAATAAAGATTTAGATTTTATAATTCTATCAGTTTTTTGATGTTTTATCAAGAATATTTATATTGAAAAATGTAAAGAGTTTTAATATAATCTGTAAAGTTATGTATAGTTTATATCAATTTTTCATATATTTATCGGCAGCCGTATTGTTTTTCTTAACAATATTCGTTTTTTATAAGAATAAAGCCACAAAAAGCTCTTATATCTTTGCCGCATTATCATCTTCGTTTTTATTATGGTTTATTTCTTATGCTTTAATGTATACGACAACGGATGACAAAGCAGCTTATTTTTTGGGACATTTGGGATTTATAGGAATTATTCTTATACCGTTTTTCGCAACATATTTTTTGTTTAATTTCATAAACTTAAAAATCAAAAAATTCACCGAAATTTTAATTTTGGCAACAACAACCCTGTTTATTCTTCTATCTGTTTTTTCGAATCTCATAATATCTACGGTGGAAAGAAATCAATGGGGATTTTATCCCGTTGCCGGCAAATTTCATTTTATCTTTATTATATTTGCCGTAATCATTTTTGTTTATTCGATAAATGCGGCATACAAATATATACAAAGCGATGAAATAACATCTATTCAAAAGCAAAGAATAATTTATTTGATTTTGGTATACAGCGTTTATCTTATTCTTTTCGTTTTCGACAATTTGTTTTTCTACAATATTTTCAGTTTTGAACCGATTTTCTATCTCACAACGATGTTTTTTATGATTGCAACAACGATAATAATTTCAAGTTTCAATTTTACAAACATAAAAATAGCTTCAATAAAAATACTTATATTTTTGTTTATGTTATTTTTGGTACTTATATTATCCAATTACATTTTAATTTATTCGACAAACATATATGTATCGAATTTCATAACTTTCATGCTCACAATAGGATTTTTCCTGGTATATAAAAAAGTAATATCGAAAACGGAAAAAATACTTTTTGCACAAAACAAACATTATCAAACATTACTGATACATGCGGCAAGCGGTATGGCAAAAGAACATAATATAGACAGGCTCTTAAAATTAATATCTTTGGTTCTTTTAAAAACAGTAAAAGTGTCTTTTGTCGCAATATTTTTGGAAAACAAAAACAAAGAAAATTTCGAAGTAAAAATATTAAGATCTTTCAAACAAAAAAGCGACGAACTGATGTTTTCTTACGATTATGATCACCCTTTTATAAATTTTATAAAACATAAAGAAGATCCTTTTTTGTTTGACGAAATGCCTCAATTTATTGCCCGTTCGGTAATTTTACCGTTCAGACCGGCTTTAATAATTCCGTCTTTTTACGACGGTGTTAAAGGTTTTATGGTTATAGGCGAAAAAAACAACAACGATATTTTTACGAAAGAAGATATGACAATATTCAAAATGCTCGCAAGGCAAACTTCCCTTGCAATGGAAAATTGTTTGTTTTTTGACGAATACAAGCAAGCTCAGGAAAAAATATTTGCAGCCGAAAAACTTGCATCCATAGGAGGTCTTGCCGAAGGTGTTGCTCATCAAATAAGAAACAGATTAAACCAGTTCTCTTTAATTTCCGGAGAATTAAAATTCGAGATAAAAGATTTTGAAGAAAACAACGAAGACTTTTTTAATGCAAGCAAACAACTTCAAGACACTTTTAAGTATATAGACGAACTTGCCGAATCGTTAAAAAGCAATATCATTAAAACCGATGAAGTAATAAAAGGTATTTTGGATTTTGCAAAAATGAAAGCAAAACACAGAATGTTTGAAACTTTTGCTTTTAAAGAAATTGTTGATTTGGCTTATGAAATGTTGAAAGTAAAACACCATATTCCCGATAAGTTGGTAATTATTAAAAATTTCAGAGACACGGATATGATTCTCGGTGTAAAATCGCAGATGACGGAAGTTATCTACAATCTTATAGATAATGCTTTCGAAGCGATAGAAGAAAAACATAAACTCTTGAAAAAAGAGGAGCAAATAAATTTCTCTCCTCACATAGATATATCTTTAACACAAAAAAACAATAAAACAATTATAAAAATTTCCGATAACGGTGTCGGTATAAAAGAAGAACTTACCGGAAAGATTTTTATTCCGTTTTTTACAACAAAAGCATCTTTTAAATCCGGCACGGGTATAGGGATGTATATAGTTAAAAGGATGATAGAAGAAAACCATAAAGGCAAAATATGGTTCGAGTCTAAATATATGGTTGGAACGGATATTATCGTTGAGTTGCCAAATTTATAAGCATTTGTTATACTTATATGATAAATAAGAGGTGTCAGTCTTGAATAAAAAAGTTTTGATTGTTGATGATGAAGAAGAAATAGTTGCTTTCATGGGAAGATTTCTGAAAAGGTTGAATATCGACAGTGTTTTAGCCGTTTCCGGTGAAGAAGCTTTGGAAAAATACAATCAGGAAAAATTCGATTGTGTTTTCCTTGATGTGCATTTGGGCGGAATCAGCGGAATAGAAGTATTGAAAAAAATAAAAGAAATTAACCCTGATGCAAAAGTTGTAATAATTACAGGAAGCATTAGTTCCGATAATCAAACCAAAGTTCTTGAAAACGGTGCCACCGATTACATACAAAAACCGATAGATCTTGCGGATTTCAAGAAAAAAGTTTTAACCTATATATAAAAATGGAACAAAAAAAAGACTACAAAAGTTATCTATCGAAAACAGCCAAGCAAATGATTTTGATTCATGATCCGAACCTTTTGTCGAGGCTGGTTGTAAGAACTCTTACCAGAAATCTCGGTATAAAGCATGCCGGATTGTTTCTCTACAACAAAGCAAAAAAAGAATATATTATAAATGTATCCAGCGGCAAAAAAGGTCTGAAAATTCCGGTAGGCTTTACAAAAATAACAAATAACAATCCTATTATCCGATTTTTTTTAAATAAAGATATTGAAAAAGAACACAAAGAATATCTTTTGGTTTCTCAAATTAAAGATTTAAAAAATAAATATAAAAACGACGAAAAAATTTTCGCTTTACTTACGGAACTCGAAGAAGAAACATCCTTATATAAAGCACAATTGATTGTTCCGGGCTTTTTCAGGAAAGAGTTAATGGTTGTTTTTTTCATAGGCAACAAAATAGATAACTCTTCTTTTAATACCGAAGATATGGATTTTCTGATGGTATTGGCTTCGGATATTGTGATGGCAATACAAAATGCAAAACTCTTTGATGACATAAAAAAACAGTTGGATGTAAACAAACAATTACTGTTAAACACCGTCGAAACACTCGCAACAGCCATTGATATAAAAAATTCTTATACTCACGGGCATACCGAAAGAGTAATGAAATATTCAATGACACTGTTCAAATATATACCTCAAGAATTAACAAAAGATCATAAATCGTTTGAAAATTCATTAAGAATTTCCGCTTTATTACATGATATAGGAAAAATCGGTATTCCGGAAAGCATTTTAAATAAGTCCGATAAGTTATTACCGGAAGAAATAAAACTTATTGAAAAACATCCTATATTGGGTGCCGAAATTCTTGAACCGATAAAAGAATTTAAAAATATATCTTTGGGAGTAAAATACCATCATGAAAGATACGATGGAAAAGGCTATCCCTGCGGATTAACGGGAGAAAACATTCCTCTTATCGCAACGATTATTTCCGTTGCCGATGCTTATGATGCAATGACATCGGACAGACCTTACAGGAAAGGATTGGAAAAAGACGAAGCAATAAAAGAAATAGTAGCAAACAAAAACAAACAATTTAATCCCGTAGTTGTAGATGCTTTTCTTGAAGCGATTTACAGGAACGAATTATAATAAGAGAATTTATGAATTTAAGATGTATTTACGATATACCAAGAGATTGCAGCACAAATATCGCACTCGATGAAGTTTTTTTTTCAAAAGAAAACTTTGAAGAAATTTTTCGTTTTTACAGATGGACTTATCCCGCATATACCATAGGTTATTTTCAAAAATTTCCGGAAACAAAAAACGATAATTTTTCCGTTATCAGAAGAATAACGGGAGGTTTATCCGTATTACATAATACTGATCTTTCTTTTTCTTTAATAGTTTCGGATAAATTATGGCCTTATATTTACGATCAAGAAAAAACTTACAAAACAATTCATGAAAACATAAGGTGCTCTTTAGAAAAAATAAATATTTTTTGTGATAAAACATTTGTCGAAAACAGCAGTTCTAAAAATTACAGTTGTGTTCAAACATTATACAAAGACGATTTATTGTTAAACGGAAAAAAGATTGTCGGTTCATGTCAAAGACGAAGAGGCAAAAAAATTCTTGTTGAAGGCTCTATTCATTTAAAAATGAACGCCGAAGAATCTAAAATATTTGCATACGAATTTTTTAAAAATTTATCAAACTTTTTAAAATGTAATACAATAAATAACAATTTGACAAATGACGAAACGGATTCGGCAATAAAACTTTGTAAAGAAAAATATAATACCGATAAGTGGAATAAACTTTTTTAAAACATGAACAATGAAATTTTATATTTAATCACTTTTATTACGGCTTTTTTTACGGCACTTATTTTAACACCGTTTTTTAGACATATTGCAAGAATGTTCAACATTTACGACAGACCTTTAACGGCGGTAAAAACTCATAAAGTAAGCACTCCGTATTTGGGCGGACTTGCAATATGGAGCGGATGGGTTATAAGTTTATTATTAATAAGATTAATAACAAATTTCCCCACCGGAACATTAAACAATTTAAGATCCGTAATAATCGGTTCTTCGATGTTGTTGCTGTTAGGTTTATGCGATGACATAAAAAAAGGCGGACTCGGATTTAAATTTAAATTTTTGGTACAAATAATTGCCTGTCTTATTGTTGTTTATTTTTTTGATATAAGAATAAACTTCATCGAAAACAAAACATTGTCCGTAATAATAAGTATTTTTTGGATAATAGGATTATCAAATGCTTTCAACCTTATAGATATTATGGACGGACTATCCTGCGGAACGGCGGCAATTGCATCTTTTTTCTTTTTTATAATAGCTTTGCCGAGTGAAATGATTTATGTTAACTTTTGTGCCGTTGCGCTTTTGGCTGCATGTTTGGGCTTTTTGCCTTTTAATTTATCCAAAAGCAAAAAAATATTTATGGGTGATACGGGAAGTTTATCAATAGGTTTTATTCTTGCAACCGTAGCAATGGGAACTTCCTATACAAAAATAAATCCTATAGGAATTTTTGCACCGTTAATAATACTTGCGGTTCCTATATATGAAACAATTTTCGTAAGTATTATGAGAATATTAAAAGGTAAAAATCCTTTTTTGGGCAGTAAAGATCATTTTCCTTTAAGGCTTGAAAAAATGGGATATTCGAGAAAACAAATTTTATTATTCGTTTACATTTTATCTTTCATATTCGGAATATTTTCTTATACAATAGTAAAAATTGATGACAATATTTCTTATTTGATTTTTTCTTTTATTATATTGTTATTAGTTGTTTTTTCCGTAAGATTATCAAAGGTTAAAGTAGATTAATTATGACAAACAATATTGTTATAGGTGCAGGAATTTCCGGACTTTCTTTCGGGTATTTTTCAAAAAAGCCGTTTATTATTTTTGAAAAAGAAAAATGTGTCGGCGGATTATGCAGGTCGATAAAAGATAACGGTTTTACTTTCGATTATTCCGGCCATTTTATTCACATAAAGAATAAAAAAATAAAAAATTTAATAGAAAAACTTATCGGAAAAAAACTTTTGACCGTTAAAAGAAATTCGGTAATTTTATTTAATAAAAAAATTATTCCGTTTCCTTTTCAGGCAAATTTATATTATCTTACCGAACAGCAAAAACAAAAATGCATTGACGGGATAAAAAAAAGAAAAAACTTGAAAATATATGACGATATGCCTTTTATCGATTGGGCAAAAGCTATGTTCGGTGACGGTATAACAGAATATTTTATGCAGCCGTATAACCGAAAATTGTGGAATTATAATTTAAAAAAATTAACGGCTGCATGGACGGCTCCTTTTGTTCCGAAGCCATCGAAAGAAAGTATAATAAGCTCCGCATATAATCAAAACAAACAAAAATACGGATATAACAGTGTATTTTATTATCCCGCAAATGACGGCTGTCAGGCAATGATTAACGGATTTTATAAAAAATTAAAAAGCAACATTATAACAAACTCAAAAGTTGAAACCATAGATTTAAAAAACAAAAAAGTCTATGCTGACGGAAAATATTATTTTTATGATAATATTATATCCACGCAACCGTTAAAAGAACTTTTATTGAGTATAAAAGATTTACCGAAAAACATTTCAAAACTTGCAAATAAATTGGAATGTACTTCAACAAGATGCATAAACTTGGGAATAAGATATAAAAAAGAAATTCCGGAAATGATAAAAAATGTTCATTGGATATATGTTCCCGAAAAAAAATATCCTTTTTACAGGGTTGGAATATATTCCAATGCATCAAAAAAAGCCGCTCCAAAAAACTGTTATGCTTTATATATAGAAATGTCAGATACAAAAAAGTGCGACGATATAATTCCGATATTAAAAAACATAGGATTTATGAACCGTGATGACGAAATAATAAGTTTAAATGTAATTGATATGAAATATGCTTATGTTATATTCAATAAAGGCAGAAAAAAAACATTAGACACTATATTCAGTTTCTTAAAAGATAATAATATTTATTGTATAGGAAGATACGGCAGTTGGGAATATTCTTTTATAGAAAAAAATATTATTGACGCAAAAAACTTGGCACAACAATTAAATAAAATAAAATGAACAAAATAAAAGTAGCCGTTATCATTACAAAACTTGAACTTGGCGGGGCACAGAAAGTCGCTATATCCGTTTGCGAAAAAATAGATAAAACTAAATTCGAACCTTTTTTAATATGCGGTTGCGGCGGAATACTTGATGAAGAAACAAAAAACAAAATAAGAGTTATATTCGTAAAAGACTTAGTCAGAGAAATTAATCCCGTAAAAGATTTAAAATCTTTGTTTTCAATATATAAAATATTAAAGCAAGAAAAACCCGGTATTGTTCATACACATTCTTCAAAAGCGGGAATTATAGGCAGATTTGCTGCAAGAATGTGCGGCATAAAAAATATAATTCACACTATTCACGGTTTTAGTTTTAATGATACTCAAAGCTTTTTTAAAAAGAATCTGTTTATTTTTTTAGAAAAAATCGGAGCAAAAATTTCAAAATATCTTATTCCGGTAAGTGTTGAAAATACAACTAAAGGATTAAAAAACAATATCGGTAAAAAAGAACAATATCATTATATAAGGCTTGGCATAGACATAGAAAATTTTAAAAATTTCAAAGATAAGCCTTCTTTGAAAGAAGAACTTAATATTGATGAAAAAGATTTTTTGGTCACAACCATCGGACCGTTTAAACCTCAAAAAAATTTACCCGATTTTATTAAAATAGCAAAAGATATATCCGAAAATCATAAAAACTTTAAATTTGTTATTGTCGGTGACGGAACATTAAGAAAAAGTTTCGAACAATTGATAAAAGAATATAACATTTCCGACAAAATTTTTCTCTTAGGCTGGAGAAGAGATATTTCAAACATTTTAAATTCCAGTGATTTTTTCGTAATGACATCCTTGTGGGAAGGATTGCCTATATCAACAATAGAGGCTATGTGTTGCGGACTTTCCCCCGTTGTTAACGATGTTGACGGACAAAGAGAAATTATTAAAAACGATTTTAACGGCTTTTTGGTTAAACCTTATGATATAAAAACAACGGAAGAAAAAATTTTACTGTTGGCACATAACAAACAATTGAAAAACACATTGTCAATCAATGCAAAAAACAGTATTGACAACACTTTTTCCATTGATTATATGATAAAAAAGCACGAAGAGTTGTATTCTTCGTTATAAGCTTTCAATTTTTCCTGTCAAAAGTCAAAAATATTTTAAAGACAAACGGTGTTAAAAATAAATTTATAAGGATGTTAAATATAATCAGGTAAGACAATTCGAAATTTTGAACAAAAACTGTTTCAGACGCAGGCATTATAACATATGTAATATTTAAAATCAGATGAGTTACAATCAACCCTATTGCCATAACTATAATTTGTGTGAGCGGTTGATTTTTATTTAACTTTTTATTAAAACTTCCGGCCAAATAGCCGGCAATCGTAAAACCTAATGTTCTCACTCCAAAAATATCGGTAGATAAAACATCCCAAGTTAGACCGTAAACAAAGCCAGTTATTTGTCCTCTCATTATCCCTTTATTCAAAGCAGTGTATACAACAAACATCAAAATAAAATTAGGATATAATGTCCAAATATTTAAAGGCATATATTTTGGAATTACAAACTGTATAATTATAAGTATAAAAAAAATAAGTATTGAAATAATATAATTCATTTTTTATTTCTTTATAAGAACGGCTACCTCATAAACAGAATGTTTTTGCGTATATGGTTCAACCGTTACTTCCTGATAATCCCCGTAATTTGTTTTTACAATATCTACAATTGTTCCGACATCTATTCCGTTTTCAAAAACATTACTTAAATAACTTGTAACTATTTGGTCACCTATATTTAAGTTTGCCGATTTAGGAATAAAAGATAACTGTAAATATTGAGAATCGTAACCGTCGCAAACGCAATCAACTTTTAAATTTTTTATCTGAACGGGAATAGAAAACAGAGGATTGGTTACCAATGCTACTTTTGACGTTGATGAATATACTTCGGTTGTTCTGCCGAAAACGCAAGTTCTTCCGTCGAATAATATTGCCACTACCGGATTATCTATTTCTATTCCGTCTTTAAAACCTTTATCTATTATCACAAATTTATACCATTGTGTAGGCTCTCTTACGATAACATTGGCAAAAATCGGTTTTAAATTTTTGGTTTCTTTTATATTCAATAAATTTTTTAATCTTATATTTTCTTCCAAAACAAGTTGAGAATCGGTCAAACCTTGTTTCAATCTGAAATTTTCATTTTTAAGTTCGGAATTTTCCTGATAAACTTTTATTATATTAGATAAATTCAACAAAAGAGAACCGGTTTTACTGAATAAATTCGATGAAATTTTTATGTCCGGAACCAATACGGAATAAACCAACTGTTTTAATCCCTGAACCGCAGGCGTAAGCCTTAATGCAATTAAAACAATTGAAACTGCCAACAATAAACAAAAAACTTTATTGGTATTTTTATTTGTATTCATGACGATATGAAATGGTTTTTATACCATATATCTTTTTTGTGCAAGTTTTATATTATCCAACTCTTCCAAATAAACACCTGTTCCTCTAACGACACAAGTTAACGGGTCATCGGCTATATTTATAGGAAGTTCGGTTTCCTGCTTCAATAATTCGGGTAAGCCTCTTAACAATGCACCGCCGCCGGCAAGAACGATACCTCTATCCACCAAATCGGCAGAAAGTTCTGCAGGAGTTTCTTCAAGAGTATCTTTTATAACTTCAACTATGGACTTAATAGGCTCGGATAATGCCGAACGAATTTCTTCGGATGTTACGGTTATTGTTTTGGGAAGACCGGTAACCTGGTCTCTTCCTTTTACTTCCATACTGAGTTCTTGTTGCATAGGGAACACGGAACCGATTTGAATTTTTACGATTTCCGCGGTATTTTCTCCGATTAACAAGTTATATTTTCTTCTGAAATATTGAACGATAGCTTCATCCATTTTATCACCGGCAACATCTATTGCTTTAGAAACAACCATTCCGCCCAAAGAAATTATTGCAACATCGGTAGTTCCGCCTCCGATATCAACTATCATGTTTCCTTCCGGTTCCTGTATCGGAATACCGGCTCCGATTGCCGCTGCCATAGGTTCTTCTATTATATGAACTTCTCTTGCTCCGGCTTGTTCGGCAGCTTCTCTGACGGATCTTCTTTCAACATCCGTTATTCCCGAAGGAACACCTATTACGATTCTCGGATGTAACAATCTTCTTGATTTATTCGCTTTATAAATAAAATACCTTATCATTTTTTGTGTTGCTTCGAAATCCGCTATAACTCCGTCTCTTAAAGGTCTTACGGCAACTATATTTGCCGGAGTTTTTCCCAACATTTTTTTTGCTTCTTTACCTATGGATAAAACATTTTTTGTTTCTTTATCCATAGCAACAACGGAAGGTTCGGTTAAAACGATACCCTGACCTTTAACATACACCAAAACAACCGCCGTGCCCAAATCTATACCTAAATCGTTTGAAAATAATTTAAAAAGATAATTAAACATTTTATTTCTCTCTTACTGCAAATATTAAAACTTCATAACTTTTTATTATACAAAATATAAAATAAAAAAACACTATAAATTAATCTAAATTATTAATACCTTCAACTGCTATTTTCGTATTCTCAAAACCTCTTTGTTTGTATAAGGTTAAAGCTTTATTCAATATATCTTTTTCTCCGTGAATCAGATAAATTTTTGTATCGGAATCCTGATTGGATAACCATTTCATCAATTCTTCTATATCCGGGTGATCGGAAAAAATATCAAAAACATTGACTTTGGCCGCAACTTTTACGGAATTTTTACCGACTCTTATATATTTAGAGCCTTTTTTTAATTTACCCGCCGGAGTTTTCGGGCTTGCATAGCTTACCAAAAACACTTCAACATTTTCCAACGGTAAAAGTTTGTTTATTAAACCGTAAGATACTCCCTGATCCATCATACCGCTTGCGGAAATTATTATTGACGGTATAGAAAATTCTTTCGGTTTTTTGGTTATATAATTTTCGGGCAAAAAAGAACCGATTTGATAAACTTCGTTTTTAAACCATCTCTCTCTTGACGGAAAATTTGCTTCTTTTTCATAACGTTCGGTAATTCCGTTAGATGACGGTGATAAACTATATACCGGAGTATCATACGGTATTAATCCGTTAACTTGTGCTTGTTTTATTTCAAACAAAACCTTTTGTGTTCTGTGTAACGACAAAGACGGAATCCAAACAATTTTATTGTTTTTTACGGCATCGGAAATTGTTTCCTGAAATTTTCGGTAGTCCGCATTACCGATATCTTTTTTTACACCGCCGTAAGTTGTTTCAACAAAAACATAATCGACTTTCGGAATAATATCTTTGTCGGGAGTTATTTTGGAATATCCGCTTCCCAAATCTCCGGAAAAGGCAACGGTTTTGATTTTGTTTTCATCATAAACATAAAAAATTACGCTTGCGGAACCTGAAATGTGACCGGCGTTGTAAAGACTGAAATTTATTTTATCGGTTATATCTATATTTTCTTTATATTCCACCGACACAAATCTATCCCGCAACTTTTCCAAATCTTTACTTAAACAATTTTTACAAACTTTAAAATTTATGCCATATTTGTTTTTTAATTGAACCAAAGAAATTTCGTTTTTACTTTCTTCTTTATTTTTAACGGCATTTTTGCATGCACTATACCAATGCACCGTTACGGTATCCCTGCTTTCACGAAGTTGTATTTTTTCTCTTTTAGATTTTGACCAAAAATATTTTTTCTTTACATAATCATAATTCCAGCCGTCGTCATACATTTCAAAAAGAATTTTTTTAGTTGAATCGGTGCAATAAATATTTCCGTTAAAACCTTCACTTATAAGTTGCAACACTCTTCCGGAATGATCGTTATGCGCATGTGTTAAAACCATAGCATCGGCATTTATTAATTTTTTATTTATTACCGAATTATCCGAGGATAAATTGCCTTCATCGTAAAAGCTGCCGCAATCTACAATTACGGAACTGTCCCCTGTTTTAAGTAAAAAACAAGAACCTGATACTCTTCCGGCACCGCCGAAACATTCTACGGATATTTGTGCATATATTAAATTAGCTATTACCAAAAACAATAAAATCAACAATATTTTATAAACCGTGTTTTTTATCATATTGCCACCATGTAAATATTAAAAACTTCAAAAACAAAATAAATATCAAAGCTTTTGTTATTCCCCATACCGGTATAACAAAAGCTCCGCCGATATAACAAGCAAATGCTCCGCCGAGAGCATCCGCAAAGAAAAGTCTGACATTATTTTTTCCTTCTTTAATTATACCAAAGATTTTAATCAGTTGAGCAAATTCCAAACCGGTTATTGCTCCGACTCCCAAAGACAAAAAGCATAAATAATATGAATTTAACAAATTACATTCTATAACGACAATAAATGTCAATATCCATAAAAGATACAAAATTTCACTGCTGAAAAAAGTTTTATTCAGTGCCGTATTCTTTTGATAATATTTAGAATACAGAGAACCGAAAACAAGTCCTAACATAAATAGTGCCGTAAGCATACCGAACCATCTGTAAACCTGTCCGACATATATTTGAAATCCCCAAAAACAAACAAACTGCAACCACATAGCACTTGCTCCGGAAACAAAAGCCGTAACGGAATATTTTATTTTTATTAAGAAGAACGGTATTATTGCGACAAGGACAATTAAATAAGAGTATTCTATAATAAGATTTAAAAAATTCATTAAAAAAGGTGAAAATTTTGATTGCCAATACATAATTGAAAACAGCATTGTTTTTTGATTTGAATCTTTATTCAATATTTTTCGGTCGCTATATTTCTTTATTTGAAAATTAATCCATTTCGTTTTTTGTGTATCCATTCTTTCATCTACATAATACTTCGACAAAACAACGGTTTCATCTTCAACTCTTTTTAATCTTTTCTTTATATGCAACCTGAAAGGCATTTTTGATTTTGATGCAACAAAAATATTTGTTTTTCCGGGTATTACCTGGACATTAGAAAAAGTTTCTTTCAAACATCCGTACACGGAAGCGTTCAATTCAAACATCAATGTCGGAGAATATACCATGGAACCCGGCAAATTCAACGCCAAAAAGCCGTCTTCATTTATTTTTTCTTTTACAAGTTTAAAAAATTCATAAGTATAAAATTTGTTTATTGTCGTATTTAACGGTATATCCAAACCTATAAGAATAACATCGTATTTTTCGTCGTTCGTTTGTAAAAACAATCTTGCGTCTTCGGGATATACTTTTATTCTTTTATCTTCAAAAATAGAATTCAGTTTATTTATATTTTTACTCAGTATTTGTATCATATTCAAATCTTGTTCTATAAAATCTATTTTTTTCAAATCATACTTTACAATTGACGGTAAATATTTTATTCCGCCTATAAGTAACAAGTTTTTTGGATTTGTGTGATGAAGAATGGGTAAATGTGCAAAATCTTCCTCATCAAATATTTCAGGACTCGGCAAAGCAAATTCACAATTACCGTTTTTATAAAAAAAGTATTCTCCGTTTTTTTCCATCAATATATTTTGTATATTTTCATAGAATGAAAAATTTATAATATTTACTCTTGAATTATTATCGAATGTAACATTTTTTTCAATATCAAAAGCATAATATTTAATTAAAAAGAAAGAAAAACATAACAGCACAAAATAAAAAATTTTTACTATTGTGCTTTCACTCAGATATATGAGATTACAAAAGATAAGCATTATTATTATTAACAACAAAACCGTTGTGGTTACAGAAGACATAAACAATGAAAAAACAGTTCCGCCTATAACAAATCCGACAGCTTCGCATACATATCTTTTAACTTTTTTTTGATAAAGGATGGTGGAAAAACTTTGTTTTAAAAAATTTAAAATTAAATTCAATGTAAAACTTACGGAAAAAGTTACAAACAACGAATAAAAAAATAAACTTTTTAAAGATATACCCACAGCCAAATCCGTGGAAGAAACAGCATTTATATTTCTTACAAACAAAAACGAAAGTATTATAAATATTATCAATACTATAAATAAATTAACGGATTTGCCGAAAAAATCTCTGACTTTTTTGAAATATTGAAATAAGAAATTCGCAACTGCCGCAGATAACAACCAGTGTCCCAAAACTATACCTAATACAAACTCACTGCCGTGAAACAAAGGCACAAATTCTCTGATAAGGAAAATTTGTAAAAAAACAGAAACTATTCCGCATATTATAAAAACAATATATGACATAAACGATGATTCCCGTTTTTATTTTTTTTATTTATCAAAAAGACTAACTCTAACGCAGTATTTTTTCCATAAATCGCCTATACCGTTTATATTCAGAGCTTCCTTGCAATACCTGAAAAAGCCGAGATTAAAACCATGCAGTCCCCTTTCCAAACGGAATATTCGATACATGGACATATGTAACACAAACCCTTTATAAATTCTCGACGGTGTTAAAGGACCTTCCCTTGAATATTTTTTTTCGTATTCCATAAATTTAATTTGATTTTTCATACCTAAATCGAGCCATAACATATACTCTTGCGATACGGGAAACATTCTTTCGGCTTCTTTTTTATCAATAAGTTCGGGAAAACATTCAAGAAACACGGATAACATAAATTTAATGTTGTATACAACATTAAATTCCCGTACCCTGTTTTGTAAACTTTTTTTATCTGCCTCATCCATAAAATTCCAAATATGTCGGCAATCAAATAACCAATTAAGCTTTCTTTTTAAGAATACACCTTTAAAAAAATCTCTTGAACGATTGTCCAATTGATGAATAAACATATCTTGCGGACAAGGAACACAAACTTTTGTTCCGTAAAAATCAATATTAACGGCTCTTTCCCAAATATCCGTTCCTTTTTCCCCGTTATTTTTAAATATCCATCTGTGAATTTCAACTATTCTTCCGTTGCTTTTTATTTCGTCATGATACGAACTTGTAAATTTTTCGTATAAACTATCTTTATCTCTTAAAAGTTTTACAGCTTCATCATATTTGTTTTCGGGAACGGCAATATCAAAATCAGCCATATTTCTCGGAAAACCCTTAACATAATAATATTTTAAAGCAAGTCCTTTTAAAAACATAACGGGAATTCCTGCTTTATTCAACAATTTTATTTTGTTTATAAACCATGTAATCATGAATAAATTGTTCTTATGATAAGTGTCAAAAATTATTTTTAATCGGGAAGATATTTCTTCGGGAAAGATTTTCCGATTATTTTGGAAATCCAAATACGATAACAACAAAAGATAATTTATATTTTCTTTTTTTGTATCTGTTGTATCAACAAGCACATCAATATCTTTTTTGTTGATTTTCTTATCAAACAAAAGTGTAACAAGAAGTCTTTCTTTTTGTGTTAAATCGTAAAATTTGGAATTATACATATTAAAGACTCTTATATTTTATTGTATATTTTGAGCAAAGAAACAATAATTAAAACTGCATATAGTGAAGAATATCGTGGGCAAGTTCTAACGCATCTCTTCCCTGTTCACCCGATACCAAAGGTTTCTTACCTTCAATTACACAATTTAAGAAATGTGTCAATTCATAAGCTAACGGTTCGCCCGTTTGAACTTTCGGTTTTATTACATCTATATCAAGTAAACTTTTTACAACGGATACATTAGGTTTCTTTTGATATATTTTTAAACTTTTTCCGGCATAATCAACGGAAATATAACTGTCTTTTTGAAATATTCTTATTTTTCTGTATTTGTCTATCGTTACTCTGCTTGTTGAAACATCCGCAATACAACCGTTAGCAAATTTTATTCTTACCTTTGCAATATCTTCGTGTTCGGAAAGAATTTTTGCACCTACGGCCTCAAAACTTACAACCTTACTTTTTACAAAATTTAAAAGCATATCCAAATCGTGTATCATTAAATCCAAAACCACACCGATATGGCTCGTTCTCGGATCGTAAGGTCCGAGTCTGTTAACTTCTATAAATTTAGGTTCTTTTACATAAGGTGTTGCGGCAATAATTGCAGGATTAAACCTTTCAACATGGCCTACCTGCAAAATAAGATTTTTGTCTCTTGCTATTCTTATAAGTTCTGTAGACTGTTCAACGGTTTCGGTAAAAGGTTTTTCCACCAAACAATGTATACCTGCCTGCAACAACTGTTTTGCTATATCGTAATGATACGGAGTAGGAACGGAAATTACGGCCGCCTGAATTTTATCCATAACTTCTTTAACATCGGTAAAACTTGCAGTATTGCATTTTTTTGCAATAGTTTCTCCTCTTTTAACATCGGCATCAACAACGCCTACAAGTTCGGCATTTTCATGTGTTGATAAAATTCTTGCATGATGTTGCCCTAACGAACCTACACCTATAACCGCTATTTTTATTTTGTTCATTTTTTAAAACCTTTTATTACTTTTATAATTGTATTTATATCTTTTGAAGACAACGACGGATGAACCGGCAAAGAAATAACTTCTTTTACCGCTTGTTCGGCAACGGGACAAATACCTTTTTTGTAACCTAACTTTTGATATAACGGTTGTTTATTTATAACTTCCGGATAATGTATTCCGCAACCTATACCGTTATCTTTTAAATATTGCATAAATTTGTCTCTCAAACCGTCTTTAATTCTAACCGTATATTGATGATAAACATGAGTATAACCTTTAGGAACAAAAGGTGTTTCCAAGAAACTTAAACCTTTTAAGCCGTCGGACAATTTTTTTGCATTTGCTATTCTTTGTTTTGTCCATTTTTCAATTTGGTCACATTGTGCTATACCCATAGCGGCACAAATATTTGTTAATCTGAAATTATAACCTAACATATCATGACCGTAATGAGCCATTCTTCCATGATTAATTATTTTTTTTGAAAGTTTGTCTGTTTGTAAATTATCAGTTAAAACGGCACCGCCTTCACCGGTAGTCATATTCTTTGTTGCATAAAAAGAAAAACAACCCGCATCACCTATGGAACCCACCGTTTTATTCTTATATTTTGCCAAATGTGCCTGACATGCATCTTCAATTAAAACAAACTTATATTTCTTTTTAAGTTTTAAAAGTTCACCCATATCGCAAGGTAATCCGTATAAATGAACACATATAACCGCTTTAACTTTCTTTTCTTTTTTTAATATTTTTTCCACGGATTTCGGATCTATGTTAAAAGTTTTTTCGTCGATATCGGCAAACACAGGTTTTGCTCCGCAATAAAGAATGGAGTTTGCCGTTGCAATAAAAGTAAAAGGAGTTGTAATAACTTTATCTCCGGGCTTTATTCCGCATGCAAGAAGAGCGGTATGTAATGCCGTTGTTCCGCTTGAACAAACCGTACCGTATTTTGCTTTGGAAAGTTTTGTAAACTTTTTTTCAAACTCTTCAACATATTTTCCGCTTGCTATAATACCGGAATCTATAACTTCGTTAATTAACTGTTTTTCTTTTTTACCGAATATAGGTTTTACTAAAGGAATCATTTTTTCCCTCTTTTATTATAAAAATTTATAACTTATATCAAATCTTCCTAAATTAACTTCATATTTGTATGTTATACCGTTATGAGTTACCGGATTTGTAAAAGAATGTGTAAACGATAATCCCGCTTTTAAAGATTCGGTAAATTTATATTCCGCACCTATGGTTGTATATTTCATATTATACATATCGAGATTTGTTAAACCATATGTGGTATCTTTATATTCGTCTTTTATTAAGTTGGGATCCGAAAAGAATCCGAGGTGTAATGCCAATTTTTCCGTTGCTCTGTATTCCGTTCCGACTCTGTATTGGAAAATATCATGATATTTTTCGGATGTCCATGAAGTTTTGTTTTGAGAAACCGAAGCCGCAAAAGTAAAATCTTCAAATAAATCATAAGCAAAACCTACTTCCCAAGTTAACGGATAACAAACTTTTTCGGCAAATGAAGGATTTGAAGAAGCCGGTTCATTGGGAACATCAACATAAGAACCGCTTCTTAAAACGAATGCCGTTGAAAGTTTTTCTATGGGTTTATACATTAAACCGATATTTCCCTGAAAACCGAAGGCACTTCTGTTATAATCAATATTTATTCCCATTAAATCGGATTTTGCAACCAATTTATCTTGGAATTGAATTGCATCAAAGCCTAAACCGATAGAGAATTTATCGGTAATTTGTTTTGCCAAAGATATGTTGTAAACCATATAACTTTGTTGTCCTTCGACTTTTTGTATAAAAGGAGGTAAGTTTTCCAACTTTCCTCCGCCTCCGCCGAGAACATAAACACCTGCGGCAATAACGGAATCATAAAAAAACTTTGTAGAAAAGCCTACAAAAGGAACCGCAGCATTTGTGGAATATTTATCACTCATATAATTTGCCGGACTTTTATCACTTGCCGTTGCAGGATAATCAATATAGAAAAGTGATGCCATAACTTGAGTATCCTTTTGATAGGCAAGACCTGCGGGGTTATAATAAATTGCGGTCAAATCATCCGCTACAGCCGAAAAAGCCGTTCCGAAACCGCCCGCTCTTGCACCGGGAGTAATAAAGTGACTTTTTGCATAAGACACAGTTGCAATACCTGCAACCAACATTACCGCCAACAACATTTTTAATTTCATTCTTTTCTCCTGAATATTTTAATTTATTAATCTTCATTTACACCGATATTTTTCAATTCTTCGTCTGTTTCCCGCGCATCAAAATTATTTGTCTCATTACCGCTATCGCTCGTATCTTCACTTTGCGATTTCAGTATTATAATATTTACTCTTCTGTTTTGGGCTCTTCCTTTTGCGGTTTTATTCGATGCAACAGGATTATCTTGTCCGTATCCGACAACACTCAATCTTTCCGCAGGAACTTCGTTTTGAACGAAATACAGATATACGGCTTGAGCTCTATCGTAAGACAATTTAAGATTTTTTTCTTTGTCCCCGGTAGAATCCGTATATCCTTCTATTAAAACTTTGTTTGCAGGATAAGCATTTAAAAGTTTAACAGTTTCATCGAGAGAAGATTTTGCTTCTTTCTTTAAAATACTGTTACCGGACGAAAATAAAATATTACTTGATAAATTAACAACCAAACCTCTCGGTTCTTCTTTTACTACAATTTCGGAAACTTTTCCGACAACCTGTTCAAAAGTTGTTATATTTACGTTTATGGATGTTTTGTTGTTTATAATATCGCTTACGGTTAAAACAACCTTATATTCGCCGGCAGGAACAAGCAAACCGTAAATATCATCTTTACCGTCCCAAGAAACAGTTTGAGGAATTTCGGAAAAGGTTGAAAAATCCCATTCTTTTACAACCTTATTTTTAAAACTATATACTTGCAACTTCGTTTTTGTTTTATCTATTTCGCTCTCATCGCCTATATCAAAATTAAAAACGACATCTTTAACAAACTTGTTGTTTTCTTTATCCAACAAAACAGTGTCTGCCGACGAAGATAAAGATATATAAGGTTCCGTAATATCGGAAACAATTTCATCCGCTTGTTCTATTTTTATATTTTTTTTATTTATTAGCGCCGTAAATATATATTTAAAATTACCTTCGACAAAGTTACCGTTTTGGTCTTTTCCGTCCCATATCAATGTTTTTGGAATTTCTTCTTGACCGGAAAAAGAATATACAATTTTATCGGTCTGTATATTTAAAATATCAAACCGCCAATTTTTTATTTTCATTTTTTCCTGTAAAAGAGAAATTTCAAAAGTTACCGTATCCGAAAAGCTATCATTATTCGGAGAAAATAATTTTTTATCCGAAGAAACGGAAACAAAATCCTTTCCGTCAATAAAAGAAGGTTCTTGTTTTTTTGAAGCATACAAATATGAGTTTACCGATAAACAGATAAACAATAATAATAAAAATAAAACTTTCGTTGTTTTTTTCATCTTTTAAACAATCGGGTTGGTAGTGTTTGCCACCAACCCGATTTTATTCAATTATAAAATTGTATCGATATTATTTCTTTTTCGATACTTTTTCTTTTGCAACTGCTTGTGCTGCCGCAAGTCTTGCTATAGGTACTCTGAAAGGTGAGCAGGAAACGTATGTCATTCCGATAGCATTGCAGAACTCTATGGATTTAGGTTCTCCGCCGTGTTCTCCGCAAATACCGATTTTCATACCTTTTCTTACACTTCTTCCTTTCTCAAGACCCATCTTAATCAATTGACCAACACCTTCCTGATCTATTGTTTGGAAAGGATCTGCAGGAATAATTTTCTTTTCCTGATAGTCGCCTAAGAAAGCACCAACATCATCTCTTGAGAATCCGAAACTCATTTGTGTTAAATCGTTTGTACCGAATGAGAAGAATTCTGCAACATTTGCTAACTTATCTGCTGTTAATGCAGCTCTCGGGATTTCTATCATTGTACCGAAAGAGTAATCCAATTTTTTAATTTTTGCTTTTTTCAAAACTTCAGCATGAACTTTTTCAACTATAGCTTTTTGAAGTTTCAATTCGTTTTCCGTACATACAACAGGAACCATTATTTCAGGATGAACTTTTTTGCCTTTCTTCAAAAGTTCAACTGCAACTTCAAATATAGCTCTAACTTGATATTCCGTTATTTCAGGATATGTAATACCAAGTCTTACTCCTCTGTGACCCATCATAGGGTTAGATTCATGAAGAGCATCTGCTCTTGCCTTGAATTCATCCAAAGAAATATTCAAGCTCTTAGCAATTATTTCCTGTTGAGCTTTTTCTCTCGGAATAAATTCGTGTAACGGTGGATCCAACAATCTTACTGTTACTGCATATCCGTCCATAGCTTCCATTGTTCCTTTAATACTGGATTTCATATACGGGAACATTTCGTCCAAAGCTTTCTTTCTTTCTTCAGTTGTTGCAGAAGCAATCATTTTTCTTAATGCAAACAAAGGTTTTTCCGAATTTTCACCATAGAACATATGTTCCGTTCTGAAAAGACCGATACCTTCCGCACCGAATTCTCTTGCTTTCTTTGCATCTGCAGGGTTATCTGCATTTGTTCTGATTTTTAATCTTCTTATGGAATCACAAACTTTTAAGAAATCGTTCAAGATTTTGTTCTTGGTGCCGTCAACCATTGCTAATGCACCGTCATAAACAAAACCCTTTGTTCCGTTAAGAGTTATATAGTCGCCTTCTTTAAATTTCTTGGAACCGATTGTCATTGTTTTCTTTGCTAAATCAACACTGATATCAGCACAACCTACTATACAGCATTTCCCCCATCCTCTTGCAACAAGTGCAGCGTGTGAGGTCATACCGCCTCTTGCAGTAAGAACAGCTTGAGCAGCTCTCATACCTTCAACATCTTCAGGGTTTGTTTCTTCTCTAACGAGAATAACTTTTTTACCTTTCTTGTTCCATGCAACAGCATCTTCAGCCGAGAATACGATTTGGCCGTTTGCTCCTCCGGGACCTGCAGGAAGACCTTTTGCCAAAATTTTTGCACCTTTTTCAGCTTTAGGATCTATAATAGGATGTAACAATTCATCTAATTGTGCAGGAGAAACTCTCAATACTGCTTCTTCTTTTGTAATGAGTTTTTCTTTTACCATGTCCATTGCCATTTTAACTGCAGCAGGACCGTTTCTCTTTCCAACTCTGCATTGTAACATCCACAATTTACCTTCTTGAATTGTGAATTCTATATCAAGCATATCTCTGTAATGTTTTTCGAGTTTTTTCTGTATTCCGTCAAGTTCTTTATAAACTTTAGGCATAAACTTTTCAAGAGATACTTCGCCTTTATTTTGTTCTGTTTTTGTTGCTTCGTTAATTGAAGCAGGTGTTCTTATACCTGCAACAACGTCTTCACCTTGTGCATTTATAAGATATTCACCATAGAAATGTGCATCTCCGTTTCCGGGGTTTCTTGTGAAAGCAACACCTGTTGCGGAAGTGTCACCCATGTTACCGAATACCATGGTTTGAACATTTACCGCTGTTCCCCAATCTTCAGGAATTCCTTCGATTTTTCTGTAAGCAATAGCTCTTTTTCCGTTCCATGATGCAAATACCGCTCCGATTCCGCCCCAAAGTTGTTTCATCGGATCATCAGGGAATTCTTTACCTAAAACTTTCTTAACTACTTTTTTGAACTCTTCACAAAGTTTTTTCAAATCGTTTGCATCGAGTTCAGTATCTTTTGTTACACCTTTAGCTTGTTTAGCTTTGTCCATAACTCTTTCAAGTTGTTTTCTGATGCCCATATCGTCTGCCGGTTCAATACCTGCAGATTTTTCCATAACAACATCGGAATACATCATGATAAGTCTTCTATATGCATCATAAGCGAATCTTTCGTTTTTAGTTTTTGCAATTAAACCGGGAAGGGTTTTTGAGGTAAGACCAACATTCAAAACCGTTTCCATCATACCGGGCATTGAAGCTCTTGCACCCGATCTTACGGATACTAAAAGAGGATCTTTCGGATCTCCGAATTTCTTACCCATAATTTTTTCAACTGCTTTCAAAGCTGTTGCAACTTGTTTTTCAAGTTCCTTAGGATAAGTTTTTTTGTGGTCATAGTAATATGTACAAACTTCCGTTGTAATTGTAAATCCCGGAGGAACAGGAAGTTTTACTTTTCCTGCCATTTCTGCAAGGTTAGCACCTTTTCCGCCCAGAAGATTTCTCATACTGCCATTACCATCTGCTTTTCCGCCACCGAACGAATACACAAATTTCGCCATACTTAATCTCCTTGTTTTATTTTATTGGATATAAAAAATATCACTAATAATCTTAAAGATTTTAACAATTACTAAAAATTGTGTCAACCTAAGAATTATTTTTTTAATACTTTTTTTATCTTCTTTAAGAAAAGTTCGTTTTCTTTTCTTGTTCCTATTGTTACTCTTACATAATCATACAACTCATATTCATCCATAGCCCTTATGATTACACCTTCTTTCAACATATCTTGAAATACTTGTTTACCTTTAAACGGGGCAACCGACATTAAGAAAAAGTTTCCTACGGAATCTATATATTTAATTCCCATTTTATTAAGTGCAGCAAAAATGAACTTAAATTCTTTTCTTACGTGCGCAACACTTCTTTTAACTTGAGATTTATCGTTTAAACTTGCTATTGCTCCTGCCTGTGCAAACTTGTTTACATCAAAAGGAGGTCTTATTCTTTCAATATAATCCGATACGGTTTCACTTACCAAACCGTAACCTACTCTTGCACCTGCCATAGCATAAATTTTCGAAAAAGTTCTAAGAATTATCAAGTTAGGATTTTTTGCCAAATATTTTAATGTATCAGGAAAATCTTTCTTATATGAAGCAAATTCACAATATGCTTCATCGGAAATAACCAACGGTTTTACTCCGTATTTGTTTAAAGGAAGTGCTTTTAAAAATTCTTCAAATTCTTTTTTTGTGTTGTATGTTCCGGTAGGATTGTTAGGATTTGTAATAAATACGGCTTTTGTATTTTTATTACAAGCTTTTGCCATAGCTTTCAAATCGTGGACAAAACCTTCTTTCATAGGAACTACTACAGACTTTGCATTCATTAATTTTACTGCCATTTGGTATCTTGTAAAGGAATATTTTGAGATAACAACTTCATCTTCGGGATTAAAATATGCTCTTGCGATAATTTCTATAAGTTCATCGGAACCGCAACCCACAATAATATTATTGATTTTTAATTTATAGTGTTTTGCAAGTGCCATCTTAAGTTCCGTTGAATTAAAATCAGGATAAAAATAAACTTTATCTGCTATATCTTTCATTGCTTTAACGGCTTTTTTGGAAGGTCCCAACGGATTTTCGTTTGAAGCTATTTTTATTATGTGTTTTAAGCCGAGTTCTCTTTTTAATGTTTCTATCGGTTTACCTGCAACATAAGGTTGAAAAGTTTTACAAACTGATCTTGCCAATTTTCCTGCATCAAATTTTTCCATTTTATTCTCCTAATTATAAATCGGATTTCGGGTATGAGCCCAAAACTTTTAAAAATATACAATGTTCTTTTATGTTTTCAAGTGTATCTGTAACTTTTTTGTCGCTTACATGCCCTTCAAAATCTATAAAGAAAATATATTGCCAAACTTTTTTCTTCGTAGGTCTTGATTCGATTTTTGTTAAGTTTATTTTACTCTTACTGAATTCCGACAAAATATTGTATAAAGTATTAACCTTATCTTTAATGGTAAAAATTATACTTGTTTTATCTTTACCGGTTTTACTTGATATATCGTGTCCCAATACAAAAAATCTTGTCCAATTATCTTTACTGTCTTCAATAGATTTAACCAGAATATTTAAGTTATAAATTTGTGATGCGACTTCCGAAGATATCGCTGCGGCTTTAAAATTTTTTGAAGCAAGTTGTGCGGCTTGTGCGGTGGAATTTACCGGAAAAATTTCGGCATCGGGCAAATTCTTATGCAACCAATTACTGCATTGAGATATAGCCTGATGATGAGAATAAACAACTTTAATATTTTCAAGCTTTGTCTTGGATAAAAGGCAATGAGATATTCTCATATTTATTTCGTTTACAACTTTCAAATTTGTATCCACAAGCTCATCCAGAGTCGTATTTACGGAACCTTCGTTTGAATTTTCTATAGGAACAACTGCATAATCGGCTCTTTGTTTTTCAACTTCTTCTATAACATCCGCCAATCTCTTTATCGGAACAAAATCCGCTTTTGAACCAAACAATTTTAAACTTGCCTGATAACTGAATGTTGCTTTAGGTCCCAAATATGCAACCTTCAATTCAGATTCCATTCCCCTGCAAACACTGATAATTTCTCTGTATATACCGGAAATATCCTGTTTACTTAAAGGACCTTTATTGTTTTTTATAAGATTGTTTATTACTTCCGTTTCCCTGCTCGGGACATAAACGGACGAAGAAGATTGTTTTATTTTGCCTATTTCAACAGCCGTTTTTGCTCTTTCATTAAGCAAATCTAAAATTTTCTTATCTATACCATCTATTTTTGTTCTATATTGTAAAAGTTTATTTTTCATATGTGTTTCCGTAAAAAATATGGCATTTATTATACTAATATAAAAACTTTTTTTCAAAATTTTATTTTTTCATTTGCAAAAGAGCACCGCTTTTTAGTAAAATCAGTTAGTTTTAAACATAAAAAAGTACAAAGCATAAAAAACAAGAGGTGGCAAAATGAGTTGTATGTGTTCAGAAGAAGTAAAAAAAATGTGCCCTGTAACAAAAGGTGCCAAACACGGTCCTGCACCGATACCCGAAGAAGGTAAATGGGTAAAAGCAAAAGAAATAACAGACATCAGCGGATTAACGCACGGAGTAGGTTGGTGTGCACCGCAACAAGGAGCTTGCAAACTTACACTTAACGTTAAAAACGGTATAATAGAAGAAGCTCTTGTTGAAACATTAGGTTGTTCCGGAATGACACATTCCGCAGCAATGGCAGCAGAAGTTTTATCTGGTAAAACATTGCTCGAAGCATTAAATTCCGATTTGGTTTGCGATGCAATCAATACCGCAATGAGAGAACTTTTCTTGCAAATAGTTTACGGAAGAACTCAAACGGCATTTTCGGAAAACGGACTTCCCGTAGGAGCAGGTCTTGAAGATTTAGGTAAAGGTTTAAGATCTCAAGTAGGAACAATGTACAGCACAAAAGAAAAAGGTGTAAGATATTTGGAAATGGCTGAAGGTTATGTATTGGAAATCGGTTTAGACAAAAATTCCGAAGTTATAGGTTATAAATATGTTCATATCGGTAAAATGATGGAAGCCATAAGAAAAGGTATGGACCCGAAAGAAGCTTTGGAAAAAAATACGGGAACATACGGAAGATTTAACGAAGCAGTAAAGAAAATCAATCCAAGACACGAATAGAAAAATCGCAAAGCGATTTTTTAGGGATGGATGTATGGAAGGATAGAAAAATAGAGACAGCAGGTGAAAGGGTGAATGGGTGAAAGGGTGAAAACTACAAAATACAGCAAATCCATAAGCCACAAACTATAAACTAAATTAACGGAGTGAAATATGGTTACATTTGAAGGATATGAAAGAAGAATAGATAAAATAAATGCTTGTATGAAAAAATACGGCATAAAAGATTTGGAAGATGCAAAATCAATTTGCAATGCAAAAGGTATAGATGTTGAAGCTATAGTTAAAGGTGTTCAACAAATAGCATTTGAAAATGCAGTTTGGGCATACACTTTAGGTGCGGCAATAGCAATAAAAGAAGGTGCAAAAACGGCATCTAAAGCTGCAGAACTTATAGGTATCGGACTTCAGGCATTTTGTATTCCGGGTTCCGTTGCAGACCAAAGAGCGGTAGGTTTAGGTCACGGAAACTTGGCGGCAATGCTTTTAAGAGAAGAAACGAAATGTTTCTGTTTCTTGGCAGGTCACGAATCTTTTGCGGCAGCAGAAGGTGCTATCGGTATAGCAAGAACGGCAAACAAAGTTAGAAAAGAACCTTTAAGAGTTATTCTTAACGGTTTAGGTAAAGATGCCGCTTACATTATTTCAAGAATTAACGGTTTTACCGCAGTTGAAACGGAATATGATTATCATACAGGTAAACTAAATATAGTAAGCGAAAAAACTTTCTCCGACGGAGATAAAGCAAAAGTAAAATGTTACGGAGCGGACGATGTTTCGGAAGGTGTTGCTATAATGATACATGAAGGCGTGGATGTTTCCATTACCGGAAATTCTACAAATCCTACAAGATTCCAACATCCTGTTGCAGGCACTTATAAGAAATGGGCAATTGAAAACGGTAAAAAATACTTTTCAGTAGCTTCAGGCGGCGGTACGGGAAGAACATTACATCCCGACAATATGGCTGCAGGTCCTGCATCTTACGGTATGACAGATACTATGGGAAGAATGCACGGAGATGCACAGTTTGCAGGTTCATCTTCAGTTCCCGCACATGTAGAAATGATGGGGCTTATCGGTATGGGTAATAATCCAATGGTAGGTGCATCGGTTGCAGTTGCAGTTGCAGTAGAACAAGCAGCAAAATAAGATAATTTTTCGTATATAACATTACAATAAATACTTGACACTTTTATTCAAATAGTCTATAATGAAAGTGTCGCAAGTAGAAAAAAATGTTAAAAAAAATAAAAAAAAAGGAGAGGAAACAAATGAAAAGAGCAAAAGGTTTTACGCTTGTTGAGTTGGTTATCGTAATCGTTATCGTTGGTATCTTGTCTATCGTAGCTGTACCTATTTACAGAGGATATACAAGAAAAGCTATGGGAACTGAAGCAAAATCATTGTTAGGTTCTATTCAAACAGCACAAAAAGTTTATTATGCAGAGTATGCAACTTTCTTGAATCTTGGAACAGAAAGTTCTTTTAGTGAAGCTTTGGATGTTGATGCAAGATCAAACAAATACTTTAAAACATTTAAAGTAACCACAATTGGAGATGCTACCAATCCTGGTTTCCAAGCTGAAACTTCAGGTGATACCAGTTCAGCTGCAAACGGTATTTCTATGACATTGCAAGCATACAAAACAGGCGATCCAAAATGGATAGATGCAGGTTTGAATAACTAATTAAAAAAATTTATAAACATAAAAGAAACGGTAATTTTAAAGTTACCGTTTCTTTTTTTATGTATAAATTTATTGAAAAAACAATAAATTTTATTAAATCAAAATTTCTGCTAATTTTTTTATTTCGGCAGCCTTATTTGTTTGTTCCCACTTAAAATCTTTTCTTCCGAAATGCCCGTAAGCTGCAGTTTTTGTAAATACGGGTTTTCTTAAATCCAAATATTTTATTATGCCGTCAGGTGTTAAAGGGAATAATTTTCTTACTATAGGTTCAAGCAAATTTCCCGCAACCTTTCCCGAATGGTGCGTATCCACCATAACAGAAACAGGTTCCGCAACACCTATAGCATACGCAAGTTGAACGGTACATTTTTCTGCAATACCGGAAGCAACGATATTTTTTGCAATGTGTCTTGCCATATAACAGGCGCTTCTGTCTACCTTTGTAGAATCTTTACCGGAAAATGCGCCTCCTCCGTGCGCAGCCATACCGCCGTAAGTATCAACTATTATTTTTCTTCCCGTAAGGCCGGTATCCGCCTGAGGACCGCCTACTATAAATTTGCCCGTAGGATTTATGTGTATTATTGTTTTTTTATCTATTAAGTTACCTAAAACCGGTTTTATAACTTTATCGAAAATTTCCTGTTTGGCTTTTTTTGTAATTCGGTTACCGGATTTATCCAAAATTTCGGCAGTATGCTGAGTAGAAAGAACTACGGTATCTACTCTGTAAGGTTTCCAGTCTCTATATTCTACCGTAACTTGAGTTTTGCCGTCCGGTCCTAAATATTTTAATATATTCTTTTTCCTTACTTCGGCAAGTCTTAAAGCAAGTTTATGTGCCAACATTATAGGTAACGGCATTAACTCTTTTGTTTCTTTACATGCAAAACCTATCATTAACCCTTGGTCACCCGCTCCGCCAGTATCAACACCTTGAGCAATATCCGGAGATTGTTCGTTTATGGTATCTATTATTGCACATGTTTTATAGTCAAAGCCGAACTTTGAATCGGTATAACCTATATTTTTTATTGCATTTTTTATTATTTCTCTTTTATTTATTTGAGCTTTTGTAGTTATTTCCCCGCCTACAACCAAAAGTCCGTTGGAAACAAAAGTTTCGCAAGCTACCCTTGCTTTATCATCCTGTTTTAAAATTGCATCTAAAATGCTGTCCGATACAATATCGCAAATTTTGTCGGGATGACCTTCCGTTACAGATTCCGAAGTAAAAAACCATCCTCTTTCTTCTTTCTTTTTCATCTCTATATCCTCTTATATTTTTCTTTCTTAATTTTTAATTATCAATTTTGTTTTTTTTCGATTATCAATTATACATTGCCGTTTTATTTTATATTAAATAACAAGCCGTTATATACCGATAATTTTCCGGGAACATTTACTCCTATTATACTTGAACATAATTTCGCTTTTTTACCTATTACCGTATTACTCCAAATGATGGAATCTTTTATTATCACATCATCCTGAATTTTAACATTGTCTCCGATAACGGTTCCGTTATCGATAACCACATTTTTACCTATTTTACAGTTTTTTCCGATAACCGATTTACCTATAAACTTGACGGTTTTATCTATTTTGCAATCGGTATCTGCAACAGTTTCCGCATTTTTTAATTTTTTACCGTTTATTTTAACGGAAATCTTTCCGAACAAAGCATCTTTCATGCCTTGCTTATACTCTTCAATATTTCCTATATCCGTCCAATATTCGTTCATTAAATAAGCGTATATCGGCTTTTTTAATCTTAACAATTTCGGCCACAAATCTTTACCGAAATCGTAAAAACCGTCCGATATATACTTAAAAATTTCCGGTTCAAAAATATAAATTCCCGTATTTACCGTATCCGAAAAAAATGAGCCCCAAGACGGTTTTTCGATAAAGTTTACAATTCTGTTAAATCTGTCGGTCAGCGTTATTCCGTAAGGAAACTTTGTTTCTATTCTTTTTAATACCATCGTGGCAAGCGCTTTTTTCTTTTTATGAAAAGCTACCGCGGCCGTTAAATCTATATTTGAAAGCCCGTCTCCGGACATAACAACAAATGTGGAATCGAAAAATTTTTTACATTTTTTTAAGCCGCCTGCCGTTCCCAGCAAAGTTTCTTCCATGGAATAATTTATATCCATACCGAACTTTTTACCGTCACCGAAATAATCGGTTATCATTTCCGGTAATGTATGTAAATTCATAACTACAGATTCTATGTTATGCTTTTTTAAGTTATTTATAGTGTGTTCCATTACCGGTTTATTCAGTAACGGTATCATAGGTTTCGGACATTCGAAAGTTAACGGTCTGAGCCTTGTTCCCGCACCGGCAGCCAAAATAAAAGCTTTCATAAAATACTCCGTATTTTTGAAGATTGGAAGATTTGATGATTGGATGATTGGAAGTTAAATTGTAAAATTTGCTTTGCAAATTTTGTTATTATTTAACTATCCTCTTTTCCTCCACTCTTCTAATCTTCTATTCTTCCATTCTTCCAAAATCACAAAGTGATTTTTTTTATTATACTACTTACAGATAAATAAGACAAGATTTTCAATTGCGGATTTATCGTCGGTTTTTCCTGTTTTTAAAGCAATATCCGTTTTTAAAATTTCTTTTAAACATCTTTTTAAATGCAAGAGAGTATATTTTGCTAAATTAGAAGCATATTTATATTGAAAATAAGAATAAACCCTGACATAATTTAAAGCATCCTGCGAAGTGTAATTTTTTTCTTCCATCAAACTCTTTGCCGTAACCATTTTTCTTACGGCGCCGGAAATTGTAGAAAGTAAACCGATAGCGCTTTCACCTGTTTTAAGCATTTGTTCCACAATAAACAAAGAATAGTTAAGATTTTTTTCTTCTATCGCATTTGCTAACATAAAAACGTTTATTTCTTTTGTAAAACCGCTTATTTTAATAAAATCTTCCACAGTAACATTTTTTTTATCTTTACCTAAATACAAAGATATCTTTTCTATTTCGTTAGATACATTTTGTAAATCAAAACCCGTATCGTTTACTATCTGTTGAACGACTTCCGGTTCTATTGTTTTTCCCCTGCCGTTGAATTCGTCTTGTATAAAAGCTTTAACATCTTTTTCATACATTTTTTTACAATCGACACAATAACAGCTGTCGCTTTTCTCGCATAATGCTATTAAATCTTTTCTTTTTGATGTGGAATTTTTTACTTTTTCCGGAAACATTAATATAAAGCAAGTGGTATCTACGGGATTTTCTATTATTTTTGTAATTATTTTGAAATCATCGTTTTTCAGTTTGTTTGCCATCTTTAAAACGACTATTCTTTTATCCGTCAAAAAAGGCAACGTTTCGATCGAATTTAATATATCCGAACCGGAACTTTCCGTCGCCTGAAATACTTCTCTGTTTAAATCGTCGGTATTTACCGCTTTTTCTATTCTTTTAAGACTGTCTTCCAACAAAAAGGTCTCCTCGCCGGCCAAAAAATATACCGGAGCAAGTTTTTTTGCCGACAAAGTTTTTCTGAACATTGATACGGTTGAAAATTTCATTTAAAGTCCTTTAACAAAATATGTAATGAAATACAATATAATTGCAGCATATATTCCTGCAAAAATGTCGTCTAAAATAACACCTGCGGCATTTTTCATTTTTTTATCCGCATAACTTACCGGAAACGGTTTTGTAATATCAAATAATCTGAACAAAATAAATCCGACAATGTAAGGGATAACACTTTTAGAATATTTAAGTTTATCTGCCATTAAAAAAAATGTTACGGCTTGTCCTATGAACTCGTCTACTACAACAAAAGACGGATCATGTTCCGTATAAGACAAAACTTTTTTTACGGCAAATATTGATATAAAAAAAACAATCACCGTAACTAAAAACAAACCCGTAAACCCGAAATTGTAGTTTATAACAAAAATTACAGGTAAACTTACCAAAGAACCGAATGTTCCAGGCGCTTTAGGAAAATATCCAGCATAACAAAGTGTAGATATAAAAAACGCTAACTTTTTCATATTTATAAAACTATATCAACAATTTTAGAAACTTTATTTGTTCTGTTAAAAGTTTCTATATATTTTTCTTTCATTTCCCGTGCTTTTTCTTTATTCCCTTTATATTTATATGCTAAGGCTAAATTGTAGTATGTGTTGGGATTATCTTTTGTATATTCTAAAGATTTAAGCAAAACTTCTTCCGCTTTATCCAAATCACCGATTTTAGCATAAACCACGGACAAATTACCGTAATGTATCGCATTTGTCGGTTTTATTGATATAGCTTTTAAAAAATATTTTTCGGATTCTTTGTAAAGACCGCGTTCAAAAAACAATTGCCCGACCATAGCATTTGCCAAATCGGATTCGGGTGACATAGTTAACGCGTTAACCCAAAAAAATTCTTTATTTTGAAATTTTTGTTCATAATACAAAGTAACCGAAGAAAACATTAAAAAGAAAAAAGCTAATAATGCTATAAATTTTTTTGAATATATTTCGTTATAATTTTTTATCATTTCCAAAATAACCAACATTATTCCGATTAGAGGAACATATATTCTATGGTCAAAAAAATAGTTGTTTGACATTAAGTATGTAGGAAAAAGGAAAAATAAAAACCAACAAATACCGATTAAAACTATTTTTAAATCATATCTTTTTAACTTTATAAACAATAAAACAAAAACAAGAACAGATGCCGTACACAACAAATAATTAACTTTTAACAGTGCCGGGAATACCGACAATTTTACCGGAAAAAATATGTTTGCGACATATTTCGATGTTGCCGGAACAAGTGCCGTATAAAAGTTAGTAAACATTTCTTTAAATGTTGCCGAATACAGACCGCTTAAAACATATTTTCTGTAAAAAAAATAAATCAATATAATAAGCGATAATATTGTAACATTTACGATAATTTGTTTAACATCCTTTTTTTTATATAACAAAAATAAAAAATAAAATAAAGGAAGAACTATTGCGGTTTCTTTTGTAAGCAAAGCTAAAACAAAACAAAATAAGTATCCGAATAAATACCCGCTTTTAGTATTTTCAGTATATTTAACCAAAAAACAGCACGATAAAATTATAAACAATGCCAACAGGGAATCATTTCTGCCCGGTATCCAAGCTACAGCCTGAACTATTGCCGGATGGCAAGCAAAAAGCAAACACAATATAAAAGTTTTTTTCTTATCATATCTTAAAGTTAAAAATAAAAACAGCGAAAAAACGGAAAACAAATGTAACAACAAATTTGTAAGATGGTAACCGAACGGTTTTGTTCCGTACAAATATTTTTCAATAAGGAACGTTAAATTTAAAACAGGTCTGCAAAATTGATCTCTTCCTTCACCGAAAACCGTATTTGAGAAAATTTTCCCTATATTTGAAAAAGTCAAATAATCCTGTCTGTCCAAAATCAAAACATCATCATCATAGTAAGAAAAATTAAAAAATAGTGTTCTTCCGTATAAAGAAAAAATAACTACGGCAAACATTACAAACACAAAAATATTAAAATGGTTGGTAATAAAATTTTTAATTTTTGACATTTTTTATATTAATAACATACAAAAAGCAAAACGGTAAAACATTTAGTTATACAAGGCGACAGCACGGCGAAGTTTACATTAATGGTAAATGAGCCGTGCTGCAACACAGTATAAGTTCAAAAGATTAACCGTTTATAGTATTACGTTCTTAACTTTTGTAACACCTTCAACTTTCGCTATTTTTGATATAACATCGTTGGAAACTTCTCCGTCTATTTCCAAAACGGTTACAGCCTGTTTTCCCGATTCTTTTCTTCCCACCGTCATACCTGCAATATTTATTGAAGCGGAACCTATTATTGTTCCCAATGTTCCTATAACTCCCGGTTTATCGGTATTATTTATAAATATCTTGTGACCTTCCGGTTTTACATCTACGGTTAAACCGTCAATGGAAACGATTCTTTGTTGTTTATCAAAAAGAGTTCCGGCAATAGAAAATTCGCCTTTATCCGTTTTAATTTTTGCACAAATTAAATTTGTATAATCTTTAACATCTTTTACTATAACTTCTTTTATGTTTATCCCCCTTTCTTTTGCAACAGACACTGCATTTACGGAATTTATTTTAAGATCCAATATTTGACCTAAAATTCCTTTAAGATATGCAACAGTTAAAGGATTTGTTTTGAATTCGGAAACGGCTCCGCAATAACTTAATTCTATTTCGGAAATTCCTCCTTCGATAATTTGACCTTGGAAAGAACCGATTTTATCTGCAAGTTCTATATAAGGCATCATTTGTTTTTGTGTATCCCAATCTACCGTTGCAACATTGACTGCGTTTCTTATTAAACCTTTTGTAAAGAAATCTATAACTACGCTTGCCATTTCTATAGCAATTTTAACTTGAGCTTCTTCCGTTGAAGCTGCCAAGTGAGGTGTTGTTATAATATTCGGTGTTGTTTGAATTGACCAATCTACGGGAGGTTCTTTTACAAACACATCAAGAGCCGCATTTGCAACTTTACCGGATTTAACCGCTTCAATTAAATCCGCATCATTGATTATCGCGCCTCTTGCACAATTGATAATTCTTACACCGTCTTTCATTTTTGCAATATTTGCTTTATTTATCATTCCTCTCGTATCATCGGTTAAAGGAGAATGAATGGACAAATAATCCGCTTGTTTGAAAACTTCGTCTAATGTTGTTAATTCTATACCGTTATTTTTTGCAACTTCGGCATTTGCAAAAGGATCGTAAGCTACAACTTTCATTCCGAAAGACAAAAGTCTTTTTGCAACTTCATTACCTATTCTTCCGAGACCGATTAAACCTAATGTTTTACCGAATATTTCGTTACCCATAAACTTTTTCTTTTCCCATTTTTGAGACTGCATTGAAGTAACTGCGGCAGGAATATTTCTTGCCATAGAAAGAATAAGACCTATTGTATGTTCGGCAACGGATATTGTGTTTCCGCCGGGAACATTGGATACAACTATACCTTTTTGTGTTGCTGCTTTTTTATCTACGTTATCTACACCGGTTCCCGCTCTGCCGATAAATTTTAATTTTTGTGCCGCTCCTATAATTTCTTCGGTAACTTTAACTTCCGAACGAATTATAAGACCGTCGTAATCTTTTATAAGTTCTTTAAATTCTTCAGGTGAAGGTTTTGCATGAACTTCAACCTTAAAATCAGGATGATTTAATAATTGGTCCAATCCTTCCTGGCTGTCATAAGTCATCAAAATCTTGTACATTTTTGCTACACTCCCTCTCTATTATTTTATTTTTTTATCAAAAGCATATTTTATAACTTCGTCCATATGTTTAACGGGAATCATTTTTATTTTTTTCTTAACGTTTTCCGGTATATCAACCAAATCTTTTTTGTTTGATTCCGGGAATAAAACCATATCTATTCCCTCTCTGTAAGCAGCCAAAACTTTTTCTTTTAACCCGCCTATAGCCAAAGCTCTTCCTCTTAATGTAATTTCGCCCGTCATGGCAAGTTTTTTTCTTACAGGTTTATTCATACACACGGAAGCTAAAGCCGTTGCCATTGCAAGACCGGCACTCGGACCGTCTTTAGGAACGGCACCTTCGGGAACATGAACATGAAAATCCGTATCTTTAAACATATTCTCTTTTATACCGAGCTTTTTTGCCGAAGATTTTACATAAGTAAATGCCGCCTGAACGGACTCTTTCATAACATTTCCCAACTGCCCTGTAAGATTTAACATACCCTTACCTTTCATTTTGTTTACTTCTATGGTAAGAGTTTCTCCCCCGACTTCCGTCCATGCAAGGCCCGTAACAACACCGATTCCGTTTTCAGAAATTTTTTCTCTTTCGTAGTGCGGAACACCTAAATATTTTTCAACATTTTTAGCCGATATTTTAATACTGTCTTTTTTCTCGAGAGCCAACTCTTTAGCGGCCTTTCTGCAAAGGTTCGCCATTTCTCTGTTTAAATTTCTTACACCGGCTTCTCTTGTATAACTTGCTATCACTTCTTTTATTGCGCTGTCGTCTATTGTAAGTTCTTCATCTTTTAAACCGTGATCTTTCATTTGTTTTTTTATAAGAAACTTTTTCGCAATTAAAAGTTTTTCTTCATCGGTATAACCGGAAAACCTTATAATTTCCAATCTGTCGAGCAATGTGTTGGGAATATTATTCAATGTGTTTGCCGTAGTTATAAACATAACATCCGACAAATCGTAATCCACATCCAAATAGTGATCTCCGAATGCATAATTTTGTTCGGGATCCAGAACTTCCAACAATGCCGCAGAAGGATCTCCTCTCCAATCGCTGCCCATTTTATCTATTTCGTCAAGAATAAATACAGGATTACTCGAACCTGCTTTTTTCATAGACTGAATAATTTTTCCCGGCATGGAACCGATATAAGTTCTTCTGTGGCCTCTGATTTCAGCTTCATCTCTTACTCCGCCCATGGAAATTCTTACAAAGTTTCTTCCTAAACTTCTTGCGACGGATTTTGCAATCGATGTTTTACCTACTCCGGGAGGTCCTATAAAGCAAAGGATAGGTCCTTTAATTTTTTTCACTCTCGATAATACTGCCAAATATTCTATAACTCTTTCTTTTACTTTATCCAACCCGTAATGGTCTTCATCCAATATTTCTTTGGCTCTTACCAAATCCAAATTATCTTTTGTTAACTTTTTCCAAGGTAAATCCAACAACCATTCTATATAAGTTCTTATAACGGAAGCTTCCGGAGATTGCGGCATCATTTTTTCCATTCTTGCCAACTCTTTTTCGGCAACTTCCCTTGCTTCGTCCGACATTGAACTTTCTTTTATCTTGGCTCTTAATTCTTCTATTTCTTTGGAATTATCATCTTTTTGTTTTAACTCTTTTTGTATAGCTTTCATCTGTTCGTTAAGATAATATTCCTTTTGATTCTTTTCTATTTGGTTTCTTACTCTGTTTTGTATTCTTCTTTCTATATTTAAAATTTCAATTTCGGTATTTAAAATTTGAATTATTTTATTTAATCTTTTTAACGGATTTACGGCTTCCAATATAGCCTGTTTTTCACTGCTCTTTATGGAAATATGAGAAGCTATTGTATCTGCAAGTTTTGAAGGATCCTGTATATTCGAAACGGATATCGATATTTCCATCGGCATTCTGGGATTAAGTTTTACATACTGTTCAAAAAGAGCAACTATTCTTCTCATAACGGCTTCAACTTCGGGAGTTCTTTCTATATTTTCGTCAAATATATTTAAGCCTACTTCAACATATCCTTTATCGGTAAGTTTGAATTCCGTCCATTCGGCTCTTGCAACACATTCTATTAAAATTTTTAATGTTCCGTCGGGCATTTTCAACATTTGCAAAACTTCACAAACCGAACCGATATGGTAAATGTCGTCCGGCGACGGATCTTCTATTTGTAAATTTTTTTGAGTTGCAACAAAGATATATCTTTCGGAAGTCATTGCTTCTTCAAGAGCTCTTATGGATTTTTCTCTGCCGACGGCAATAGGCAACACCATTGAAGGAAAAACAACCACATCTCTTACCGGTAACATCGGTAAAATCGTAGGTAAATCGTTACTTTTTTTAAAATTTAAAGTTTTTTCCATTTCACTCATGCAATCTCCTTTGGACCTGCTTTTGTTTTTGTGTCATCAAGTAACTGCTGAGATTCTATTTTTTCAATATTGTCTGCCGCAAACATTTTCGGCATAGACTTCTTTTGTATTGTTTCCAAATCCACTACACATTTTTTTATTTTGTCTTCATGGAACATTTCAAACATTGTTTCCATTAAAATACCTTCTATCATTGATCTTAAACCTCTTGCACCCGCAGATCTTTTAAGAGCAATATTTGCAATTTCCTTTAAAGCTTCCTTTTCAAAAACCAAATCTATTTTTTCCATAGCAAACATTTTTGTATATTGTTTAACTAATGAATTTTTCGGTTCGGTTAAAATTCTTACCATATCATCCGCGGTAAGATGTTCCAATGTCGAAACTACGGGAAGCCTTCCAACAAGTTCAGGAATTAAACCGTACTTTATTAAATCGTGTGTTTCAACTTGTGAAAATAATTTATCTTTATCGGCAAGAATTTCTTCTTTTGATAATTTCTCTTTATTGTTTACGAAACCGATACCTTTTTTATTTAATCTTGTTTCTATTACTTTTTCTATACCGTCAAATGCACCGCCGCAAATAAACAATATATTTGTGGTATCGACTTTTATACATTCCTGTTGCGGATGTTTTCTTCCGCCCTGAGGAGGAACATTTGCAACGGTACCTTCTATTATTTTTAAAAGTGCCTGTTGAACACCTTCACCTGAAACATCTCTGGTGATAGATCTGTTTTCCGATTTTCTTGCTATTTTATCTATTTCATCAATATAAATTATACCGCATTCGGCTCTTTTAACATCGTAAGAACAATTCTGCAACAATCTAACCAAAATATTTTCTACGTCATCTCCCACATAACCGGCTTCGGTTAATGTTGTTGCATCGGCTATCGCAAAAGGAACATCCAACATTCTGGCAAGAGTTTGTGCAAGTAATGTTTTACCAGTACCCGTAGGACCTAATAACAAGATATTGGATTTTTGAAGTTCTACATCGGATCCGGTTTCTTCGGCATTTGCCTGTATTCTTTTATAGTGATTGTAAACAGCTACCGATAAAACTTTTTTTGCCTGTTCCTGCCCGATAACATAAGCATCCAAAAACTTCTTTATATCTTTCGGTTTGGGAACGGGTTTTATCGTTTTTTTGACTTCAGACTTTTCAAGCCTGTTCAATATATCGTTGGAAGCTTTTATGCAATCCGAACAGATAATAGCCCCGCCGCCGCCGATAAATCTTTTACCGCTGGATTTCGGTTTACCGCAAAACAAACATTTTTGTTCTTTGTTTCCGTTATTATTATCTGCCATTATTTTTTCCCGGGAATTATAATTTCATCTATCAAACCGTATTCTTTTGCTTCTTGTGCCGACATATAACAATTTCTTTCCGTATCGGCAATAATTTTTTCTCTTGTTTGTCCGGTATGTCTTGCCAAAATGTCCGCCAATTTATTTTTTGTTAAAAGCAACTCTTTTGTTTCAACATCTATATCGGTAACCTGCCCCGATAATCCGCCGCCGTATATTAACGGTTGATGTATCATTATTCTCGAATGTTCCAAAGCATATCTTTTACCTTTTGAACCTGCAGCAAGCAACACTGCACCGAAAGACATTGCCATTCCCATACAAATCGTAGTTATGGGACTTTTAATATATTGCATCGTATCATAAACCGCAAGACCTGCGGTAACTATTCCGCCCGGAGAGTTTATATATAGATTTATATCTTTTGTGTTATCTTCGGCATCCAAATACAAAAGCTGAGCTATCAAAGCGTTTGCGGAATCGGTTGTTACGGCACCTTCCGCACCGCCGACAAAAACTATTCTGTCTTTTAAAAGTCTTGAATATATATCGTAACCTACGGAAGTGTTTCCGCTTTTATCTATTACCGTTGGTATAAAATTAGGCATTTTACCTCCTAAAAATTTCTATGAAATTTTGAGGTATGGAAGAATTGATGCATGGAAACGACCTAACTGCGAGATTCCGCATCAAGTGCGGAACGACATATTTGTTGTTGTTTCTATACCTCTATACTTCTACCCCTCTTATGCCTCAATAAAAATTGCTCTGCAATTTTTATTTTACCGGCATATCTTTTTCGCTTTCACTGATTTTCGCATTATCAACTAAAAATTTAAATATTTTTTCTTCTTTCAAAGAAGCTGCTATATTTGCTTTGTTTTCTTTAAAGTAATTTTCAACATCTTCTTTTCTTGTAGGGTTGGAATCCAACATTTTCTGCTTTTCGTCATCCAATTCTTTATCACCGACTTCAATTTTTTCATCTACACATATACCGTTTAATATGTAAGATAATCTGACATTTTTTTCCGCTTCTTCACCGTACTTTTTGTCGGATGCTTCTACCTGTTTTGCAATAAATTCTTCGTTTGCACCTTGGCTTTTCATATAGTCTGACATTCTTTTAATTAAATATCTTTTTTGTTGCAAAACTATTGATTCGGGAACATCGAATTTATTTTTATCTAACAAATGTTCTATTATTTGTTTTTCAACTTCACCGTTTTGTCTTCTTGTTTCTTCGTTTTCCAAAGATTCTCTTATTTTTTTCTTTAAATCGTCAAGATTTTCAAGCCCCATATCTTTAGCGAAATCATCGTTAAGTTCAGGTAATTCTTTTTCTTTTATTTCTTCTATTGTCGTTTTAAATACAACTTTTTTACCTGCCAACTCTTTATTTAAATAATCCTTGGGATATTCTATTTCTATATCTTTCGTATCACCTTTTTTTGCACCTTTTAAACCGTCTTTAAAACCTTTCAATGTGTTTTCGGCACCCAAATCTATCATATGTTCTTTAGCTTTTATTTTTTCTATAGCTTTACCGTCACAAAAACCTTCATAACTTACAATAACAAAACTGTCTTTTTTTACTTCACCTGTTTTTGATACTATAAGTTTTGCGTTTCTGTCCAACAAAACATCAAGATTTTTGTTTATGTTTGCATCGGTTACTTTGTACTTTTCTTTTTTTACTTTTATATCTTTATAATCTTTTACTTTTACTTCCGGCTGACATTCCGCTTTAAAAGAATACTTTAATGTTTGACCGAATTCATATTCGATATTTGTAATAACCGGCATATCTATCGGTGCAAAATTTTCTTTTTCCAATGCACTAAAAACAGTCTTTTTTACCATATTTTCAATCAACTGTTCTTTAGCAACATCCGGATAATTTCTCTTAATTATATCCATAGGAACTTTACCGGTTCTAAAGCCGGAAACTTTTGCCGTTTGTTGAATTGATTCATAAACGGATTTTAATTCTATATCGGTTTGAGAAGGTTCTATTTCAACTTCCATAGATATTAAACACGGTTTTTTTTCTACAACTTTTGATTTGAATTCATACTTGGTAGCACTACTCATGATAACCCCTTATATAATTTATAATTTACAATTTATAATTTATAATTAACGAACAAACGACAATTAGAAATTAAAAATTAGTATTCTATTAACAACATAGAATGCGGATAGAGGGACTTGAACCCCCACACCTTACGGTATATGGTCCTAAGCCATACGCGTCTGCCAATTCCGCCATATCCGCATTACAAAAACTACATACCCACTTAAGTTTAGATTATATCATTTTGGATAGTTTTTAGTCAATTTATTATAAAAATTACTTTCAGCAATTTTTTGTTGAAAGATTGAAGGGTTTAAGGAATGAATGGTTCAACTACATAAAGAAAAAAGCGGGAAAATACTTTTTCCCACTTTTTGTTATTTTTTATAGATTCCGGATCAAGCCCGGAATGACAAAAGAGCTATTTATTGGCTTTTGTTAAATCAAAAGTATAAGATTTACCGTTAGCCATTGTAAATGTTATTTTTGCTATTGCTATTATATCATTTTGAATACTGAAAACCGCGGATTTAAGGGCTTTATCTTTCATATTACTGAAATTCCTTTCAAATTCTTCAGCTTCTTTTATGGGAACAGCTAATTCTATCTTATTCCAAGACAGAAGTTTTTTACCGTTATCGGAATTTTTTTCTGTTTTAGTTTGTTTATTTCCTTCTTGTTTATATGTTGTGGTAACATTTGTTTTTGTAGCAGGGAAATTAACATATTCTTTAATTATAAACTTTTCGGCTTCAGCATCGTAACCGTCTAATTCTATTGTAATTTTATCTTTAAATTGATCGGTATATTCAATACCGGCTTTTTCCATCTTTTCCAAAACATACTGTTTTTGTTTTTCTTGATCGTTCATTCTTGCCTGATAATCGGCTTCCTTTTCGTATTTACCTTTTTCATTTACATAGTTTTTCACCTTATCAGTACACCATAAAGTAAAAGAAGTTAAAGGCAAAATATCATTTACCTGATTATAAAAAGTAGTTACATCATCATAAACAGCAGGAACTATCACTTGTCCTTCAGAATTTACCGCGCCGAACTTATTATTTTTTGAAACGGCAAAAATATCACTTTTATTTGCGAAATTAGGTAATGAAGTTATTGTATCATATATCGCTAATTCCGAAGATAATTTTTTGCCGTAACAACCGAAAACAGAAACGGAATCCTGTTTCTTTGCCGTATAAACAACTTCTGCTTTCGTTTTATCTTTAAATTGGTCCATAAGATTAGGATAAACATCAATGGAATCGTATTCTGCAGGAACTTCTATTTCATAACCGTAATAACCGTATTTATAACTTTTATCTACATTAGAATCCGGAAAAAACAATATAACTCCAACTTTACCATTTTTATCTATCAGTAAAATATTTTTATAACCTGTTTGCAAAGTTTTAAGTTCTTTAAGTTCATCATTGTCATCTATGGAAAAAAACTTATGTTCTTTTACTATATTCCAATATTTTTCTTTTTCATCGTATTGTCTGCCGTAATACATCCAAACAAGTTTATCTTTATTTGCATCTTCAACTTTCTGATCGGTAGTAGAAGTTTCGGCAGGTTTATAACTAAGTATTCTCATATTACCGCTTTTTCTTATCCAATAATTATCATTTTTTTTAACTTTCCTAAATACTCCCCAATTTGTATTTGTGTTTCCTTTTTTATTAGGATTTAAAACCCATCTTTTAGTTCTTCTATTATAAATACCGTAAGCTCTTCCGCCACGAAATTTTAAATCTCCTTCCTTTACAATATAATCACCGCTATCCCAAAATTGTTCATCTCTTAAAAGGATTTTTTCTTCTTGAGATTTTGCAGCATTTTCAGCATTTATTGCTGCTTGTTCTGCCGCTTTTGCAGCTTCTTCTTTTGCAATTTGTTCCGGAGTCTTTGCAGGGGCAGAAAACAAACTTGCAAGTGCTGCACCAACCGCCATAGATGTTGCCTCTATCATTGCTTTTTCCGCAGTATAAGAAGAACCCGAAGACGATGATTTTGATGAACTGCTTGTTGATCCTCCTCTATAAGAAGGACACCAAGTTTCATGTCCGCTTGCTCTCTCACAATATCCGCAAACAGCATCACTTACCGGTGGAACATATACTGCGAAAAGATTTGATACTATTGAAAAAACAAACAGTAATGCAACCAACACTCTTATAACATTAAAACTTAACAATTTCATTTTATACCTCTTTTACAAATCAATTTACAACCTTCAAAATTGTTAAAGGAAATTTTATTATTCTTTTCCTTTAAATCTTCCTTCTTTGTTTGAAATTGATTTTCCAAAATGAAAATTATAACCTATATTAAGTCTAAGTCCGCCGTAAGTTGTACCGAAGAAAAGAGTATCATCTCCTTGTCTTTTTGACTTCGTATATGTATCAATGAAGCCTCCTGAAAAAGTATACATTAATTCAATAAAGAAACTTTTCTTTATTGTAGTTCCTATACCTATACCATAATAAAGACCCAACATTCCGGGATCAATATCATCATTAACTTCACTTTTTACTTCTTTATATGGAACAGAAATACCTATATGTATAGGAAGATATATATCAATTGCATTGGCTATATTTGATTTAAGATTAGGGTTAATCATAAAATATATATTATATAGTCCGATTTTAACTGCACCATCGCTGTCTTTTACTTCAGTTGCAGGCATATATTCAACGGCAAAACCATAGCCGGAAGAATCGATATTATTAAAAAACAAATATCCTATACTAAACGAATACGAACTTTCAAGATCAAATCGTTCTACTACTTTATTAACTGCTGCAGCACCTGCTTGGTTAAATCCATATCCTACTTTTACGGGTATTGCATATCTGCCGATTTCAATCTCATCATCATCTAATTCTTTTGCAAAAGAAGATGACAACGGTGAAACAACAAATGCCACCAACAACAAAAATGCTAAAAATTTTTTCATACTTTTTATTCTCCTGTTTTTTAAATAAAAAAAAGAGTGGAAGATTATTTTAATAACCTAACCACCATTTATTGTATTTTTATATTTTTTGTTATAAAAAAATGTTCTATAAAAGAAAGAATATCTGTCTGTCTATAAAAAATATCTGCAAAATTTATCATATTATGTATACTATCAAAATGCTAACATATTTTCAATACATACTTTCTTTGCAAAATTCGTATCTTTTTTTATTGCTTGTTTTAACAGTTCAATATTTTTAAATTTTTTTTCTTTTCTTATGAAATCGTAAATATATATGGTAGGCTTTTTTTCTTTCCAAACACCCGAAAAATTTAATAAATGAATTTCTACCGACAATTTGTGTTCTTTTAAATCCACTGTCGGTCTTATTCCTATATTCAGGACACCGCAATACATATTATTTTTTTTGTCGCTTACCATACATGCAAAAACACCTTTCGGTAACAGTTTTGTATCATCAACTTTAATATTTACGGTAGGAAATCCTAATGTCCTGCCTATTTTGTTACCTGATACATGTTTACCGGTAAAAGAAAAGGTTCTGTTAAGCATTTTATTTGTATCTTTTATATTGCTTTTTGTTATAAGGTCACGAATTTCGGATGATGAAACAATTTTGTTTTTTACTTTTACCGGCTTTATTACGGTAAGTTTTATACCGTATTTTTTTACATTTTTTTTAAGCCAAGCAACATTTCCGTTTCTATCTTTACCGAAAGTACAATCATAACCGACAACAATATGTTTTGCTTTCAGTTGCTTTACAAAAACCGTTTCAAAAAAATCTTCAGCGGTAGTAGATAATATTTCTTTTGTTACCGGAAGCAACAATATTTCATCAACACAAAAAGAGGCTAAAAGATTAACTTTTTCTTCCGTTGTAGTTATAAGTCCGTTTACTTTTTTTACGGGATTTTCAAAAGACAACACAATGCTTTTTAAATTGTCTTTTTTTGCAACATCAACAACTTTATTTAAAATGGCTTGGTGCCCTTTATGAACACCGTCAAATGTACCGATAGTAATAACCGAGTTTTTCATAATTTAAAAATTCTACGAATTTTACACATTAAACTTAAATTCTATAATGTCGCCGTCTTTTACAACGTAATCTTTACCTTCGCTTCTTAAAAGGCCTGCTTCTTTAACGGCTTTATCGTTACCTAATTTAAAAAGGTCATCGTAAGCCATAACTTCGGCTCTGATAAATCCTCTTTCAAAATCGGTATGAATAACACCTGCGGCCTGCGGTGCCAAAAAACCTTTTTTTATAGTCCATGCTCTTGATTCATCTTCACCGGCAGTTAAAAATGTTATAAGTCCCAACAAATCGTAACTTGCTTTAATAAGTCTGTTAAGACCGGGTTCAGTAAGTCCCAAATCTTTCAAAAATGCCAATTGGTCTTCATCGGAAAGTTCCGAAAGTTCCGCTTCTATTTTTGCACAAATAGGTATCGCTTGTGCATTTTCCTGTTTTGCCCTTTGTAAAACTTGTTCCGTATACTTATTTTTCATTTCCGGCAAATCCGCATCGGAAATATTGCAAGCATACAAAACGGGTTTTGCGGTTATAAGAAAAAAGTTTCTTAATATTTCTTTTTGTTCTTCTTCTATTTCAAGTGTTCTTACGGGTTTACCCGATTCCAAATGAGCTTTTATTTTGTCTGCCAACTCTTTTTCGGCAACAACTTTTTTATCTCTTGATTTTATATCTCTTTGCAACTTTTCCAACTTTTTGTTTATTGCTTCAAGGTCCGCAAGCATAAGTTCGGTTTCTATAATATCTATATCTCTTATAGGGTCAATTTCGCCCATAACATGAGTAATATCGGAATTTTCGTAACATCTTACAACATGAACTATTGCGGATGTTTCTCTGATATGTGCCAAAAATTGGTTACCTAAACCTTCACCTTTAGAAGCTCCTTTTACAAGCCCCGCAATATCTACAAATTCCACCATCGCGGGAACCTTCTTTTTGGAATTATAAAGTTTTTCCAAAAAGTCCAATCTTTTATCGGGAACGGCAACAACACCGACATTTGGATCTATGGTGCAAAAAGGATAATTCGCACATTCCGCACCGGCTTTTGTTATTGCGTTAAACAATGTAGATTTACCCACATTAGGAAGTCCTACTATACCTAATTTCATATTTACCATCCTATTATAAAAATTCTAAGAATTTTTGAGGAATGGATGTATGGAAGTATGGATGCATGGAAACGACTTAACTACGAGATTCCGCATCAAGTGCGGAATGACAAAACAGTTATTTTTTCTATGCCTCTATGCCTCTATTCTTCTATGCCTCAAAATTGCCTACGGCAATTTTTAATTATAAATTATAAATTGCAAATTGTAAATTGTTTGTACTAAGCACTTGCCAATATGTTTCTTATATTGTTCATTCCGTCCGTGAAGGTGCTGTCGGACAAAGCTTTTTCAAGTATATCTTCATCCAATATCGGTAACAATCCTATCTCACCGGACTTAAAGTTAAATACACCGTCATTTAATTTAGCCAACAATACCGGATCCATATTTATTCTATACATTAAAATTCTGCCGAGAAGTCCGTTCTTTAAAACAGACGCATATTTAGAATCAATAATAAATTCCGTAACTTGTTTATTCGATGATTTTTTATATACAGGCACAGCCTGAGTCGGTTCAAAAGGATTTGCGATATAACAAAAAACATCTTGTTTGTTTTTTATTTTTCCGACTTCCAAAGATATTTCGTGCTGTGTTTGCATAAACGGAATTTCCTGCATATCAACAACATCGGCACTTGCATCAACCGTTTTTTCTTTAGCATCTAAAGTTGTTATCGGTCTCATTTGAAGTATATAAATTTCTTCGCCCTTTACGGCAAACTCTACATCTATGGGATAACCTACCGAATTTTCCAAAATAGAAAATACTTCTGCCAATTTCTTTACCATTTTTGTGTTTAGCGCTCTTGTTTTTGCTTTCTGTCCTACGGGAACTTTCTTTATTCCGCCGTTAATATCCGTAAGCAATTGGAACTGTTTATTGGCAACGGAGTATTCTATTACTTCTCCGCTGGTCATATCAAACAAAACACTGTCCGGAGTAAACATTCCCGATACCAAACCTTCTCCTTGTCCGAACAAAGCATTAATTCTTCCGTTACCGTATTTATCTCTTGTAAAAGCAACCCCCGAAATTTCGGAATCAATCATTTCTTCAACCAAAACAGCCGGTCTTACAACTTGCCCGCTGGATATCATATAATCAACACATCTTTCGGCAAAGAACGATTTCCAACAATCTTTTATACTTTCATATATATTTTCATATTGAACATTTAAAGATGTTTCTCCCATACCGGCAAAAGCATTGTTTGCCGCATCTTCACCGACACCCGAAGATCTTACGGAATATTTTCCTTCCGGTGTTATAAATTTATCCAATTGTTTTTTTACTTCTTTTTCCATATCCGAACCTTTCGTTTCTTCGGAATCTATTAAATCACAAATAATCTTTGCAAGTCTCATTGCTTCTTCTTTATTACCTTGTTTTATGGCCGTTTCAAAATCTTTTAAAAGATTTTCCTGTCCAAAAGCTTTAAACAAAAGAGGCATTACATTTACACTTATACCTATACCGCCCGGAACAGTAACACCTTCTTCGTTCTTCAACAAATTAAACATTTTTGCAAGCTGAGAAGTTTTTGAACCGAACAATTTTTCGTTTCCGGCATTTTCTTCAAACAAACTTATTTCTTTGTTTAAATCTATTATTTCACTTTCAAAGGCGTAATTGTTTAACTTATCTTTAATCATAGGAACCAAAACCCGAATGGTATCTCGTATAGAAAGCAAATCTTTTGATGTTTCGGTTTCATCTACAAAGAAATTATATATTTCAATATTTTTTAACATTGTAAGAATTTTTTGAACATCGACACCGCTGAGATTATCTTTAGCCAATAAATCAACCAAATCGTTAACGAATTGTTGCATATATTTATTTAATCTTGCTTTAATATCAACTTCCATTTGTTCGACTTGTTTTCTTAAATCTTCTATTTCCTGTCTTACTCCAACGGTTTTTATGAAGTTCAATTTTTTTATCAATTCCTGCAATATATTATATGCTATATTCACATTTTCGATAGTTTTAAGATTTTCTATAGCTTCGGAAATACTTTGAACTTTATCTTGTATATAACCGTCGTTTAATTTGTTTATTTTATTTTTTACAGTTTCGGGCATATCATCGGAAAACAACGAATCCAAAACTTGCAAAGTTTTAATATTACCTATTACCTGAAAATATACATACTCCACAAATCTGTTTATATTTTCGTCGTTTGAATGTTGCAACATAAAATCTATAACAGATTGTGCATTGTCGGAATCAATGTAACTTTGCAATTCATCCAATAAAGATATATCCATATCGTCAAAAAGTAAAACCGTTCCCGTTTCTCCGTTCATTAAAACTCTTGTTCCTTCTTTTAACATTTTTCTTGTTGTTTTCACCTTCTGTACTTTGAACTGTTCATCAATAAGTTCAACATCTCCGGAAGGTAAATAGTAAATAGTTTCTATTTCATCATCCACCCAAATTGCCTCTCCCAACACAACGGACGGTTTCTTCAATTCTCTTGTTGTAATGGCCGCATGGCTTAACACTCCGCCTCCGGTAGTTATTATACCCTTTGCCGTTTCTATATTTTTTATGTCGTTCGGAGTGGTATAAGGAACAACAAGTATGCTGTTTTCGTCAACATTATCTTTATTAAAAGTAATATTACCTACAACACTTACACCTGCTCCGTCGGATGTCGGAGTGCTTTGAATTTTCGGGCTTTCAATCGTTTGAATATCTCTCGACAATAAATTTATGGTTCTTCGTCTTTCTCTCGAATCTACCCATTCCTGTTTTGAAATTTTGTAACCTTCCTTACCCAATATTTCTATTAACTGTTCGCTTGTAAGTTTTTGTCTTGTTTTCGTAGTTACAAGTTCGGCTATTGCATATTTTGTTCTTCTTGTATTGGGATCCATTATTGCTCTTATAAATAATTTATCCCCCGTTTTTAATTCCATAACGGAACTTACAACAACAAAACTGCCGATATCGGCCAAAATTCTTGTATCGTACTCATAATTATTTACCAAATTAACGATTCTTGCCTGCTGCGATGTCTCGGTAAAGTTCGTATTTATCTCATCTATCATTGAATGAACAATATCGTAACCTTCGTTTCTTACCAAAACACCTTCTTCGTTCAAAATCAGTCTGCCTTCGACAAAAGCTCTTTCTATAGGTTCGTTAAAATATTTATTAACAAAGTTCGGATCTTCCAACATTCTCGCAAGAGGTTTTTCCGTATCGGCAGGCAATAAATCACACCCTAAATAAGATAAAATAGTATTTAAAGCTTCGGGATTTAATTCTCTTTTTTCCGGCAATTTAGCCAAATTCTGCCCTCTCGGGCCATATCCGTATGCTCTCCAACCCCAATTATTTATATCAACGCCATACCATAACTCTCTTCTTTTTGCTTTTGTCAACCAGCTTTCGAAAATATGTTTATATTGAGCCTCTATGGTTCTGTGACAATTCTTTAAATCGTAATCAACATTTGTAGAAAACTTGAATATTTCAACAACATGTGTTGCGATGTCAATTAAGTCCGTAGAATCGCTTAATCCGTAATCCTTGTTAATTGCGGCTTTTAAGCCATACGACTCGTTACCATCGGAATACTGAATATCCGTTTCAACATGAAATCCCAAATATTCAAGAATCTCTTTAAAATATCTTATTCTTTCTTTTTTACCTATATCTTCACCAGGCATCGGTCTTTCTCTGTAATATATATTGATTCCTCTGTCAACATCACCGAAGTTAAAGAAAATATCCACACTGTGAGCATTTAATCTTGTTGTCCACACAACAAGATCATCTTTACAAACGAAATCATCTATTTTATCATTAGGCAATTTTCTTGTAGCCAATTTTGATAAAAATTTTACGATATTCGAATTTATGTTTTCCGATAAATTGTAACCGCTTACAGTAGATTGTTGACTTGCGGTTATGGTTTGTATCATATTTTTCCCGTCTACAGTCATAGTTCTAACATCGCCCACTTCCTGTTTAAAGTCAATTATCGATGTTTGGTGAATAGCATTTATCAATGTATGAATTTCTTTTATGTCTTTTATCGTATCTTCGTTCCATTCGGACAACAACAAATTTCTTCTCACTTTTGTTTTTCTGTCTATCGAAGGATCTTTTAAAGATTTTTTGATATTATCCAAAGCAATCTGCGCGGCTGTTCCGTGTTCAATATTAATTTTTTTCAATTCATCTATCATGGCTTGCAACTCATTTAAAAGCTCCGCCATGTTTTTTTCATAATTTTTCGAATCCGTTATTTTATCCATTAAAGAAAGAACGGAAGTGTTATATTGCAATATTTTTTGTAAAACTTCAAAACGGAATAATACTTGTAAAACTTCAAAATTTTCGCCGTCGGTTTCACCGTCTATGCTTGTCATTACGGGTTTTCTGTAAGTTAACAGAGATCTGTTATCGGTTCTGTTATCCCAAACACCAAACCCTTCGGAAGATAATTGTGCCCTTTCAAACAAATCCTGCGGCAACAGTTTTATTAACGGCGTAAAATCGTATTCATAATAAAGATTTATATTTTTTATACCGACATTGCCCATATGCAAATATATCGGCATCTTCATTTCGGGAAGATCAAAACGGTTAGCCAACATTCTTACATTTTCAAAATCTATCGGGACATCTTTTATTACATCGCTGTATATACCTTTGGCTATAATGTTTAAAAGAACTACTACCGCTCTTCTCCTTTTAATTAAATCGGCATTCTCATCGTTTGCCAACGAAACTAATTGTCTCATAATGTTATACGAAAGTTGTTTTTCTTTTTCATTTTCTGTTTTGTTTTTTGAACCCCATTTCTTAACCGTCTCGCTGGTTTCTTCCGAAAAAGCATGTGCAATCATCATAACGGGATTTATGTTTTCTATCGAAGCAACTATCATATCGGATAACGTATCAATATCTTCGGATATAAATTGTTCGTCAGGTAAGAATATATTATTAACCAATCCGCTCCGTTTCGCTGCTTCTATGAAAATTTTCAAAGTTTCCGGAGTAAAACCTATGCCGACTTTTTTGCTTCTGTTGTATGTATCATTTTTTATATTAAATAAACAATCGTATACACCTATATCATGAACTCTTTTTAAAGCTAATTTCCCAAAAATATCCAAACATTGATTTTTTATTTTTTGATAATCTTGAGAAGTTTCATCTTCTATTTGGTTTGAAGCTATCGGTTCATATATATGTAAAGCAACCTTTGTAAGCATTATGCACAATTGTTTATTGAAAGAATCGCCGCCGGTGTTGTCATTATCTGCAGGTTGAACAATTGAAATCAGTTGAGCCATAATATCGTTAAATCTGTCCGAACCGGAATCGTATTCGTCAATCAAAAAAGTTTCCAATTTGTCTAAATTGAACTTTCTTGAATTTATATCTTTGTTTTCTTTAATCATTTGTTCGCAAACGGATAATATAACGCCCATTATTTCCAAGAAAGTATCTTTGTCGGAATCTTTTAATTTCAAAGCTTCATTAAATAAAAGATCAAGTTGAAATTCCAATAAAATAATATTTTTATCGTTAATTTTTCCGGAAATTTCATCAATATTGAACAGAATATCGGTTAAAGTTTTTGCAATGTCTCCTTTCGGCATAGAAGAAATGATACCGCTTAACTTTCTTCCGTTTTCGGTTAAATTTTTCGATAAATTTTCGTTAATTTGTTCTTTTGAAAAAATAGCAAAATAGTATTGTTTTAATTCGTTGTATCCTTTTAGTTCGTTTTTAATTGCATAAGGTATTTCTTCATCCGCGGATATAAGTCCTTTACTCATAAGTTTATCTACAATATACTGAACAAAGTTAGGATTTAACGAATACGCATAAGACATTAACATACCCATTTCGGACAATACAGAAAACTCGTCTCTGTCTTTTTCTCCGTCCGTAAACAAAGAATCTATTATGGAATAAAATAACATTATCCCCGAATTATTAACATCCGTCATTGTAAGGAAAGGAACCAATATGTATATTAAAACTTTACTTAAGTGAACATTCGAATCGTATTCCTTAACAAGATTGTTTTCCAAACAAAATTTTCTAAGTTTACCGGAAATGGTATCTTCTTTATAATATTGTCCGTAGTTGTCTTCAAACGATAATTGAATATTATAATTTTGTTTGTGGTTTTTCTTTAAGAATTTAACAAGTTCATATACCTGTTCGACAACAACATTATATTTTGCAGCTGCGTCATCAGGCAAATTCGACAATTTTTCCATTACGGTTTCCATTTCACCGTAAAACAGCAACCCGGAAAGAGCCTGTATTACACTGTCGATTGCGGATTGATCTATTATAAACTCATTATCTTGTTCGGTTTGTTGTTCGGAATAATCGAGTTCTTCAAAAGAAGGCAACGTCGTTATCGCTCTTCTTTGCAACACAAAAACTTTGCCCGTTTCATCTATCGCAAATTCAATATCTACGGGGTATCCGGCATCTTCTTCCAAGATATAAGCTATTTCTTTTAACGAGTTTATTGTTTCTTCATCCAATATTCTTTCTATTTTTTCTTCTCTCGAAAGTTTCGATACCGCCGTTCCGCCCTGTTGTCTTTCAACAATTTTTATCATATTGCTTAAAGCTCTTCTGTAGTCTATTCTTCCGTCGGAAGCTCTTACCGTTATATGGTCCGGCGTTATTCTTCCTGATACCAAACCGTCACCCAACCCCAAAACGGATTCTATTGTTAAGTTTCCGCTGTTATCTCTTGTGAACATCACACCTGCTTTTTTCACATCCGCAACCATTTCCTGAACCAACAATGCGGGTTGAACTACAATTCCTTCTTTTACCATATCTTCTATACATGTATATGAAAAGAACGATTTCCAACATTCTTTCACATTCTTATATACTTCATCGTTAGATACATTTAACTTTGTTTCAGCCATTCCCGCAAAAGCGTGAGTTCCGCCGTCCTCACCCACTCCGGAAGAACGAACGGCATACATTTTTCCGACTTTCAATTTAGTTTCCAAATAATTTTTCAATTGCTCATCTTCAACGGAATCAATAAGTTTTGATATCTGTTTACCGATTTCAACGGCTTTGGATTTATTTTGTGTTTTTATTGCCTGTTCAAAATCCGATATAAGTTGTAAATACTGTTCGGATAATCCGCTTTGTTCGAAAAATATTTTTAAAACATCTTTACTTATGCCTATTCCGTAGGGAACGGTTGCCTTTTCCGCATGTTTTTTGCCAAAAAGTTTCGACATCTTGGCCAGCTCGGTAGTTTTTGTCCCGTATCTTAAAGAATCCTGTGCCGTTATATCTTCGAACCCTCTTATTTCGGTATCATAACTTACGGGCTGCTCATAAGAGAGCTTCTCATTTGCTTTTGAAAGTAAATCTTTTAATTCGGAACTTCCATAAAAATTCCATACAGTTGCAGTTTCACTTGTTTTTGTTAAATAATCTTTATCTTGTTCGGATATATCCGTTTTAGCCAATATTTCTTTTACTTGCTTAATTATATCTTTAACTTCTTCCGTTCTTTGCGAAAGAGCCAAAGCTCTGTCTCTGTTAACAATACCGGTTAACTGTTGCATTTCATCTACAACGGTATCATTCGTTAAAGAATATTTCAATACATCCAACTCTTGTTCTATAAACTTTATTACCGCAAGTCTTATATTCGCATCTTTTATTTTTTTCTCGTTTTCGATGTATATCTTTAATGCCTTTATTTTTTCACCGGTATACACTTTTACCAATTCGGAAATTTTTACACCTATTTCCGTATCTTTATCCCAAGCCAATAAGAATTGTGCTATTTTTAATTTTTCTTTATCGGTAATCACCTGCAGAAATATATATTCGACAACCTGATTTATATTTGTGTCCTGATAATGGTCTTGTATATATTTCATTATAAAATCAACATCATTTTCATCTATAGCTTTTTGTATTTCGGCAATCGTTTCTTTGGAAATATCGTTATAAACCAAAACTCTTCCGTTTATTCCGTTAGCCAAAACTACGGAACCTTCTTCCAATACTAATTTATGTTCCGATATTTTTTGTATTTCGTAACCGCCTTTTTGTTCGATATCGGATTCTATGGAATAATACGGAATTTCCAATTTGCCGTCTACCCATTGCCCGTTTGATAATATTGCAATTTTACCGTTTTCTCTTGCGGTAATGTTTGCATGGCTCAACATTCCGCCCGTTGTAGTCATAATAGCTTTTGCTTTTATTATTGTCCCCACATCTTCGGGTGAGGTAAAAGATACCACCCACATACTGTTTTCGTCAACATCTTTTTTATTATAAGTAATTCTTGTCGGAACATATCCGTCAAACTGTCCGGAAACACTCATACCTCTCGTATATATTCCGTCTTTCGGATACAATATTCTTTCTTTTAAAACTATTAACGATTCTTTCTTTTCCGAAGCGCTTCTCGGTTTTTGTTCTTTTACCGCATAACCGAAATCTTTTAATATACCTATTAACTCTTTGTAAGTTAAATTTTTTCTGTTACCTTCAAAATCAACAAACTCAACATAAGCGAATTTAGATCTTTTTCTTTCTTTATCTACGGCTGTTTTTACGGATAACCAACCTTTACCGTCAAGTCTTAATACACCGCTTAATGCAACCATACCGCCGATATAACCTTCTGTTTCAAAGTTAATTTCCGAAGAATCCAAAAGATTTATTACCTGTGCCTGCCTTAAACTATCATCCGTATTTTTTTCTATCGCATTTAACAATACGGATATTCCGTCATAATTTTCGTTTCGTTCCAAGACACCGTCTTCACCGATTATTAATTTGCCTTTAATATATTCGCTGACAATTTCCCACGGAGAAGCTTTATCGGTATCCATTTTTAAATAATCGTAAAGTGACGAGAATACGGTTTTTTCTTCTTGTTTGCTCTTTTCGAAAAGACTTCTTAATTGTTTAACTTTTTCAACTCTTGCCGTCCAATAGCTTACCAATCCGCCGGTTTTACCTTTCTTAAATTCTTCCGGCATATTAAAAGAATTTTTCATTTTTCTGTAATCTTCAATTGTCAACTTCGGAATATAGTAAGCCCCGTGATAATGCGGATTTTCATTTTCGTTGTCATCTTCCAATGCATAATCCACATCTTTTGTATTTGAAAGAATTTCCAAGGCCTGTGAAAACAAAAATGCATATTTTTCCGGAGCGGAAGAATCGTTTTGCAAATTGTATACCGCCGTAAATTTGCATGGTCCGCCTATATTACTGCTTTCGGTAACCAAAGTATCCACATAAGTTATATCAAAACCCGCCTGAGCAAATAATGTCGCAAGTAATACGGTTCTCAACGCATTACCGTCTCCTCTGCCGGACTCATTGAAAGTAACTCTTATACCATCTTCCATATCAACTAAAATATTAACACCGTGAAAACCCAATTGTTTGGAATACAATAATTTATTATCTTTTATTACCCACTGTCCTTCCGAACTTGTATTAAGTTCCGATAAAGTTACAAGAAACTCTTTCATTTCATCATTTAAAGAACCTTCGGAACAGTCGTAAAAAGTTATTTTGTCGCTGCCGTCTTGTCTGAGAACAACTTTTCTGCCGCCGATATTTGATGAAACCCCTACCATTGACATTAACTTTGAAGTTGATGTTTGATGAACAGCATTAATAAGAGTATGTAATTCTTTTATTTTATCAAGCGTGTCTTCCGTCCAAGGATTTAACCTTGATAATGTTTTAAGTTTTACATTGCCTTCTTTAATATCTCTCTTTATTCTTAAAAGAGAAATTTTAGCTTTCTGTGCAAGTTGCGGAGATATTATTTCAAAAGCATCCAACATTTCTTCTATAAAATAAATTGTGTCATTAGTGGAATCTTCATTCATTCTTGTTAATGATGACAGTGCCAATTCGTTGTTTTCCAAAACTTTTTCAAAGGCTTCGAATTTATCGGAAATATTTTTTGTTTCGGAAATAGCTTTTTCGTTTATATCGGATATAAGAGTATATATTCCCTTGTCTTTAACCCACCAAGCTGTTTCGGTTATCAAAACATCTTTAATATTGCCTTCTTTTATTTTTTCTTTAATATAATCCAAAGTATCTTCAAAACTCTGTATGGCCTTCGTATCCGAGGATATTAATTTCAAATCTTTTAACATTTCTTCTACAATATTAACCGTTATTTTTAAATCATCAGCGGAATTACTTATACTTGCCAAAGCCAAATTTCCGTTTTTCAATACTCTGTCAAAAGCAGCTTCTTTTTCTTTACCGATATCTAAATTCTTTATTTTATCGGATTTTAAAGTTCTGAAATACTTTGTTATATTTTTAAATTTTAAAACAAAATTCGGAACAAAAGAAAATAAAGGTTGATATTCCGGTACATACATATCTCTGTCAAAAAGTTCGGACGGTTCATCAATAATATCAAAAGAAATACCTATAGCATTATAAAACAATTCCAAATCGTTATATTCGAATATTACTTTTTGCAATTCTTTAGGAACGGCTTGTCTTGCTTCTTCAATTGTTTTCGGAGAGAAAGTTTCCCAATTTCTTCCATATAATTGAACATATAAAGGATTATGCGAATGTGCCGTGGTTTCAAACTTTTTCCTGATTAACATTAAAGCTTTTTCTTTGTCAAACGAATATATATATGCCATTTCCCGAAATCCGAAATCTACGGTTGAACTTTCAGTTCCCCGTTCAATAAGATTATTACAAAGTTCTTCCAAAAATGTTGTCGTCCCGTCTTTAACCGTTAAACCCAATACGGGGGCTAAAAGTTCAAAAACGGCAGCGTCTGTTTTTTTGTTTTCAAACAGATATGTATATAAATTATTTATTTGTTCTTGAACAACCTGCAATTGTGCCTGTTTCGGCAAAGATAAAGCAGCGGTCAAATTATCAATAATTTGAGAATATTGTTCACTTTTTAAATTTTCGATTGAAGGATTGGAATATCTTAAAAATCGAAGTCTTGATATAATATCACTCAAATATAAATTACTTATTTCCAAAGTTCCGAATTTATCCGTAAAATATTTAACTTCCTGTTCGTTCAACAAAGGTTCGCTTTGTTCTATTACAAATATTCCTCCTCCGTCGCCGCAAGTTTCATAAAAAGTTTTAGCCAATTCATACTTATTCGCATCTCTGATATAAGGCGGAACAGTTTGTTTACCGCTCTTATATAAAGCTCTTAAAAAAGCCTTGGCATACTCGTCGATATTTTCTAAAGAAGGCATAAATATTCCAAGCATGGATTCATACCAATTAGGAAATATATCTTTATCTTGTGACATTATTTGAGTTATTTCCATTTCCCATTGTTCAACCGTATCAAAAGAAAAAGGTGAAGGAAGCGGCAAAGCAAACCTTCCGTAATCAACAACGGATTTAACGTCTTTTTTATTTTTATACAAAGAGTCTATTATTTTATGAACGAATATAAATTCTCCGTTTTTATAAAAATATTTTGCGGATTCAACAAGTATATCATGATATCTTGTCGATACATTTTTCTTATCACTTGCCTGATTTAATACAAAATCCGAAATTGTATTAAAAAGAAGATTACCGTCGTTATCTCTTATTTTGGAAGATATATTAAGTAACGGAACAAGCAGATAGTTTACGTCAAAATATTCTTGCTTTTTTTGTTTTTCGACAACAAAGTCAAACAATTCAATTATTTTTTCCGAAAGAACTTCTTTTTCTACGGTATCATAATTTTCCCGAATATTTTTAAAATCCGAAAGAAATTTATTTAATTCCGGAGCGGAAGAAATACTTTTGCTTTTCGTAAGATTAGATAAGACTTCGGTTATTTGGCTTAATTCCGTTTTTAAATTATTTCCTTTTTGAGATTGTATTACGGTTAATAATCTTTCGTTTTTATTGTTTTTAGAAACATTTAAAACATTGATTATAAAGTTATATACGGAATGAAGAACCGTGGTTACCGCAAGAGCGACAAACGCCGATTGCGGTGCTATAAACGAGGCAACAATATAAATTGAAGTTAAAATTATTGACGGAACAAGAAAATTTCTTATATCTCTTACCACGGCTTTCGTATCAAAAAGTTCGGAAAGGAAACTGTTTTTTATATCACCGTTTTCAATCTTTGTATAAAAATAATTATTTATCTTATCCGTCATAGGATGAGCAAAAGAAAAGCCCAATATTCCCACAATACCGGTAACTATTACAGGAACTATCGATGCGGGATTTGCAACAATTAAACCCGTTACAAAAAAAGGAACAAATCTGAAAACTGTTTCTTCTATAATCGGAGCAACAATAATTTCATAAACGGTATCCAATTTCGTTTTGGAGTTTGCAAAAATGTTTTTTAATATCGTTAAACTTTCTCTCTTGGGCAACAATCTTTTAAAAACAAAATCTTTATCACCGGTAGAAGACACATAACCGGCTTTTAAAGTAAATGTTGTTTTTACTTTTGCCAAAGCATTCTTTTTATTTATTTCATATATTGTTTCATTTATTTTTTCCAATAATTGCGCCAATTCTTGTTTTGATTGTTCGGAACCGTCCAAAAGTTTCATATCCGTTATTCTTCCTATGGACATATGAACGATACTCGGAGTACCGAATTTTGAATCTATACCTTTCAATGTTGTTCTAAATCTCAACATATTTTCAATTAAATCTTTATCGGTAATTTCGTATATTATTACACCGTCCGGCATTAATTTTAAAGTTCCCGCCATAGATGTTTTGAAGTTAACGAAATCTTCTCCGAGTAAATCAACGGCGGAAAAAATATCACCGTCGGTATCTTCTTGTTGCACCAAAGAATCTATTTGTTGTTGTGTTGGAGAAGAATCATATCCGATTGTCATATGCAGCTGTCCGAACGGCATTAATGTTACGGCGGTTCCGGCAACTTTTTTTAAAGGTTCAAGAACATGTTTTGCAATTTTCTTCCTTGTGGAATTTGACGGTTCCAATTCTATTGACGGCAGAGCATATTTGTTTGATGTTACTCTTTCCAGCATTTGTTTTGTTCTTGCAGAGTCTATGGAAGAATACGGTATAATTTGATTATCCGTAAAACGATATTTTATATTACTTATCGTTCCCTTATTCGTATTATCTTTATATTCGACATAAAACTCGGCTCTGCCTTCGGAATCGATTGATGTTATATCCCATTTTAAAATTTCAACATTACCGTAAAAACCTGACTGTTTGGATATTATATATTCTTGAACAAATTCTTTTATACCCTGATTTATTTGATCTTTTGAATATTCTTTAAATATTGTATTTTTTTGAACTTCGGAAAAAATAAGATTTAATATTTTCGGAAAACTTACATTTAAAGGTTCCTGTGTTAAAGGTTCCAAGTTTATTGTATTTTTCAATATATTTGAATAATACATTACATTGTCGATATAAATCTGTTTTGCTTGTTCTACCGGCTGAGTTATTTTCGGAGTAATAATTATATATGAAATTCTCTGTTGTTCGAAAATTCTCTCCAAGCCTCTTGTGTGGAAACCGCCGGTAACAACTACTTTTATTTTTTTCTTACCGAGATTAGACTTTATCTGTTTAACCGCTGCGGTTGTATCGTTAACGGATGTTTTATTGCTTATGTTTTTTTGAGATATCAAACAATCGGCAAAAATTTGATCTCTTGTAATATTGTTTCTATGATATTTAGCCAACAATTTTTGATATTGATCCAAATTTTTCAGTATACTTTCGGAAAAATACGACGGCCATATTGTTTTAAACATTTCGTAATTATTATCGAATTTATAGTATTCGTCCGCGGAAATATCGGCCGTGAAATATTGTTTTATCGTAGGTATAAAATCTGCCAAAAATGCCACTTCTTTTTCATATTTTGTTCTTCCCAATTTAACATATAATTCGTTTATAAAAGATTCTTCTTCCTGAACCAATTTTATGGGGTTTATATTTTGATTGAATTCCAAATATGTTAAAAAGTTTTCAAAGGCTGCCAAATTTAATTTTTTTGTTATACCGTATTTTTTATTAAAGTTTATCAAGTCCGAAGAAATATCATCGAAATTGCTAAAATTGTTACTTCTTTTTAACAAGTCCGAATATTGTTGGTATGTCGACACATTTTTCAGTTCGGAAACAAATTTTGTAAATTCATAAATAACTTTTTTATCGTTTACATATTGCGCTTTATCTAAAAGAGAAATGTATATTTTAACATTAGGATATTTATTAACGGATATATTTACGGAATCCGCCAATATCTTCAATTGAGAATAAAAATGTTTAGCATCTATTTCTTTTTCTTTAAAAGATTTTATAAGTCTTTGTAATTTTCTTGCCTGTCTTCCGGAATAATCTCTTTTTACTTTGCCTATTTCTTTTTCAAGTTGAGAACAAATCGCCTCTATTTCCGGTTGCAAAGATAATATCGAGCCTAACAATTTAATATTTTCTTTATACAGTTCTTCTTTTTCTATACCAAGCACAAAATTTTTCTTATTGTTAATAATGGAATAATATTCCGTTCCGCTGAGTTTGCCCGAATCTATCAGTCCTTCCAAAACCTTCGTACCGTTTTGATTATTATTGAAAGCCGAAAGCCATGATGTATCCACGGTTTTAAATGCACCTTCCAAATAGACATTGTTTATATTATATTCGTTATCTATGTATCCTATTATTGAAGCTATTTTTCTTTGTGTTTCCGCATGGCAATGTAAATCTTGTATATCGATAATAATATCTTCACTGTCAAAATATTTTGCCGATGTTATTTTACCTAACGACATAGGTATTATGGGATTATCGAATTTTATGTTATCTATTGCGGGCATACTCGTCCCGATGGAAGCAAAAGCGGAATTACCGAATACGCCGGTAAACATAAAAGTTATTGAAGTAAAAACGGCAATAAACTTTTTGAACGGAAGCTTATTAAGAAGTTTTTTCATATTTTTCTCCAAAAGAAAAATCCTGCTTTTATATATGCATAAAAGCAGGATTTATTCTATTTATATTTAAATTTAAAATATTATCATATAATTTTTTTATCGAGGCATAGAACAATAATATAATACCCGGAATATAAAAGATTTCATCATAAAAAGTACAAAGATGTGTCGCCGGTTTTCCGTAATCGTATAACAAATCTCTGCAGTCAACAAAACCTCCGCCGTTACCATACTGCAATTTCATTGCTTCGTTTTGTATTTGTGAACTTGTAATAATAAAATCGTTATTTTTGCACGGTAAACTTTTATTTTCTTCTTTTTTGGAACCGGATGTTTTTGTATCACCCGCAATTATTTTAGCGGTTAACGAAAAGTTTATTTTTTCTATTGTATTGGAAACAAAAAATACTGCGGAAAAAACATCTTTTTGAACATCGGAAAATGCAGATATATCGTTTGTGGTAATATTTGTCAACATAGGAGAAAAAACACAATTAAAAATTATCAAAAAAGATACAAACAATCCGATAATTTTTATTGCCGGTTCAGATAAAATAAAAGTGAAGATGTTTTCTATTTTGTTTAGCATAATAACACCTAAAGAAAGTATAGATTATTTTAATATTTTGTCAACAATTTTATATATATAATATATTATATATATAAAAATTGCTAAAGGCAATTTTCAGTTTATGGTTTATGGTTTAACGACAACAGCGAGATTCCGCATCAAGAGCGGAATAACAAAAGAAAGTATTCGCCAACAAAGTGTAAGGACAGAAAAAAACAGAAATAGTTGTAACTAAAATATTTCCGTTTTTTTGTACTAACGCAGCTTTATTATTTTTTTATTTTGTAAAATCAAACTCAAAATTTCCGATACGAACGGTGTCACCGACCTTGCACCCTTTTTCTTCCAATGCAAGTTCCACACCCATTTTTTTCAATATATTTTGAAATCTTCTTAAAGCATCTTCTTCATTGAATTTTGTCATTTCGGCCAACACTTCGATTTTTTTGCCGGAAATAACATATACTCCGTCTTCATCTATATCTATTTTAAAGTCCGGCTCGTATATATATTTTTTTACGGGAATGGATTTTATATCTTCTTCTTTTACGGGTAATTCCACCAACTTTGATATTGTTTCCAAAAGTTTATCTATACCTTCTTTTGTCATATTGGATACAGCAAAAATCTTCTTATTTTTAATGTTTTTTTTGAATTTCTTTATGGTTTGTTCACAATCTCCGGCATCTATTTTGTTTAATGCTATAACCATATGTTTTTTAGATAAATATTTTGAATATTTCTTTAGTTCGTTGTTTAATATTTTGTACACTTCATAAGGATCTCTGCCGTCAAATCCGCTGACATCTATCATGTATAAAAGGACTTTTGTTCTTTTTATGTGTCTTAAAAATTCAAGACCCAACCCTTTACCGGAACTTGCACCTTCGATTATTCCGGGAATATCGGCAATAACTATCTGTTTATCATGCAACGAAACCACACCTAAATTAGGTTCCAAAGTTGTGAAAGGATAATCCGCAATTTTTGGTCTTGCGGAACTTACTACGGACAAAAATGTAGATTTTCCCGCGTTGGGAAAGCCTACCAACCCGACATCCGCAATAAGTCTGAGTTCAAGTTCAATTTCCGCGGTTTCGCCCGGTTCACCTTTTTCGGCAATTCTGGGAACGGTATGCCTTTGAGTTTTAAAAGAAGAGTTTCCTCTACCGCCCCTGCCGCCTTTAGCAACTAAAACTCTTTGACCTTCTTCTTTTAAATCCGCAAACAATTCTTTATTTTTATATACAAGTGTTCCTAACGGAACTTTTATTACCAAATCTTGCCCGTATTTGCCGAACTTGTTCGAACTTTCGCCGCGACTGCCGTTTTCGGCAAAAAACTTTGGTCTGTAAGAAAGGTCTAACAGTGTAGACTTTTTTATATCCGTTTCAATATAAATATCTCCGCCTTTGCCGCCGTTACCGCCGTCAGGTCCGCCAAGCGGGACAAATTTTTCTCTTCTAAAAGAAATACAGCCGTCGCCACCGCGACCGGCTGTAATAAATATTTTTGCTTTATCTATAAACATTTTATCCTTAGTTTGCAGAAGGTTCTACATTAACAAAACATCTGTCTCCTGCTCTTCTAATAAATTTTACTGTTCCGGCAACTTTTGCAAACAAAGTGTTATCTTTTCCCATACCGACATTTGTTCCGGGATGATATTTTGTTCCTCTTTGTCTAACAATTATTGCACCTGCTTGTGCAAATTGATCGCCATATATTTTTACGCCTAATCTTTTACCTTGTGAATCTCTACCGTTACTGGTAGAACCTTGTCCTTTTACATGTGCCATTTTCTTCTTCTCCTAAAACTCTTATGCCTTAATATCAACTACTTCTATTTCCGTAACATATTGTCTGTGACCTTGCATTTTTGTGTAACCTGTTTTTGCTTTTTTCTTAAATACAAGAACCTTAGGCAATCTTTTTTGTGCAACAACTTTTGCCGTTACTTTTGCACCTTCAACTGTAGGTTTACCTACTGTTGCTTTGTCACCGTCTGCTATCATTAAAACTTGATCCAAAACAACTTCTTTACCGACTTCCGCTTCGTCAAGTTTTTCAATAACAACATTCATTCCTTTTTCTACTTTATACTGCTTTCCACCTGTCATTACTATTGCGTACATTTTAAATTACTCCCATTGACTTACATCTTTATAATCTGTATAATTTACAAAAATAAAATAAATATGTCAAGATATTTTTAATCTTAACACTTTTGACTTATTATTTTAGCAAATTAAGATACTTTTTTAAAGCACCTTAATATTTATATATGTATGCGAGGAATACCATGTACATTTCAAAAAGACTTCAATCAATAAAGCCGTCACCTACATTAGCTATCGATGCAAAAGCAAAAGCATTAAAAGCAAAAGGCGTGGATATAATAAGTTTCGGGACAGGTGAACCTGATTTCGATACTCCTCAAAATATAAAGGATGCCGCAATAAAAGCAATTAACAGCGGATTTACAAAATATTGTCCGGTTCCGGGAACACCCGATTTAAAAGATGCAATAATAAAAAAATTCAAAGAAGATAACAACCTTGAATATACAAGGGAAGAAGTTATGGCTTCCTGCGGCGGCAAACATTCATTGTTTAACTTATTTCAAACAATATTTGATGAAGGTGACGAAGTTATAATTCCGTCTCCTTATTGGGTATCTTATCCGGATATGGCGGTTTTGGCGGGAGCAGTTCCGGTATTTATTAATACAAGCGACAAAAATCATTTTAAAGTTAAACCTACCGAAATTGAAAAAGTTATAACAAAAAAAACTAAAGCTTTTATATTAAATTCTCCTTCTAACCCTACGGGAAACACATACACAAAAGGAGAGCTCGAAGAAATAGCAAATATTTGCATAAAACATAATTTGTTAATAATTTCGGACGAAATATACGAAAAACTTACATATGATAACTTTAAATTCTTTTCAATAGCACAAGTATCAAAAGAAGTTAAAGAACATACCGTTGTCGTAAACGGTGTTTCAAAAGCATTTGCAATGACCGGTTGGAGAATAGGTTATGCCGCAGGCCCGAAAGAAATAATTTCGGCAATGACAAAAATGCAAAGTCAGTCAACATCTTGCCCATCATCCATATCGTTAAAAGCGGCAACGGAAGCTTTGAACGGAGATAAATCTTGTTTGGAAACGATGAGAGTTGAATTTGAAAAAAGAAGAAATTATATTGTAGACAGGTTAAACAGTATAGAAGGTATCACTTGTTTAAAACCCGAAGGTGCATTTTATGTTTTTCCTAACATTTCAGCTTTATTGGAAAAGAAATATAACGGAAAACTTATAAATACGGATATTGAACTTGCAGACTATTTGCTTGACGAAGCAAAAATCGCAGTTGTTCCGGGTTCGGCTTTCGGGGCAAAAGGGTTTATAAGATTTTCTTATGCCACTTCCATGGAAAACATTGTTGAAGGTCTTAACAGACTTGAAGCAGCATTAAAGAAATAGTAATGACAAATCTTAACGATTTATCCGAACAAGAAATAAAGCAAAATCTTTTGGAACAATACAAAAATTTTGATATACAAATTTTTGATATATTATCTTCAACAAATGATTTTGCAAAAGATTTAATAAATTCAAACAAATTTACCGACGGAACAACAATAATAGCAAATACTCAAACCGGCGGCAGAGGCAGGTTTGCAAGAACATTTTTTTCCCCCGCAAATACGGGAATATATTTTTCCGCAATATTAGAAAAATCGTTACCCGTAAAAGATGTTTCTTTAATAACATTAATTTCGGCAACAGCGGTATGCAGAGCAATAACAAAACTTACAAATCTTAATCCGCAAATAAAATGGATTAACGATATTTATCTTAACAATAAAAAAATTTGCGGGATACTTGTAGAAAACATTTGCGATTTTAACAACATGAAAAGCAAAGCAATCGTTTCCGGTATAGGTATAAATATAAGCACAAAAGATTTTCCTAAAGATATACAAGATAAAGCCGGTTCGATTATGTGCGATAAGTTATCAAGGAATAAACTCATCGCAGAAATAATAAATAATCTTTTTGATTTATCGAAAGATGTTTACAGTAAAAAAATTATTGAAGAATATAAATCATTATCTTTGGTATTAAACAAAGAAATAACTTACACAAAAGACAATAAAATTTATACCGCAACAGCTATTGATATAAACGATACCGGAAACCTTATTGTGATGGACGATAATAATAATATATCGGTGCTTGAGAGTGAAGAAATATCAATAAATTTTGCAGAACAGAATTTATAGTTGTATAGTTGAAAAGGTGAACAGTTTTTAAACTTTTCACCCTTTCAGCTCTTCAACCATTCAACAAAAAATGCTTTGCATTTTTTTGTAATTTTTATGCGGCGGACAACATGCTTCTAACTGCCTTCATAGACATATCGAAGTTTGCCGTTGTTTCTTTGATAATCTTCAAGTTGTCTAACAATACTACATAATTCTTAAAGTCTTCTATTGTTTTTGCGGTATCTTTTGATTTTTCTATCTTAAATTCATTCTGTTTCAATATATCCTCAATATTTATATTAACTTTTTCATAAACAGAATCTAAATATTGTTTTACCGTCATATCGGAATCTATAAAATCCGTTTCCAATAATTCGGTTATAGCAATATCGTCCATCATTAATTGAACGGCAACGGTAAGGAATGCTTTTTGATATTTACCGCCGGCTTCTTTAGCAAATTTATCCATATCCAAATTAATTTCTTTATTTTTAAGGCCTTTTATTATTTGAGCTCTTGCGGAATTCATGGCAATACCTCTTATAAAGCCTAACATTTCTTCATATCTGCCTTTACTCTTCAAATAGTTCAAATATGTTAAAGAATCCGCACTTAAATTCAATGTTTCCAAATCAATATTTTGCAGTATTTCCAACTGTTCTTCACTATTAATATCTATGGATAAAATATCTTTTAACTTTGTTACATCAGAACAAACATAATCAAATTTGCTGTTTAACGAAGCATTATATCCTTTATTGTATTTATGTTCTTTTGTATTTGTTTCTTTCAATCTGTTTTTCCTGTCCGAAAAAAGTCTTGCATCATCTATAACTAACCCGATAATATTGTTTTGTCTCATCAATCTGTCAATACTGTCTTCCGTTATTTTTTCAACGGCACATTTACCGATAATCGAATTTACCATATATGAATTTACTACTATCGGAACTATTCCGTAAGTATCGAATATATTTATTCCCTCATTATTAAACTGTTGATACGTATCATTAGCAAATTTAACAGACACTTGTTTACCTACACCTTGTTTCAAAATATTTTTCTTTACGGATACCATAACATTTATTGCCTGACTTATATCCGTATATTCAGCAGAGGAAGCATCTATTATTAACCCGTCGTAATTTGTTATATCGGTTATTTCGTCAACTTTACATGAGATTATAAATTTAAAATCCTGTTCTTGTAACGATTTTATGTCATCGGCAAAATTTCTTAACTGATCGGATGTAATGATAAATGTTTTTATTCCCGTAGAAACAAATTCCTGTTTACACATTGTTGCAAGATCTTTTATTGTTCTTGAAGACAAATCGAAATTTGTATCTTTGTTAGGCATTGACACGGAATCAGTATAAGCAGTTTTTAATCTGTCCGTTATATCTTGCAATGAGCTATCGTTTATACCCGCAAAAGCTATAACATCATCAAAACTATCTTCATATCTTTCCGAAAAATACTGTTGCATTATCAGTTCTTGTATTTCTTCCGTGTTTGCGGTTATACCTTTTTTTGAATAAACTGTTATTGTGTTGTTACTTTTTTCATATTTAGCTTTTATTCCTTTTGCGACATCCAAATAAATACCGTCTCTAATATCCGTTACCGGAGAAGCAACAACTTCCATGGTAACAACGGTTGTATCTTCAATATTATTATCACTCAATATTTTATTTAACATATCCGTTTGTTCGGTTGAAGAAGTTACCAATAATCTTCTGTTACTTAAAACAGAACTTAAATCTTTTTTCCCGAATATTTGGTTTATTAACGGTTCGACAAATAAAACTTGTCCCAAACTTTTTGAAATATATGCAAAAATATTATCCGTTACACTCATTCCTTTATTTTCGGTAATAACAAAATTATTTTTTACAAAAGGAGACATTTTCATATAATCCTGAACAGTATAGTTCCTTTGTTGTAAATCGAAATTCTTTTCCGCGGCAGCATTGTTTACGGCATCTATAATTCCGCTTATTACACCGTCAAAATTGTTTTCAAGTTGTTCATATTCAACATCTTTTAATATATCGATAATAAACATAAGCACTAAATCATTTTTCGAAAGTTGGAATTTTGTTCCGTAAGCCTTTAAAATCTTTTCAAAAATTTCTTTCTCTTTTAGTTTGTTTGTCTTTGACAAAATGCTATCTTTAGAAATACCGTCTCTGCTCAAAAAGTAATTAACTTCCGGAGCACCTTTTTCTATAATTTCCATTATTTCTCTAATCAATAATGTCCACAGTTGCATTTTTTCCATTTCTTTCTTTACGGTTTCGGTTTCTTCTGTTGTTAATAACCCTTTATTTATTGAAATTTTCAAATATGAATTCAATACTGTTTTGAACATTGAATGCTGTCTTAAAGTAGAATCATCAATTTCTTCTATTGCTTCCAATAACACATCCCAATCAACGGATTTGCCTATTAATTCATGTGTTTTAAATAAATAATCCAAAAATGCAATGGGAGCAGAATGCACTTCCTGCTCAATATTTTGTTCGCTGACTTTTTCATCAAACAAACTGTATAAAGAATGGAATTTTCTTCCCATTTTCACATAATCTATAACACCGTTTGTTTCGCTAATTACATATCTTTTTTGTCTTGCGGAATATGCATTAAACGACAGATTGGCTATTTTTCTTAAAAATATATTCGGTGTAATATAAGAAACCATTTCATCTAACGCATCGGCAGCGGCAGTATTAAAAAGTTTAGGTTTACGGAGCATAACATGTGTCAACTCGTGAACAACTATAAACAAATCCACTTCGGCAAAAAGGCCATCGTCTCTTCCCATAGTTTTTTCATCTCCGTTAATTATAATTGCTCTGTCGATAAGTCTTCTCGGAACTTGTGCTCTGTATGAATAATTTTCAAGAAGTAAATATACACCCATCATATAAGCTCTTAAATCCAGGTTGTTTTGAACCGTAAATTCATTGTTTTCTATTTGTTTCTTTAATTTTTTTGTTATTGCCGCTTTATATCTGTCGATATCAGCTCTTTCTTCCGAAGTCAAATCATAACTTAATCTATCCAAATATAATAATGCAAACAATCTGAATTTTAAATCTATTTTCGGCTGCGAAACGATATTCAACAAAATATACTTGTTTCTCTTATTTTGTAATAAATATAAATATTTCGTATTTCCTCTGAAAATAAATTGATTCTTTTGTGAAGCTATATCTTCCAATTGCTCATTAAAAGATTGTATTGCTATTTGTCTTCCTTCTTCAAGTTCCATACTTTCTCTGGGATTTTTACCTTCACTAAAATCAGGTAATCCTTCCATATGTTCAAACTGGTTATAATCATCGGTAAGATTTATAAATTCTTCCGGAACTTGTTGTTGCGGAGCTTCACCTTCAAAACTGTATTCAACAACACTTCTTACAAGTTCCGGTAAGTCTTGCCTTAAAATTTGATTTTCGAACGGATCGGGAAATTCCGACATTGAAAAGACTTTGTTATCTTCTAATTGTTGCCCTAAAACTTCATTTTTTTGTTTAAATTCTTTTTTAAAGTCATCACTGTAAAAATCCGACATTAAAAATATCCATGAAGAATCGTAACCGAGTTTTATCAATTGTGCTCTATGTTGTTCTCCGGCTACTATAAATACAGGTTGACTGTTTTTCGGAAGATTTAAATATTCAACATATCTCGACCTGAAACCGGTCTTTAGGTTTTCATTAATATCTTTATATCTGTCGTCGGATTTCAAAGTTTCGATATAATCTTCCACTAACGGTTTTGTTCCGTTTGTATTATTTTCATTCATAAATCTTTGAGAAATATCATAAAATACACCCGCCGAGAAAACTTTTGTATTTCTCTTATTGTGTTTATCCAAGAAATCTTTAAACATTATATGCCATATCGCACTTCTGTTTTCGTTTGCCGAACAAATCATAACAGCGGAAAAGAGTTTATCATCACCTTTTACGCCGTCTATAAACTGTTGCATATTAATTTTTCTTTTTTCTTGTTCCGTCTTACTTTTTTCTATTAAGTCATTCTTTTCTATAATATCAACTAAATAATCCGCGATATCGTTTAAAATATTTTCGTTACCGTTTACCGTTCTTGTCAAAAGATTATCTTCACCTTTTTTCTGTTTACTTACTTCGATATAATGTATCAGCATACCTAATATGTGTTGTTTTAAATCTTCACCGTGTTTCGGTAAAAGATTAGAATTAAAAAGTCCGTTCTGCAATGCATATAATATATTTACAAACTCTATGGAAGATGTATTTCTCACGGAATTAACATATTTAATCGAATCAAATATTGTTGAGGCTAACAAATCGATAATTTCCAATTCTTCAGGTGTAAAAGTTTCCGACAAAAACTTTTCGGCTTTTCTTTGAGCTGCATCTCTGTTATTTTGAATACTGTCATTTATACGCTCTATCTCTTCTTTTTTATCAAATACCCGTTCAATTAAAGAATTAAACTTGATTTCATTTCCGCTTGTTTTGACTGCCGTTATTACAAAATACTCTTTTTCCCCTGCTTTAACATTTCTTTTTTCTTCAGGTGTTACTCTTATAAGTCCTTCTTTTTCATAATCTTGTATTATTTGTAAACCTCTGTGTGCTCCCGTTAATGTTGCCGCAGCAGACAAATTCAATCTGTTTGTCTTGATTTTATCATCGCTTATTGTATGTTTGGCATTAATTACGGAGAAACCGTTTTCAATAAATTTAATATATATCGGTTCGGATGTATTTGATAAATTACCATGAACAAAAGCATTTTTCATAAATTCTTTAAGAACATACGACATAGCTCTTTGGTTATCTATTTTCGGTAAAATGTCTTCCAATGATTCCTGTAAATCAAAAAATTTCCCCTGAATATCAAAATACAATGCGTACAATTGCTCATCCGTTAACGAATCCAAATCATAAGTATTTGAAAACGGATATATAACAATTAAACTGTTATTTTTAACGGCACGTTCAATTTTTTCTAAAATTTTTTCGGGAGATTCGTCAAGATAAACGGTTTCCGTAACTTCGGCATTTGCAATATTTTCCGCATCTGACTTTTGTTGAGCATCAATTGCAGGTATTTGTATTCTTTGTAAAGAAGAAACTATTTGAGAAATATCTCTGTTTTTTACAAACCTTACATCCGCTTTGGAATCTGCACTTTTTGCGGATATTTTTCTTTCCGAAACTTCTATTTTTACTCCGGTAAGGTTTTCTATATCTTCCAATGTCGTATACCGAGTTGTTGCCTTGGAAAAAGCATTTTCTCCCGCGGAACTTAAATAAACAACCATTTTTCTATCGCTAATGCCTGTTCTTATATAATCCGTCTCATCACTTTTTATTCTTGTCAATGCCAATCTTACGGAATATTGCGTACCGTCATCTTTTTTTATCAATAAAACGGTCACATAATCATTTTCGTCAAAATTTATTTCCGCTTCGATATTTTTAGATGAAATAGCTTTATTCAAAAGATATTCAAATTCTCTTGCATCGTAATAGCCATACTTGGAAATATATTTCAACAACTCCGTAAAACTATCTTGTGAGTTCAAACTCAAAAGTTTTTTATATGTATCTTCATCTAAATTTGAAATTCTTTCTTTTCCTGTTGAAGAAATATTCTTTAAAGCTTCTAACATATCCGTGAAATTTTTGTCGTTCTCATCAATAGGAATATTCAAAGCTTTGCTTCTGAAAAGAATTAGTTCTAAACCGAATTCCGAACTTAACTTTATATCAAAGCTTCTATCGGCATAAGCAACAGATTTAATAGTACCGACAGAGTTATTTTTTATAGCTAAATCAAAAAACTCTCTAATCTGTTCATCATTTTCATTATTGGTAACAAAAACAGATAATATTGTTGAACCTTCTTTTTGTTGAAACACATTTCTATAATCCCTATATAAATAAAGAAATCTCTTTAAATTTTGTTTATTATCACTTAACGTTCTAAGTTCAAATTCAATATCTCTTAATTCCAATTCGGTAAACGACGATAGAATTTCTATAAGATCTACATCGTCTTCAAGAGATAATTTTGTATCTTTAACGATATGATATAACGAACTTAGTTTATAATCATCTTTTAACAATTCCTTTGCTATCGTTGACGGCAATACCTCAAATAACAATCTTGCTTTAATAAATTCCGAATCAGCGTCTAAGAAAAACGATAAACTTTGACTTTTGTTCAAATTAGCACCCTTTGCAAACATTAAAGCTCTTTCAAAATCTTTATTTCCGCTGAAGAAATTATCATTTTTATATACCAACTTTATGTTAAATTGTCCTGCTTTGGCAAATAATATTTCTATTTTTTCATCTTCGGTTATTTCCGATATGATTTTTTCAATAGTATTTTCATCTAATGTCAACAATTTTTCTATGTTTTTTTCGGAAAAAGTTGTTATCGCAAACATTTTAAACAGAAGATTCATCTTATTATTTTGTTCCGTTATTTTTTGTTCCTTATATAATCTATCCGCTAATAATCCGCATGCTTTAAGACGTTGTTGTGTTAAATTAAAAGTATTGTTTTTTATGTATTCCAAGACAAACGGATCTAATGACAACAATAAATCAATATCTTCGGGACTCATATCCGGATAATTAGATAAAAGTTTTTCCCTAAATATATCTTCTTGTGTAATTTCGCGACTTTCTTCTTGTTTTTGTTTTTTACCGAAATGTATTTTTTTAAATACCGAAACAATATCAGTTAAAATATTATCCAGTATTATCTTAAATTGTATACCTCTGTCAAAATTTAAATTATTTAATAATGATAATTGTTCTTGTTTATCTAAATTATCAAGATAACCTGATATTTTACTTATTGCCTGTATAAACATCATAAAATCACTGTCAATATTTTCCAATGAATTAAATACTTCAAACAAATCTACAAATTTGCTTTCCAAACTTGTTTTTCTATTTAATATTTCTTCTATTTTTTTAAGAGAATTATCCTGCTCCAAATCTTCATAAAGTTTGGGATTATAAGATTTTAATGCATTTATAAATTCACTATACTTACCGGAATACAAATACATAAATATATCTTTTAATGCTTTACTTTGTTGAGCGGAAACTTTTCCGACTCCGCCCAAATCTATAAAAGATATATTTCCACTCTCATCTACAAAAATATTCCCGGTATGCAAATCGGCATGATATAAAGCTTCCCCGTTTTCTATAGGATCAACGAAAATTTCGGTAAAAAATTCTTTCAAAACTTCAAAATATATTCTGCTTCTTTGTTTTTTTGAACCTTTTATTTTATCTAAAGTTGTTCCTTTTGCTGTTGTCTGCAAGAATAAGTTTTGAGTATATACTTTTATTCCGTTTATTGTTTCTATTAATTGAGGAACTCTTATTTTACTGTTTCTTTGTTTCAGCTGTTCATTAAAAGCTTTTAAATTTCCGGATTCTTTTTCGAATTCAAGTTCTTCGTCAAATAAAGATTTCAATTTATCCGATGCGGGAAGAGTTTTTTTGTATATAGAAGGAAGCAAACTGCTGTCACCTTTAAAATATTCCAATATCTTATCGGCAATTTGAAAATCTTCGGAATAATTTTTATTTATATTAGGTCTTTTTATTTTGGCAACAACAAGCTCAGACATATCTTTTAATTTCAACAAATAAGTTATTCCTATAGAAGCAGAGCCTAATCTTTTACCGACATATTCTATATCGGAAGAAAGTCCTAATTTTTCTAAATATTGAAACAAAACCGATTTAGATAACGGTTCATTTTCATCTTTAACTTTTGCAACTTCTTCATTTATTATTACTCCGTATTTATCGTCCAATGCTTCGAAAACTCTGTTATTGGATAATATTTGTAAAAGTTTAACTACGGCGACTCCGGAACTTGTCCCCAAAGCGACAATCAATCTGCCTAACTGACGAGCTTTTTGTTCGTCGGTATCATTTTCATCACTACTCTTTATTTCGGCAAGAGCGGAAATTAAGTTATTTACAAATAAAACTTTTCTCTCATTGCTTAAATTATTAAACACTATTGAAAAAACTTCTTTAAAAACTATTGATATTGAAGACGCCTTAATTTTTGAACTGCCTAAAGAAGATAAGAAGAAATCATCAAATAAAACATTTTTCAAACCTTGTTCGAATTCTTTAGAATTTCTTTCCGCATTCGCTTTGCCGTTTTCAAGAATACCGGACTTTCCTAAAAGAATTTTTCTTATAAAGTTTTCTCTTTCGGTTTTTGTCATTAATCTAAAACTTTGCTGTAATGAATCAAAATTAATTTCTCCCTCATACTTAAAATTACTTATTTTTACCTGTTTAAGCATTTGTGGTTTGTATGAATCATTACCGCTTAACAGCCAAAAGAAAAATTTTGTTTTTTCGGAATCCGACAATGTAGGTAAAATAGTATTTATCATTTCCATACTGCTGACATTCTTATTGTTATCTTCCGAATTTAAACCGAAGAAATATAATCTTGTTTTAGATATTATTTTCATGTATTCTTCAACGGTAACATCATAACTGTCCAACAATTCCGTTATATAATCATCTTTCACCACAGAAAAATCTTCAAATAATAAATCTAACAATTCCAAATTATTTTTTGCGGAAGAAAATACCGATAAATTCGGATTTCTTTTCAATAATAAATACACCATCTTCGCATAAACATCCACCGTTTCTTGCGGTAATTCTTTTTTTATAATTGAAAATGCATTTATCAGTTCTTGTGCCTGTTGTGATGTAGGTACAAAATTTGTATCGGTAAACAATTGTTCGTTTATTTCAAAATATGTATAAACAAAATTTTCTCCATCATAGCTAAACTCAACATTTCTTTCTTCTGGGGTTAAATTAAATATTCTATGGAGTTCGAAAAGCCAAGCTTTTTCTATTTCCATATTTCTTATTCGTTGCTCCGGAACATCCGGATTTCCGATATCTCCCGCACCTTCCGAATAATAAATTTCCGGTTCTTCTCCTTTTTCTTCCGCTTCCGTGAGTTCTTTCAAATAGTCATATGCATCAAATTGTTTTTTTATATCTTCAATCATTTGTTCGAATGAAACTGCGAAATAGTCCGGGTTAAATGTTCTAAATTCCAAGAGCGGGACATAAAAAGCAATAAAACTTGTTTCTGTTTCCGATTTGGGAACCTCTCTGCTTTGTTCATCCGTATCCTTATAAAAAATCTGCATATCTACAAGATTTTTTAAATGTTCATAAGGTATCGCCGACACATTTCCCGTTATAGAAATATTGTTCTTACCTTTCGGAAGCAATGTTAAAAGTTTTTTTATTTTGATTTTTTCCGTAGCTTTCAAATTTAAAATATTATCTGCCACGAAATTAGCCAACAAAGATACACTTTGGCAATAATAATGGTTGTCCATCATAAAATTTTGGAATTCGATAAGGTCATCCAATGTTATATTTTCCAACAATTTTCTGTCTATTTTTTCTACATCCATTCCCGGATATAAACATACGCCGTCGGAATATTTTTTATCATAAATATCATATGGTTTGGAAAAATAAAATTTAACTTCCGGATTTTTTAACTTTAGAAAATACCCTAAGAAAAAGATATCAAATTTTACGGTAAAATTCTTTATCGTAAAAGCAAAATTCTTTAATTCTTCGGCATCAAAATCATGTTCGGAAACATTATACCTGTCTATCAATTCGAAATAAGAATAAATATCGGTAAGATAATAGCTGTTTTCCAAAGCATTCAAAACTTCAAACAGATGTACCAATTTTTCAAAATCAGTCTTATCGGAATTTAAGTCATCAAACAAATTCAGTGATTGATAACACACTAACGGCTTATACTTTTCTATACATTTTGAAAGTTTTAAAAGATATTCAAATTTTTCTTGTTTTGTTAACACATCGCTGTTCAAAACAACATTAATAAAACCAATAGGATCTTTTCCCATAAAAGGCAAATCTTTATTTTCTTTCAAAATTTCCAATATTATTTTAAGACTTTCGTTTTTCTGTTCTTGGCTAAAACTTTCAAATATCGCAGAAAGGTTATAGTCATTCCAATCATCATTATCCAATCTAAAAAAATCGTCATTGTATGGAATCAATTTTTCCAACAAAGAGGATATTTCACTTCTGGTTAAGTACTTATAATTCGTCAAATAGAAATAGGCATTTTCTTCCGTGTAAAAAGATATTGTTATGCCATTATTTTTTCTAAAATCAAGAAAAGCCTTTAAAGTGGCTTGAGTAGGATTCATTGTCGCCACCATATCAAAAAGAATATCCGGATATTTTATTTTTTCAAACTCAAACACATTGATACAAAAATCAAATAAATTTGTTTTTTGTTTATCTTTCAAATTTTTAATAATATCGCTGTTCTTTAAAGAAACAAACAAAAGATGATAAATAAATTCTTTTTCTTCAATGCCGCAATTTCTTATAAAATCGTTTTCGCCTTTTGTAAAAAATTTGTAATTACCGTTTAAAATATTATTGAATATGAAATCTTTTGTAGAACTATTATAAAAATCTATATCTTTACTCATATCAAATATACTCATTTGTTCAAAGAAATCGGTTTCATCAAAAATTTTCTGCAATTGGTCTCCTTTAAGAGAATAACTGTAACTTGAGCCTTTATCAAAATTTGCATCCAAATATTTTTTAAAATCTTGCCCGTATTGTTGCATAGAAGAAATATTAAGAGGTTGTTGCGGCATTGTCATAGATAAAAACACCAAAGACGGATCTTCTAAAATTTCAGATATTTCTTTTAATCTGTCTTCGGTATTGGGATGTGCATCAAAAAATGCCGCTAATGCATTTGTTCGCGAAAGAGAAATAAGTGCATTCATCATTTCTTCAACAGCTCTCGGGTTATATCCTGCCTGTTCCAATATAAAAATAGATTCTCTGTCCGCATCATATTCTTTTCTTTTGTTATCACCTTGAACAGTTCTATAACCGGTATAAACTTTATTTTCCTGAGTTGTATGCTGTAATTCATGTGCAAGTATTGCTGCTATATGATCTTTTGTAAGTTCTTTACCTTCTCTATGCATTTGTTCCGATAATTCATATAACAACTCACTGAATATGAATACATCCTTACTGTTTATTACGGTATACGCATTTGCTACGGGAGAGTAATAATAGTGAATTCCGTATTGTTGCCTTTGTGTTTCGGTAATTTTTCCTTGTGCAACCATTGCATCAAGCAAATTGCCGAATATTTCTTCTATATTTTTCTTTAATTCCGGATTTGGTTGATATTGATATTGAATATCATTTTGCAAAATAGTCTTTTGCAAATGTTGTTCATATCCGGCTGTTTCTTCCTGTGACAAATCTCTTCCTTTTTCTTCTTTTGATTCTTGTTCGGGAATTGTTATTTCTTCGGGTTTTGAGGTTTGTAAAAGGAGATCTTTTCTCCCTATTGATATTACAAATCTGTTCCAAACGGAATGTAAAATTATATTGGAAAGTACCGCTATCGGGGCAGACCCCGTAGCAATTCCTATACCGATAGTTAATGCCCTAACTCCCCATACAACAGCTATCATTCCGGCTTTTACGGAAGGGTCAAAACCATGAGCATTTATAAAAGTCGGCATAAAAAACGGAATTACTTCTATAACCGCACCCAGTATTACACCTATTCTTGTAAATTTAAAATTTTCTCCCGCATTATTTTTATATATTCTTTTTACTATTCTGAGATTTCCGATAAAATCCAAAATTTGTTTTGTAACGGGAAGCATCATTTCCGCATAAGCACTATATTTACCTTTTGCTCTAACGGAAGACATATCTTCAACTTCAAGTTCTTCTCCTATTATACCGCGAATCGTTTGTTCCAATTCTCGATTTAAATTATCTATTTCCCGATTTGTTACAAGTATTGTATTATTAGACAAATATCTCGGTGCATCGGCAACATCTTTAAAAGATAAACGACCTTTCATTTGTTGTAATTCTTCGGAAGTTTTTGATTCCAAAAATTTAAACAATGAATAAAACAAGTTTGAAGTTTTAATTTGTTTTCCATCCGCATCGAATGTTTTTGTGTAAGCATAAACCGTTTCTTTTCCGGCATCGGTAATTATTTGAGGAAATTCGGTAATTCCGTGTTCCATCAATGTGTTAATAATATTATCGGAAAATTTATAAGAATGACAACTTGAAAACATTAATGTTAAGTTTTCTAAATTGACACCGTTCTTATGTGCATTTATTAATGCTTGCGATATTCGTTCAACCGAAACAGCTGCATTGTCCGAGTAAAAAAATCTATCGTCTAAACCGTGTCCGTCAAAAATAAACACACCTTTTTCCTGTCCGTAATCGTTGAAATGTTCTATAAACTTTAAGAAACGATTTGCCTCTACAAGCGGTTCCGTAGTTTTTAATCTGCCGATATATCTGTTAAGTGTTCTTTTGGACAGCATATTATTTTTTTGTTTCGATATATAATCTAACATATCTTTTTTTAATACTATACTGCCGTCAAGATTGTTAACAAAATTCAATAAAGTCTGTTTATTTATTTCATCTTGTTCTGTTGCATTTATAAAATCCGATATCTTGTCTAAAAAAGAAATTTCTATTGTTTCAAAAACTTCAGGTTTTATTTCCAATCTTTTAAAAAGTTCTTTTATTCCCGTAGATGTAAACCTGAAACCTTTATCCAAATTATTTCTTTCACTGTTATGCAAAGAAAATACCGCGGTTTTATCCGTGAATAAATCAAGAAGAGAAATTATTTTATTTATGTTTTCATAATAAGTTAAGGTTTCTTTTATTATATTATCCGTTTTAATGCTCGATAACGAAAAAATCTTTTCTCCCGTTATTGCATACATCCTTCTTGAAACACGAATAGCCAATTGATATTGTTTTACAATATCGGTAATATTGTTTTGTTTGCAATATTCTCTAAATGTATAATTGGATAATATCGACAGGGCCAAGCCCCTATTTTCCGTTTCCAAAGTGTCTATTTGGTATTCTTGTAAGTCGTTAAACAAATTTATTATATCTTGAAGTTGGGAAATAATAATTTTAATATGTTTTTTATCGATATCGCTGAAAAGCAAATCTACTATATACCTGTTATGTTCGTTTATATACTTAAATTGTTCAAGAACCAACAAATTAATTTCTTTTTCTTTTAATTTTCCGATATACTCTTTTCCCGTATTATCGTTACTTAAATCGACAGAGCAAATTAAATTCATTATATAATTAAATTGTTCATCGTTTAAATTATATTTATTTAAAGCGAACAGTATAAAATTTAAAGATAATTGATTAATATTAATATCCGGATTATTTTCCGAATTTTTATAAAAATTATATACTAATCTTCTTTTTTCAATACTTAAATTAAAGAAATCGTATAAATTTTCTCTGCCAAGTTCGGCAATAAATCTTGATTCCCCTATAATTTCAAACAGTAATTCAAAATCTCTGTCTTCATATCCTTTCTTATTAATAACATCCAACAATGCATCAAAGAAATCTTCTTTTATGAAATCATTATAATCAATATTAATAATTGAAAAAATTTCACAAATTTTTAATTGTACAAGTTTAGGCTTTTCAAAAAAAGCCATTATTTTTTCTTTTGTTTTTAAAGCTTTTTCTTCATCACTTTTATTCTTATCTTTGTCTATCAAAGCATAAAGAACACCGCAATATTCTTTTTTTATCTCACTGTTTTTTATAGATTTCAATTCCGCAAGAATCTTATTTAACAATTCGTAATCGGCCATATTATGTTTGCCCAAATACCATATAAAATCTTCAATATCTTTAGTATATTGGCCTTCCGTAATAATTTTTCTGCTTAATTCTATAATCTCATCATCGGAAAACCAAAGTTCCAATTCATCATAATAATCATATTCGTAGTACTCCTCATCTTCACTATATTTTTCAATGCCGTTATCTATATCAAAATCTTTTCTTTCCGACGGTGCTAACCTTTCTTTGTCAGCCAAAGACACAAAAACGCCAAAAAGTTGCCCGTAAAGTTCATCATATATTTCACTTACAACCATTACTGCTTGTTTTGCAGTACCTTCATTCAATAAATCTATTACTGTTTGCAATTTTTCTTTGTCTTTAAGTAATCTTTGTAAATTTTTTATTTTTGATACAAGTTCAGGTGTTACTTTTTCTTTATGATATTCATCTACCAGATTTTTAACGATTTCATTAAGTGTTTCTTTTAGGTTACCCAAATCGTCACTTTCCAACAATTTCGCAGCAGCCAAATCCGCAATTGTTTGTGCTCTTTCGGCTTCATCCATTTTCATTATTTGTTCTATCTTTTCAGTATTTTTACTTTCTATCTTACTTAATAAAACAGCTTGCAGTTGAGGCGACAATGAAGCTATAACCGGTGCTATTGTTTGAAAAGAAATTTTACTTTGTTCTTTTGCCAATTCGTAATACGTTTCTTCAGCCAACTTTATTCCGTCGGTAACATTCGGAGTTATAACAATATAACTTACATTTTGTTGTTCCAATAATTTCGTTACCGTTTGAGAATGAAAACCTCCGGTAACAACAACATCAACTTTTTTTACTTCATCCATATTACTTATTATTTTATTTATATCATCAACAGCTTGTTTAACATCTTCTATTTTTAAAAATTGTTCGTTGTTTTCAAACATATTTCTTGTGAAATAAAGGTTTCTATCCATATTTATTTCATAAAATTTGTCTATTTGAGAAATATACTCATCCAACAAACTCAATACTCTGTTATCTACATATTTGTTATATATTTTTCTGTATTGTTCTATATTTTCTTTATAGTACTTATAATCTTCCAACGTTATTTTGGTGGTTACATAATCTCTTAAATATCTGCCGAAATGAACCAAAAATACTACATCTTTTTGGGCAGGTGTTTGAGAAAATCTTGTATTTATTTCTTGTGATAAAAATTCATCTTCTTTTACTAATTCCACAGGATTAATTTTTTTGCTTAATTCTATGTATTTAAAATATTTATCCAACTCCGTAAATTTTAAAGAGATATCCAAGTTATAAACTTTATCCAACTGAATTATATAAGAATATAATTTTTCAACTTCTTGAAAGTTTGATGTATTTTCCAACAATGATTTATAAGCATTGTATGGTAATTGTTGTTTTAATACGGCAATTAAACTTTGTAATTCTTTTGTTATTTGCTTATAGTTCAAATCTTTTTGTGAATTTAACAGAGTTACATATATAAGAGTGTTTTCATATTTTGTTAAATCAATTCCCAACTTATCTATATGTTTCGATAACAATGTATAATATTTTTGAGAATTTATTTTGCCGTCTTTATATTCTTTAAACAAATGTTCTATTTTATACTGTCTTTTCGAATAATATTTTTTCTTTAATTCGTTTACGGATTCATCCAGCGCTTTTAATATTAAATCTATTTTTTCCTGATTATTTAAAATACTGCCTAATCTTACTATATTATCCAAATAAGGTTCTTTTTCTTCCAACCCTTTAATTATTTCCGTTTTTCCGCTCAATGCACTATAATATTCGGCTCCGGTCAATCTTCCGGTATCCATCATTTTTTCCAATAAGGATTTATCTTTACTTATTTTATCAACAATCCATTGTGTACTTACATCTCCGTAAGCACCTTCCAAATATATATTGTTTATTCCATACTTTTTATCGAAAGTTTCTATAATATTAGCTATATTTTTTTGAACTTTAGGATGGCAGTGCAAATCTTGTATATTGATTATTACTCTGTCTGTTCCGGCGAAATGTGATTTCGTTATTTTACCGTAACTATACGGCAAAATAAATTCTTTAAAAATTTGGTTATATTGTTTTGCGGTTTGTTCATTATTTATGGCACTTGCCGCAGTCGGTCCCACAACAAAAGAAATAAGCAAACTTGTTGCCGTTAAAACCGCTATTGATTTTTTAATTTTGTTAAAAATTTTTTCCATTTTTCCAATAAAAAAAGCTTGCATTGTTTTACTACACAATACAAGCCCTATCTATATTAATTTTATTATAATTTATCGATATAGATCTTTTTAACATAGTAAATATTACTTTTAATATTAATAACAGAAAGATAAAATCCAAGAACGGTATTTTTATCGGATATTCAACATCCGAAACAAAATTTTCCGTCGCATATATACTAATATTTGATGTTAACATACTACTTATACTTGACACGGCAGGAAGAGTTATTTCTACAGGTAACAAATATTCATAAAATAAATTTGTATCTTTTTGTTTTTTGTTTTCTTTATTTTGTTGTGATGTTTTATCCGTTTGCATCATCGATGACAAAATATCCGACGGTGTTTGAACGGCAAATAAAATTTGTTCCAATGACGAACCTTTTACAAAATTATCCGCTATACCTTTAGAAAAAGGAACAGCTAAACAATTTGCAAAAACAAATAAAAATATAAACAATGATATACATTGCTTCATAAAAGACACTTTCATACTTTATATTATAGTCTATACATATTGATTTTTCAATAATAACTTGTGAAAAAATTGTAAACAAATTTGCCTTGTAGAAGGATGGAGGTATGGATGTATGGAGGCAAAGAATAAACCAAAAAGTTCAAGGTGAAATAAAAAAAAACACAAGAGCGATGTGTACGAAATTAGTACATAAGCTCTTGTGTTTAAAAATTGTAACCCGAAATTTTCGGTTTAGATTACCATTTGTAATGGGCGAAAGCTTTATTAGCTTCTGCCATTTTATGTGTATCTTCTCTTTTTTTCATAACAGAACCTTCTTTTTTACTTGCATCCATAAATTCCTGTGCAAGTTTTTCACACATAGGTCTGCCTGTTTTATTTCTTGCTGCTTCCATTATCCAATCCATAGCAAGAGTGGTTGATCTTATCATAGGAACTTCCATAGGAACCTGATATGTTGCTCCGCCGACTCTTCTTGGTCTAACTTCCAATAACGGTCTTGCATTTTCAATAGCTCTGTTGAATACTTCCAACGGTTCTTCACCGGTTTTTTCTTTCATTATTTCAAATGCTTTATAAATTATTTTTTCAGCTAAACTCTTTTTTCCTCTGTGGTCTAACTTATTTATAAATCTTGCTAATAATACTGAATTATAAACGGAATCACCTTTCGGCATTCCTCTTTTTTCTCTTGGTTTTAATGCTTTTCTTGGCATATTTGATTATCCTCTTTTTACTTATATACTTTTATATTATTTCTTTGCTGCTTTTGCTCTTTTTGCACCATATTTGCTTCTTGATTGTTTTCTACCATCTACTCCGGTAGCATCTAATGCTCCTCTGATGATATGGTATCTAACACCAGGCAAATCTTTTACTCTTCCGCCTCTTATAAGAACAATTGAATGTTCCTGTAAGTTATGACCTACACCCGGTATATATGAAGTAACTTCATAACCTGATGTCAATTTTACTCTGGCTACCTTTCTCAAAGCTGAATTAGGTTTTTTAGGAGTTGTTGTATAAACTCTTGTACAAACTCCTCTTCTTTGTGGACAACTTTTCAATGCAGGAGATTTCGTTTTTTGTATAACTTGTTTTCTTCCGCCTGAAATTAACTGATTAACTGTTGGCATTCTTCCCTTCCCTCTAATTTAATTTATAATTTCTTTAAAATTATTTTTTATTTATCTTCTTGTGCTTTAAGTCCTGTACCAGCAGGTATTAAATGACCTATAGCAACATTTTCTTTTAATCCTCTAAGAACATCTATTTGTCCGGATACTGCAGCTTCCGTTAATACTCTTGTCGTTTCCTGGAAGCTTGCTGCCGATATAAACGAATCCGATGAAAGTGCGGCTTTTGTTATACCTAACAATACCGGTTGAGCCTTAGGTAATGTTTTTCCTTCTGCTTTTAATTTCTTTCTTTCATTTTCATATTTATATCTTGATATAATTTCACCTTTAAGGAACTTACTTGAACCTTCTTCGGTGATTCTTACATTGGACAACATTTGTCTTACAACAACTTCTATATGTTTATCGTTAATCGATACACCCTGCAATCTGTAAACCTGCTGTATTTCGTTTACAAGATATTCCTGAACAACTTTAGGACCTTTAACTTTAAGAATATCGTGCGGATTTACTGCACCGTCGGAAAGAGCTTCTCCGGCTTCTACTTTATCTCCTTCGTATACAACCAAATGTCTTCCTAACGGAATAACATATTCTTTTTCTATCTTTGTTTCAGGATCAACAACTTTAACTTTCAATGCGCCTTTCTTTGTTGCTTCACCGAACTTAACTATACCGTCAATTTCGGAAACAACTGCAACGTTCTTAGGTTTTCTTCCTTCGAACAATTCAGATACTCTCGGAAGACCTCCGGTAATATCTTTAACCTTTGTTGCTTCCTGAGGCATTTTGGCTAATATATCGCCGACCTTAATTTCGTCACCGCTTTTTACCATAAGAGTTGTATCTACAGGTAACGGATATTCAACTACTGTTTTACCGCCGTTTTCAATAACAAATTTAGGTCTGTGTTTTCTTGTTCTGTCTTCAATAATTACTCTTTCAATCTGACCGGTAATTTTTGATTTTTCTTTCTGTAATGTAACACCGTCTTTTATATCAACATATTTCAATTTACCTTCATATTCCGAAATAATTGATTTTGAATGAGGATCCCATTTTGCAAGTAAAATATGTTTCTTTGTTTTTGTTGCGGGATCTTCTTTTAATGTAACATCCTGACCGTCTTTAACATATATTACGGCACCGTAAGGAATCTTGTGAACTTGTCTTCTTCTAGGAGATGTTTCCGTAAATACAAGTTCCGTATTTCTGCTGACAACCAATGTTTCGCCGTCTCTGTTTTTAATACATTTCAAATTATAAAAATCCACAGTTCCGTCTTTTTCCGCATATATTTCGGATTTTTGTGTAACCGTACTTGCGGCACCACCGATGTGGAATGTTCTCAATGTAAGCTGCGTACCCGGCTCACCGATTGATTGTGCGGCAACAACACCTACCGCTTCACCGACTTCGGCAAGTTTGCCTGTTGCAGGGCTTAAACCGTAACATTTTGCACAAACTCCGTGTTCAGCTTCGCAAGTTAACACACTTCTGATACCGATTTTATCGATACCCGCTTCCATAAGCTTCTTTGCTTGTTCAAGAGTTATAAGTTCTCCTCTTTTTACAATAAGCTCTTCTTGTATATCATCACCGTGTTGAATAATACCAACAACATTGTCGAGTGCAACTCTACCTACAATTCTCTCATCTATCTTTTCGATTGTTTCTTCACCCGATTTCAAATCTCCAATAAACACTCCGTTAGGAGTTCCGCAATCGTGTTCCGTTACAACTACATCGTGAGATACATCAACAAGTTTTCTTGTCATGTATCCTGCTTCTGCGGTTTTCAATGCTGTATCGGAAAGACCTTTTCTACCACCGTGAGTAGAAATAAAGTATTCCAAAATTGAAAGACCTTCTCTGAAGTTTGCGATAATAGGTGTTTCGATAATTTCACCTACACCTCCGGAGAGTTTCTTTTGAGGTTTTGCCATAAGACCTCTCATACCTGCGAGCTGTCTTACCTGTTGTCTTGAACCTCTGGCGCCGGAATCCGCCATCATATAAACTGAATTAAATCTGTTTTTGTTAGGTTCGTAAGGCTCATTTTCTGTCTTTTTCATTTCATCAAACATGATATCCGCAACACCGTCTGTAACCTTTGTCCAAATATCAATGATTTTGTTGTATCTTTCACTTTCGGTTATCAAACCTAATTTTGCTTGTTTTTCAATTGCTTTAACTTGTTTTTTAGCTTCGGAAACCATCTTGTCTTTTTCAGGCGGAACATTCATTGCGTCTATAGAAATCGACACACCTGCCAAAGTTGCATATTTGTAACCTAAGCTCTTAATTTCATCCAACAATACAACCGTCTTATATTGACCGAGTTTCTTAAAGCATTCATCAATAATCGCTACCAAATCTTTCTTACCGAACGATTTGTTTTTATATCCCAATGCATAAGAACCGTCATCGTTTTTAGGTAAATGTTCATTAAATATAACTCTACCTACAGTTGTATAGTTAATTATTCCTTTCTTATCATCATTTTTCCATTTTGATAAATCTTTTTGTTCACTGTCTTTAAGGTTAGGATCTCTTAATGTTGTTATTCCCGCAACCTTTATTCTTGCCTGCAAATCTACTTCTTTTTGTTGGTATGCACTTATAACTTCATCTACGCTTGAGAATATACTTCCTTCACCCAATACACCTTTTTTCTCTTTTGTTATGAAGCAACTTCCCAAAACGATATCCTGTCCCGGAACGGTTATAGGTTTACCTGATGAAGGTGACAATATGTTCTTTGTTGTCATCATCAACATTTTTGCTTCAAGTTGTGCTTCTATAGATATAGGAACATGCACTGCCATCTGGTCTCCGTCGAAATCAGCGTTGAATGCCGTACATGTTAAAGGATGTAATTGTATTGATTTACCTTCAACCAATATAGGTTCAAAAGCTTGAATACCAAGTCTGTGAAGTGTAGGAGCTCTGTTTAACAATACCGGATGATTCTTTGTTACTTTTTCCAATATTCCCCAAACTCTTACATCTCCTCTTTCAAGAATTCTTCTTGCGGATTTTAATGTTGCACCTTCCTGGTTAATAAGTTCTCTTATAATAAAAGGTTTGAACAATTCCAATGCCATTTCTTTAGGAATACCGCATTGATTAAGTTTCAAAGAAGGTCCTACAACGATAACACTTCTTCCCGAATAATCAACTCTTTTTCCCAACAAGTTCTGTCTGAATCTTCCTTGTTTACCTTTTAATGTATCCGACAAAGATTTTAATACTCTGTTGCCGGCACCGGTAACAGGTCTTGCCATGGAATCGTTATCTATTAAAGCATCTACCGCTTCCTGTAACAATCTCTTTTCGTTGTTTATCATCACTGTAGGAGCTTTTAATTGTTCTATATGTCTTAATCTGTTATTTCTGTTAATAATTCTTCTGTATAAATCGTTTAAATCCGAAGCCGCAAATCTTCCGCCTTCCAAAGCTACCAAAGGTCTTAAATCAGGCGGAATAACAGGAAGAACAGTAAGTATCATCCACTCAGGTCTTGTGTTGGAATTTTTGAATCCTTCTACAACTCTGAGTTTTCTGATAAGTCTTGATCTTTCCATATCCGAAGAACAGCCGGCAATTTCTTTTTGAATTTGTTTTTGTTCTTCTTCAAGATTTATTTCTTCCAATAATTTTCTTATTGCCGAAGCTCCGATATCAACTTTTAAATCATCACCGAACCCGGTTTGAAATTTCTTAACATCGGTATCTTCCAACAATATAGGCGTTTCAGGTTTTGAAAATGTTTTGAGTATCGGCATTTCCATTCTGAAAATTTCAACTTTCAATTTACCTTCAAAAGGTTTTAAACCTTCTGCATTTTTTCTAAGTTCCAAAAATACTTTTTCTTTTTCGTTATCGAAAAACTCTATTCTTATTTTTTTATCCGGTTCGGATATTGAAACATCCGAATTTTTCTCGAAAGCTGAAGCAAGAATCTTTTTCAATTCGGATTTTTGTGAACCTTCAACATCATAAAAATATATTGAGTGAGGCTTAAAATAACATTTATAATATTTTGCACCGTTAGCAATATTTTCAGCTATTTTCTTTATAACATCGGCTTTCTTTTCTCCGCTGTAGTCTGCCATTGTTTTGATAAGTCTGTCGAGTTGTTTTTTCAAAACTTTTTCATCACTGTCAAGTTCGATTTCTTCGGCAACTATACCGTCAAAAACATTTTTCAACTCATCTCTAACAACAGCACTTTTCATTCCGTATTGGAACAAATTATATTCTTCTTCTTTCAATAAAGAACCTTTATGAAGAATGGGCACTATACCTGAAGCATCTTTCAATGTGTTTGTTACAACATACTTTGTATAATAAATAACCTTTTCCAAGTCGGATATTTTCATATTCAACAAAATACCTATTCTTGAAGGAGGTTTCTTTAAGAACCAAGGATGTGCAACGGGAACCGCTAAATCTATGTGACCGAATCTTTCTCTTCTTACTTTAGACTCGGTAACTTCAACTCCGCATCTGTCGCAGATAATACCTTTATGTTTTATGTATTTATATTTTCCGCAATGACATTCCCAATCTTTTGTAGGCCCGAATATACAATCGCAGAACAAACCGTCTCTTTCCGGTTTAAATGTTCTGTAATTTATGGTTTCCGGTTTTTTTACTTCACCGTAAGACCAAGATCTTATATCCTCAGGACTTGCAACTGTCAATTTTACTTCATCAAAATCCGTGAAGTTAAGATTTTGCGGCTTTTTCTTTGAATTTTTTAAATTTTTTATACTCATTTATAGTTGCCCTTCCGTATTTTATTTAGTCTTCTTTACTGTTGTTTTCTGCACCTTTTTTTAACAAATCAACATTTAATCCCAATGCTCTAAGTTCGTTTATAAGAACTTTGAAAGATTCCGGAATACCCGGTTCGGATATTGCCTCACCTTTGATTATAGAGTCATACATTTTAACTCTACCGTCAACATCATCGGATTTAACTGTTAAAAATTCCTGCAATACATAGGCTGCACCATAAGCCTGTATTGCCCAAACTTCCATTTCTCCGAATCTCTGACCTCCGAATTGTGCTTTACCGCCCAACGGCTGTCTTGTGATAAGAGAATAAGGACCGGTTGATCTTGCGTGCATTTTATCTTCAACCAAATGGTTAAGTTTTAACATATACATTACACCGATGGTAATCTTTTCCATGAAAGGTTCACCCGTTCTGCCGTCATACAATGTAATCTGGCAATCATCGGTAGGTAAATAATGAAGTTTATAATCTTCTATAGCATCTTCCAATTCTTTACCTTTAAAACCTCTTTGTTTAAACTCTTCGGTTTTTTGTGATACCAACAAATCTTTAGCTTTTCTTATTTGCTCTTTAACTTGCTCTTCGCTGGCACCGTCAAATACAGGAGTTACCATTTGTGTATTTAATACTTTACCTGCCCAACCCAACATCGATTCCAAAAGCTGTCCCACATTCATACGAGAAGGAATAGCAAGAGGAGAAAGAACACAATCTACAGGTGTTCCGTCGGGTAGTCTTGGCATATCTTCAACGGGAAGTATTCTTGAAACAATACCTTTGTTTCCGTGTCTTCCTGCAAGTTTATCTCCAACTTGAACTTTTAATTTTGCAGCTATATATACTTTAACAATCTTATTTACCGAAACAGGTAACTCGTCACCTTTTTTGAACATTTCTTTTTCTTTTTCATAATTTTGTTTAAGTATAGCTTCTTTAGCTTTATATAAATCTTCTATTTTAGCTTTTTCGGATTTCTTTGCATTAGCCAAAAGTTCTTTTTGTTCTTTATCCAATTTAGACTTTGCAGCCTTATATGTGGATGTTATTTCTTCCTGTCTTTTTTTGGCTTCTTTTTCGGAAAGCTTTTCCCTTCTTACAAAAGTTCTTACAGCCAAAACTTTACCGGAAATACCCGGATCAACTCTTAAAGAAACATCTTGAACATCTTCTGCTTTTTTACCGAACAAAACTCTTAAAAGTCTTTCTTCCGGAGTAGTTTGTTGTTCACCTTTAGGAGCTGTTTTACCAACAAGAATATCTCCTCTTTGAACAGTTGCACCTACTCTTATTACACCGTTTTCATCAAGGTTTAACAAATCTTCGGCACCAACATTAGGAATATCCTTTGTTATTTCTTCGGGTCTTCCTTTTGTTTCTCTTGCTTCGGTTTCCAATTCTCTTATATGAATAGATGTAAATCTGTCATCTTGAACCAATTTCTCGGATAACAAAATAGCATCTTCGAAATTGTATCCGTCCCAAGGCATAAAAGCTATTAAAAGGTTTTGTCCCAAAGACAATTGACCGTTCTTGGTTGCTTGTCCGTCGGCTATTATCTCACCTTTTTTAACCTTATCTCCTACTTTTACTATAGGAATATGGTTAATACATGTATCTTGGTTGGATCTTAAATATTTGTTTAATGTATGAACTTCAACACCGGATTTCTCGTTCCAAATTATAATTTCATCTGCCGAAACAGATACTACTTCACCGTCGATTTTTGAAACTACACATACACCGGAATCTTTTGCCACTTTATCTTCTACACCGGTACAAACCAAAGGTTGCTCCGTAACAAGTAAAGGAACCCCCTGTCTTTGCATGTTACAACCCATCAAAGCTCTGTTTGCATCATCGTGTTCCAAGAAAGGAATAAGACCTGCGGAAACAGATACAACCTGCATAGGTGAAATATCCATATAATCAACTTTTTCGGGAGTTTTAAACAAGAAGTCGTTCAAATGTCTTCCCTGAACGGAATCTATAAGGAAATTACCTTTATCATCGATAGGTGTATTTGCCTGTGCTACAAACAAATCATCTTCTTCATCTGCTGTCATGTATTCTATTTTATCGGTAGTTTTACCGTTTTCCACTTTTTTATACGGAGTTTCTATCAAACCGTATTTATTAACTCTCGCATAAGCAGACAAAGAAGTTATAAGACCGATGTTCGGACCTTCCGGAGTTTCGATAGGACATACACGACCGTAATGTGTATAGTGAACATCTCTAACTTCGAATCCTGCTCTTTTTCTGTTAAGACCTCCCGGACCTAATGCCGAAAGTCTTCTCTTATGTGTAAGTTCCGATAACGGATTGATTTGATCCATAAATTGAGAAAGTTGCGATGTACCGAAGAACTTTCTTATTTGTGCAACAAAAGGAGTTATGTTCATTAAAGATCTCGGTGTAATAGTAGCTTTATCCTGGCTGTTCATATACTCTTTTGTAAGTCTTGCCATTTGAACAAGACCTATTCTTACTTGGTTTTCAAGTAATTCACCTACGGATCTTACTCTTCTGTTACCTAAATGATCTATATCATCCAAACCTAACTTTATTTTCTTTCCGTTTTCAACAAATTCGGTTTCACCGTTATATATCATCAAAAGATACTTTATTGTTGCAACAATATCTTCTCTTGCAACAGTTCTTTTTCCTTCCGCCGGAATTCCCAATCTGATTTCTTTGGGATATCCTTCGGTTTTTCTCTTATAAAAATCGTATATAGGAGCTAATTTTTTAAGAATTTTATATCTTCCGATTGTTGTAAAATCGTATCTTCTAACGGACTTAAACAACAATTCATCCAAGAAACCTTGTGCTCTTTCTTGAACGATGAATTCTTGTGTTTTTAACACTTTATAAATATGATTTACAGCTTCTTTCTGTGTTTTAATGGAATCTTTTTTCAATGTTAAAAGAATTGTGGCATCTTTCAAAACGGTTACTGTTTTTAATCCTTTTGCTTTCATTTTTTCAATAACCGATTCGGTCAATTCTTTTCCGGCATCAAATAAAACTTCGCCGGTTGCCGTATCATAAATATCATCAGCTAAACATTCGTTTGCTAGTGCCGACGGAGCCAAATCCAAAGAAACTTCCTTTGTTTCTTTGAAAAGATTTAATATATCACTGTCACTTTCAAAGCCTATTGCTCTTAAAAGTGTAGTTGCCAAAATTTTTCTTTTTCTATCTATTCTGACATACAAAAGACCATTTTGATCGAATTCAAATTCAACCCATGCTCCTCTGTAAGGTATTATTCTTGCAAAATATAAAGGTTTACCGAATATGGTAACCTTCTTTTCTTCGTCTTCCTCGAATATTACTCCGGGAGAACGATGTATCTGACTTACAACAACTCTTTCCGCACCGTTTATAACAAATGTTGCGGTATCAGTCATTAAAGGAATATCTCCGAAATAAACTTCCTGTTCGGAAATTTCTCTTTCTTTTCCGTCTTCTTTTTTTGAAACTAATCTTAATTTGATTTTTAAAGGTGCAGAATAGGTCTCATCTCTTGCAACCGATTCCGTTACGGAATATTTCGGTTCGCCAAAAGAATAAGAAACATACTGCACTTCCAAACTTTCATCTGAATTTTTAATAGGGAATACATCTCTGAATGCACCCTCAAGACCTTGAGCTTTTCTCTTCTCGGGAGCTACATCCCTTTGCAAAAAATCTGCAAAAGAATTTTTTTGCATACCAAGTAGTAAAGGTGGATCAATTGGTGACTTTATTTTTCCAAAATTAACTTGTTTCATTAGTTATAAACCCACTATATTTTATTTTGACAAAAAGATAAAATTAAGTAATTATTATATACTTAATTATTATCTTTTGTCAAGTATTTAGATTAAAATTACAATATTTTTTTTGGTTTTACTTATAGCAAACTAAATTACTTTAATTCTACAGTTGCACCTGCTGCTGCTAATTTTTTCTTCATTTCTTCTGCATCTGCTTTAGCAACATTTTCTTTAACTGTTTTCGGTGCACCGTCAACTAAATCTTTAGCTTCTTTCAAGCCTAAACCTGTTATTTCTCTAACAACTTTAATAACAGCTATTTTGTTTGCACCTGCTGCTGATAAAACAACGTTAAATTCGGATTTTTCTTCACCAGCTGCTGCTGCCGGAGCTGCTGCACCTGCTGCTGCTACTGCTACCGGTGCTGCTGCAGAAACACCAAATTTTTCTTCCAAAGCCTTTACTAATTCTGCCATCTCTAATACAGACATAGCTGAAATTTCTTCGATTAATTGATCTTTTGTTAATGCCATTTTACTACTCCCCCATTTATTTTTTTTAATTTTTTTATTTTATAGTACTAACTATAATTATTTTTAATTTACAACTATTAATTATGCTGCTTTTTCTTTTTGTTCTTTAATTGCATTTAATACGCAAACAAAGTTTCTTGTAACCGCACTAAGCACACCGACAAAATTTGAAATAGGTGCATTCATGCTGCCGAGCATTTTGCCGATAAGTACTTCTTTTGTAGGAAGTGAAGCTAATGCTTTTATTTCGTTTAAAGCTATTATCTTACCGTCCAATATACCTGCTTTTATAACCAACTTTTCGTTCTTTTTTGCAAATTCCGAAAGAATTTTTGCAGGAGATACAGGATCATCACCTTCAACCACTATAGCTGTAGGCCCGTCAAAATATTCATTTGCCGATTCCATACCTATTTCTTTAAGTGCTATTTTACTTAAAGTGTTTTTTACAACTAAATATTCACAACCGCTCTTTCTTAATTGATTTCTCAATTCAGAAATTTGTGCTACCGAAAGACCATGATATTCGGTCATAATCATGCCTTTCATAGATTTAAACTTTGCTGTTAAATCTTTTAATGCTTCTTGATTTTTTAAGTTTGGCATCTTCTTTTCCTCTTATATTCTAAAAATATATTTTTTTAAAATAAAAAAAACTTCTCACGAGAATGAGAAGCAAATAAAAAAACTATTACACTCAGTCTCGGCAAGGTAAAACAAATATTAAACCTTTTTATCAGGTCCTTGCTGTCTTAAACCTTTTATAAAAAAAATTAAACTGCTTAAAGAACTAGTAAAGATTTTACAACAAAAAATTTTTTTTGTCAAGTACTTTTTAATATTCTAAAAAAAGTTGAACCGCCATACCGAAATGGCGGTCCGACTTTTTATACTTATTATAATTATTTGCTTGGGAAACAAGCAAGTATAACAACAGCTACCCAACCTACTACAGGAATAAGCAACAACAAAGCCAACCAAGGGCTAAAGCCTGCATCTCTTAATCTTCTTACAAGTATTCCCAAAGAAGGTAACAAAATAACTAAAGAAAATATGTAACTTATTGTTGAAGAAATAAGTCCCAATATAAAACTTACAATAAAGCAATTTAAAACCCACAACCAATAAACTTTTCTGTTTTCTTTTCCGCCAAAATCAAAGAAATGTTTTGTGATAATGTCCAAAAAATAAGTCTTTACGTAATTCATTTTACGCTCCTTTTTTTTATTTACAAACTATATTAATACTACTTCTTATCTTCAACCTCAGGTTCTTCAACTTTATTTGCAACCGCATCAACTACAACCGGACCATACTTATTTTCACCATCGGTTCCCGGAATACAAGCAAAGACTACCAAAAAAAATGCTCCTATAACGGGAATAAAACCTAACAATGTCCACCAACCGCTAAAATTTATATCGTGAAATCTTCTTACCGTCAAACCTAAAGAAGGAAAAAACAAAAGAATAGAAAGTATCATACTTAAAAAACCTGCAGATATATAACCCAAAATAACATTTATAATAGTCATATTCAATGCAAACAACCAAAAGACCTTTCTGCCTTCTCTTCCGGTAAACTCAAAATACTGTTTAAAAATAATATCCGTAAAATAAGTTTTACAGTATTTTTTAAAATCCATTTTACAATTCTCCGTTTTTCATTTTGTATATTAAAGTCATATTTTCATATATGATATTATTTTTTTTATTTTACTGCAAATTTTTTAAAAATATTTTTATTGTTTCGGTTGAAACTTCAGACACTTTTTTTTCAAACTCATTTTGATATTCTGCGGTTTTTCCGTCAGCCAAATCGGAAATTGCTCTTGTAACAACAAAAGGAATTTTGTTTCTTGTTGCAACTTGTGCAACGGCACAACCTTCCATTTCCACGGCAACAGCTCCGAAATATTCATTTATTTCTTTTTTTATTTCTTTATCGGAAACAAATTTATCACCTGAAGCAATTATTCCAAGATGAATTTTTTGTTTTGACATATTTTGTTCCAAACAAAATTGAAATTTTTCAACCAATCCTTTATCACAATAATATTTTGTAGGTTTGTCTTTTTCTACTCCGGTACACATATATCCTTTTGCATATCCCAACACCGTTACATCAAAATCATGTTGAACAAGATATGTTCCGATAACAATATCCCCAACATCAAGTCCGTCTGCAATACCGCCCGCAACACCCGTATTTACAATAATGTCAGGTTTGTATGTATCTATTATATATTGCGTGTTAAGTGCGGCATTTACTTTGCCCACACCGCTTTGAGCCAATATAACAATTTTACCGTTAAGTGTTCCGGTAAATATTTTTAAATCGGCATAATTTTCTTCTTTCAAATCGAACAGTTCTTTTTTTATGGCAAAAATTTCGCAGTCCATAGCACCTATAACCGCTATTTTAGATATGGTATTCATAGTCCATTTTCTCCGCTGTCCAATCTTTTAAAACTTTTATCATATCAACGGCAACAATTTTTGCTCCGTTTAAATCGTGATCCAAATAATTACCGCATTCAACTTTTGTTGAGCCCGGTATTGTTCCTTCAAACGTTCTAACAAATTCCAATGTTTGTCTTACAACATCAAGTGCTTGTTGATGAGGAACATTGTTTCTTACAAGAAAATAAAATCCCGTTCTGCACCCCATAGGACCTACATATATAACATTATCTTTAATTTCACTGTTCCTCGCATAAGTGGCAAATAAATGTTCAAATGTATGCATTTGACCGGTAGACAAGAAATCGTTATTATTAGGTTTTTTCATTCTTATATCATAGGTAACGATATCCCCGTCTATTCTGGATATATACATACCTTTTTGCAACTTATTATGATCAACGGTAAAACTTGCGATTTTTTCCATTTTAATCCCGACTACTTTTTAGTTTATTTTACAAAAAAAAGCAGAGAGAACAAAATTCTCTCTGCTTTTTAATTATATTACACAATTATTTTCTGTTTTTTTCTACCAATTCTTTATTTGCCGTAATTTTCAATTCAACTCTTCTGTTTTTAGCTTTTCCTTCGTCTGTATCGTTTGTTGCGATTGGTTGGTTAGGACCGAAACCTACATATGTTAAACCATATGTTTGTAATCCGTTAGCCAATATATAATCATATACTGCTTTTGCTCTTTTTTCAGACAATGTTTGGTTGAAAGCTTGTGTTCCGGTTGAATCCGTATGACCTTGAACTTGAATTATATTTTCAGGATACTTTTTCAAAACAGTGTTCAAATCGGTAAGTGTTTGTTTTGCAGCTGCAGACAATTCTGCACTGCCTGTTGTGAACAAAATATCATTTTTCAATGTTACTTCGATTCCGTTTTCTGTTTTCTTAACATCTGCAATTTTTGCCAACTCTTTTGCTTGTTTATCGTAGTAGTTACCGATTAAACCACCTGCTGCTGCTCCTGCCAATGCTCCATAAATAGCACCTTCAGTAGAATTTCCGCCGGTATTATTTGCAATTATTGCACCTGCTGCTGCTCCGAGAGCTGCACCTGCTCCCGCACCGATTGCGGTTTTTTTACCCGGCGTAGTACATGCACTAACCAATACTGCACAAAACAACAAAGCTAATACTTTTTTCATCTTTTACTTCCTCTCCTTTTTTAATTTGTTTCCATAGATTTTATAATTTTATACCTTTTATATCAAGTTTATTTTAAATCTTCGGAAGATCCAAATATTGTCCGAATTTATAGTCATATTCTTCCGGTTCTATAGGTACCGTTCCGTTCCAGTTGGTAAAAGTTAATTCTCCAATATAAATTTTTTTATCACTTGTCTCATACATATCAACTCTGACATGCGGAAAAGGTTTTGCCAATTTTTCGGCCAACTCTACCATTTTTTTATAATTTGCTATTTTAGGAACATAATCCTCTTTATTGGGAAAAGCTTGTTTAACAGGTAAAAAGTTCAAATCCGTATCATAAAAATTTGCATATTGTTTACCGTCTTTCAACAAAACAATGGAAAAAATTTTAAATTTACCGTTAAAACAAAAAAACCTGTAATTTGTTAAAAAACCGTCGTTTACTATATTAAGATATTGTTCACAAAGAATCTTAGGTTTTATATTTTTATATTGCCATTCGAAACAACCGTAATAATTATTTTTTTTCGGATTTAACCAAGTTGTAAATTTTTTCCTTATCTTTTTTATGTTAAATTTAGATTTATCTTTGCATAGAGAATTTTGTTTACATCCCCAATTAACTTTTAAAATAAACTGACTCGGTAATTTATCAAAATCAATTTCCCGAAAGCTGTTATAAATTCCGAAAGCAGGCACCAAATATTGTTCGCCTACAACTTCTTTAATATAATCTCTTGCTTCAACTTTATCAGCACATTTTGTCAATAAATCGTTACGATAATATAATTTCAGCCATTGCAGTTTTTCGTTGAATGTTTGCGGATCGGACAAATTCAATTTTTTCCCCATTCTAGATTCAAATTGAATTTCTAAAATATATTTTATTTCTTCGGGAGTTAAATTATCGTCAAATCTTCTTTTATACAACTTCCTATATTTGCACGGAACTTTATAGCTTAATATTTTTTTGTTAAAAAAATATAATTTTCTGCTACCGTCCGGTGTTTTTACAAAATTAAATATTTTCATATTCCATACCTAAAACAAATATCCCCCGGCAAAGCCGAGGGATACTCATTTATAAAACAAATTTTTAATATTATTTCGGTGTCGCTCCACCGTTTTTCATAGCTTCAACGCTTGGTCCACCGTTTTTCAATAATTCAGAACCGCCGCACTTTTCTATCATAGGTCCGCCAAACTTAATGTCTCCGCCGCCTAATTTCATTTTACATACCTCCATAAAAAATTTAAATAAACTCCACAAGTGTTATTTTATCACTAAAAAAGGGAATAGTCAATATGATACTCTTTCCGAAACATAATTATTTATTTCACCGCCTATCAAAATTATGATGGAAGTAAAATATAACCAAATCATCAATATTGCAAATGCGGCAATAGAACCGTAAACTTTATTATATGAACCGAAATTGTTTATATATATTGAAAACAACCATGAACCCAACAACCAACAAACGGTAAAAAAAGCAGAACCGGGAATTATCGCTTTTATTTTAACTTTTTTTGCCGGCAACACATAATAATTTATTCCCGCCAAAACAAAAATTAAAATAAACGTTACCGGCCATCTTAACAACAAAATAAGTTGAGAAACTTCCAAAGGAATAATATGAACATATTTTGAAATTAAGTTTAAAATAGTCTGTCCGAAAATTATAAGATTAACACTGAAAAACAAAAATATAACATAAACAAAAACCATACATATCGATAAAATTTTTGTATGAATAAAACCCCTTGTCTCTTTAATTTTGTCGGACTGATTCAAACATTTTATAATAACAGATATTGAATTTGAAGCAAGATAAAGTGTTGTTAAAAAACCGATAATGGCAACTAACGAATAACCTTTTAACAAAGTAACTTCTTTTAAAACAGTTTGAATTACAACAATAACCTCCGCAGGAGCAAATTGAGAAAGCGTATTTAATGCTTCATTCACAAATGCAGTATTTCCAACTATAGAAAATATCGCCATAAAAGAAAGAAGTAACGGAAAAACACTTAATGTTAACATATACGACATTTCGGCTGCAGACCCAAAAATATCTTCTCTTAATATGACAGATACAGCCTTTTTTATCGTATCATAAATCTTTTTTATCATATCTCTAAACCTTATCTATTTACTTTCATGATATTCTTGCTCGGTATTTACAGCCCAAATATTATCTTTTGTTTTAATGCCTTTTATTATATTTGAAACGGCTGTTATCGCAGTAAGCATCGAATGATCCATATTGTTATATTTGTGCATACCGTTTCTTCCCACCAAAAATAAATTTTCGAATTTATTTACAAAATTTTTAATTACATCGAACTCTTTATATGTTCCGAAATATCCCGGATAAGCTTTGGGAACTCTTACTATACAACCGTCCAAAACATCTTCTTCTTTTATTATTTTTATTTTAGCCAACTCTTTTTTTGCAAAATTTATAAAATCTTCATCTTTCATATTCCACATATTGTCATTTTCATCACAAAAATATTCAAGACCCAACCAAACCGTGTTTTCGTAATCGTTCACCAAATACGGACTCCAATTGTTAAACACCTGCAATCTTCCAAGTTTTACTTCTCTTTCTTGAATATATATCCAATCGTCAGGAACTCTGTTTTTATATGTTTTTAGTTTAGTATTATTTTTTATTATCATATCTTTTACTAAAAGACCTACGGTAATAAAACTTCTGTATCCTAATCCGTCCGAAACTCTTTTAACATCGTCACTTTTATTATCAAACCCGTCTATTAAATTTCTGACAGGCATACTCGAGAAAAAGAAATCGGCTTCATATTTGTTACCGGAACTATCAATAACAGACTTCACCACATTATTTTCCGTTTCAAATTTAACTATCTCTTTATTCAATTCTATTTTCCCGCCAAGCTCTTGTACTTTTTTTGCCACCAACTGCCAAAAATGTCCGGGACCATATTTAGGATAAAAAAACTTTTCTATTAAACTTGTCTCTGTATTTTTTTGTTTTAAATCTTGTTTATTTCCGCCAAACACTTTTTTTATTGCTTGTTGCAACAATTTTACTATCGATAACCCTTTTATTCTTTGAGTTCCCCAATCTGCCGGAATATCTTTTGGTTCCACACCCCAAACTTTATGTGTATAATCTTTAAAAAAAGTTAAATATAATTCTTTACCGAATCTGTTTATCATAAAATCTTCAAGATTCTTTTCTTCTCTTTTAAACAACAAACTGTAAGAATAACTGAACCCTATTTTTATTATTCTTACAATTCCCAAATTTTTCATTGTTGAAAAAGATAAAGATACCGGATAATCAAAAAAAGTTTTCAAAAAATATATTCTTGAAAGCCTGTTTCTTACAAGCATTACATCGTCTGTCTTATTCGGATCTTGTTCCTTATCGGATTTGGACAAATCTATTTTTCTGGTTAACAAAATATCATCTTTCGACGGTACAGTTTGTATCGGCATTAAATCCGTCCACCATTTCATAACGGTATCGGACTTTGAAAAAAACCTGTGTCCGCCCATATCCATTCTGTTTTGTTTATAATTAAATGTTTTTGATATCCCGCCGATATCGTCGGTAGCTTCAAATATTACAGGTTTTATATCCGTTTTTGTAAGAAGTTCGTAAGCAGCTGTAAGCCCTGCCGGTCCTGCTCCGATGATTATTGCTGTTTTTGACATATTATCCTCTTTATATTACTAACTGAAAATAAATTTTTTTCTTGCAAAATAGTTCCACAAGTAAGTTACTACTATAACCAAACATTTTGATAACATATAATACAATCCCAAGTATTCCGTAAAAACATATAAAAAAACATTATTTAGAACAAGTCCTATAACCCCTATTATGAGAAAAATCGTAAATTCGGCCGTTTTATTTTTTATACTTGTCTTAGTAAAAATATACAATTTACTGCATATATAAGTTATTGCTATTCCAACCAAAAAGGATATTGTTGCGGAAATCAAATAATATAAGTGTGCATATTCGGTAAGAATATATAAAACGGCAACATCCGCAACCAATGCTATTGCGCTTGCAAAAAAATATTTTATAAATTGTAAGTAAGAATTATCTGTTTTTGTTACAATAATTTCTTTTATTTTATTTAACATTTCAGTTGGTAAACAATATTGTTTTTTCCGTTTCGGCTAATAATTTTATCTTATTTTCATATTTTTTTAAAATATCTCGCATAAAAGAATCTTTATATGAAGCAAAATAATATTTTTGGTCTTCCTGTATTTTTGTTTCAAAATCTTCATCCGACAATGTAATGTTTCCTCTGTCTGCATAAAACAAAAACATTGAACTAAAAACAAAATTATCCTCTTTTCTTATTACTATTTTTTCGTTTTTATCAATTGTATTAACGACCGGAATAAGTTTTATCGGATCCGTCAATTTTTGAGCATCTATACCCTTTGAAACTATCGGGAAACCGATAAAAAGTATCGACGCAAATATTGAAACAGCAACTAAAATCTTTATAATTTTTTGAACCGTTTTTTGCGAAAAAGAATTTAATACTTCGGCGGCTATTACAGCAAAGACGGGATACAATATGTTTAAATAGTTACCGTTTTTCTCACTTGCTGTTTGGAAAATTATTAAAGGAACTAAAGCCCAACACAAAACAAAAATGTCCCTTCTTTTATCGTTTACTATTATATCTTTTGTTTTTCTTAGTTTGGCGTAAATTCCATATATTAAAAACGGTAACCATGGCCAATAATTGTTTACCAACAACTGCAAATAAATATACCACTCATAAAAAAAATTATATTTTTTTGCAGACATTGCATAATTTACTTTATCTTCAGTCCAACCGTTACCCCACCCTTGAACATTGTTAATCGTCGAATAAAAATATTCCTTAACAAAATTATCTCCGAAACGTTTATACATTTCAATATGCCACGGCAAAACAATTAACGGAACCAACAAAAAAGATAAATAAAAATGAATATTTTTTAATGCACTCCTGCTTTTTGATAAAAACAAATATCCTAAAATGACAAAATATATTAATAACCCGGAAGCTTGTTTTGTCATAATCGAAAGACCTATAAAAAAAGACATCAAATAATAATAAAAGGATTTTTTATCGTTACTTGCAATATAAAAACAAAACAGAGCAAGCATAAAAAACAGTGCAAACGGTCCGTCAGTTACAACACTTCTTCCGTGATGCAAATATTGTTGCGTAAAAATAAGTATTATCGATGCAAAAAAAGCCGTAATGTAATCGTAATATTTTGTTACGAACATAAACAAAAAAATTATTGATAAAAAAGATAACAATGCAACAGGCAACTTCACGGAAAAATTACTGAAACCTAAAATTTTACCGCTGAAAGCCATCATCCAATAAAGCAAAGGAGGTTTGCTTGTATAAAATATAGGAACACCATCATGATACGGTGTTAAATAATCTCCGGTTACTGTCATTTCTTTTGCTATTTGTCCATAACCTATACCATCACCGCTTAAAGGTGCTTCACCTAATCTATGAAAAAAGGCAACAAAAGCAACAACTACAACCAAAAAGAATAAAAATTTTTTAGTAAATATAAAATCTAAACTTATTTCTTTCATATTAAGAAATTAAATGATTAAATAAAAATTTATAGAGAAGTATTTTATTCTTTAATACTTTATAATATTATTTTTATTTAATTTTTACGGCAGGAATAGTTTTTAATTCTCCGCTTTTTGTATTGTATTGATAAATTCCGACTTGCTTTGCGGCTTTACCTTCCGGAATATTAATTTTTTGATCATCATAATACAAATCATCATCGTCACCGACAAGCAACATTAATTTTTCATTAGGGAAACTGCCTGCCTTAGCAAGAGCAGTGTTAGGTTTTAAAATTTGAAATATTCGTATTTGTTCTTTTGTTATAACTTCTCCGTCTTTCTTTTTTGAAAATAAAGTTACACCAGACAATTTCTTTTCATCGGTATTTATTGTTTCCTGTTTTTCATCCTGGTAAACAAAATTTTTAAAACTGTTCATAAATGTTTCTACAAAAGATGTCATTTCTTCAATATATTTTTCCGCTTGTTCCATTTCTTTTTTATTTAAAATATCTTCGTCGGTGTTTACTTTATCTTCCGCAAAAACTCCCACACAAAAAATCAAATTTAAAAACATTATTAAACTTACTATTTTTTTCATTTTTATTCTCCGATACAAAATATTGGTAATTATTATATAAATAAAAGTTTAATTTGACAATATAAATTTTTAAAATTTAAGAGATGGAACGACGGGATACCGGATCAGGACCGGTATGACAAAACAGCTGTTGTTAGAGACTTTAAGATTTTAGGTTAGAATGAAGAAACTTAAAACAATTAGTAATTAGAAATTATTAATTAGTAATTATCGTTATAAGTGAAGCGGTACATAAGATTTTAAAACACAAAAGTGTAGTCCAAAATATACGGTCGCTATAAAATGTGTCTGTTTTTTTATGTAATAAAAAAGCAGATACACATTTTATTATGTATCTGCTTATATAAAGAATCTGGCAACGACCTACTCTCCCGGGACCCTGCGGTCCAAGTACCATCGGCCCATATGAGCTTAACTTCCGAGTTCGGAATGGGATCGGGTGTGACCTCACAGGTATAGTCACCAGAAATTTTTCAATTTCAAAAGTACTTATAAAGAACAACTTAACTTAATAGACAAATTCTACAACTTTTTTATAAAAAAGTCAATTACCAGATTAGAGAATGTGACCAAGCCAAACGACCGATTAGTACAAGTTAGCTGAATACATTACTGTACTTACACTTCTTGCCTATCAAACCCGTAGTCTACGGGTGGTCTTCGGGGAAATCTTATCTTGGGGCAAGTTTCACACTTATATGCTTTCAGTGTTTATCTTAACCATACTTGGCTACTCTGCAATGCTCTTGGCAGAACAACAGAAACACCAGAGGTATGTTCATTCCGGTCCTCTCGTACTAAGAACGAGCCCCCTCAAATTTCCTGCGCCCACGGTAGATAGAGACCGTACTGTCTCACGACGTACTGAACCCAGCTCACGTACCTCTTTAATTGGCGAACAGCCAAACCCTTGGGACCTGCTCCAGCCCCAGGATGAGATGAGCCGACATCGAGGTGCCAAACACCATCGTCGATATGGACTCTTGGATGGTATCAGCCTGTTATCCCCGGGGTAGCTTTTATCCGTTGAGCGACGGCAATTCCACACTGAACCGCCGGATCACTAGTACCTGCTTTCGCATCTGCTCGACTTGTAGGTCTTGCAGTTAAGCACCCTTCTGCACTTGCACTCTTTGGACCATTTCTATTGGTCCTGAGGATACCTTTGTACGCCTCCGTTACTATTTAGGAGGCAACCGCCCCAGTTAAACTGCCCACCTAACCATGTCCTCTCGGTTGTTTCAAACCTGAGAGTTAGAACCACAGAACTCAAAGGGTGGTATTTCACATTTCCGCTCCACCTAGCCCAAAAGCCAAGCTTCGAAGCGTCCCACCTATTCTACGCATTAAACTCCATAATTCAAGGCTAAGATACAGTAAAGCTCCACGGGGTCTTTTCGTCTAGCCGCAGGCAACCCGCGTCTTCACGGGTACCACAATTTCGCCGAGTCTTTCGTTGAGACAGTGCCCTCTTTGTTACACCATTCGTGCAGGTCGGA
>DJWX01000004.1:0-807 GCA_002448285.1 Candidatus Ruminimicrobiellum ovillum | reverse complement strand
GGTCGGAACTTACCCGACAAGGAATTTCGCTACCTTAGGACCGTTATAGTTACGGCCGCCGTTTACTGGGGCTTAAGTTCAATGCTTCGCTTGCGCTAACATCTCCCCTTGACCTTCCAGCACCGGGCAGGTGTCAGTCCCTATACATCATCTTGTGATTTCAGCAGAGACCTATGTTTTTGTTAAACAGTCACGAGGGCCATTTCACTGCGACCTATATTGCTATAGGCACCCCTTATCCCGAAGTTACGGGGCCAATATGCCGAGTTCCTAAACGAAAGTTATCTCGCGCGCCTTAGGATTTTCACCCCACCTACGTGTGTCCGTTTACGGTACGTTTACCTTCAGAAGCAGTGCTTAGGTTTTTCTTGGCTCTCCATACGATCAGTTCTTCGGATTGCTCCAAATCCTCCCTCTTGCGAGGCAACATCTACAACCAATGAGATGATGATCTACTGGAAAGCGTAGCTAAACACATTAACCCACTAAAGGTAGTTCAGGAATATTAACCTGATACCCATCGCCTACGGCTTTCGCCCTCGGCTTAGGATCGACTGACCCTGAGCAGACGAACTTTACTCAAGGAAACCTTAGGTTTTCGGCGAAGAGGATTTTCACCTCTTTTATCGCTACTCATTCCGACATTCTCACTTCCCACAACTCCAATGCTCCTTTCGGTACATCTTCAGTGTCGTGGGAACGCTCCTCTACCACTTTATATTGCTATAAAATCCACAACTTCGGTAATATACTTGAGCCCCGGGTGTCTTCGGTGCAGAATCACTTGACTAGTGAGCTGTTACGCAC
>DJWX01000002.1:989-42828 GCA_002448285.1 Candidatus Ruminimicrobiellum ovillum | reverse complement strand
ATATGGTCATATCCCGGAGCAATATCGGTAACCAAAGGTCCCAAGAAATATAAAGGACTGTTATGTGTTAACCTTTTTGCAAGTAAAACATTTGATTGTATTTGATTTATGGGAATGTGTCCCGGACCTTCAATCATAACCTGCACACCTTCTTTTCTTGCTCTTAATGCAAGTTCTCCGAGTATTGAAAGTTCGGCAAGTTGAGGTCCGTCTGTTGCATCGGGATTTCCTCCCGGTCTGAACCCGTCACCCAAACTTAAAGTAACATCATATTTTTTTGCTATTTTTAAAAGTCTGTCATATTGTTCATAATAAGGATTTTCTTTTTTGTTTGCTCTTATCCATTTAACCAAAAATGATCCGCCTCTGCTGACTACTCCCATAACTCTCGGTTGTCTGTCCAACATTGCAACCGTTTCTTGGTTAACTCCGCAATGTATCGTCATAAAATCAACACCCTGCTCGGCTTGTTCTTCTATAACATCAAACATTAGTTCCGGATCCATTTGCGAAATTTTTTTCTTTCCGCCTCTAACGGTTTGGCTTGCAACCTGATATATGGGAACCGTTCCGACTTGTACCGGGCACTGTGTTAATATTTCTTTTCTCATTTCCACCAAATTTCCGCCGGTAGACAAATCCATTATGGCATCTGCTCCGTACTCAACGGCAACTCTCATTTTTTCGAGTTCTTCTTCGATGCTTATGTGGTCCGGTGATGTTCCCAAATTTGCATTTATTTTTGTTTTAAGTCCCGCACCTATTGCTCTGGGCAACTTTTGTATTCTTTTAATATTTTTTGGAATAACTATAGTACCTTCACTTAATCCTTTCAAAATAAAATCTGTTGATACTTGTTCATATTTTGAAACCTCTTCAACTTCTTTTGTCACAATATTTTTTTGTGCTTGTTCCATTAAAGTCATAACTATACCCTTTCAAAAAATTTATTTTAAAATTACTAATTACTAATTACAACTATAACTTGTCTTTTTCACCCTTTCACCAACAAATTGTTTACAATTTGTGTTCACCCATTCACCTGCCGTTTCAATATCTCTATACTTCTGTACTTCTATACCTCACAATTATTTCTTTTATTTCTTGTGCTTCTTTTTTTATATCTTGTGCACCGCATACCGCTCTTACAACGGCAACTCCGTCCGCACCCGCTTTAATAACATCCGCAACATTTGTTTTATCTATACCGCCGATAGCAATTACGGGTTTTGTAATATTTGCGGTTTTTAACTTTTTTAAAACTTCCAAACCTCTGATATTTGCTTCCGGTTTTGTTGTTGTAGGAAAAATCGCTCCGCAACCTATATAATCTACCGGAAGTTTTTCCGCTTCAACAACTTTATCGTATCCCGAAGCGGAAATTCCTACAATTTTATTTTCGCCCAAAACTTTTCTCGCATACGAAACAGGTAAATCGCTTTGTCCTAAATGAACTCCGTCACTGTTTGAAATATCCGCAATGTCCACCCTGTTATTTACGGTAAAATATACATTGTATTTTGCGCAAATTTGTTGCAATTTTAAAGAAAGATCAAACAAGTCCTTATCTGACATTTTTTTATCTCTAAGTTGAATCATATCCGCACCGCCTTGACATGCAAATTCAACCTGTTTTTCGTAAGAAATGTCATCTCTGGGACAGGTGATACATAATAACTTTATTTCTCTTTTTAACATATTAAATTTTCAATCTAAAATAACTTTTAAATTATACCAACTCACATACCAAAAATCAAGAACAAAAATTGCTCCGCAACTTTAAAAGATTGGAGGATTGGAAGATTAGAGGAATAGAAGGAAAATTGATTTTTTACTTTGTAAAAACTCTATTTACAAACAAAAATCACATAGTGATTTTTACATCTTAGCTTCCAATCTTCTATTCTTCCAATCTTCTATTTTTCCAAGTTGCCTTTAATGGCTGTTTTATATATAATAGTAAAAATTATTATCCGGTTTTTTGGTAATGCTTAACATATTACTTGTTTTTTATAATTGTTTACTTTTAATATTTTTGGTTCCTATACTTTTGGCGATTGTTTTGGCAGGTAAAAAAAATCGTCAGGAATTCTTTTATTGTATTAAAGAAAGACTTTCACAATGGAACATTCCTCAACTCGACAAAACAAAAAAAACCGTTTGGATACATTGTGCTTCTTTAGGTGAAGCAAAAGCAGTTGAACCGATGATACCTCACTTACAAGGAAACAATATCATAGTTTCCACAATAACAAAATCTGCAAGAGAATATGTTGCTAAAATTAAAGGAATTTCTTATTTTGCTCTTGCACCTGTAGATGTTTATCCGTTTATTTCTTCAATACTAAAAAAGATTAAACCGGATGTTCTTATACTTATAGAAACGGAATTTTGGCCGAGTATGATAACTTGTGCAAATAAATTAGGAACAAAAATAATAACGGTCAACGGTAGAATTTCCAAAGGTGCATATCCTTATTACAGATTAACAAAGTTTTTTTGGAAACCTTTTTTAACACTTATAGATTACATTTCCGTTAGAAACGAACATGATTATAAAAGGTTTGTTTCTTTAACGGACAACAAAGATAAAGTAGGTATTACCGGAAACATAAAATACGACAGAGACTTTACAAGTGAAACAATAACAAAAGGAGATTTGTTCCTTGCAGATAACGATTTAATTTTAACCGCAGGCAGCACAAGAGAAGGCGAAGAAGCAATACTGCTGAAAATATTCGTACAACTGAAAAATATTTTTACAAACTTAAAATTAATTATTGCACCGAGACACATCGCAAGAGTAAACAAGATTTCTTCTTTAATAAAGAAGAACAATTTATCTTTTGAACTGTTTTCAAAGTTAACCGATAAGAAAAAAGATGTAATTATTATAGATGTGTTCGGGAAATTGCAAACTATTTATTCAATATCCGATATAGTTTTTATAGGCGGTTCCATGGTAAACAAAGGCGGACAAAACCCTATAGAAGCGGCAGCTTATTCCAAACCGATAATTTTCGGAAAATATATGTACAATTTTGAAAATGAATCCGCATCGTTAAAAGATAACGGAGCTTTTGAAATAAACACTAAAGAAGAATTTTACGAAACTGCGATAAAACTTTTAAACGATAAAGAACTTAGACAAGAAACCGGCAAAAAAGCTTTGGAAGTAGTGAAAAGTCAAAAAGGTGCTATAGAAAAAAACATAAAAATAATTAAAGAGTATTTATAATGGCAAACGAAATTATAGAACTTTTAAAAAACGGTTCAAAACCTAAAATATTAATAGTTCAACCCAGCAGAATGGGTGACATAATATTTGCTTTACCTGCAGTTACGCAAATAAAAAAAACTTATCCTAATGTACATATCAGTTGGATTGCAGATGAAAGATGTGCGGATATAATAAAAGATAATCCGTTAATTGATAACTTAATAGTGTTCGACAGAAGACATATAACTCTTTCATATTTAAAAAAGATGTACAAAATTCTAAGAGCGGAAAAGTTTGATTTAAGTATCGATTTTCACGGCCTTTTTAAATCCGCATTTATAGTTAAAATGGCAGGTGCAAAATATAAACTTGCTTCATCATCCACAAACGGAATGAGAGAACTTTCATGGTTGTTTTCAAAAGAAATTAAACCTGAAAGTGTTAACACACATTGTATTGAAAGACATTTGGCAGTTGCAAAATATCTCGGTTGTCCGGTTGATACGGACAACTTGGAATACAGTTTGCATGTAGATGAAAAATATATTAACGAAGTAAAAGAAATATTAAAAAAAGAAAATGTTAATTTAGATAAAAAGATTGTTTTGGTTCATCCCGGCGGCGGTTGGATATCAAGAAGATGGCAAAGCAACAAGTTTGCACAAACAATAGATTTGATAAATGAAAATTACGATGTTACTGTTATGCTTATCGGCGGTAAAGAAGGCGGTGCAAGTGAAAAAGGGCTTGATGAAGAAATAATATCTTTATCTAAAACTAAAAAGATAGTAAACCTTACAGGCAAACTGACATTAAAGCAGTTGATGGCAATATTTAAACTTGCAAGTTTGTTTTTGGCAAACGAAGCAGGTCCTATGCATATAGCAACAGCACTCAAAGTTCCTGCTGTTGCAATTTTAGGTCCGACAGATGCAAAAAGAACGGGCCCTTTCAAAGGGAACACTACGGTTATTCAAAAGAAGGTGCCATGTCAACCGTGCAGGAACCGCACATGCACTAAAGTGGATTGTATGAAAAAAATATCCGTTGAGGATGTTTTTTGCGAAATCAGCAAAAAACTTAGCTAACAAGGATAAAATTATGGAACTGAAAAAAGGGATATATAAACATTTTAAGGGTGATTATTATTTAGTGGAAGATATTGCAACTCACAGTGAAACCGGTGAAAAGTATGTAGTGTACAGAGCTTTGTACGGAGATACAGGTTTATATATAAGACCTTACGATATGTTCACTTCGGAAGTTGACCACAAGAAGTATCCGGATGTTAAACAGAAATACAGATTCGAATTTCAAACCATAGAAAGTAAAAAATATATATAATAAGAATATGGAAAAGATAACTTTATCCGATATAATTTTAAATCGTCTTAATTTTAGAATTCTTACTTTTAAATGTTTGATGCCTGTTCTTTTTGTATTTGGTGTTATATTTTTCTTATTAAATATTATCCCAATAAAAGTAAACTTTGAAACCCATAATAATATTGTAATAGCGCATGTAAGTAAAAGAGAACTTTTTCCACCATTAAAAAAAATTAATAAAGATTTATATGATGTAAAACAAGCCATTTTAGCATTTGAAGCTACCGGTAGTAGTTCCCCAAATTCTGTGTTAGCACTTGAATATGACAATGGACGCCAATATACTATTATTCCTATTGATTCAGATCCTGATAAAAAATTGTTATCACGAATGAATACTGTTATAAAAAGGAAATTAAATTATACTTTTAAAATAAGAAACACAACTAACTTGTTTATCGGAGCATTTGTTACAATAATATCAGGATTATTTGTAATTATTTTTATGAATAGCTATATTTGGATTCTAAAAGAAGGGAAAAATGTAAAAATACCGGTGCGAAGAAAACAACAACCTAAATCAGATGAACAAAATATGAATTTTCCGAAACAAAATAATAACCAACCTAATGAATTTGATGAATATGAAAAGTATAATAATATAAATGATTCAATAATAAAGTGAACATATAAATTAAATATCCAATAAAATTGTTTTATCTTTTTCTTTTATATGCTTATATAGTATTTCTGCAATTTCTTCGTTTGCTTTTGCCGTAGGATGTCCGTCATGTTCTAATTTATAAGTTCTTTTGTCATTAAAATATTCCGGTAAAAAGATTAAATCCAAATCTGTTTCTTTCAATTTTTCACATAATCTTTTGTACTTTTCTTGATGGTCATTCCATATTATTACCAACTTTGAATTATATTTTTCTTCAACTATTCTGTTTATCTGTTTCAAACTGTTTATCAAATAATCTTCATAATATTTTTCAAACCATTCGTCTATAATCGGGACAAAGATTTTTCTAAATATATAACTTCTCGCAAAAATATATTTTATTTTTCCTATAGTTGTCGGTATACATTTTTTATTATTTTTATATAAAAATCCGTCTATACGATAATATTTATCTTCGTAATTAAAATTCCTGATAACATGATCAAAAATTAAAGTATATACAAAATATTCTATTTTACTGTTTTATATTTTATGAACATTGATATTAATAAAAACATCATAAAACACGCAAAAAAAATTAATACAAATTCATAACTCAATATTATCTGTTTCATTAAAGTATCTCTTTTTTATATTCCTTATTCTTGACTCTCAAAGGATTTTAAGATTTTAAATTATACCAAAATATTTGCCGACTGCAGTTGTTGTCGTTGTTTGCTCTTGAAGACTTTCAAAATTTTGAATTAGAACAAAGCATTTAGCGACTGCAGTGTACTGAAATGTAAGCGGTAGCGGATGGTACATAAAGGAGCTAAATGCAAAGTTATAATTCAAAAGATAAAGTTGCTCAGCACTAAATAAAATTAATCATCTTATACTAAGCTTGCAACCACAATATCTCTGACTGTAAAGTCCCAATTTTTTAATCTTATGAACACCGTCATAATGAATCTTTCGCGGATCCACATAAACGAAATTTAGCCCGTTTTTTTCTGCCAGTTCTTCGCACATTTGTTTTATAACATCATGTTTCTGGTACGGGCTGGAAAGTAATGTTGTTGAAAAGTTTTTTATACCGGTTTGTTTTGCTGTTTCCACCGTTTTTTCTAATCTTTTTAAATAACAATAATAACATCTGCCTTTATCACATTTAACAGCATCGTTAAGCCAAAGGTCTTCGTATTTCGTTTCATTATCCAACCAATCGGCTTTTATTTCCATTTTTTGAATATTTAACAAATCCATATACTTGTTCCAAGTATCGTATCTTGCCAAATGTTCTTTTAACGGATAAATGTTCGGATTAAACCATAAACTTACTATTTCGTATTCCTGCAATAATGTTATTGTTGATGCACTGCACGGTGCACAACATGTATGTAACAAAATCTTTTCCATATTAAAACAACTCTTTTTGATTATTAAATTTTTTAGGTATAGGAATATTTAAATGTTTGTATGCCAAATCGGTAACAACTCTGCCTCTGGGTGTTCTTGCAAGAAAACCCAACTGTATAAGGTAAGGTTCATAAACATCGGATATCGTGTCTGCATCTTCGCTAACGGAAACTGCCATAGTATCAAGACCTACCGGACCGCCGGAAAACTTTTCTATCATGGTGGTAAGTAAAAGTCTATCCATTTTATCAAGACCGATATCGTCTATTCCTAAAGCATCAAGACCTTCTTTTGCTATTTGTTTATTAATTACACCGCCTGTTTTTATTTCGGCAAAATCTCTAACTCTTTTTAAAAGTCTGTTGACGATTCTCGGTGTACCTCTTGACCTTCTTGCAATTTCAAGAGCACCTTCTTCATCTGTTTTAACATTTATTATTGAACTTGACCTTTTAACTATTTGCACAAGTTCATCCGTATCATAATAATTTAAATGTTCTATTATACCGAACCTGTCTCTTAAAGGACTTGATAACATTCCTGCTCTTGTAGTTGCACCTATCAACGTAAATTTCGGGACAGGGAGCTTTATCGTTTTTGCAGAAGGTCCCTGCCCGATAATAATATCAAGTTCAAAATCTTCCATTGCCGGATAAAGGGCTTCTTCCACCAAATGGTTCATCCTGTGAATTTCATCTATAAAGAAAACGTCACCTTCCGAAAGGTTAGTTAAAATTGCCGCCAAATCCCCCACTCTTTCAAGAACCGGACCTGATGTTGTTCTTAAATTTCCGCCCATTTCTTTTGCAATAATATGTGCAAGCGTTGTTTTTCCGAGTCCCGGAGGAGCATAAAACAAACAATGATCCAAAGGTTCGTTTCTTTTTTTAGATGCTTCAATAAAAACCTTTAAATTATTTTTAAGTTTTTGTTGACCGATAAACTCGTCAAGATATTTAGGTCTTAACGAATTTTCAAGTCTTTCTTCCGGAGATAAATTTTCCGGATCTATTATTCTGTTTTCTTCGTTATTCATATTGTCCTTAAAAAAATCACTTTGTGATTTTTTGATGTATGGAAACAACTTAACTGCGAGATCCCGGATTAAGTCCGGGATGACAACCTGTTTTGTTTTTGCAGTTGTCGTTTCTATACTTCTATACCTCTATACTTCTATACCTCAAAAAAATTGTTTTACAATTTTTTTAATGCTTCCGTAATTATTTGTTCTACTGAAAAATCTTTATTTTCGTTTGCTACTTTATTTACAACTTCTCTTGCATCGGTTTCTTTATAACCTAATGCCACAAGTGCGGCTACCGCTTCCGAAGAAGAAGATCCTGCATCTATATTACTCCACTTTGCGGAATCTTTTACGGTAACATTTGCTATTTTATCTTTTAATGCGGCTACCAACTTTTCCGCAGTTTTCTTGGTAAACCCGAAAATTCCGCTAAGCATAGAAACATCTCTTTTCATTACCGCAGCTTGAAAATCCGCAAACGATTTTGAAATCTTATCGAGATATTCCATAGCTTTTTTAGCACCTGTTGAAGGAACTTCATCTTTTATTAAAACGAACATATCTCTTTCTTCTCTGGTTAAAAAGCCGTAATAAGAAATTACTCCGCCATACATTCCTGTAGATTCTATAATATACAGCTTTACCTGGTTACCGTCGGTAGGCAACTTATTAAATGTATCCGCAGTTATGGAAATACTATAACCGATACCTGCAACTTCCACAACTGCGGTATTTAAAGTTTTATAAGATAATGTTCCTTTAAAATAATCTATCAAAATTATTCCTCTTCCTGTAATATGTCACCGAGTGTCGGTTTTTCATCGTTTGAAGAGAATTGTTTTATCAACTCTTTTTCCTGAGCTTTTTCAAATTTCTTAACTGATGCTTCCAACTTTCTTTCTCTTAAATCAGCCTTAATAATTTTTGCTTCGATTTCTTCCCCTTCTTTAGGGAGTTCGCCGATTTTATTTTCAAAAGATAATTCTGTTCTCTTGATTAACACTTCGATTTTCGGTTCAACTTCAATAAATACGCCAAATTCCGCAACTCTTACAACTTTACCTTTAACGGTTGTTCCGAGTTTATACTTTTTATAAGGATCTTCCGTTAAATGTTTTAAAGATAATGCAATTTTTTCGTTTTGTGTATTAACAGATAAAACAACAACTTCAACTTCCTGACCTTTTTTCAAGAAATCTTCAGGGAACTTTGTTGTTTTAAACCAAGAAAAATCACTTATATGTATAAGGCCTTCAACACCTTCCGGCAACTTTACAAATGCACCGAACGGTGTAATATTTTTTACTATACCTTTAACTTTTGTTCCCGGAACATAATGTCTTGCGGTTTCTTCCCATGGGTTAGGTTTCATTTGTTTTACGGACAAAGAAATCTTCTTTGTTTCTTTATCGCAACTTACAATTTTAACTTCTATTTCCTGCCCTTCTTTAACTTCGCTCTTGAACAAATGTTCCGCATCGTTCCAAGCATATTCCGCTACTGGTAAAAGACCTTCAACACCTTTTTCAAGTTCAACAAATGCTCCGTAAGGCATTATTGAAGTAACTTTACCTTTCATTATAAGACCTGCAATATATTTTTCCCCTGCACTGTCCCAAGGGTTAACTGCAAGTTGTTTCATACTTAAAGAAATCTTTTCGTTTTCTTTATCTATTTTAGATATTTGAACTCTTACTATTTGGCCTACATGCAAAATATCTTCAACTTTTTTAACTTTGTACCAAGCAAGTTCGCCGATATGTAAAAATCCGTCTACTCCGCCCAAATCTACAAATGCTGCCGAAGGAATAATTTTTTTAACTGTTCCGTCCAATATTTGGCCTTCGGTTAATGTTGCAAACATTTGTTCTCTTTTTGCTCTTTTTTCATCTTCCAAAAGTTTTCTTCTTGATAATGTTATTTTCTTATCGTATCTGTCAAATTCGGTAATTGCAAACTCAAAATTTTTACCTATATATTTTTCCGGATTGTTAACAAAAGATGTATCTACTTGCGAAATGTGCAAGAAAGCATTTACTCCGACATCAACAATAAAGCCGCCCTTAATTGATTTCTTTATTGTTCCTTTTATTGTTTGTTTGTTTTTGAATATTTCTTCTACTTTATCCCAAGCTTGTTTTTCCAAAACTTCTCTGTAAGAAAGTTGTATTCTTCCTACGGCATTTTTTACAAATACTTTTACTGTTGCACCTACTGTCAACTCTTTGGGAATTTCGTTGTTTTCAAATTCGGATTTAGGAATTATACCTTCCGATTTCATACCTAAATCCACCATAAACCCGTCATCGGTTTCGGCAACAATTACAACATCCAATATCTGGCCTCTGCTGAGTCCCATCTTTGTTTCAGGTCCCAACAAATCTGCCATACTGATACTTTCATCTTCTTCAAACTTCGTTAAATTATCTAAATTATTGTTTTCCATTTTACTTCTTCTCCTTTTCGTGTTCTAAAGTTTACTGACAATTTGTGATTTCTTTTATCCTCCTTTTAATATTTTCAATAATCCAGTCGGGTGTTGAAGCACCTGCCGTTATTCCAACTGATTCTACTTTGTCGAACCAACCGGGTTCGATTTCTTCGACATCTTCTATATGATATGTTTTTGTTATGTTAGAACAAATCTGGTACAAGCGGGTGGTATTACCCGAATTTTTGCCGCCTATAACAATCATTACATCAACTTCTTTAGCCAACTTTGCAGCTGCACTTTGTCTGTCAAAAGTTGCTCTGCAAATAGTGTTAAAGACCTTCACTTGAGATATTTTGGATATCTCATTAACAATTTCTTCAAACTTTTTAGGACTTTGTGTAGTTTGGCTTACTATATAAATTATATCAGTTTTTTTAACATTTTTAACATCGTTTTTATCTTCAACAACTAAACATTTACCTTTGCCGTAAGAAACAAGAGCCACAACTTCCGGATGTTTTTTTTCACCTACAATAACGATTTGTTCGCTGTCTTTACTTAACTCTTTTATTATGTCTTGTGCCTTCTTTACGAAAGGGCAGGCAGCATCCACTATTTTTATATTTTCTTTTTTAGATAAATTTTCGTAAATATCCAAAGGAATTCCGTGTGTTCTTAACACCAAAACACCTTTTTCTATTTTTGAATAATCTTCAATAACTTTAATATTTTCTTTTTCTAATCTTGCAACTTCCTGCGGATTATGTATTAAAGGCCCGAAGGTGTAAACATCACTGTTTTTTGAAGCAATGTCTTGTGCCAAATCTATTGCTCTTTTTACACCGAAACAAAATCCCGCACTTTTAGCTATTGTTATTTTTACCATTTTTTTCTCTACAATGCTCTTATTTCGTCCAACACCTGTTGAGCTATTTTTAAATAATCTTCTTTTGTATGTTCTTTCGGAGGATATACCGGTTTACCATACTTTATTTCTATTCTTTTGAACTTTTTCATATTGTTGGTATTAACTATTTTTACCGGAACTATAGGAACCTGACAATTACAAGCGACCATCCCTACACCCGGTCTTGCTTTACCTAACTCGCCCGTTTTTGATCTTGTACCTTCCGGAAACATTAACAATGCTTTTTTGTTTTCCAAAAGAGTAAATGCATTTCTGAATGCACTCATATCCTGCATACCTCTTTTTACTGGAAAAGCATTTGTTCTTTTTATTACAGAACCTAATATCGGAGTATCGAAAAGTTCTTGTTTTGCCATAAAATAAAGATCTTGTTTCATAAAACATCCTGCCAACGGCGGATCAAAAAAACTCATATGGTTTGGAGCTATTATAAAGCCCGTATTTTCGGGTATATTTTCCTGCCCGGAAGATTTGCATCTGTATATAAGAATAAATATCAACTTGAACACAACTTTGCCTAAATAATATAAAAAACTGCTTCTTTTTCTTATTTGCATATCTTTTTTAACACCTCATAAAAATTTGCAAAGGAAATTTTTACACAATCACTGTTTAAAATTTCCGTTTCACCTTCCGCTGTAAGACCTGCTATAGATAACATCATTGCTATTCTGTGATCATCAAAACTGTCTACCGTTGCACCTTTAAGTTTTACAGGTCCGTTTATTATAAAACCGTCATCCGTTTCTTTAATATCCGCACCCATTTTATTTAATTGAGATGCAACAGAATGTATTCTGTCACTTTCTTTCACTTTTAATTCTTTTGCACCCGATATAACAGTTTGTCCTTCGGCTTGAGTAGCCGCAAGAACTATTATGGGAATTTCATCTATTAAAGACGGAACTATTTCTTTGCCGAAACTTGTAGAATTAAGTCTTGAAGTTTTTATTTCTATATCGGCAACATCTTCACCCGATACTGTTCTGACATTATCCAAAACAATGTCGGCACCCATACTTTTTAAAACCGTTAAAATTCCGTCTCTTGTTTTGTTTATATTTACATTTAAAATTTTTATATTTGAGTTTGGAACAATTAAACCCGCAACAATAAAAAATGCCGCGGAAGATATGTCGCAGGGAACCGTTACTTCCTGTGCATACAACTCGTTACACTTTTTTACACTTACGGATAACCCGTCAACCGAAATATCCGCACCGAAAGTTTTGAACATTCTTTCACTGTGATCTCTTGATTTTATCGGTTCCGTAACCGTTGTTGTTCCGTCCGCATATAACCCTGCAAACAATATGCACGATTTTACCTGTGCACTTGCCACGGGACTTGTATAACTTATTGCTTTTAAATTTTCTTTCGGCGAAATTGTCATAGGTAAAAAGTTATTTTCTTTTGCCGTAATATTTGCACCCATTAAAGACAAAGGTTCAATAACTCTTTTCATCGGTCTTTTAGATAAACTTGCATCACCGGTAATCGTTGATGAAAAATTTTGGCCTGCCAAAACTCCCGACAGCAACCTCGTTGTTGTACCGGAATTTCCTGCATAAATTTCTTTAACGGGATTTTTTAAACCGTTAATACCGGCACCGATTATTGTGAGTGAATCTTCTGTTTGTTCTATGTTTACACCCATCTGTTTGAATGCATTCATTGTCATCAAACAATCATCGGATTTAAGGTAATTATTTATATAAGATTTACCTGTCGCAAGCGAAGACAACATTATTGCTCTGTGGGTAATGGATTTATCTGCCGGAACCGTAATTATTCCGTTAATTTTTGATACCTTATTTACTTTCATTGCCTTATACTTTTTTCTAATATTTCTTTCAACTTTTCTTCGTTTCCGAAAGTACCGACAAAATCTTTTATTTGTTTACACAATTCTTCGGATAAAATTTTTAAGTTATCTTTATTATTTAAAAATATCGGGATCCACATTTGCGGAGAAGATTTTGCTACTCTGGTTAAACTTTTAAATGAGCCTGCAACCAAATTTTCTATATTTTTATTTTTGCCTCTTTTTTCTCTGAACATCTTATAAAAACTGAATGCTATTATATGAGGAATATGACTTGTAAAAGCGACGGTTTCATCATGTTCTTTTGCGGACATAAAAAATGTTTTACAACCTATATCCTTCCATAATTTTGCTATTGTTTTAGTGTTTTTATCTTTCGGATTTGCGGTTATTACAACGGTAGCATTATTATAAATATCCAAACTTGCATACTCTATACCGTTTTGTTCTATACCGCACATGGGATGACACCCTATGAATGCAGGGTAATCTTTGTTTTTTTGTTGAAGTTGTTTTATTTTTGTATCGACATTATATTTTATACTGCCTATGTCGCAAACAATAGTTTTTTTGTTAGCGAATGTTGCTATTTTTTTATAAATATCAACAGTAGTATCCACGGGGCTGCAAATAAAAATTATATCGGCACATTTTGCTGCAGCAATATCCGTAGAGTAACAATCAACGGCATTTTTATCTTTGGCAAGTTTTAAGTTTTTTATGTTTCTTCCTATACCTATAACATCGTATTGCCTTGAGCCGTTTTTAAATAAATGTCTCAAGGCAATACCTAAAGATCCGCCCATTAAACCTACGCCTATTACTGCAACGGTTTTCATTAAATTTCTCTGCCTAATGCTTTTGCCAAAACTTTAAGTTCCGACATTAATTTTTTATATTGGTCCGGTAACAAACTTTGTGCTCCGTCCGACAAAGCTTCTTCCGGTCTTGGATGAATTTCCAATGCTATTGCATCCGCACCTACAGCCAAACAAGCTTTTGCCATTGTAGGAACATGTTCTCTTATACCTATACCGTGAGAAGGATCCAATACTACCGGCAAATGTGTGAGTTTTTTTACAACAGGTATAGCATTTAAATCCAAAGTAAATCTTGTTGCTGTTTCAAATGTTCTTATACCTCTTTCACACAACATAACATTATTGTTTCCTTCAGACAAAATATATTCTGCCGAAAGCAACCATTCTTTTATTGTTGTTGCCATACCTCTTTTCAATAAAACAGGTTTCTTTTGTCTGCCGCAAGCTTTTAACAAATCGTAATTTTGAACGTTTCTTGCGCCGATTTGAACTATATCGCAATATTTACTTACCAAAGGAACTTGTTCCACTGCCATAGCTTCACTTATTGTAGGAATTTTATATTTTACACCTACATCGTGCAAAAATTTTAAACCTTTTTCACCTAAACCTTGGAAAGTGTATGGCGAAGATCTCGGTTTGTATGCTCCGCCTCTGAGTATTGTTCCGCCGCCGTCTTTAACTATTTTAGCTATTTCTTCCAATACCGATTTACTTTCTATTGCGCAAGGTCCAGCTATAACAGGCACTTTGTTACCGCCTATTTCTATACCGTAAGGAAGTTTTATTATTGTATTTTCTTGCTTGAAATCTCTCGATGCTAATTTGTATGGTTTTTCTATTTCGCTTATATGATCAACTTCGTCCATTGATTCGAAAAGTTCGCTGTATTTTTCGGCGAATTCACCAACCATACCGATAATGGTAACATCTTTACCTTTAGATATATGAGGTATGTAACCTAACTTTTTAATTTTTTCTACAACTTTTTTTTCTTCCTGCTTTGTCGCTCTTTTTTTAAGAGTTATAATCATTTCTTTTCTCCTTACAACTAATTTTTTTATTATATAAAATTAAAATTCTAATGTATATATTAATTATTCATGGAATCTTTCATGCTTTTAACATAATCATAAATATAGCTGTCTGCATCCGTTCCGTATTGTTTTATAATTTTAATTATTGCACTTCCTACAATTACACCATCGGAAATTTTTGACATTTTGTTTGCTTGTTCCGGACTATGTATTCCAAACCCTATTGCAGTAGGTACGGATGTTACTTTTTTAACCGAATCCACAATAGATTTTAAATCCGTTTTTATTTCGGTTCTTACACCGGTAACACCCATGGAAGAAACTACATACAAAAAGCCTTCCGCTTCTTTAGCAATATCTTCTATTCTTTGCTGTGATGTAGGTGCTATTAACGAAACAATTTTTATGTCGTACTTTTTTGCATATTCGGAAATTTCGTTTTTTTCTTCAAAAGGTAAATCAGGAATAATTATACCGTCTATACCTGTTACGGAACATTGTTTAAAAAAGTTATCGTAACCGTACCTGAAAACAGGATTAACATATGTCATAAAAACAAGCGGTATATTAACCGTTTTTCTTACTTTTTTAACAAGGTCAAAAATATTGTCGAGATTTGTTCCCGCTGCCAATGCTTTTTGGCTTGATTCCTGAATAACCGGTCCTTCCGCAACGGGATCGGAAAACGGTATTCCGATTTCTATTAAGTCGGCTCCCGCCGAAACCATTTTATAAATAAAATCTTCCGTTTTGTTTATGTTCGGATAACCTGCCGTTATAAACGGTATAAATGCTTTTTTATTTTTAAATGCCGATTCTATTCTATTCATATATTTTTTCTCCTCTGTATCTTGCAATTGCCGCTACATCTTTATCGCCTCTTCCCGAAAGGCAAACTATTATGCTTTCGCTTTTATCTATTTTCGGTGCAATTTTTCTTACATGAGCAACAGCATGTGCACTTTCTATTGCACAAATTATGCCTTCCGTTCTTGCAAGATATTCAAATGCACTTACCGCTTCTTCATCGGTAATCGAAACATATTCCGCTCTGCCGGTATCGTGCAGGTATGCATGTTCCGGACCTATTCCCGGATAATCAAGACCTGCCGATATTGAATAAACTTCCGCAATTTGTCCGTATTTGTCCTGGCAGAAATACGATTTCATTCCATGGAAAATTCCTATTTCACCTTTGGCAATAGATGCGGCATGTTTATCCGTATTAAGTCCTTTACCTGCCGCTTCGCAACCGATAAGTTTTACATTTTTTTCTTCAATAAAATTGTAAAACATTCCCATAGCATTGCTACCGCCGCCGACACAAGCAACAACGGCATAAGGAAGTTTTTTCTCGCATTCCAAAATTTGTTGTTTTGCTTCTTTACTTATTACACTTTGAAAATCTCTTACTATCGTAGGAAACGGGTGCGGTCCCATAACAGAACCTAAAACATAGTGAGTGTCGCTTACTCTTGCGGACCAATTTCTCATCGCTTCGTTTACGGCATCTTTCAAAACTTTTGAGCCGGAAGTTACAGCATTAACTTTAGCACCCAACAATTTCATTCTGTAAACATTTAATGCTTGTCTTTTGGTATCTTCTTCTCCCATAAATATTTCACATTCCATACCTAAAAGTGCGGCTGCGGTAGCTGTTGCTACTCCGTGTTGACCAGCACCTGTTTCGGCAATTACTCTTGTTTTGCCCATCTTTTTTGCAAGAAGAACCTGACCTAAAACATTATTTATTTTATGTGAACCGGTATGATTCAAATCTTCTCTTTTTAAATATATTTTTGCTCCGCCCAAATCTTTTGTCATATTTTCGGCAAAATATAAAAGAGAAGGTCTTCCTGCATATTTTTTTAATAAATCGTTAAGTTCTTTTACAAATTCGGGATTATTTTTATAGTATTCATACTGCTTTTCAAGATTTTTTATCTCGTTCATAAGTGTTTCGGGAATATATTGCCCGCCGTATATTCCAAACCTTGTATTGCTCATTTTTACTCTCCTGACTATACTTAAAATTTTATCTTTATCTTTAACTTTATTTGTTTCCACACCGCTCGATATATCTATACAATACGGATTTAATTTTATTGCCTGTTCTACATTGCTTTCGTTGATACCGCCAGCAAGGAAATACGGTCTTATAAAACTTTTTAACAAACTCCAATCAAATGTTTTCCCTTCACCCATTCCCGCATCAAACATTAACAAATCCGCTTGAGAATTTCGCCATCGAACAATTTCTTCCCCGTTTTTTACTTTTACGACTTTAATTATTTTTTTGTTACAAACTTTTTTTAAATCACTTATATATTTATCATCTTCATCACCGTGAAGTTGAACAAAATCGATAATATTTTCGTCACAGATTTCTGCGATTTTATTTATGCCTTCGTTAACAAAAACACCTACAGACAAAATATTTTTGTCCAACTTATTTTTTAATTTTTTTGCGGTTTCTTTAGATACTTGCCTGTGACTTTTTGCAAACACAAAACCGATATAATCCGGTTTTGTTTCGTTAACAAAATCGATATCTTCTTCTCTGAATAATCCGCATATTTTTATCTTAGTCATATTTTACCTCAAATAAATTCAACTGCGCGATTCCCGCTAACGACCTGCGGGAATGACAGTGGAGAAAGAGAAAATAATCCGCATATTTTTATCTTCATATTTTCACCTATTAACCTTTTCACCCTTTAAGCTAAGCAAAAATTTCTGTTTATTTTTGCTTCTCATCATACTTTCACCGATTAATGCTCCGTTAAAACCGACATCTTTTAACATCTTTATATCTTGTGCAGTTTTTATTCCGCTTTCCGAAATTAAAATTTTATCGTTCGGAAGAAACTTTCTTAACTTTAAAGATGTGTTTATATCAACGTTAAAAGTTTTTAAATCTCTGTTATTTATACCGATTATTTTTGCATTACAATTTAATGCTTTTTTAATTTCTTCTTCGTTATGTGTTTCTACAAGACAACTTAACTTTAAACTTGTTGAAATGTCTATAAAATTTTTTAAAGTGCTTTCATCAAGAACAGCACAAATAAGTAAAACGGCATCCGCACCGATAAGTTTTGCCTGATATATTTGATACTCGTCAATAATAAAATCTTTTCTTAAAACAGGAATATTTACAATATCTGCAACATCTTTCAAATATTTATCGTTACCTTTAAAAAAGTGCGGTTCGGTAAGAACCGATATTGCCGAAGCTCCCGCCTTTTCGTATTCTTGTGCGATATCCGTATAAGGAAAATCTTCAACTATAACACCTTTTGACGGTGACGCTTTTTTTATTTCGCAAATAAAAGCAAAATCTTTGCTTTTCAAAGAATTCTCAAAAAAGAAATTTTTACTTGAAGGCAAAGACAAAACTTCCCGTTTTAAAGTTTCAATATCTTTTTCTTTTTTTTCGTTTTCTATTCTTGTTTTTTGTTTAGCAATTATATCGTCAAGTATCATAACTATTCCTCATTAGACAATTTAACATATTTTTCCATCTGCACAAAAGCTTTTTGACTTTCAATCATTTCTTTTGCAATATTAACCCCTTCGGCAATTGAAATTTCCGGTTTTGCAACATGTATTGCCGCTGCGGAATTTAGTATTACGGCGTCTGTTTTCGGACCTTTTGCACCGGACAAAATATCTTTTGTTATTTTTGCATTTTCCTGCGGTGTTCCGCCAAGCAAATCTTCCTTTTTACATTTTTTCATACCGAATTGTTCCGGTTCTATTTCGTAAGTTTTATAGTTACCGTTAACAACTTCACAAACTTTTGTTACCGAACTTGCGGAAATTTCGTCAAGCCCGTCCGTTCCGTAAACCACCATAGCACTTTTTACACCTAAATTAGATAACACGTGTGCCATAGGTTCAATTAAATCTTCGTCGTAAACACCTAACAACTGCATACTTGCCCCGGCCGGATTTACCAACGGTCCCAAGATATTAAATATTGTTCTTATTCCGAGTTCTTTTCTTACCGGCGCAACATATTTCATTGCTATATGATAGTTTTGTGCAAACAAGAAACAAAAATTTATTTTATCTAAAATTTGTTTACTCTTTTCAGGTGATATTGTTATTTTTGCACCGAGTGCTTCCAATACATCTGCTGCTCCGCATTTGCTTGATGCGGCTCTGTTTCCGTGCTTGGCTATAGGGATTCCCGCAGCGGAAACAACAAATGCGGACGTTGTCGATATATTGAAAGAATTTGATTTATCTCCGCCTGTTCCTACGATTTCCAATATATCCATATCGTTAAGAAGTTTTACACAATGTTTTCTCATACCGGATGCCGCACCGGTAATTTCTTCTATTGTTTCTTTTTTCATACTCATGGCAGTTAAAAAAGCCGACATTTGAATTTGACTTGCACTGCCGCTCATTATTTCATCCAACACTGTTTCAGATTCTTTGAAGCTCAAATTTTGTTTTACTACTGCTTTTACTATTGCTTCTTTTATCATTTTCTTCTCCTAAAAATTGCTAAGCAATTTTTGATGTATAGATGTATGGAGGTATGGATGTATAGAAACTGCAAAAAGAAAAGTTTGTCATTGTTGTTTTTTCTATACCTCTATCCCTCTATACATCCATTCTTCAAAATTTTTTGCTTTGCAAAAAATCTAATTATTATCTTTTTTTCCAAAATTACTAATTACTAATTTCTAATTATTAATTGTCATTTCAATCTTTTAATATAAGACATTTTTTATTTTGATAAAAAATTACTTATAATGGCATATCCATTCGGTGTTAAAACCGATTCAGGATGAAATTGAACACCATAAATGTTTTTTTCTTTATTATAAACTGCCATAACTTCATCATCACTGCTTATTGCACAAACCTTTAATTCTTTAGGTAATGTATCTTTTAGTGCAGCAAGAGAATGATATCTGCCAACAACAATTTTTTTATCAAGACCTTCAAATATCGGGCAATTTGTATCTACATCTATTTCAGACTGTTTACCGTGCATAAGTTCTTTTGCATAAGATATTTTCGCGCCGAAAGATTCACATATTGCCTGATGTCCCAAACAAACTCCCAAAATGGGAATTTTACCTGCAAATTTTTTTACCAGGTCTATACAAATTCCCGCATCGGAAGGTTTTCCCGGACCGGGAGACAAAATTATTTTTTCCGGATTTAATTTTTCTATTTCATCTGTTGTAATTTCGTCATTTCTTTTTACTGTTATATCCGGATTTATCGAACCGATATATTGATACAAGTTATAAACAAAACTGTCATAATTATCTATTAGTAAAATCATTTTACATTACCTCCGGCAGAAAGTTGTAAAGCATTTATAACTGCTTTTGCTTTATTTATACATTCCTGATACTCGTTTTCGGGAACACTGTCTGCAACAATACCTGCACCGGAACGAACAAACACTTTATTATTTTTCTTAAAAGCTATTCTTATGGAAATACAAGTGTCCATATTTCCCGAAAAATCTATGTATCCTATTGCGCCGCCGTAAATGCCTCTTTTATTTTGTTCCAATTCGTTTATAATTTGGCAAGCTCTTATTTTAGGCGCACCTGAAAGTGTTCCCGCAGGAAGAACTGTATCTATACCGTCAAGTGCGGATTTATCATCTCTTATTTCACCTCTTACCGTTGAACCGATATGCATAACATGTGAAAATCTTTCTATACTCATATATTTTTCTACTTTAACCGAACAGAATTTACTGATTTTACCCAAATCGTTTCTGCCTAAATCCACAAGCATATTATGTTCGGCAAGTTCTTTTTTATCCGAAAGAAGTTCTTTTTCAAGTTGTAAATCCTGTTCTTGAGTTTTTCCTCTCGGTCTTGTTCCCGCTAAAGGAAAAGTGTGTAAAATTCCGTCGTTAAGTTTTACCAATGTTTCAGGTGATGCACCTGCAATTTCTATATCTTTACTGCAAAAATAAAACATGTAAGGTGACGGATTTGTTGTTCTTAAAATTCTGTATGTATCCAAAAGACTGCCTTCAACATCAGCCTCGATTCTGTTTGATAATACCGCCTGAAAAATGTCTCCGTCCTTTATGTATGTTTTTATTTTGTTTACCATATCACAATATTGTTCTTTGCTGAACAAATATCTGAAATCGGATTTTATTTTTAACGGTTTATCTTCACAAGCAGTTCCGTTCTGTATGAGTTTTGCAATCTTGTTAAGTTCCAAAACCGCTTCATCATAGTTTTGTTTTAAGTTTTCGGTTTTAATGTTAACTATTAAAAATATTTTCTGTTTTAAATTGTCAAAAGCAATAACTTTATCAAACAACATTAAATCAACATCGTTAAAATTCTCGTCATCGTTTGCAACCAACTTCAAACTCGGTTCACTGTACTTTATATAATCGTAAGAGAAATAACCTACAAGTCCGCCGGTAAAAGTAGGTAACCCTTCAACTTTAGGACTTTTGTTTTCTTCCACAATATTTTTTATGTACTTTTTAGGATTATCGTTTTTAGATATTATTTCGCCGTTTATTTTTATTACACCGTTTAAACATGTAAATTCAAGTTTCGGATCGTATCCCAAAAAAGTGTATCTTCCCCACTTTGAAGAATCTTCCAAACTTTCAAGCATATAACAGTGACTGCTTACGGATTTTAAGATTTTTAAAACTTGTATCGGAGTTTTAATATCGCTCAATATTTGGCAACTTATAGGAATGGTTTTGTATCCTTTTGCCAAACTTACGGCTTGTTCATAACTCGGTATATACATTTTCAGCACCTCAAAATAAAAAAAATTCATCCTAAAACAAAAAATTTTGTTTTCAAGGACGAATTATATTATCCGCGGTGCCACCTTGATTCGAGACTACCAAAAAACAACAGATAAAATCTATGATTGAAATCTTATCTTGTAGTCTCACTCTTATTTAGGATACCAACATATCCCCGGCAACTAACGGATGCCTTCCCGTTGCAGAATACTCAAGGGTAAACATCACCCTCTTTGACTGCACCCTCTGCGGTCCATTTAATAAGCTGCTTACTGCCTGCTTCTCACCACCCAGGCTCGCTGTTAGTGCATTTCTTATTTTTATCTCCGCATCAACGGTTTCAATATTAAACTTCCAAGATTCTAATATTATTTTTTTTGTTTGTCAATAGGAAAATTTACCAATTATATTTTTGTCGTTGATTACTAATTGCTAATTAATAATTTGTTATATAAGTTCTATTGTTTTGTTTGCCAAAAGGATACCGAATATTCCGGTAATTACCGGTGTTGAGCCTAAAATTTTAGGCCCGCCGTTTTTACCGTACTTTTTACCTTCTTGTTCCGGTAAAGGTATAGGTTTTATTTGCGGAGATTGTTCCGAAAACACACAGGGAATTCCCTTTGATATTCCTAAAGATCTTAAATCTCCCCTTAATCTTTCTGCCAATTTACAATGGTGAGTTTCAAATAAATCCGCATACTTTATTGAAAAGGGATCTGTTTTAAGTGCCGCACCCATAGAAGAAATTATTTTTATATTGTGTTTGTAACAATATTCCAAAAGTCTTAATTTGGGATTATAAGAATCTATTGCATCAATAACAATGTCGGGAGTTTCGGAAAATATGGTATCCAAAGTGTCGGTATTAACAAAAACATCAAAAGTTTTTACTTTACAGTTAGGATTTATATCCAAAACTCTATTTTTTGCAAGCTCGGCTTTTTTGATATTAATAGTTGAATGTAATGCATAAAGTTGTCTGTTAATATTAGATTCCTGCACTACATCAAAATCAACAAGAGTTAAATTTCCCACCCCTACTCTTGCCAAAATTTCAACGGCAAAACTTCCTACCGCTCCAAGACCTACAACGGTAACTTTCGATTCAAATATCTTTTTTATTTTTTGTTCGCCTAATAATAATTTTGTTCTTACAAACTGTTCCATACAATTAAAATACAAATTTTATATTATTTATTCAATAATATATATTGAAAATTTTTCTAAATTTTATATAATAAAAATAATCTGAATTTTTTTGTTTGTTTTAACAAAAAATGGATATAGAAAAAAGAAAATTTCCCAGACAATTAGTTTCATTATCTACCAATCTTTTAGAAACTGAAACTGAAAAAGTTTTAGGAGATTGTATCTTAACCGATATTTCAAAAGTAGGTTTTGCTTTTGAAAGCGAAACGAGTTTTCATATCGGACAAAAGTTCAGTTTGGAACTTGTAATTCTTAATCAAAACATATCGTTGAGCGGTAAAATCGTAAGAATATGCGAAGGTGTTTTTTACCAAATGTACGGTGTGGAAATAATTGACGGTGACAGCAAAAACTTGGACTTTTTCAGAAGATACATAGATTATTCATTGAATTAAGGATATATTATGAAAATAATTAACGGCAAAGAAATATCTCAATCAATAAGACAAGATTTAAAAAATAAAGTGGAAGAACTATCAAAAAAAGCTTCAAGAGTTCCGGGCCTTGCAACAATACTTGTAGGAGAAGATCCCGCAAGTAAAGTTTATGTCGGTTCAAAAATAAAGGCATGCGAACAAGTAGGAATAAAGTCGTTTCACAATCCGTTACCGGCAACGGCAACTCAAGAAGAAATAATAGATTTAATACAAAAGTTAAATGCAAATCCGGAAGTTGACGGAATATTGTTACAGTTACCTTTACCCAACGGGCAGACTCCCGACAAATGCATAAATTCAATTTCTCCCGATAAAGATGTAGACGGATTACATCCTTTTAATGCAGGTATGCTTACATTAGTAAAATCGTGGAAAGAAATTGTTGATCAAAAGTTGTTGGTTTCTTGTACACCTATGGGCGTGGTTTATTTATTAAAATATTCCAACATAGATATTCAAGGTAAAAATGTTGTAGTTTTGGGAAGATCGAATTTGGTGGGAAAACCTGTATCAATGCTTATGCTTGCAAACAATGCAACCGTAACAATGGCACATTCAAGAACCCAGAACTTAAAAGAAATTACAAAAAAAGCGGATATTTTGATTGCCGCAATAGGTAAAGCAAAATTCGTTACAAAAGATTTTATTAAAGACGGTGCAACAGTAATAGATGTAGGTATTAACAGAGCCGCGGATAAAAAACTTTACGGCGATGTGGATTTTGAAGCCGTAAAAGATATGGATGTAAACATTACTCCCGTTCCGGGAGGAGTAGGACCGATGACAATAACGATGTTGTTACACAACACAATATTGGCATTTGAAAGGCACAACAACCTATAAAAATTAATAAAAATTTGATATATTATTATTTTTAAAGTATAATTATTGAATTATTCTGTAAATATTAAAGAGGTTTAAAATGACAAAGAGAACTTTTCAACCAAACAAAGAAAGAAGAAAAAAGAAAATTGGTTTCAGAGCCAGAATGGCTACAGCAGGCGGAAGAAAGGTATTGAGTGCCAGAAGAAAAAAAGGCAGAGCAACACTTTCGGCATAAAATGCTTAGCAGTAGTAAAGGATTTTCTTTTTGTTATCTTGAAAGATTACATACTTCTACAGATTTTAACAGAGTTTTGAAAAACGGCAAAAAACTTAAAACTGTTTTTGTTAATATTTATGTATTAAAGAGAAAAGATAATAACGAAATTAGAAGATTAGGTCTGATAACATCAAGAAAAGTAGGAAAAGCCGTAGTAAGAAATACGGCAAAAAGAAGATTAAGAGAAATCTTTAGAACAAACAAACATAAGCTGACACCGGGTTTGGATGTTATATTCATCCTGAAACCTCAGATTACTTCGACAGGGTACAGCAAGCTAAAGAAAGATGTTTTAGATTGTTTAGAAAGTGCAAAATTTTATAATAATATATAGTTTAGTATGAAACAGATCTTACTTTTTCTTATTAGAATATATAGAAAAATTTCATCACTTACCCCTCCGAGATGCAGGTTTTACCCCACTTGTTCAGCTTATGCTTATGAAGCAATTGACAGATTTGGAGTATTTAAAGGTGTTTACTTATCTGTCAAAAGGATTTTAAAGTGTCATCCGTTTAATGACGGCGGCTATGATCCTGTTCCGAAAGAATAAAGATAAGCATAGGTAGGTATCAAATGCAAAGCAATACAGTTAAGTTTGTACTATTTTCAACCATTTTTTTATTGGCATGGTATTTATATTTCCAACCAAAACAAGATGCACAACAACAACAAATGTTGCAACAACAGCAGCAACAAACAGTAACACAATCTCAAGAAACAAGTTCACAACAAACAACAATCAGTAACGAACCTGTTTCAAAACAAGAAGTAGTTTCTAATATTCAAAACATTAAAGAAGAAGAAATAACAATAGAAACAGACAAATATAAAGCGGTATTTTCAAATAAAGGTGCCGCAATAAAACATTGGTATGTAAAAGAACAAAACAATACTTTTGTTGATTTGGTTTTGCCGGAAGCATCTCCGGTACTTGCCAATTTCCCGGGGTCCGTATATGAAATAGTAGAAAAAACAGATTCAAAGTTGGTATTGTCTCATACTTCAATGCAGAACTGGAAAATAACAAAAACTTTTGATTTATCTCAAGATTATTTGCATGCAATGGAAATAAAACTTGAAAAACTCAGTGAAGACGCAAAACTTCCCGAAATAGAATTTAATTGGGGACCGGGGCTCGGAACAGATGATAAAGAATTAAAAGAAAATGTTTCTGTTACAAGAGTTGTAGGATACACTTCAACAAAACCGGCAAAGTTGGAAAAAATTAAAACGGAATCCAATCCGGCACAATTATATAAGTGGGTAGCAATAGATAACAGATATTTTCTTGCCGCACTTATTCCGGACAATTCATTAAACTATTCCAATGTAGGAATGGTTAAACAAAACAAAAGAATGCCTCCTGTTTTGATGTTCAGTGCAAAAGTAAAACAGGAAGAAGCAGTTCAAAACTTCTCGTTGAAATTTTTTGTAGGTCCGAAATCTTATTCATATTTAAAAACATTTAATATGGGTTTTGAAAAAGCCGTTGATTTCGGTTTCTTCGGTATTTTAGGTAAACTTGCTACATCTGCTTTATTTGCATTGTACGGTATAACCAACAATTACGGTTGGGCAATTATAATAATGACCATAATAATACAAATTTTGGTGTTACCGTTAACATTAAAAAGCTTTAAAGCTATGGCAGGCATGAAAAAGATTCAACCTATAATGAAAGATATTCAAACAAAATATAAAAACGATCCGAAAAGATTACAAGTGGAAATGATGAACTTATATAAAACACACAAAGTTAATCCTTTCGGCGGATGTTTACCGATGCTTTTACAACTTCCTATTTTTTGGGCATTGTTCCAAACATTGAGAAATGCTTACGAGTTAAGATATTCTCCCTGGATTTTATGGGTAAAAGATTTGTCGGCAAGCGATTCATTGTTTTATATGGGTTCAATATCATTTAATATGTTGCCTTTGATTATGGGTTTTATAATGTTTTTACAGCAAAGACTTACAACTGCAACATCCGATCCTACTCAAAGAAAAATGATGTATATAATGCCTATAATATTTACTTTAATGTTCTGGGGTTTTCCTTCAGGACTTGTATTGTATTGGCTTACAAACAGTGTAGTATCGATTTTCGTTCAAATTTTTGTTTTAAGAAGATATGAAAAAAATTCCTCGGGGGTAAAAAATGCAAAAAGAGCTTGAGTTTTCAGGAAAGAATATAAATGATGCTATAGAAAAAGGTTTACAAGAACTTAATTGTTCGAAAGAAGATGTTGAAATAAAGATTTTGGATGAAGGAACAAAAGGTCTTTTCGGTCTTATGGGTTCAAAACCGGCAAGAGTTATTTTAACATTAAAAGATAAAAACGGAATAAAAAAAGAAAACACAAAAAAAGAAGAACCTAAAAGAGAAATAGACTTTGATTTGGCATGCAAAAATGCAAAAGAGTATGTTTCAAAAACAGTTTCCATGATGAACATAAAAATTGATGATATAAAAGTTAATCATGACGAAGATACCGTTAACATAGAAGTTTCTACCGACAGCGGAAGTTTGTTAATAGGAAGAAGCGGACAGTCTTTAAATGCTTTGGAATATGTTGTTCAGCTTATGTTAAACACAAATCCTTCAACAAGAGCCAAAGTTACTATTGATACCGAAAATTACAGACAAAAACAACAGGAAAGATTGAAAGCAATTATAAATAAAGCAATAGAATATGTTAAGAGAACAAAAAAAATATACAGATTCGATCCGATGTCCGCAAAAGACAGAAAATTTATTCACCAATATTTTAAAGAAATCGGCGGTTTTGACACTTTTTCCGAAGGAGAAGGTGCAATGAGAAAAGTCGGTGTAAAGTTATCGATAGATAAAAATTAATGAACTTATTTAAACAGGAAGATACTATAGTAGCTCTTGCTACAGGCAATATAAAATCCGCTTTGGCTATCATAAGAATAAGTGGTAGTATTGCAAAAACGGTAGTATCTTCCGTTTTTTTTACAAAAAATCGTAACCCCGTAACAATAGAAGACAGAAAAGTTTACCACGGTTACATTTACGATAACGATAAAAAACTTGATGAAGTAATTTTATATTATTTAAAAGCTCCTCACACATATACGGGTGAAGATACCGTTGAAATATCTACACACGGTAATCCTTTAATAGTTCAAAAAATAGTAAATTTGTTATTATCGAAAGGTATAAGGCCTGCAGATAAAGGAGAATTTACTTACAGAGCTTTTATAAATAATAAAATGGACTTATCCGAAGCCGAAGCGGTGAACGAACTTATAAACAGTTCAAATTCCAAATCGGTGGAACTTGCGCTGAATTCGTTGCAAGGTTCACTATCTAACAAAATAAAAAATATTAAACAGGATTTAACTACATTGTTTGCATATTTGGAAGTATCGCTCGATTATCCGCAGGAAGATATAGACTTTTTAACAAGAGATCAGAAAAAAGAAAGTATGCAAAAAATTATTTCTCAATTAAACGATTTAATATCTTCTTATTCTTTAAGTAAACTTATAACAAATGGTATAAAAATCGCAATTGTAGGAAAACCCAATGCAGGTAAATCTTCAATACTTAATTCAATATTGGGATATCAAAGAGCAATAGTTACCGATATTGCCGGAACAACCACTGATACTATAGAAGAAACGGTAGAATATAACGGAATTTCCATTACGATTATAGATACTGCCGGAATAAGATATCATACAACAAACACTATAGAAAAAATCGGACAGGAAAGATCGAAATCTTCAATAGAAGTTGCGGACATAATTTTGTGGATTACAGATTCAAGTATAGACTTTGATGATAACGATAAACAAATCGCGAATTTATTAAAAGACAAACAAGCTAAAACTATTGTCGTTTTAAATAAATCCGATTTACAACAAAAAATTTCTTTAACCGAACTTAAAAAAGTTGCAAACATAAACACGGTTATAAACTTTTCAACGGTAACAAAAACTCCTATAGAAACTATCTTAAACAAAATTTTTGAGTTAATGAATTTAACGGATATTGAAGAAAACACTAATGTATTGCTAAACACAAGGCAATACAACCTGATTTGTAAAGTTCAGGAGCATTTAAACAAAATTTTGGAACTTATTAATAAAGGTGACAGTGATGAAATCGTTTCTTTTGAAACACAAAATGCATTAAATTCTTTAAACGAAATTTTAGGTATTGATGCAAAAGAAGATATTTTGCATACCGTATTTTCAAAATTCTGCGTGGGAAAATAAATTTTAATCTCCGAATTGATGTTCGTATTCGTAAATAACTATCTTTGTTTTCTTTGTTGTATTCTGAAGAATTTTCATCATGCTTTCTTCATCAACGGCTATGCAACCTGCGGTATAATCTTTGTTTCCTTTTACATGAATAAAAATATTTGAACCGTTAGGAAAAACATTTTTAGGATTAAAATCTATACATAATGCATAATTATATTGAGGAATATAATCCATTAAGTGTTCACCTTTACATTCGTGTTTTGCTTTTCTTGCATCTATAATTTGGTTATAATATTTACAATCTTCGTCACATGCATACATATCGTTAGTTATATCAATATATTTCAAAGTTGTTCCCGGATTCATTTTTTTACCGAAAGCAAATGTAGGGTTAAACTCTCCGATAGGAGTCTTTAAATCCCCTTCTTTTTCTTTACCTAACCCTCTTTTTCCTATAAAAGCATCCGTTGCTAAAATAAGGTCCCAGCCGCTGTCTTGGGTTTTATCTTTTATATACATTTTTAAAATTGCATTAGTATTTTCTACGGGAGTTATACATATTACTTCTTGAACTTTTTTATCGGTTTGATATTTGTTTAATATAGGATTTCTGTTTATCGTTTGAACTTCAGGAGCCTTCTTTGCATAAACGGACATACTAAAAAATAACACTACCGCTACCGAAAATGCTAATACATTTTTTATTTTCATGTTTTTTCTCCCTATTCACTTCAAATCTTCTATTCTTCTAAATTGCATTCGGCAATTTTTACATCTTATTCGGTGCGGATACACCGAGCAAATCAAGCCCTACAGTAATTATAATCGATACCGCTTTTAACAGTTGTATTCTTGCTTTTTCAAGTTCTTTATCTTCGCCCAACACTCTGCACTTTTCATAGAATCTGTGATAAATATCTGCAGTTTCTATTAAGTATGTGGTTAAATGGTGCGGACTTTTCGTTTTGTCGCATATAAGCAATGTATCTTCGAAAGATATCAATTTTTTTATTAAATCTTTTTCTTCTTTTGTGCTTAACAAACTTAAATTTGCGGTTGAAGAATCTTCTTTATAATCTTTTAAAATAGATTGGCATCTTGCATTAACATATTGAACATAAAATACGGGGTTTTCGCTTGTTTGTTTTTTTGCAAGTTCCAAATCAAACTCAAGTTGTGAGTCCGGTGCTCTTAACAAAAAGAAAAATCTGCAGGCATCCGTTCCTACTTCGTCCAAGACATCTTTAAGTGTTATAAATTCACCGCTTCTTGTAGACATTGCAACAGGTTGTCCGTTCCTGACCAAACTTACAAGCTGGTAAAGTATAACTTTTAATGCCTCTTTTTTTTGACCGAGCATTTGAATTGCCGCCATAATTCTTGCAACATATCCGTGGTGATCCGCTCCCCACAAATTTATAACCTGAGCAAACTCTCTTTCGTATTTATTTTTGTGATATGCCACATCGGAAGCCAAATATGTATATCTGCCGTCTGTTCTTCTTAAAACTCTGTCTTTATCGTCTCCGTACAAAGTGGATTTTAACCACAATGCTCCGTCTTGTTCGAAAGCATCACCTTTTTCTTTTAAGTATTGGCAAACATTATCAACTTGTGTTTTACCGTTTTCGTCTTTATCGGAAGCGATTTTAGATTCTGAAAACCAACTGTCGAAATTTACCCTGAACTGTTCCAAATCTTTTTTTATTGTTTCCAATATTCTTGTATGAGACTCTTTTTTAAAATCTATTTCTTCAAACTTTTTACCTTCGTTTATTAAATCTTGAGCTATATCTTTTATATATTCACCTTTATACCCGTCTTCCAAAAACGGTATATCTTCGCCTTTAAGTTGTCTGTATCTTGTTTTTGTGGATTCGCCCAAAACATTCATTTGGTTACCTACATCATTAAGATAATATTCTTTAACGACATTGTAGCCCAAATGTTTTAATATTCTTGAAAGGGAATCACCTATTGCGGCACCTCTTCCGTGACCGATATGTAAAGGGCCTGTAGGGTTGGCCGAAACGAACTCCACCATAATTTTATCTTTGTTTACATTTTCCTGTTTTGCATAATCTTGTTTTTTAGATAATATTTTGTTTAGTTCCTGCTGTAAAAATTCATCGGTAAAATGTAAATTTATAAAACCCGCGCCTGCTATTTCGGCAGATTTTATTGTATTGGCAAATTCTTTGGAAATAATTTCTATAAGTTCTGTTGCTATAATTCTCGGATTTGTTCTTACTTTTTTTGCAATTATCATTGCAGCATTTAAAGCCAAGTCCGCATTGATATTTTTAGGAGGAATTTCCACAACAAAAGATATTTGTTCTTCTATTCCTTTAGATTTTGCAAAATTGTTTATTGTATTTTTTAATTGTTCTTCAAAATTAAATTTTAACATTTTGTATTTCCTTGAAATTATTTCTTAAATTATACATTTTTATTAAGGCAATGTATACGACCGAAAGATGGAGGAATGGAGGGATGGAGGGATGGAGGGATGGAGGGATGGAGGGATTGAGGGATTGAGGAATGGATGTATAGAGGGATGGAAACGACAAACGGCAATTTATAATTAACGACAACTACTGGATTGCCACACCGACAAGTCGGCTCGCAATGACAAACAACTACCTTTTAAAATTTTAACTCTACCAACAAAATGTAAGGATAGAAAAAAACAGAAATATTTGTGAGTGAAACAAAAAATTCCCGAGCTGTAGTGTACGAAAGTGAAACGGTACATGAAGCTCGGGAATTTGAAGTTGTAACTAAAATATTTCTGTTTTTTTATATTGAATGTAGCTTAATTAAACACTAAATTTATATCCAACTTTCAATTTAAATGTTTTATATGTTGTATCTACGGAACTAGGCACACCAGGTCCAATCTCTTTAGGTTCTATTGTTCCATAGTTGAAAGCATATAACAATTCAACTATAAAATTTTCTTTTATTGTTGTACCAACACCGATACCCCAATATAAACCGTTTTTCATATCAACCATATCACCAAAAGCACCACTTAAACTATTTATTCCATACCCCAACTGAACTATAGGATAAATGTTGTTGAATACATCATTGTTCAAAGCAATATCATATTTTGCCTGAACAAAAAGATTTGTTGTTCCATATTTCAATTCTCCATCAGAATCATCTGCTTCACTTGGAACAACATATTCCAAACCGGCACCTACTGCTATTTCATTTGCTACATAATAGAAGAAATCTGCTCCCAATGAAAATGTGGTTTCAAAATCACCGGATTTAGATTCACCCGCCGCTTCCATCTTAAATGTAGGGCTAAAAAGAACTCCCAATTTTCCGTCAATTTCCATACTGCCTTTTTCTGCTGCAAATGCAGGTGCTACCATTGCTGCTGCCAACAATACTACTGCTAACAACTTTTTCATTTACTGCCTCCTTTTCTTTTGGTTTACTACGATACCCGTTTATTTTATTATTTATTGTGTTTATTGTCAACGACGGAAAGACAGGTAAAGAGGTGAATGGGTGAAAGGGTGAAAAGTTTTCGGAGTGCCTGCGGCACAATTTTTTATAGATTCCGGATCGGAGTCCGGGATGACAACAAACAACGAGATCCCGCATCAAGTGCGGGATGACAAAACGGATGGATTGCCACGCCGACAAGTCGGCTCGTAATGACAAAATATTTTTATACATTATTCTTAGCAATCAAAGGATTTAATATTTTAAATAAGAATGAAACATTTGCCGACTGAAGATTATACCTTTTAAAAATTTATGAAATAAATTTTTAGGCAATATGTAGATTTTATATCATATTTTTAAATTTACCAATAAAATGTAAGGGCAGGAAAATAGTTTAGATTTTGAGATGAAATGAAGAAATGCAAGAGCGCCGTGTGCGTGAATAGCACATAAACTCTTGCATTTCAAAAATATATTTTTAACTTTACCAATAAAATATAAGGGCATAAAAAAACTGCATAGTTTGTCGGTGAACTGAAGTGTTTTAAAATTGCGGTGTACATTAGCGAAGCGGTACATAAGATTTTAAAACACAAAAGTGTAACCAAAAATATGCAGTTTTTTTGTTATATTGTAGCCTTATTTATTTTATAACTTCTTCGCCGCAGAGGTTGCAAATCTTCTCCCACTTTGCATCAACATCTGCTTGAATATTAGCCAACAATTCAGCATTTTGAGGTTTCAATAAATGTTTGAATCTTGACTGATATTTGAAGAATTCGCCAACAGGAAGTTTCTTTCCGCCTCTTGGTTTCTTTGTCATTTTGTATTTACCGTTTACTACTTCATAAACAGGCCAAATGCATGTATCAACAGCAAGTCTTACCATTTCCATTGAATCTTCAGGTTTGCATCCCCAACCGAGTCTGCAAGGTGTTAATACATTGATAAATGTAGGACCGTCTGTGTTCAAAGCTTTTTGAACTTTTGTAATATAATCGTTGAAATCACCGATTATAGCTTGTGCTGCATAAGGAACATTGTGAGCTGCAATTATTGCAGTCAAATCTTTTTTAGGTTGTTCTTTACCTTGTTTAACTTTACCTACAGGTGATGTAGTTGCACTTGCACCTTGAGGTGTAGCACTGCTTCTTTGAATACCTGTGTTCATGTATGCTTCGTTGTTATAGCAAACATAAAGCATTCTGTGACCTCTTTCCATAGCTCCCGACAATGATTGTAAACCGATATCATAGGTTCCGCCGTCACCGCCGAATGCTATAAATCTGATAGGTTCATCTTTTATTTTGCCTTGTCTTATTAAACTTTTGTATGCTGCTTCTACTCCGGAACATGTAGCTGCGGAGTTTTCGAATGCACTGTGGAAAAACGGAGTTTTCCAAGCTGTGTAAGGAAATACTGAAGTTGAAACTTCCAAACAACCCGTTGCACTTACAACAACAACAGGCATATTTTCAGCTGCTATAAGAGTTTGTCTTGCAACAACACCTGCACCACAACCGGCACAAAGTCTGTGACCGCCTGTAACTCTTTCGGCATTTTTACTTAATTCTTTTAAATTTGCCATTTTTATATTCTCCTAATTTATTATTTTATTCTTACATTAATATATTCAACTGTTTTTGAAGCTTGAGCTTTACCTTTTGCAACTTCGTCCAAATGTTTGAAAACATCTGCAATGTGGGTCATATCGATTTCTCTTCCGCCCAAACCGTATACATAGTTTTCTGTTTTAGGACCGGTTACGCCGTTAGCATACATAGCTGCTACAACATCTGAATATACCGGTGCAAATGTGCCTGAGCAAGAATCTGCTCTGTCCAACACTGCCAATGCCTTAACATTAGCTAAATCTTTTGCAATTTCGTCTGCAGGGAAAGGTCTGAAAATTCTTATTTTTATAAGACCTGCTTTTATTCCTTTTTCTCTTAATTCGTTAATAACTGCTTTTGTTGTTCCTGCCGCGGAACCGATTGTAACGATAGCAACTTCAGCATCGTCCATTTTATATTTTTCATAAAATCCGTATTCTCTGCCGAATTTGTTTTTGAAATCTTTTGCTACATCAAGAATAATCTTCTTGGCATCTCTTTGTGCTTGTGCCAACTGATATCTGTGTTCGAAATAATAATCCTGCATTTCGATTGAACCCAATGTGAAAGGTCTCTTATAATCCAACAAATATCTTTCAGGTTTATATGTACCTACAAATTCTTTTACGTCTTCATCGGGATATACTTCCGCAGCTGCCATACAGTGAGAAATAATGAATCCGTCTGTTGTTACCATTGTAGGTAACTTTGCTGTTTCCGCAATTCTTACCGATTGAATCATATTATCATAAGCTTCTTGAGGATCTTCCGAATAAATTTGTATCCAACCTGCATCTCTTGCACCCATTGTATCCGATTGATCACCGTGAATGTTAATAGGAGCAGACAATGCTCTGTTAACTTCTGCCATAACGATAGGAAGTCTTAAACCTGCTGCGATATAAAGCATTTCCCACATTAAAGCAAAACCTTGTGATGATGTTCCTGTCATTGCTCTTGCACCTGCAACAGATGCTGCAATTGTTGCTGACATTGCGGAATGTTCACTTTCCACTGCAACAAATTCCGTAGGAACTTTACCGTCTGCTACAAATTGTGAAAATATTTGAACTATTTCTGTTGCCGGCGTTATAGGATAAGCAGCAACAACATCAGGAGCTATTTGTCTCATAGCTTCTGCCATCATTTCGTTACCAGTTTTGGCAACTATTTTTCCTTTAGAAAATATTGGCTTTACCATTATTATTTACCCCTTTAAAATTTTCTTTAAATTATTTCTTTTCCGCTTCCATTGTTATTGCGCCGAACTTACATTCTTTAGAACAAATACCGCAACCTTTGCAATGGTCATAATCTATACCGGTAACTTTACCGTCTGCTACTTGTATTGATGCATCCGGGCAATATATCCAGCAAATCATACAAGCTTTACATTTTTCTTTGCTCCATACAGGCTTAATGGATCTCCAAGGACCTGTTTTAAACTGAGCTGCTGTTCCAGCTTCTACTATTCCACCTGCAGGAAGTTCTGCAGCTGTAGGTTTTTTTTCTTCGTTTTTCATTTTATTCTCCATATATTTGAATCTGTTTTTTTACAAATTATGAATTTTTTACTTCGTCATATGCTCTTTGTATTGAAGTAATGTTTCCGTCAATAACTTCAGGTTTGCTTCTGAATTTAACTTCGAGTTTTGCTCTTGTATCTTTCAAAACACCTTCAATATCGAGTGTTCCGATAACTTTTACCAAAGCACCCAACATCGGAGTATTAGGTCTGTTTTGACCTATTGTTTCATTTGAAATTTTTGATGCATCTACAACATAAACCTGTTCTTTTGCAATACCGAGTTTTTTTGCCATTTCTTCTGCTGAAAAAGAGGTATTAACAATAACTTTACCTTGTGTTCCAACACCTTCGGTAACATCTACGGCTTCTATCAATGAAGGATCCAAAATAACAACATAGTTCGGTTCCGTAACAGAGCAATGAACAGTGATAGGTTCATCACTAACTCTGTTGAAAGATTGAACAGGTGCACCCATTCTTTCAGGACCGTATTCCGGGAAAGCTTGGATATACTTTCCGGTTGATAAAACAGCTTGTGCAAATAATAGAGCTGCGGTTTTTGCACCTTGTCCGCCTCTACCATGCCAACGAACTTCAATCATCTTTGACATCTTCTACTCCTTTTGCGAAATTTAATATTTTGTTTGCGATTTTATATACAAAAAAGAACACTGATAAGAAGAATTTTATACCATTTTCATATATAAAACTCTCTTATCGGCAAACTGCACAATTTCGACAATTTTTATAGATAAAATTTTATCTGTTTATAAATTATATGTCAATGAATTTAGATTAGTATAACTTTTTTAGTTTTTTACTTACATTTCTTTTCGGCCGGCAATAGCTTTTGAAATGGTAACTTCATCGGCATATTCGATATCGCCGCCTACAGGCATACCGTAACCGAGCCTTGAAACTTTTATACCCAACGGTTTTATTAACTGGGCAAGATAAACCGCAGTTGTTTCCCCCTTGGAATCCATATCCGTGGCAAGTATAACTTCTTTTATACTGTCTTGTTTTAATCTGGTAATAAGTTGGTTAATTCTTATATCTTTGGGACCTATGGCATCAAGCGGAGATAATGCACCGCCCAACACGAAATACAATCCGTTATAATCTTCGTTTTTTACTTTACTTACGGCTATTAAATCCTGCGGACTTTCAACAACACATAAAAGTTCTTTATTCCTTGTATTATCGGAACATATCGGGCAAGGATCGGATTCGCTTAAATTGTAACATATAGAGCATACTTTAACCTTTTGCCTTGCATTTTGTATTGCCTCAACAAAAGATTTTGCTTCCACATCGGACATTTTTAATATGTGATAACATAACCTTTCGGCCATTTTCGGGCCTACGCCGGGCAATTTTTTTACAACTTCTATCATTTTTTCAACTGTTTGAGGTCTGTTCATTTATTATTCTTCCGTTTCCGTATCGGAACTTCCGTCAGATTTTTCGTTGTCACTTGATTTGGCACTGTCTTTAGCTTTTTTTACGGCAATTCCACCGAACTTTTTTGCGATACTTTCTATTTTTGAAGGAACGGCGGTTTTTGCCGTTTCTTTAAAATCTTCAACTACAACAAATTTTTCCCGTGCCGGTTGTTCTTCTTCGGTTTCGATTTTTATATCTTCTTTTATAACTCCGCCTTTTTGTGCAATTTCATCAAGCACCATAGAAACTTTTATTTCTCTTCCGCTTTTTCTTGTCATAAGTTTTTGTATGGTTTCCTGATGCATTTTTATCATATTTAAAGATAAAGGACTAGGAACCGCAATTTGAAATGTGTTTGCATTTAATTCTTTAACCGTAGCATCTTTTAAAGTTTGGGCAGACATAGGATGTTTCCTTGAAAATTCGGCAACTATTTCTTTCCATAATCCCATTAAATCGTAGTCAAAAGAGTCCGCCATTGTTACAACAGTATCTTCTTCAACCGGCTCGTTTATTGCAGCAGGTTGTGATATTTCATTATTTGTAACAATTTTTTCAACTTTCACTTCTTTTAGTTCAGGCATACTTGCAAGATTGTGTTTACCTAACTCGTTTATTTTGCTGATAAGTTCGGCAACATTGTAGTACGGTTCCGCCATTTTTAAAAGATAAAGTTCCAACAACATTCTGGGTTGATCGTGCCATTTCATTTCTTCCAAAGCTTTGGATATTAAGTTACCCATTCTTATAAATCTTGATATCGGAAACAACACTTTTTGTCTGTCGTACAATTTTTTATCTTCCGTTGAAACATCGGAAAGATCAGGGTTTACGGAAAATATCATAAGTTGCCTTAAATGATCTCTTAAATCCCTTGCAAATTGTAAAACATTATAACCGTCTTCATAAACCTGTTTACATATTTTCATTATCGATTCAACATCGTTTTGTGCAATATAGTCTATTGTTTTGGATATTATTTCTTTCGGCAAAAGACCTATCAAATTTCTTATATATTCTTCGGTTATTTTACCGGTAGTTGCAGATATTGCCTGATCTAACAAACTTAAAGCATCTCTCATTGAACCGCCGGAAGCATTTATTATTATTTTAAGTGCTTCATCTTCGATTTCAAAGTTATCTTTTTGAGCAATATTTTTTATTGCTTTTGCTATTTCGTTTGTAGATAAAAGTCTGAATCTGTACTTTTGACATCTTGAAAGAATTGTTATAGGAACTTTATGTTGCTCCGTTGTAGCCAAAATAAAAATTACATGTTCGGGCGGTTCTTCCAATGTTTTAAGTAAGGCATTAAATGCACCTGTAGACAGCTGGTGAACTTCGTCTATAATATAAATTTTATATCTCGAAGATGTCGCACCGAACTTAACATTTTCTCTTATTTCTCTTATATTATCTACGCCCGTATTTGATGCGGCATCTATTTCCATAACATCTATACTTTGGTTCTTTGCTATTTCAATACAATTTTGACATTTTCCGCACGGTTCCGGGGTAGGACCTTCTTTACAGTTAAGAGCTTTGGCAAAAATTCTTGCCATAGTTGTTTTACCCGTACCTCTGGGACCGCTGAATAAATAAGCATGAGCAACTTTATCTTCTTTAATTGCATTTTTTAAAGTTTGTGATATATGGTCCTGACCGATAACTTCATCAAAAGTCGTAGGTCTGAATTTTCTTGCTAAAACTAAATATGACATACTAAACTCCAATTTATAAAAATTATTTTATAATTTTTAGTTGAAAGGTTGAACGAGCTTCGCTCCGGTGAATGGGAGAATAGTTTAATGTATTTTTGCTTTGCAAAAATCTAATTTTTACAACAAGCCTTTCACCCTTTAACCCTTTCACCTATTCAACATAAATAAAATCACTTTATGATTTTATTTATATAAGGTCGGCAGGTTTTTCTCTAGGTGCCAACTTTATGCTGTACAATACAAAAAAACCCGCTATAATTGCTCCGACAAAATATATACACCACAAATAAGTATAATATCTTCCGAACATTGCAAAAAAGCCAGATAACAAAAACGATCCGGGTAATATTATAAGACCTGTTTCAAGGTATCTCCATTTCGTTTTCATTTTAGTGTAAATGTGGCCTAACATGTAGTTGTGTCTTCTGTGCCTTACAAATGCGGCGGCAAGAAGAATAAGACCTACAGGTGAAACCAACTGACAAATAAGGTGAACCATTATCAACTGTATTTTGGAATCGCCGGAAAACCATGTTGCATCGTACAAATGGATATTTCCGACGGTTGCAATAATTTTTGAACCGTCAACTGCAATTGAATTTATAAGAGCAAACATTATACCCATCAAAATTCCTATTCCGTAAGCTGCAACAACAGAAGATTTCGGTGCACCGCTTTTTCCCGGAACCCAATGCAAAATTCCTACAAAAATCGAAGGTGCGATTATTCCCATAATAAAGAATTGTCTTGCGGAATTTATAATCATCGGCCAAGGGTGCGGACCTATAATATTTTGTAACGGTCTTGTAATAAAATATATACCGAACATTACAAATGCGGCAAACAATTTTTGGTATCCTATTTCACCGAACATAAATTTTCTTATTTTGCTTACTCTTATAACTTCAATTGCCATAACGAAATACACAATACCCGTTATTATAGGCACTAACAAATTAACTAACATTTCCTGCATTTTAATCTCCCACAGTTATAGTTAAATCTTTATGTTTAATTTTGTTATTTTTTAAATCAGAAGATTCGGTAACAAAAAATACCGGATGTTGCTTATCTTCATCCTTTACAACTTCACAATGAACTGTCTTTTTCAACATTGTAAAAAAACTTAAATTCGGATCATTATAAACAATTTCAACGGCAACAAAATCTTTACTGCTTAACAAATTTTTGGACAATTTTTTACTGAAAACATCTATTTTGTCTAAAGCAAACACCAAGTAAAGTTTCTGATAATCAATATTTCCCGGATTTATAAATATAAAATCTTCGTTATCAAAATGGTAACACAGTTGAACTTTTTTTGTTCTTTTACCTATACACATCAATCTGTGCGAACCGAACTTTTTATTTGATGTATATAATATATCAACCGTTCCTGTTTTTGTTCTTGTTTTAAGAGCTTTATCCGTAGGTTTCAGTACGGAAATCAAGCCTTTTTTTTCTAAATATTTAAATACTTTTGTCGAAGATTTTACGGGTTTTAATGTTATCTGCATTTTAATCGCACTTTACCAAATATTTTCAATATGCATTATATAAAATTTTACATTGTTTTCATAATGTTAATTTTATCGGCTGAATTGTTTATATACTTTACTCAAATACAAAATTTTCGATGCATTTTCTATTACGGAAAGATACATGCTTGCCTGTTCCAAATTTTTACCTGCGGCAAAAGCACCGTGCCCTTTTATAATTGCACATTTGTATTTTGATATAAGTTCGGGAATCTTTTTTGCCACTTCATTAGAACCTATAGTTTCTTTACAATCAAGTACGGGAATTTGCGGTAAATAAAGCCGACCTTCGCTGTCTATAGGTTTTATAACTTTATTATGTAACGATAACACCGTAGCATATATCGTATGACCGTGAGCAATAGCTTTAATTTCGGAATTTTTCAAATATATTGCTCTGTGAACTTTAGCTTCGAGCGATGCAAGTTTATCTTTTTTGTTGTTATTCAAATTTATTCTTACAATATCTTTTTTGGTAAGATAGCCCAACATTGCACCGTGCTTTTTTATTAATATTTCGTTGCCGTCTCTTATACTTATGTTACCAGAATGAGAATGATTTAACCCTTGTTCATACAAAATTTTACCGAACAATATCATATCTTTTATCATTTTTTCACCTTACCAAGTATTGGATTTTTCAAGAATATATACCGTAACTTCTCTAAACATCCACGACTTTTCTTCTTCGGCATTATTTACGCCCAAATCTATTCTGTCACCTTTTATCGCAGAACCCGTATCACCTGCATATCCGTAACCGTAACCGGAAATATACAGTCTTGTTCTTAACGGTATAACTTTCGGGTCAACCGCAACAATACCTCGTTGCATTTTTTGTCCCAAAAAAGTTATTGTTCCGTCTTTCCAGGCTAAAGGATCTCCCGGATAATATGCCGTTGCCACCATTTTCATTCTTTTGGCTTTGGATAAATCGTATATTTTTTCTATATTATTATTTTTGTCCAACAACAACAATCTGTAAAAACTTATTGAATATGACAGCTGTTTATCGTATACAATACTTTCCAATTTCGAATCGTGAAAAACTTGTGTTATGTCCGAATCGGTATATTTTACTATACCTTTTTGCAACTCAACTTTTCTTAAGTTCGAATTGTATATTTTGTGCCATGTAGGTCTGAAATCGGATTTACTTGCCGCTTTTGATTTTACCTTATCTACTCTAACAATTTTTATTTGTGCGTTTGGTTTAATCGGTTTATTTAAGTCGTAATATACAATATCATTTTCGTTCAACGATATATTGTTATCTTTTAAAATATCTTTTAATATTTTATTTTTGTCGTACTGTATCGGTATGATTTTACCGTCAACCATAATACAACTTTTTTTAGACAGTATAGAATTTGTATTTAATATAAAAGTTATTAATAAAATTATTATCGGAATATATAAAAGTCTGACAAACTTTTTTATCTCAATATTCTTCATACTCGTCTAAATACGGTCTTACTCTAAAGTGTACCCCTAACGGTTTTACTACTTCTTTAACTTTCGATACATCAAGTCCGGGAAGTTCCACCGCCGTAACAACTACGGTGGGAATATATTCTTTTGCGGCTTGCGCAAACTTTAAAATTTCGTTAAACGATTCTTCTTTAAACATAGGATTATTTATTTTGTTATGTTCCTGCGGGTTTGAACCGTTAAGACTTATTGAAATGACATCTATTAAACCTTTAAGTTGCGGTAATATGTTTTTACCGTAATATCTGTTGGCAAGACCGGCAGTGTTTATTCTTACGGTTACATTTTTACTTTTTAACCATTTAGATATTTCTATAACTTCCGGTAACCTTATTAAAGCGTCTCCGTAACCGCAAAATATTATTTCCCCATATTTTGTTGGGTCGCCTATAGATTCTATAACCTGTTCAACAGTAGGTTCTTTATCCAATCTTAAAGAATTTCCCCTGAATTTTCCTGCCCATTTGTGTTTTATGCAGTAAGGACAAGCCATCATACAACGGTTGGTTATATTAAGATACAAATTGTTTGCATATACATAAGAATACTGTGCCATATAAAACTCCTTAAAAAT
>DJWX01000002.1:0-865 GCA_002448285.1 Candidatus Ruminimicrobiellum ovillum | reverse complement strand
TCTAAATTATACAACTTTATTGTGTTGTTTGTCGTTATATTACAAACATCTTCAAACGGAACACATTTTACTTCCGCTATTTTTTTTGCAACTTCAACTACATAAGAAGGTTCGTTTCTTGTTCCCCTGTACAATTGCGGTGCAAGATACGGGCAATCGGTTTCAACCAAAATTTTGTCTAACGGAACATTTTCTATAACTCTTTTTAGTTTATTGCTTTTCGGATAAGTGCACGGTCCGTCTATACCGATTAAAAAGCCCATATCAACAACAACTTTTGCCTGTTCGTAACTGCCCGAAAAACAATGTATTACACCCTTAGGCAACTGTTTAAATGTTTTAAATATTTCCACCATATCATCGTAAGCATCTCTGCAATGTACACATATAGGTTTATTTATTTCAAGTGCCAAGTTTATTTGTTTAACAAAAAGTTCTTTTTGTAACTGTTTATCGTAACCTTCGTAGTGATAATCAAGACCGATTTCACCGACAGCAACACATTTTTTGTCACTTAACAAAGATTTTAATTTATTAAATAACTCTTCGTTAAATTTGTCTGCATCTTGAGGATGAAGTCCGAACATAGAATAAATTTTTTCCTGTTTTGAAAGTTCTGCAACTTTGTCCCATAACGGGGGTTCGCAACCTACTTCCAAAATATATTTTAATCCGCTGTTAAATGCTCTGTTTAACACTTCTTGCCTGTCGGTATCGAAATGTGCATCGGTAGTGTGTGCATGAGAATCTATTAACATCTTTTACTCCAAAATTTTAGCTTATAGCTTAAAGCTTATAGTTTACAACAGTTGAGTTATTATAGCATTTTGAATAACAATTAGTAATTAGAAATTAGTAATTAGTA
>DJWX01000022.1:20407-32384 GCA_002448285.1 Candidatus Ruminimicrobiellum ovillum | reverse complement strand
AGGATCAGGCGTTGTTACAAAGATTATTGAATAATTTGCAGTAAATATTTTTGGAGAGTTAGGAAAATGGGAGACAGAGTAATTATAACGATGGCTTGCACCGAATGCAAAAACAGAAATTACTATTTTGCAAGAGGCAAGAAACAAGAAGGAAAATTAGAAGTAAAAAAATATTGTAAGACATGCGGAAAACATGTTTTGCATAAAGAAACGAAGTAGCTTATAAAGCCTGGGGGCATAGGCTAACGGTAAACTTCTGGTCTCCAAAACCAGCTTTGGTGGTTCAAATCCATCTGCCCCCGGTTTTAGTAGAGACTGAAGATTTTATTTTAAGGTGAGACAGTTTTATGGGTAAAGCAATACAATTTTTTAAAGATGCTTATTATGAATTAACAAAAGTTACATGGTTAAGTAAAAAAGAAGTTGTAGCGACGACTGTTGTTGTGATAGTTTTTGTTATAATAATGGCGCTATTTGTTGGCTTGGTAGATATGATTCTTTCTGGCTCATTAGGTATAATATTAAATTTGAGGTAAGAAATGGCTAAACAATGGTATGTCGTTCACACATATTCGGGACATGAAGATAAAGTAAAAAACAGTATCGAGAGAACAGTTGAAAATCTCGGTATGCAAAACTTTATTTCTCAAGTTCTTGTTCCTACGGAAGAAGTTGTTTCCGTTAAGAATAATAAGAAAAAAATAAGAAAGAAAAAATTTTACCCGGGATATGTTTTCATCGAAATGATAATAAACAATGAAACATATTGGTTGGTTAGAAATACTACGGGAGTAACAGGTTTCTTGGGCGGAGTAAAACCCGCACCTATGGCAGAGTCGGAAGTAGCAAATCTTATAAAAGCCGTTACAAATCCCGAGGATGCAAAACCGAGACCGGCAATTTCATTTGAAAAAGATGAAAATGTAAGAATAACGGAAGGTCCTTTCAACCACTTTATCGGTGTAGTTGAAGAAGTAAACCAAGAAAAAGGCAAGTTGAAAGTTATGGTTACGATATTCGGAAGACCTACTCCTGTTGAATTGGATTTCTTACAAGTAGAAAAAGTTTAATAAACGAATGCTGTATGTTACGGCAGCACGGTTAAAATAAAGTAAAAAATTATATTTTCAATGCTCAAGAAAATATAGTTGCAGTTTTAAGGGAGATTTAAAATGCCACCAAAGAAAGTAAAAACACAAATTAAATTACAAATACCTGCAGGCGCAGCAAATCCTGCACCACCGGTTGGTCCTGCATTAGGTCAACAGGGTGTAAATATAATGGATTTTTGTAAACAGTTCAATGAAAGAACAAAAAAAATGGAACAAGGTATGGCAACACCTGTTGTTATTACCGTATATGAAGACAGATCATTTACATTCATAACAAAGATGCCTCCGGTTCCTGCATTAATAAAGAAAGCTGCAAAAGTTGCAAAAGCTTCCGGAGTTCCTAATAAAACTAAAGTTGGTTCTATTACAAAAGCTCAAGTTGAAGAAATTGCAAAACAAAAAATGCCTGACTTAAATGCTATCGATTTGGAAGGTGCAAAATTGATGGTTGAAGGTACGGCAAGAAGTATGGGAATTGAAGTAAAACAGAAATAAAAATTGCTTAAGGCAATTGAAATAAAAGTGGGAGCTGTTATTAAAACGGCGAAAGAACCACAGGAGAATTAAAATGGCAAAAAGATTGAAAGAATTATCAAAATTAGTAGACGCAAACAAACTTTATTCTGTTGAAGAAGCAGCAGATTTAGTAAAACAAACAGCAAAAGCAAAATTTGACGAATCGGTAGAAGTTCATATTCGTTTGGGAATAGATCCTAAACAGAGTGATCAAATAGTCAGAGGAACAGTTTTGTTACCTAACGGTATCGGTAAAACAAGAACGGTTTTTGTTGTAGCTAAAGGCGAAAAACAAACCGAAGCTGAAAAAGCCGGTGCAGATAAAGTAGGTTCAACAGACTTAATAGAAGATATCGCAAAAGGTGACTTAAATTTTGACGTTTTGGTTGCAACACCCGATTGTATGAAAGATTTAAGTAAAGTTGCAAAAATATTAGGTCCTAAAGGTTTGATGCCAAACCCGAAATCCGGAACAGTTACATTTGATATCGGTAAAACAGTTCAGGAATTGAAAAAAGGTAAAGTTGCTTATAAAAACGATTCTTTCGGAATAGTTCATTGTTCCGTAGGTAAAGCTTCTTTCGAAAAAGATAAATTGGTAGAAAACATAAAGACTTTGGTAAGTGCTGTTTTGAAAGCAAAACCTTCGGCAGCAAAAGGTCAATATGTTAAGAGTATTTCGGTTTCTTCAACAATGGGTCCCGGAATATATATAGATCAAAACTCAAAGATGTAGTTTTTATAAAGTTTAAAATTATAAAAACAAGAAGACATCAAAATTCGTCTTCTTGTTTTTATGTTTTAAAAGAAAAGCAGTAAAAAAGTAAGAGTGTGTATTATGAAAAATTTAAAACATATATTATCGATATACGATTTAACCTCAAAAGAAATTTGGACAATTATCCAATCGGCAATAAAACTAAAAAAACAAAAAAAATCAAAGTTTCAATTGAAAGGTAAAGTTATAGGTCTTATATTTGAAAAGCCTTCTACAAGAACAATGGTTTCTTTTTCCGCGGCAATGTGCCAGGAAGACGGAACACCTTTGAACCTTGATGTAAAAAAATTGCAAACCACAAGAGGCGAATCCGTTTACGATACGGCACATGTTTTATCGAGATATTTGGATGCAATAGTTATAAGAGCATTTAAACACAGTTATTTGGAAGAGTTTGCAAAATATTCTTCTGTACCTGTTATAAACGCTTTAACCGATGCGGAACATCCGTTACAAATATTAGCAGACTTAATGACGATAATAGAAAAGTATAAAATAAAAAGTTTGAAAGAATTACAAAAACTAAAAATTTCTTTTGTCGGCGATGCAAACAATGTTGCGAATTCATGGCTTGCGGTTTCAGCCGTTTTAGGGCTTAACTTTTTATTGTTGGGGCCTAAAAAATATGCACCGAAAAAAGAACTTTTAGACAAAGCTTTAAAGATTGGAAAAGCAACAAAAGCAAATATAAAGATAAGCAGCGATGTGGAAGATATAAAAGGTTCGGATGTTATTTATACCGATGTATGGATTTCGATGGGCGAAGAAAAAGAATCCGTTGAAAGACATAAAGCTTTTGTAAAGTATCAAGTAAACGATAAGTTGTTAGCAAAAGCAAATAAAAATTGTATAGTGTTGCATTGTCTTCCCGCGGTAAGAGGCGAAGAAATAACCGCGGAAGTTATGGCTAAACAGGAAGATAACATTTTTGAAGAAGCGGAAAACAGATTACATATTCATAAAGCCGCTATAATTTATTTAATAAAATAGTTTGAAAAAAGTATTAAAAAAATATATACTTATAAATCAAACTTTGCTCCGTAAGGGGCTAAGCTGTTACTAAAGTAACAGAAATCCAAAAAGGGGGGTAGTATCAATGAGTTACGAATGTACTTTCATTTGTTCTCCGGAACTCGATTCTACAAAAGTAGAAGAAATGGTTGCAAAAGTTTCAAAAATAATTGAAACTTCCGGCGGAACAATCAAAAATCTTCAGCAGTTGGGAAAGAAAAAACTCGCTTACAACATCAAGAAATTTCGTGAAGGAAATTATGTTTATGTTGATTTCGAATCTAACGGTTCGGTAGTTCTTTCTTTGGAAAACTTTTTTAAGGTTAACGATGATGTTATCAGATTTTTAACGGTAAAAGTTGAACCTAAGAAAAAAGTTGTAAAAAAAACTAAAGCTGTTGAAAAGAAACAGGAAACTGTAGCAGCAACGGAAGCTCCCGTTGAAGAAAAGAAAGAAGAGGAAACAGTAAATGCAGAATCAAATATATCAGATACCACAACAAAATAGTGTTATTTTGGTAGGTAGATTAACAAGAGATCCTGAATTAAAAAGGACAACCACTTCAAAATCCGTTTGCAGATTTGATATAGCAATGAGTTCCAGAATAAAAGATCAGGTAACGGGTGAATGGAGAGATTCCGATCCTACATATGTTCCCATAATCGTATGGGGAGATCAGGCAGACAGATGTAACGACAGATTAAAAAAAGGTATGCCTGTATATGTTGAAGGAAGACTCAGAAGTAACAGTTGGCAAGCCGCAGACGGAACAAAAAGGTCAAGGCTTGAAGTTGTTGCATCAAGAGTTCAATTTTTGGTAAGAGTTGATGCATCCGCTCAACAAGCAAAAAATGTTGAGGGAGCAGAAACAGAATATGTTTCCGATAACGATGTTATGGACGATGAAGAAGTTCCGTTTTAAAATTTTGGAGGAATAAAAAATGTCAATAGAGAAAAAAAATACACACCCTGCCGGAACAAAACCAGCCGGTAAATTCAGAAAGGGTGGAATGATGAAAAGAAAAGTTTGCCGTTTTTGTACGGATAAAATAGAAATAGACTATAAAAATGTTAGTCTTTTGAGAACTTTTGTTACAGAAAGCGGAAAAATTCTTTCCGGTAACGTTACAGGTACCTGTGCAAAACATCAGAGAGAATTATGTAAAGCCGTTAAAAGAGCAAGAATGTTAGCTTTGTTACCGTTTTCGGCAAATTAATCGGAGGAAATAAATGAAAGTTATTTTAAGATCAGATATAACAAATGTAGGAAGACAAGGTGAAATAAAAGAAGTTGCAGCAGGTTTTGCAAGAAACTATTTGTTACCTAAAAAACTTGTTATGGAAGCAACTCCTCAAAACTTAAAAATTTGGGAAAGAGAAAAAACAAGACTTGAAAAAGTCAGAGAAGAAATTATTGCTAATGCTAAAGCTGTTGCGGAAAAAATCGAAAAAGCCGAATTTTCAGTTAAAGTTAAACTCGGTGAAAACGGTAAGATTTTCGGTTCTATAACAACCGCACATTTGGCAAAATTGTTTGCAGAACAAGATTTCCAAATAAACAAACACGATATATTGTTACCTGCACCTATAAAAGAAGTAGGTAAAGTAACGGTAAATGTAAGATTACATCCTGAAGTTATTGCTAAAGTTAATGTTGATGTAATTGAAGAAAAGAAATAATAAAAATTCAATTTTTATTAATATAAAACGGAAAGATTTTTATATCTTTCCGTTTTTTTATTTTTTCTTGATTTTTTGTTAATTATTGACTATAATTTTTGTCTACACAAAAATATCAAAATTCGTAGTTTCCGACTATGATATAGTAGCAAGGAGAAGTTTTAATGCCAAAAGATTTAGATAGAAAAACTCCACCGCAATCGATAGATGCGGAAATGGCTTTATTGGGTGCAATGCTTATAGAAAAAGATGCGATAATAAAGGCAATGGAGTTAGTTAAGGAAGAAGATTTCTATAAAGAAGTACATAAACTTATTTTTGGTGCGATAAGAGAATTAAGTGACAGAGAAGTTGCCGAACCGGTTACCGTATCAAACCGTTTAAAAACAAATAAACTTTTTAATGATGCCGGCGGAATAAAATATTTGTTCAGTTTAATTGATGCCGCGCAGACTGCGGCTAATGTTGAATATTACGCAAATATCGTAAAAGATAAATCTATTTTAAGACAAATAATTACAGTAGGGTCCAATATGGTTACCGATGCTTTTTCGGAAGATTCACCTTCGGAAACGATTTTGGATGATGCTCAAACTGTGTTATTTAATATATCAAAACAAAACAGTTCCAACGATTTTTTTACACCGGAAGATTTGGTTCCTTCCGTTGTTTCCAAACTTGAAAATTTGTTTAAAGACAGAAACGATGTTCCCGGCCTTAGAACAGGATTTTCGGATCTTGATAAAATGACGGCCGGACTTCAACCTTCCGAACTTATAATTGTTGCGGGAAGACCTTCCATGGGTAAAACGGCATTTGCGTTAAATATTGCCGAAAATGTTGCCGTAAATTCCAAAGAACCGCATTCTGTAGCAGTGTTTTCTTTGGAAATGTCTAAAGAATCTCTGATGATGAGATTCTTGGCTTCCGTAGCACAAGTCAGCGGACAGGATTTAAGAAAAGGAAAATTTAAAAGTTCCGATTGGCCTAAACTTACTACGGCAATAGCTAAAATAGGTAAAGCACCGCTTTATATTTGTGATGCGGATATGAGTTCAATAGAAATAAGAGCAACGGCAAAAAAACTTGCCACAAAACTTGAGAAACAAGGTAAACCGTTATCGTTAATAATAATAGATTATTTACAGCTTATCAGAGGAACCGGTAACGGAAAAAAATATGAATCAAAACAAATAGAAACGGCTGAAATTTCAAGATCGTTAAAAGCGTTAGCTAAAGATTTGAAAGTTCCCGTAATTGCTCTTTCTCAGTTGTCCAGACAAACCGAGCAAAGAGGAAAGGATAAAAGACCTATGCTTTCGGATTTAAGAGATTCCGGAGCAATCGAACAAGATGCCGATGTTGTAGCATTTGTTCACAGAGAAGGTTATTATAAGAGTAAAGAAAAATCTCAAGATATGGACCCTGCAACACAAGATGATAAGACAGCAGAAATTATTATTTCAAAACAAAGAAACGGTCCGGTAGGAACGGTAGAATTGCTTTTTGAAGGAGAATATACAAAATTTTTTAATAAAGCACTAGCTTCTATGGAGGAAAGTCAATGAAGGAACAACCACCATCATCTTTTTTCAGACCGACATGGGTAGAAATAGATAAGAGTGATTTCTTGTTTAATTTAAAGAAGATAAAAGAGTATTTAAAAAAAGATACAAAGGTTCTTGCGGTTATAAAATCCAATGCTTACGGGCATGGCGGAATAGAACTTGCAAAAGAAGCCGTAAAGGCCGGGATATACGGTATAGGTGTTTCTTCCATTGAGGAAGGTATTTCGTTTAGAAAAGCAGGGATTAAAGCTAAAATTTTAGTGTTCGGCAGCGGATATCCGCTGGAATATTTGTCTGTAGCGACATTTTGGGATTTAATACCTACAATATCAAGTTTGCAGGGATTACATGAACTGTCAAACCTTGCAAAAAAATTTCAAAAAAAATTAGAGTTTCATTTAAAAGTTGATACGGGTATGGGAAGAGTCGGTGTTATTGCCGGTGAAAATACAAATGTTATATTGCAGAAAATAGCTAATATGCCGGAAATAAAAATGTCAGGAATGTATACTCATTTTGCCGTTGCCGATACAAACCCGACATATACCGAAAATCAGTTGAAAAAGTTTAATGAAGTTATAAAATATGCAAAAAGTTTAGGACTGAAATTTATTGCACATGCGGCAAACACCGCGGCATTGCTCAGCAGTAAAAAAACTCATCTTGATATGGTTAGACCGGGAATAGGTTTGTACGGACTTTCTCCGTTTGAACATAATGTACAAAAACTTAAATTGAAACCTGTTTTAACATGGAAAACAAAAATCATCTATTTGAAAAAAGTTCCTTCGGGATTTTGTGTAAGTTACGGCAGAACATTTGTTACAAACAAAAATTCCGTTATAGCAACGGTTCCCGTTGGTTATGCCGACGGTTACAGCAGAGTATTATCCAACAAAGCCGATGTTTTGGTTAGAGGCAAAAAATGTCCCGTTGCGGGAAGAATAACGATGGATATGATGATGATAGATGTTACCGATGTTAAAGGTGTAAGTATAGGTGATGAAGTCGTGTTGCTGGGAACACAAGGTAAAGAAACAATAAAAGCCGAAGAATTGGCGAAATTACAAAATACAATAAGTTATGAAGTAACCTGTTCAATATCTCCGAGAGTTCCGAGAATAATAGTTTAACAAAAATATGAAAGAACAAATATTAAAAGTTTCACCATTAAGAAAATTAAAAGATAATATAAAAGGGCTTGGTATTGCTTCTCAATTAGTGATTGATACTTTTATCTGTATAATAAAAGGTCAAATAAATGTCAAGAATACAATAATTCAGATGGTGGAAGTGGGATATATGTCGTTTCCTATCGTGCTTCTGACATCTTTTTTCGTCGGTATGGTGCTGGCGTTGCAGGTAGGTTCTGCTACGGCTAACCTATTTAATGAACCGGTTTATATCGGTATGATTACCGGTTATTCTTTGGTTAAAGAATTAGGACCGGTATTAACTTCTGTGGTTATTACAGGCAGAATAGGGGCGGCAATAACGGCGGAAATAGGAACAATGAAAGTTACCGAACAAATTGATGCTCTTTATACTTTAGGAACAAATCCTGTAAGATATTTAGCCGTTCCGAGGTTTATTGCTTGTATATTAATGTTGCCTTTACTTGTGGCAATATCAAATATCGTGGGTATTTACGGCGGTTTGTTAGTATCATCATTAACTTGGGATATTCCTTCAACCGTTTATATCGGCGATATTTTGGATGTTATGACCGTTCAAACATTTTTACACGGCTTCATAAAATCTTTCTTTTTTGCCGGTATTCTCGTTACCGTGGCATGTCATAAAGGATTTCAATGTTCCGGCGGTGCCGAAGGTGTAGGTAAAGCAACAACAAGTTCGGTTATGGTTACTATGGTTTTAATGTTGATTTCAGATTATTTCTTAACAGATTTATTAACTTCTCTTAAAATCTCATAATAACAAAACAATGAATAATAATATAAAAAAACTTTATCAGTTAATGGAAAAATGTTCTTTGTGCCCGAGAAATTGCGGAGTAAACAGACTAAAAGGTGAAATCGGTGCATGCAGAACCGGCAAAGATTTTAAAGTTGCGAGTATAAACTTACATTATGGAGAAGAGCCTCCTGTTTCCGGGGAAAAAGGTTCCGGAACAATTTTTTTTACAAACTGTAATTTAGCATGTGTATTTTGCCAAAATTATCCGATAAGTCAGCTCGGTAACGGAAATTCTATCTCAACGGAACAACTTGCCGATAAAATGGTAGATTTACAAAATAAAGGTGCTAACAATATAAATTTGGTTACACCTACACATGTTTATCCTATGGTTGCAGAAACAATTTTTATAGCAAAACAAAAAGGATTAAAAATTCCGATACTTTCAAATTGCGGCGGATATGAAAGCAAAGAAGTTTTGGAACTTATGGAACCTTTTATAGATATATATATGCCCGACATGAAATATTCTTCAAACGAGAATGCAAAAAAATATTCTAAAATTAATAATTATGTTGAAAACAACAGAATAGCAATTAAAGAAATGTACAGGCAAAAAGGAATTTTAAAATTTGATGATAACGGCTTAGCAACCGAAGGTATTTTAATAAGACATCTTGTTTTGCCGAACAATATTGCAGGTTCAAAAGAAACATTTGAATTTGTAGCAAACGAAATATCAACAGATACTTATATGAGCGTTATGGCACAATATCATACTGCAAATATATCACATACAATCGAAGAACTCAACAGAAAAGTCACTCAGGAAGAATATGATAAAGTTTTGGAAGATTTTGATAATGCCGGACTATACAACGGTTGGTTGCAGGAATTGTAAAAAAATATTTGATTTTTCAATAAATTGTACTATACTTATTACTATGAACACCGTATCTAAAAAATTTTTTTCTTTATTAATTTCAACACTACTGGTTTTAGGTAGTGTTGTTCCGTCTTTTTCGTCTATAGAAAAAAACGGGAATGCTTTTGGAAATGTGTTGGATAAAAAAATTTTAAGTTCTTTTAAAGTGACCGATTCTTATAAAGCAGGGAGCAAAAATTTTGTTGTATGGATACAAGATTTACATAACGATTTTGTAACTCAGGAAAAAATATATAATGTATTGGAAAATTTATCGAATAAATCTTATTTTGAAATTTACGGAGAAGGTGTTGTAGATAATTCGTTAGACGTTTCAATTTTAGATTCTATTCCCAATGAAAAAATAAGAAAAGAAACAATCGATAATTTATTTAAGTCTTCGGTTTTAAGTGCTTGTGAATATTTTGTTTTGACGGACAAAAAAAATCATGTTAACGGAATTGAAAATAAAAAAGAATATTTAGAAAATTTGTCGATACTCGATAAAATCGATAACAGTAAAACATTCAACAATTATATCGCAGATAACATAATAAAACAAATAGATAATTTGAAGCAACAAAATGTTGTTGAAAGAGTATTGTCTTTACAAATAGCGAAATTGAACGACTTAGATGTTCCCAATCAGTTTCCTAATCTGCAAAAATATCAAACCGTTTCAAAAAAATTGTCGGAAATAGATACAAAAAAATTAAATTCACAATTTAAATCTTTTACAAAACAGGCTAAGGATAATTTTGATTTATATAATATGTTAAAGACGAAATCCGATTACGGATATGCACAAATATACGATTATATAAATGCAAAAATGCCGGAAATGTCTAAGAATAATAAAGAATTTATGAATTACCTTCAAGCAAATAAAATACTTTCCGAAATCAATTCTGTAAATTTGTTATATGAAAACGAATCTTTTGTAAAACAATTGTTGGACAACGAGTCTTTAGATCAAAGAGAAAGAGAGTTGATAGATTTGGGTAATTTTGCCAAAGATCTCAAAGATTTAATAAACGCAAGCATTTTACCGTCACATTATTTATCGTTAAAAGAAAATAAAAGATATTTTTCAACTTTGTTGAAAAAATATTTGTCTAAAGATTTGTTGGTGTTTGCATTACACTTGTTAAATAACGATGATTTCTTTAAATTTTTTGATACGAATATAAACAGAAATGAAATTTTCGTTGAAAAATTGCAAAAGAAAGATTCTAATAAGATAGTTGTTGCGGGCGGTTTTCATTCCGACATAACAAAGAAACTGAGAGAGTTGAATATATCGTATATGGTTTTGACTCCGAACATAAACATAGCGAATGCTTTTAATAATTTGTTCTCAACTACATTAAAATACGGAACAGATGAACAGATTGCTAAAAACCTTATGTCTATAATATCATCATGGAAAATATTCTTTACGAATTCACAAGATTTTCAAAACGAGATAAACAAATGGATAGAAAACAGCGAGGAGTTAAAAAACAAGTTGCTTGTAACAATAGATTCAAAAGAAAATATAATGTCCGTATCTTACGGAAATGTTACCATTTCGCAAACATTTATTGCAGATAAGACCGTCGGCGAAGAAACTATCCTTTCAAAAAAACAGCAAACAATAGTAACAGATGACATACTTAAAGTTGCAAAACAACATTATTTATTCGGACAAGATGTGGAAGTTAAAATTTCCGATGATGACAGTTTGTTGGATAATATGATTGCGATGAATTTTGAAATAATAGATGAAAAACCGGTTGTTTTCGTTAACAGAAAATTTCTTAGCGCATTATATACAAATCCGTATTTAATACAGCCTTCCGTAAAATTATTTTATTACTTATCATCGGAAATTGCTGATACGGATTCTTTCATATCTTTTGTAAGTAACAATTATGAAGATTTACAGGAAATATACAATGTAACAAGAAATTTAAAAGATATAAAGCCATCGTTGTCGTTTACAATTAAATCAAATTTAAAACGAGCAATAAACACATTAAAAGCAAGCGTTAATAACTATAGAAAAGCGGAAAATATAAGAGAACTCGGTGAAGACGAACTTAGAACCGAAGATGAAAGGAATATGGCTCAAGCTTTGAAACAGGCGACAATTGCAAGACAAACGAGAGGTTTTTTAACATCTTTCGTTCAGCCGCCCATAGGAGCTTTTTTGGTAAATGCCGAAGGAATTACCGGAAGAAATTATAATAACACAAACAGTGTTCTTCATGCCGAAACATTAACATTTATAGACTTTTTAAAAAATTATATACAGGAATACGAAAAAACTCTTTCCGGGGAACTTACGGAAAAAGGTGAATTCTTAACGGAACTTTTGGAACTTGCAAGAATTAACGGTGAAAATATAAATAATAAAATTTTTCAAAACAGACCTGCTCTGTTAGAAAATTTAGGTATACAAATCGATTATTCTCAAAAAAGAGATAT
>DJWX01000022.1:0-20297 GCA_002448285.1 Candidatus Ruminimicrobiellum ovillum | reverse complement strand
GGAAATCCTCTTGCAAGTGCTACATTGTATTGTACATTGGCACCTTGTAACAAATGTTCCAAAACTATGGCGGCATTGGGAATAGATAAACTTGTTTACGGCTCATATTCGGTTAATAAGAGTCATAAGAGTATAAATACCGTGCTTAATGCCGGTATAAAAGTTGTTGACGGAATATTGTTAAAACAATGTGATGAAAGAATAGTAAATTATCGTTTTATGAACTTATCCATGTTTAGAACAAAAATAGCTTCCGGTATACAATCTGTCAGAAGATTCTTCTCTAATTTTTATAGAAAAACCGATAAAATGCTTAACTATTTAATAGCAAATATATCTTTTTCCGAAACAAAAATTTTAGATTTAAAGTATGCATTTTTAGAGTTACAACAGAAGATAGATTGGAACGATTTACAGGCAAATCCCGAAGCATTGGATAAACTTATCGATACTTTAAAACAGTTGGATGCTTATGAAGATGTAGTTAAAAGAGCAAGCATAATGTATGTAATAAAGAACAAATGTTATATTAAGATAGAAAACGGAAACATTGTTTTTTATAATAAAGAAAATAAGAAAATGGATTTTTATATTAATGTTGCCGGAAAATTTGTAATGTCAAAAAATTATTCATATAAAATGGGCAAACTTGCAAAAGTTATGAATTTTGCCGATATTGACGATAACTTAGCATTAAGGAACACTCCTTTCGGTAGAGATATGCAAGCTGTTTTTTCAACATTAACCTTGTATGGAATAGGACAACCTATACCGATAACGGGAAACACTTTGAAATTAACAGAAAAAAGATTAAATCCTTTAGGAATACAAATAATGGATTTATTGCCGGAAATATATGTGGAAAATGCGGCTATGCAGTTTACGGTTAAAGATGGAATTTACACGAATAATCAATCTTATATGACGGATATAGCAAAATCCGTATTGGAACCGGAAGTTATGGATTATTTAAAAAATCTTTTCGGCAATTTGCAGCAGGAATGGTACGATAATTTTGTGCTTTTTATAGAACAAACAAAACAATTAAGAAAACAATCTGATGCAACTTATGAAGATTTTATGAATACTTTGTTAAAACAAAGACCGGATTTTAAGGAGATTGATTCCGTTGCAAAAGTTTGGGGCAGCTTAACAAGGCACCAAGCCCAAGTTGAACTAAACAGAATTTATCAAACGGCAATACAAAAAGGAACAGATATAGAAAGATTTAAGGAAGTAATGAAAACGATGTCTTTACTTGAAATTGCAAGGCTGTATTTTTCTAAAGATGAAAATGACCAAAAAGAATCGGTAGGAATAAGACAAGCCATCGAAGCTGTTGAAAGCGGGGAAGATCTTAATACAAATGTTGAAAGTTTGGTAAGATGCGTTGTTACCGCTTTTAGACCTACACTTGTGAGAGAACAGGTTGCCAAATATTATAAACAAATAATACAGAAAAAATATCCCGATCTTGAAATTATATCTACAGGTCAAACAACCATCAGTGTTTATAAAAAAGGTATAAACAAATATATTCCTTTAAGGCAGGCATTAAATAGCGGAGTATTGGCAAGTGATGTTATTTATACCGGAGACGAATTTAATATAGGCGGGGTAGATTATCCTATATATATTTTGCAACAAGAAAAAGGTAATCAAGATATGGTTGTTATAAGTACAAACGGAAAACCGTTTGAAGGAACTTTTATTTCGCTAAGCCAACTTGAAGGTTTTGACAAAACTATGACAGTCGACGGAAATATCAAGAGAAATATTTCCGTTCAAAGAATGATTTTATCCATAATTGAAGAAAATATAGATGCGATTGCTACGGATTCCGAATATGAACCCGCACAAGTTGCGCAGGAACTAAAATCAAGAATATTCAGTAGAAATGTTTTGGATTTTGAAGCGGAAATGAGACAATCCGAAATACCGAGCATATCCGATATGCTTAAAGCCGGTTAAAAATGTGTATGCCTATCCGGAGTTGAACCGGAATAATCAGTTCCGGAAACTGATGCTCTATCCGATTGAGCTATAGGCATATTTTATAGTGTTTTTTCGAAAGCTATTACTCTGCCGATAATCTTTTTTATATAATCCAAAGATGTATAGTTATATAGCTTTCTCAATTCAATTAACACTCTTTCTTGGTCATGGTATAAGTTATGGTATGATTCTATCAATAACATATCTATAACTTCATTATCTTCTTCATTTCTCGATTTAAAATATAGTAATAAGTCTTTTGCTTCATTAAATTTGCCGGAAAGCAAATACATTTGTGCCAAATTACAATAAATTTCAAGGTCGGTATCTTTTTGGTAAACAAAAGGCATTAATGTCTTTATTGCTTTATCATACTCTTTCTTACTTCTATAAATATCTACGAGCAAAAGAGAAGACTTTTTATTTTTTTTCTTAATATTTTCTAAAATTGCTTGAGCCTGTTCTCTCTTGCCTATTTCTTTAGCAGATATTGCCATGTTTATATAGTCATCTATGGATAACTCTTTGTTATCGTGAACGGCTTCTCTTTCTGCTTGTTCGAAATAATTTAACGATGCTGTATAATTTTCCTGGAAATTATAAATGTTTCCCAAGTTTGTTAATGCTTCAAGATTATCGTCATCTATTTCTAAACATTCTTTAAATTTTACTATTGCAAGTTCGTTTAAACTGTTATTTATATAAATATTCCCCAACAATAATTTAGTTTCTATTTTTTTTGGATACAAATATTGAGCTTCCCTGCCTACTTCCAAAGCTTTTTCCGCTTTTGACAAAAGCAAATATGATGTCGCTAAGTTATAATAAACATTATATTTTTGTTTTTTAGATAATTGAAAATTTAAAAGTTCGTTACCTATGGTAATTGCACTTTCATAATCTTTGTTATCAATATAATATTGGAAAAGTTTAAAGTTTGCTTTCTTTTCTTGTTTCTTGTTTTTCGCTGATGCCAAAACATCAATTAAAGCTCTTTCTTCCGTTTGATCACAAAAGGAAACTTGTTGGAATATGAAAAAGGATATTAAGAGTAATAATAAAATTTTAATTTTTCTGTAACACATTTTTTTCATAAGTTTTATCTATAATAAGTTGTTTTATTTTTCTTAAATTCTTTTTAGCTGCAATAAATCCTGCATCTATACATTCACCGGCTTTGTCCAATTCTATTGCTGAAATGTCACTTACTTTAGGTGCAATTATAATATCGGACATTGCTAAATTTTCTCTATCGCTTTGTTGTCCTTGTATGTAAATTGTTTGAAACAGTGTAAAGAAAACATTGTCATAGGAATTTTTTGTAATGTCTGCACTTACGGCAACGGTTATTATGATATCGGGATCAAAGAGTTTTGCAACCGATACCGGAATATTTTCCACGAGTCCGCCATCAACTAAAAATCTCTGTCTGTATTCAACCGGTGCAAATAGTCCCGGAATGTTTGCACTTGCTCTTGCAGCAGGTGCTACGGGCCCTTCTTTAAAAATAATTTTTTCACCTGTTTTTATATCTGTTGCTACACATGCAAACGGAATATTGAGCTGAAAAAAATATTTGTCCCCAATTAAATTGTTTATATATTTTTCCATTTTTTCCGTAGATAATAATTTCTCGGAAGTAACCATTGTTATTAAAGAAGGTATACCTAAATTACTGATATCCGCCCATTTAATATCTTCGGCTATTTTTTCTATATCCTCTATTTTCATTCCGGAACAATATAAAGAGCCTATCAAAGCTCCCATACTTGTCCCGACAACCATATCTATAGGAACATTAGCTTCTCTTAATGCTTTTAAAGCTCCTACATGAGCAAAGCCCCTCGCTCCGCCTCCACCTAAAACTAAAATAACTTTAGGTCTTTTTTCTTTGGGAAGGTTTATTGTTTTATAATACATGTGGTTTACCAAGAAGTCTTCCTGCTCAAAACAAAAAGCAGTATTACCAAAAAACAATACCACAATCAAACATATTATAATTTTTATAAATTTAACATTCATAGGTTTATTAATAAAATTTTTATTCAATATACAATTCTACAATTATTAATTAGCAATGAGTAATTAGTAATTTCGGTATTTTTATTTTTAGATTTTTTGCTTCGCAAAAAAAATATCAATTACTAATTTATAATTACTAATTCCTAATTTCTAATTGTTGTTATTGTTTTCCCATTACTTTCCACAATTCCGTTAAACTTTTAATATAGTTGTATCTTATATCATCTTTTAAGATTTCGTGTTCCACACTTTTAATATTTGACTCTTCAGCTTTTATGAGTTTGGTATACCAAAAGTTATATTCGCTGAAAGCTTTTCTTACTTCCAATTTGATTTTGTCTTCGATTTTTGCTCTTTCTATTGATGCTTGTCTTGCTTGAATTTTTTTCTGTTTCAATCTTGAAAAAAGTGCACCGCCTTCAAATAAAGGTAAGTTAATGTTTAAAGTTACATACCAATCTCTTTCCCAGTTTTCTTCATTATCTCCCAACCAATCATAAGAGGCACCCAACATTATTGTCGGGAGTTTTTCCATAGTTATTAAATTTACTCCGATATTGTCCATGCTTTCCTGATATTGAGTTGTTTTTATTTCAGGTCTGAACTGGTATGCCCATAAAAGGCACTGTTGTAAATTTAAGTCCAAATTTTCGACATCAATAGTACCTTCAATATCAATTACCGTATCCAGTTCCAACCCAATTAAAGACAATAATTCCCATGTTTCAAGTTCGTATTCGTGTTCCAATATATCAAGTTGATTTTGTAAAGTTATGTCTTTCTTTTTAGATAAATAATCTTTATAAATTTTTATTTTTTCTTTTAATGCTATATTTTTATAAAATTGTGCCTTTACGTTTGCAATAACTTCGTTTTTCTTAATTTCCGCATTTGTTTTAGCTTTTTCGTAATTTATTTTTGCCAATTTGTTTGTTGCTACGGTTTTTCCACCGTTATATATAGGTTGCCATAATGCCAATTTCGTGGAATAAAAATAGTCTCTGCTGCCATCAGGCAACAAAATTGTTGCAGGTAAATAATGAGAATTTATTAATGTTGAAACGTCATTGCTAAATCTCGATATATTGAAATTTAAATCCAATTTCGGAAAATATAAAGATTTTGCTTCGTTTACTCTTTGCTCTGCATATGCTACCGCTTCGTTAGCAATCAAAATATCTTGATTGATGTTTAAAGCAAGCCTGGTACACTCATCTAAAGTTAACACTCTTTCAACACCTTGTGCAAATATCGGTGATACTAAAAACAACAACAATAAAATAAAATGTTTTTTCATTACTTTACCCTAACCAATTTTTTTAAATCCGATATTTGTTTCAATATTGATTTTTTCGATGTTCCGCCGTAAGAAGTTTTAGCATTAACAATATTTTTAACATCTATGAATTTATATAAGTCCGACTCAATTTCTTTTGAAAACTTTTTATATTCTTCAATCGAAAGTTTGTCTAATGTCTTGTTGTTATCTATACAATAATGAACTATTTTTTGAACTATACCGTGTGCCGTTCTGAAAGGAATATTTTTTCTTGCCAAATAGTCTGCAATTTCAGTTGCCTGCAAAAATCCTTTTTCGGTACTTTTTAAAGTTCTGTCTTTTTTGAATTCGAGTGATGCCATAATATCTGTAATAACTTCCAAACACAATTTTACGGTATCCGTTGCATCAAATACAGGCGGTTTATCTTCCTGCAAATCTCTGTTGTATGCTATAGGAAGTCCTTTCATTATTGTAAGCATTGCCGTTAAATCGCCGAACACTCTGCCTGCTTTACCTCTTATAACTTCGGCTGTATCCGGGTTCCTTTTTTGCGGCATAATAGATGAACCTGAAGTAAACATATCGTCTATATGTATAAAATTAAATTCCACCGAAGACCAAGTAATAATTTCTTCTGCAAGTTTGGATAAGTGAACGGAAATTAAAGATAAATCAAAAATAAATTCCGCACAGAAATCTCTGTCGCTTACACCGTCCAAAGAATTTTCGCAAGGTCTGAAAAATTCCAACAACTTTGCTGTATAGTTTCTGTCTATTTTAAAAGAAGTTCCAGCAAGTGCGGCACTTCCCAACGGCATAACATTTACTCTTTTTAAACAATCTATAATTCTTTCTTTATCTCTTTGTATCATCCAAGCATAAGCAAGTAAATGATGAGAAGCAATTATAGGTTGTGCGGGTTGTAAATGTGTATAGCCCGGCATTATAACATCAATATTTTTTTCCGCTTTTTGTACGAGCACTTTTTGAAAAGCATTTAACATGTCGAATATGGACAAGATTTCTTTTCTTATATAAAGTCTTAAATCGGTAGCTACCTGATCATTTCTGCTTCTTGCCGTATGCATTTTACCGCCGATGGCACCGATTCTTCTTATAAGTTCTTTTTCTATTGCAAAATGGATATCTTCTTCCATAGGAAGAGTCCACCCTTTAGACAAATCTTTAAGTATGGAATTTAATCCTGCAATAATTTTTTTACCGTCGGAAGCAGGTATAATTTTTGTTTTTATTAACATTTGCACATGTGCAATTGAACCTTCAATATCAACTTCCGCCAACCTTTGATCGAAAGAAAATGAACCGATGAATTGTTGAAAATTTTTCATTTTAAATTTCCTATATCGATTAAAAGTTTTGAGTTGCGACTTTAATTTTTTTAGTCTCATGTATTGTAAGACATACACTTCGACTTAAAAAATCTTCGTCTCACTTACAAAACTTTTAATCTCTTATTTTTAAGATTTTTGTTTTTCTCGTCCATGCATCTATGCTTCTATGCATCCATACATCAACAAAAATTGCTTCGCAATTTTTTTACCTTTTTTAACCTATCTATTTTATAATAATTAAGGTGAAGTGTAAAGAAAATAAATTAGCTGCTTTTATAGTGCAAATAAAATATTTTCTATTAACTCAAATGTTTCATTTAAGGAAATATCTTTAGCATAATTAAATCTTTTTTGATATTGTTTCCATTGGTTTTGTATATCTTTATCTTGTTTTAATTGTTCCAAAACTATTTTGTATTTTTTTATTGTTTCCAAAGAGTTTCTTTTATTACAAGTTTCAATTAAGGCTTTAATAAAAGTTTCTTTATCAAAACTTAATGTCTTTATTATTATGTAAATATCATAAAAATCTCTGATTCTTGTATTAGCTATACTTCTTGATATTACCGTTTCTATTTTTTCTGCAAGTAAAGTTTCTGTGTTATAGGCAAGAATCTTTATCTTTTCGTTATTAAAGAATGTTGTAAAAGAAAAGTCTATTGCTCTTGGTGTTATTTTGTCTCCCGTTGTTATATCTACAGATAATGGAACAGATAAAACATCGTAATTTGCTTTTAATGATATTCTTAAACCTCCGTATTCATCATCTTTTCTTATTTCTGAAACATCTTCTATTTCATAACTTATATCATCATCAATATCTACGGAACATATATCTTCAAATATTTCTTTTACCTTATCTTCAGTTAATTTGATTCCTTTCAATGTTGTATCTATATCCATTGTAGTTCTTGAATTCAAACCTGCTATTATGGATAAAAGAAAACCGCCTTTTAATATTAGATTAGTCCTGTATTTAGAGTTTGCTATTCTTATTAGTAAACATTCCAACATAAAACTTTGTAAAGCAAGTTGTGGAGATATTGCTTTATCAATTGAAACCTTTTTAATATATGCTTTAAACTGCATTGAATTTTTAAATTTCATAATAATACCTGCAAATACTTTGTTATTTTATTTTTTACTCTTAACTTGTTTGCATATTCTATAAGTAAAGGAATATTTTTGTTTTTTTGATCTGCATATTTTTTTATAGCAGGAATAATCAACTGTGTATCATTGATATTGTTGCCTCTTAAAATATCGCATAATGTTCTTTCTATATTATAAACTCTTATTTTATTACCATAGCTTGTTTTCTTTTCTTGTATTCCTAAATTGTATATATCCAAATTTGCTTGTTTTATTATAAAATTATTGTTTGCTTTTATGTGATACCCTTGTGGAAATGTCATAATGTAATTATCAAGCATTCTATCGGTAAAATTATGAATATATAAAGCTGTTTCGTGAGAATAAATACCTTTGGCATATCTTTGTTGATATATGTATAATTCATCTTCCAAATTACCATTTATAATATAAATTCCTCTTGAAACTTTTGTTAATAATTTTTTTTCTAGCATAAGTTTTAAGTATTGTCTTGGGATATTATCTTCTGATAATTTAGAAGACTTTATTATTCCGTTATTTTTAGTAATAAGTTGATTTAAATATTCTATTTTATTCATAGTTATATCCTCTTTACTTTTACACTTTAAATTATAATATATTAAAGTGCAAAAGTAAAGATTTAAAATTAGTGTTTTGTTAGATTTTTCTAATTATAGTTCCACTTTTACACTGAAAATATAGCATATTTTCAGTGAAAATGCGACATTTATATAAATGTTATTTGTTTTTACTACTACACTTTAAATTGTAATCAAATAAAGTGTAAAAGTAAAAAAATAATCAGTTGTCCGGAATTTCCGAACAACTGATGTGAATAAAAATTGTTTGTTATAATAATTAAGGTGAAGTGTAAAGAAAAGAAATAAAAACAAGAAAATTAATTTTTCTTTTTTTCAATCCAAAAGATTTGTAAATTTAGCAAATCATTAATGTTGTTTTGTTAAAACTTGAGTATCACATTGTTTACAGCTATTATCACCAACAGCAACAACTGTTCCATTCTTCTTCAATCCTACTGTATTATCCATACCTGCTGATATTGCTATAATATCTTTCCAATCACTAATGTTACATTTCCCGTAGTAGCCATTGCCAACAGCAACAAGAGTTCCATCTTTTTTTAATCCTATTGTATTATCCATGCCTGCTGATATTGCTATAATATCTTTCCAATCACTAACATTACATTGTCCATATTTATTATTGCCAACAGCAACGAGAGTTCCATCTTTTTTTAATCCTACTGTGTGTTTTTCTCCTGCTGAAATTTCTATAATATCTCTCCAATCACTAATATCACATTGCCCGTAGTAGTTATCGCCAACAGCAACAATAGTTCCGTCTTTTTTTTGTCCTACTGTATGAGTTCCACCTGCTGAAATTTCTATAATATCTTTCCAATTACTAACATTACATTTTCCTTTATCATTGCTTCCACAAGCAAATACAATTCCATCTTTTGTTAATCCTACTGTATGATAGATACCTGCAGATATTTTTACTATATCTTTCCAGTCACGAACATTACAATGGCCATAGGATTTATCACCAACAGCAACAACTGTTCCATCTTTCTTTAATCCTATTGTATGCACATTACCCGCTGATATTGCTATAATACCTTTCCAGTCACTAACATTACATTGTCCATAGTTATTATTGCCAACAGCAACAACTATTCCATCTTTCTTTAATCCTACTGTATGAGAACCACCTGCTGAAATTTCTACTATATTTTTCCAATCACTAATATTACATTGTCCATAGTCGTTCTCACCAACAGCAACAACTATTCCATCTTTCTTTAATCCTACTGTATGGGCCTTACCTGCTGATATTGATAATATATCGTCCCAGTCACTAACATTACATTGTCCATAGTTATTATTGCCAACAGCAACAATAGTACCATCTTTCTTTAATCCTACTGTATGAGTTCTACCTGCTGATATTGATAGCATATCATCCCAATTATTGATATCACATTGATTCTCGTCGTTATTACCAACAGCAACAACTCTTCCATTCTTCTTTAATCCTACTGTGTGGTTTCCACCTGCTGATATTGATATTATATTTTTCCAATCACTAACATTACATTGTCCAAAATTATTATTACCAATAGCAACAACAGTTCCATCTTTCTTTAATCCTACTGTATGAGTTCCGCCTGCTGATATTGATATTATATCTTCCCAATTACCGATATTACATCTCCCATACTTATTACTGCCAATAGCAACGACAGTACCATCTTTCTTTAATCCTACTGTATGAGTTCCACCTGCTGATATTGATATTATATCTTCCCAATTACTGACATTACATTGTCCATAATCATTATTACCAACAGCAACAACAGTTCCATCTTTCTTTAATCCTACTGTATGAGTTCCACCTGCTGATATTGATATTATATTTTTCCAATCACCAACATTACATTGTCCATAGTCGTTCTCACCAACAGCAACAACTGTTCCATCCTTCTTTAACACTATTGTATGTTCATAACCAGTTGAAATTTTATCTATTAAACTTTCTTCTATAAAATTTTTATTAAAATTATCACAAGAAATAAAAAAAACACAATTTAACAATAAAAAAAGTGCTAAAATTTTTTTCATATATTTCCCCTTTTAAAAAAAACTAAATTATGTAACAAGATGATCAAAAATTTTTAATATTTAATTAAATGTTTATATTTAAGAATACCAAGAGTTATTTTTTTATTAATTCAACAACAGGTAATGCTATTCCATTATTAGAAGTATATATACCTATGACATGGAAATTTAAATTTTTTGTTTTTATGATTTTACCTGAATACATAGTTCCATCATAATAAGTTGTTAAATTTCTTAATATCATTGTATGTCTATGATCTGGTAATTCATCATATTGTGGTAAATTTGGACCAAGATTTGTTAATGGTACAACAATTATTATAGAACCTTTTTTATCTTCAATAATTTGTGAAATTTCAATTTTGTCATAATTCCAAACTTCTTGCTGATTTTTTGGTAGTTCTTTATATGAATCCCCATACATATTATTACACAAAATAATAAGTGACACAAATATTAGTACTAATTTTTTCATTTTTACTCCTCTGATATTTCTTTTTTATAAACTACTATATAATTTTTTAACCAATTCAATTTTTGTTTTTCTTTTTCATTTCTTTTTTTTGATTCTATATATTTAAATTCACTAATAATATTTTGTTCCATTTTTTTTATATTTGTCGGATATTTTTCTATAGTTTCTTTTATTTTATTTGCATTTAAAAAATTCACAAAATATATAGAATCAGTATCTTTCTTTATTCTATTTTCTTCTTCTAAACAAGAATAATAATCTTTTACCCTTTCACTTAATATAATTCGTGGATATATGGCAATATTTGCTTCTAAGTTGTACGCTTCTACAAGAGCTTTACCATATATAAAATTTTTATCATTATTTTTTATATTTCCTATATAAAAATTACCAATTGTTATTCCTCCTCTAACAAATATCTGTTCTTCTAAAAATTTACATTGTAATAATGCACATAAATTAATAATACCTTTTATTTCTTCTCTTTGTTTGGCTTTATCTTCGCTAAATTCAAGAGCAAACACGAGATTATCGGAAAATACTTTAAGTTCTAAATTTTGAAATATAGTACCAATTAACATTTTTTCTTTTTTCATTTCATAAGTACTTTTCAATACACTATTTAAATTTTTTAAAAAATTTTCTTCATCCTTTTCAATTTTGTTTTTAGCACCTAATATATCAAGATATGCAACAATGTATTTACTACATTTTTGACTCATAAACTTTCTCCTTTATTTTTGTTTTTTCAAAAGGAAAGATTTTTGATAGACAAAATAAAAACGGCTGATTTATTTTGTGGATAGTCAAATGCACAAAACAAACAGCCGCGGTTCCTTGCCCCAAAGGGCAAAGAACACTTGGAATAAAAAGTTAAGGTAATTAAGCTTAACCTTTTATTCCTATACGGTCTGTTTTTGGCTTGACTATCCTTTTTCCTAAGAAAAAGCATATCCTTTCGGATTCCAAAAACATTCAATATTAAGTTTTAAACTACTTTCTCATTATACCATAAAAAAAGAGCAGAAGAAAAAAATCTTCTGCTCTTTTCAATTCCTTTTTTATAATTTAGCTTAGTATATAAATTTAAGAGATAAGAGAAAAATTTAAAATTTGTTAGCGAAACGAAATATTTTTAAAGTGTGGTGTACATAAGCGAAGCGGTACATAAGCTTTAAAAATATGAAGTTGTAACTAAAAGTTTAAATTTTTATCGTCAAAGAACTTAGCCCTTATTTATTCTTTCTCATCAAAGCTTGTACCTTCGTCGGTAATCCAAACAAATTGATAAATCCTTCTGCATCTTTTTGGTTATAAATTTCGTCTTTATCAAATGTTGCAAGCTCTTCCCAATATAAAGGATTTTTTGCTTTTCTTGAAACAACCTGCATATTTCCTTTATAAAGTTTTACTGTTACCGAACCTGTAACATATTTCTGAGTTACATCTATAAAAGCATCAAGAGCTTCTCTTAAAGGATTGAACCATAATCCGTTATATGCAAGTTCTGCATATTTGTGTGCTATCAATTCTTTATAGTGTGCCGTATCTCTGTCTATTGTCATAGATTCAAGTTCGTTGTGTGCAAAGTATAAGAGTGTTGCAGCAGGAGCTTCATAAACTCCTCTTGATTTCATACCTACAAGTCTGTTTTCAATTATATCTATTCTGCCGATACCGTTTGCACCTGCAACATCGTTAAGTTTTTGAACCAAAGATACAGGATCAAATGTTTTTCCGTTAATTGCTACAGGAACACCTTTAACGAAATCTATTTTTACATAAGTTGCTTTGTTAGGAGCATCTTTTGCGGATACTGTCATTTGGAACATATCTTCATCCCATTCATTTTCGGTATCTTCCAATACTCCGCCTTCATAAGAAATGTGCCAAAGGTTTGCATCTGAAGAATAAGGCTTTGCTTTTGTTACAGGAACCGGAATTCCTCTTTTTTTAGCATAATCTATTGCATCGTTTCTTGATTTAATGTCCCAAATTCTCCAAGGAGCAATTATTTTTGCTTCAGGCATTAAAGCTTTAAAGCCGAGTTCAAATCTTACCTGGTCGTTACCTTTACCTGTCGCACCGTGACAAATTGCATCTGCTTTTTCTTTCTTTGCTATTTCAACAATTTTCTTTGCAATTACAGGTCTTGCGAGTGATGTTCCCAACAAGTATCTGTTTTCATAAAGAGCATTAGCTTTTATTGCAGGGAAAATGTAGTCTGTTACAAACTCTTTTTTAGCATCTATAACATAACATTTTGAAGCACCTGTTCTTTTAGCTTTTTCTTTAAGTCCGATAACTTCTTTGTCTTGACCTACATTTACACAACATGCGATAACTTCTGCATTATATGTTTCCTTTATCCAAGATAAAATGATGGATGTGTCAAGTCCGCCCGAATAGGCTACAACTACTTTTTTAATGTCTGCCATTTTAGTGCATCCTCCAATATTTTAATTGCTTTATCTATATCTTTTTTAGTTATTACAAAAGGCGGTAAAAATCTTAAAACATTACCTTGAGTACAGTTTATAAGAAGACCTTTTTCAATGCAAAATTCTACTATATCTTTACCGGCAAAATCAAGCTCCACACCTACCAAAAGACCTAAACTTCTAACTTCTTTAATGCAGGAAAACTTTTTCTTTAATTCGTTCAACTTTTTAACGAAATATTTTGATTTGTCGGTAACATCTTTCAAAAGTTTCGGAGTAATTAATTTTAATGTTGCAACAGCTGCAGCACAAGATACGGGGTTACCGCCGAAAGTTGAACCGTGATCACCGTAATTAAATACCTCGGCAACTTTTTTATCTGCAACAACAGCACCTAACGGAAGACCGTTAGCTATTGCTTTTGCTAATGTAAAGATGTCCGGCTTTATTCCGTAATGTTGCCAAGCAAAAGTTTTACCTGTTCTTGCCAAACCGCACTGAATTTCATCGCATATCAAAAGAAGATTTTTATCGTCACAAAGTTTTCTTAAATCTTTAACGAACTTTTTATCGGCAATATTTATTCCGCCTTCACCTTGTACCAACTCAATCATTACTGCTACAGTATTTTTGTTTATTAACTTTTTTACTGAATCTATATTGTTAAATTCGGCAAACACAAATTTTTGTTGTAACGGTTTAAAAGAAACATGAAACTTTTCCTGACCTGTTGCAGCAAGAGTTGCAAGTGTTCTTCCATGAAAAGAGTTTTTAAATGCAATTATTTCGTATCTTTTGGTTCCGTCTTTTAAAGGATGATCGCTGCCCCACTTTCTTGCAATTTTTATTGCACCTTCGTTGGCTTCCGCACCGGTATTTGCAAGGAATACCCTGCCGTTTTTAAAAGATTTATCAAGCAAAGCTTTTGCAACTTCAACTTGCGGTTTGGAATAATAAACGTTGGAACAGTGTACAAACAAATCCAACTGCTTTTTTATTGCGGAAATTACTGCAGGGTTACCGTGTCCGAAACTGCAAACACTTATACCGGAAAAAAAGTCCAAATATTTTTTACCGTTTTCGTCCCAAACATATTGCCCTTTAGATTTTTTAACGGAAACATTATATCTTTTGTATGTCTTCATTAAATATTTATTTTCTTGTTGTTGAGTGTTCATTACATGCTCCTTTGCATATATGATAAATAAAATAACTTTAATATTTTACATATATTTTATTTATAAAACAATTATTTGAGTATTATTTTTTATATATGGTATAATACACAAATTATGACCATATCATTAGACAATTTAAATAATTCACAAAAAGAGGCCGTCTTACATACAGACGGTCCGTTAATAATTTTTGCAGGTGCCGGAACAGGCAAAACAAGAGTTATTACATATAGAATTGCATATTTGTTGGAACAGGGTGTAAAACCTTACAACATCTTGGCAGTTACATTTACAAATAAAGCCGCAAACGAAATGAGAAAAAGGGTTAACGAGTTAACCGACAACATGGCTTTTGATGTCAGAGTTTCCACATTCCATTCGTTCTGTTTGTACCTTTTATCCTGCGAAGCAAAAAATTTCGGTATAGATCCGAACTTTCTTATATACGATATGGGCGAGCAGGTGAATGTTGTAAAAGAATGTATAAAAGAATTAAATCTTGACGATAAAAAGTTTAAACCTACATGGGTGGCAAACAGAATAAGCAGAGCAAAAGACGATTTGGACAGCCCGCAGGATATGAACGATGATTGCCAGGCAAAAGGTGACTTTTACGGTAAAACGGTATCGGCAATATACGAACTTTATCAAAAGAAATTAAAAACTTATAACGCTTTTGATTTCGGTGATTTGATAATGCAAACAGTTTTAAATTTACAGGCAAATCCAGACATTCTTTCAAAATATCAAGACAAATTTCAATACATATTGGTGGACGAGTATCAGGATACCAACCATGCACAATATGTTTTAACGAAGATGTTAGCGGAAAAATATAAGAATATATGTGTAGTAGGTGACGATGATCAAAGTATTTATTCTTGGCGAGGAGCGGATATAACAAATATTCTTGATTTTGAAAAAGATTATCCCGGTTGTACCACGGTAAAACTTGAAGAAAATTATCGTTCTACGCCAAAGATACTTCAAAGAGCATGGAATGTGGTTAAAAATAATACCGGCAGAGTACCTAAACAACTTTGGACAAGTAACGAAGATAAAGGTAACATAAATGTTTTCCAAAATATGAACGAAAATGATGAAGCTGCCAGAGTTGTGGATATGATACTTATAAACAGGGAAAGCGGTTATAAGCTTTCCGACTTTGCGGTTTTTTACAGAACAAATGCACAGTCCAGAGCATTGGAAGATGCTTTAAGAAGACAAGGAATACCTTATAATATTGTCGGAACATTAAAGTTTTACGAAAGAGCCGAAATTAAAGATATTATGGCATACTTAAAACTTATACATAATCCAAACGATAATGTAAGTTTTAGAAGAGTAGTAAATGTCCCGAGAAGAGGGGTGGGAAAATCTTCTATGGATAAATTGGAAGCTTTTGCCACATCCAAAGGTATTTCGTTATATGAAGCATTAAAGTTTGCAGGAACAGACATTATCCCGAGAAGTTCGCTTGCCGCAATGAACTCGTTCAGACAAATAATAGAAAAAAATGTTCTTACGAAATATGATAAAACCGTAAAAGAAATAGTGGAAACGGTAATAGAAGATTCCGGTTATATAAGAGAACTTGAACTTACCGATAGTCCGGAAAACAAAAGCAGAATAGAAAATATACAAGAATTTGTTTCCGCAGTTGAAGATTTTGAAAGAAGATCACCGGACAGATCACTTGCCGGGTACTTATCGCAAGTAGCCCTTGTTACCGATATAGATTCTTGGCAGGATAGTGAAGATAAAGTTACACTTATGACACTCCATTTGGCAAAAGGATTGGAGTTTAAAAATGTGTTCATAGTAGGTTTGGAAGAAGGTCTTTTTCCTATAGGTGAATCCGCTTATGATGAACAGGAATTGGAAGAAGAAAGAAGGTTAATGTATGTCGGTATGACAAGAGCCAAAGAAAATTTGTATATGACTTGGGCAACCGAAAGAACGGTGTTCGGTAAAACAAAATGGAATATGCCGTCAAGATTTTTGTTGGAAGCCGGTTTTACGGAGCAGCTTTCCAACAGAGCAGCAAGAAATGTTGTAACAAATACTATTCCGTTTGAATCTAAATATAAAGAAGAGATAACTTACGAACCTTTGGAAAGAGCAGATGATAGTCCGTACCAAATAGGGACACTTGTTTCTCATCAGGCTTTCGGTAACGGAAAGATAATAGAAAAGAGCGGTTCGGGAGACAATTTAAAGTTGGTAGTACTGTTTTCAAACGGGCAATGGAAAAAGTTGTTGGCAAAGTTTGCTAATTTAACAATAATAAAAAATTGAAAAAATAATTGAAAAATAAAATAAAAAAGGTTAAAATATTAGGAAATGTGTTATAAACTAAATTAGGAGAAAACATGAAAAAACTTTTTGCAACTTGCATATTCGTTTTTGCCGGATTACTTATGTGCATGTATTCCTATGCGGAAACCGTGTCTATAAGCGGTGCAGTTACTCAGTTTTCGTCCTCTTCGGGGTTAGCACTTAACGATATTACTATAGATGTTACCGGTACAAAAAACTTAAAAGTAAAAACGGGCAGAACGGGAAACTATATAATTGCCGGTCTTGAAAAAGGCGGTACTTATACATTAAAAATTTCAAAACCCGGATACGTATTCACACCTGACACAAAAGTTTTCAAAAATTTGGATGAAAGTAAAATCAATCAGGATTTTGTTGCTTCAAGTGCAAAATATTCCATAAGAGGAAAAGTCATTGTCGGCGGAAAACCTGCAAAGGGCGTTATTGTTATGATTAGCAACAGACCGATTAAATATTATACCGATGAAGAGGGTGAATATGTTATAGATAACTTGGATTATAACGGGCCATATGAAGTAAGAGTTGTGTCCGATAAATATATTTTTAGTCCATACAAAACGGATTATTTGGAAAAAAATGTTGTACATGACTTCAAAAAAGATATTACTCTTGCCGGAAGGGTTACATCTTCGGGAGAAGGTCTTGCAGGTATAGACATAGATATAAACGGTGTAAGATATAAAACCGATGAAGACGGATACTATAAAGTAGAGTCCGCTGTTACAAACGGAGACTATGTTATAAAAGTAGCTGATAATAAATATGATTCATCACCGAAATCAATACCTGTAACAAGAGTAACAAGTGATAAAGATAATCTCGATTTTGAAATAGTAGGTCAGTTTGTAGGAAAAGTTACATATAACGGGAAACCGCTTAAGAATGTTGTAGTTAAAGTAAGTGATATTGACGAAGAATTTAAATCGGATGCACAAGGTATGTTTAAAATTCCTAATTTGGGATTAAACAAACAGTATATAATTTCTGTATCAAGTAAAGGATACTCTTTTGATCCTAAAGAAAAAATAATAAATTCCTTAATGAAAGAACCCAATTATCAAGCATTTAAAGCCGAAAATGAAAAATTTAATATAACAGTTAAGGCCGTTCGCGGAAGCGTTCCTTTAGAGAAAGTAGATATAAAGTTGGATAATGCCGTATATAAAACAGATAAGAGCGGATTATGTACGATAAAGGGAGTGGAAGGCGGCAGTAAATACATAATAACTGCAAGTAAAAACGGAATAGAATTTGCCAAACCAAAACAAATTATAGACAGATTACAACAGGATGAAACTGTTTCTTTTGAAGGAGCATTAAATGTTTCCGGTAAAGTTTTGAATGGTGTAAGACCATTAAAAGATGCTGTTGTATTATGCAATGACAAATCGGCAAAGACCGACATAAACGGTAGATATACATTGAAAAATTTAGCACCGCATGAAGATTATGTTATAAGAGTTTCAAGTGACAGTTTTATATTTACGAAACAGGAAATAGAAATTTCGAATTTATCGGACGATTTGGAAAATATCAATTTTGCGGTTTTGTCGGATGAAGAAGAACCTGAAACGGAAAAAGAAAAAATTTCCGTTGAAGTTGTTAAAGACGAAAAAGCGGAAAAAGAAAGAATAAAAGCAGAAAAAGAAGAAGCGGCAAGACTTGCAAAAGAAGAAAAAATAAGAGCAGCCGAAGAAGCAAAAGCCGAAGCCGAAAGAATTAAGGCGGAGAAAGCTGAGGCTGAAAGAATAGCAAAAGAAGAAAAGATAAGAGCAAAAGAAGAGGCTGAAGAACAGGCTCGTATGGAAGCCGAGATGAGAAAACTTGAAGCGGAAGAGAAAATGAGGGCCGCATTGGAAGAAAAACAAAGAGCCGAAGAGGAAAAACAGGCAAGAATAGAAGCGGAAAAAGCGGAAAAAGAAAGAATTAAAGCAGAAAAAGAAGAAGCAATAAGATTGGCTAAAGAAGAAAAGATAAGAGCAAAAGAAGAAGCCGAAGAGCAGGCTCGTATGGAAGCCGAGATGAGAAAACTTGAAGCGGAAGAGAAAATGAGGGTCGCATTGGAAGAAAAACAAAGAGCCGAAGAAGAAAAACAGGCTAAAATAGAAGAAGCAAAAGCAGAGAAAGAAAGAATAAAGGCAGAAAAAGAAGAAGCGGCAAGACTTGCAAAAGAAGAAAAAATAAGAGCAGCCGAAGAAGCAAAAGCGGAAAAAGAAAGAATCAAAGCGGAAAAAGAAGAAGCAATAAGATTGGCTAAAGAAGAAAAGATAAGAGCAAAAGAAGAAGCCGAAGAGCAGGCTCGCTTGAATGCCGAAATGAAGAAAATGGAAGCTGAAGAAAAACAGAGAGAGGCATTTGATAAAAAAGTCAGAGCAGCTGAAGAAAAAAGATTAAAAATAGAAGAAGCAAAAGCGGAAAAAGAAAGAATCAAAGCGGAAAAAGAAGAAGCTGCAAGGCTTGCAAAAGAAGAAAAAATAAGAGCAGCCGAAGAAGCAAAAGCGGAAAAAGAAAGAATTAAAGCCGAAAAAGCTGAGGCGGCAAGGTTAGCCAAAGAAGAAAAAGAAAGAGCAATAGAAGAAGCCAGAATAGAAAAAGAAAGAATTAAAGCCGAAAAAGCTGAGGCAATAAGATTAGAAAAAGAAGAAAAAGAAAGAGCAAAACAGGAAGCTGAAGAACAGGCTCGTTTAAATGCCGAAATAAGAAAACTTGAAGCAGAAGAGAAGATGAGAGCTGCTTTGGAAGAAAAGAGATTGGCAGAAGAAGAAAAAATAAGAGCAGCCGAAGAAGCAAAAGCGGAAAAAGAAAGAATTAAAGCGGAAAAAGAAGAAGCGGCAAGACTCGCAAAAGAAGAAAAGATAAGAGCAAAACAGGAAGCTGAAGAACAGGCTCGTTTGGATGCTGAGATTAAAAGATTAGAGGAAGAAGAAAAGCAGAGACTTATACTGGAAGAGAAACAAAGAGCCGAAGAGGAAAAACAGGCAAGAATAGAAGCGGAAAAAGCCGAGAAAGAAAGAATCAAAGCCGAAAAAGAAGAAGCTGAAAGATTAGCAAGAGAAGAAAAAATAAGAGCAGCCGAAGAAGCAAAAGCCGAAGCCGAAAGAATAAAAGCGGAAAAGGAAGAGGCTGAAAGAATAGCAAAAGAAGAAAAGATAAGAGCAAAACAGGAAGCCGAAGAGCAGGCTCGTTTAGAAGCTGAATTGAAAAAATTAGAGGAAGAAGAAAAGCAGAGACTTATATTGGAAGAGAAACAAAGAGCCGAAGAGGAAAAACAGGCAAGAATAGAAGCGGAAAAAGCCGAGAAAGAAAGAATCAAAGCGGAAAAAGAAGAAGCTGAAAGATTAGCCAAAGAAGAAAAATTAAGGATAGAAGAAGAAGCAAGATTAGAAAAAGAAAGAATAAAAGCAGAAAAAGAAGAAGCGGAAAGATTGGCATTGGAAGAAAAACAAAAAGCCGA
>DJWX01000027.1 GCA_002448285.1 Candidatus Ruminimicrobiellum ovillum | reverse complement strand
GTCTTTTGAAGCATTTTCTACATACACTGCAAATGCTTTAAAAGATGATGTTGACTTTGCTGATGATGATGCTGCTTTTGGTGCTGCAAATGATACTGCTGCTCCTCCTACCATGAAAATGGTTGCTACTAACAAGCTCATTACCTTTCTCATTTTCCTTCTCCTTTTTTTAGATTTGTAGAATCTGAGTTCTACATTTTTTTACGGCTGCTACAAACTTTAGACTTACCTCCTTTTTAAAAAGTTTCATCCATTTTTTAATTTACAGCAACGCGTAATATTTAGCATAGCCCATACTTTTACGAATTTCAATACATTTTAATCTTTTTCACAAATTTTTCACATATACAAAGATCTATGGTACTACTTAATAACATCTGCATTTATTATGTTTTTTTGCAAAGTATTTATTGTGATTTTTTTTGGCAAAATGTTTTTTGTGATGTCCGTTTTTCTTTGCAAACTTAAAATTTTTATGATGGCCTCTTTTTGCAAAATGTTTTCCTTTTTGTCCTTTTTTTGCAAACTTTACTTTTTTATTGTTCTTTTTGGCAAAATTCTTTTTATCTCCTTTTTTCTTTTGATCTTTTTTTGCAACATTTGTTTCTTTCTTTGTATCTTTTTTTACATCTTTTTTATCGTACTTTTGTTCAATTTTTGCTTTACCGTTATCTTTAGGTGCTTTTTTTGCATCACCGGGTTCCATTGCAAAACTTGCAGTTGTAAGTCCGAACATCAACATCAAACTTAACATCATTTTTGCGATTCTTAAATTTCTCATTTTGACCCCCTTTACTGTTTTTTTCAAATACACAATTAAGACAAAACGAAAAATAAAAAAGTTACACCTTCCACTATAATTGTATTTAGCGAAACGGATTTATCTTTTAAATTCTAACTTCGTATTTGCCTCAATCGAGTACCAACCGCTTTCGCTTTCTTTTACGCACACTTCATTCGTCAAATACTTCGTTACAATTTAAAATCTTGAAATCCTTTGAAAGCCAACAAAAAAATTGTCATCCCGCACTTGATGCGGGATCTCGTAGTTTCATTGTCATTGCCACCGATTAGTAGTTTAAGATCTTAAGATTTTGTGTTACATTGTTCTTTGCTTTTAAAGAATTTAAAAATTTTTTGCAGTTAGTCGTAAAAAGAACGAATAGTTTGAGACGAACTGAAGTATTTTAAAGTTGCGGTGTACATGTCGCGAAAGCGGTACATAAGATTTTAAAATACAAAAGTGTAGCCCAAACTATTCGTTCGCTATAAGATTGGAATTATCTTTGTTTTTTGAGTGCATCTCCAATAATATTTTCTATTCCGTTAACCACTCCGATCTTTTCGTTAATCTGTTTCAACACAGCATCTTTCTGACCTTGCAAACTCTTTTCGATTTCTTTGGCTTTTTCTTGTGCAAGTTCGTTAACTTTTTGTTTTATCTTGTCTTTTGCCTCGTTAACTTTTGCAGAGAAAAGTTTTGAGATAGCATCATAAAGTTTTTTGTCTATATCGGAATTAATTTTTATATTAAGGTTTTCACTGTCTTGAGTTTGAGCTGTAAGATTAACATCAAAAGATTTTATTGAGTTTGTAATTTGTGCCAAATACTTTAAGTTACCTTCAACTGAATTTAATGCTTTTTCTTTTATATCTCTAAAAGCAATATCGGCACTGCACAAAAATCCGGAATTGTTCAAATCAAAAGATCCTGCAACATTAACTTTAGATGTATCTATAAGAGGTAAATAATCATTCGGTTCTATATTCAATATCGTTCCCGAAAGGCCTTCCATTTCAACTTTTATATTATCTTTAGAATCTTTTGTTCTGTGATCAAAAAGTCCGTTAACCGCAAGTTTTTGCGTTGCATTATTTCCGGCAAGTTCCAATATTACGGGAGCACCTACCAACTTCGGTGAAGAAGAAATGTTTTTTATCAGACCTGAAAAATCTATACCTGTTTCTTCTTTTGTTTTAGCGGTTGTTCCCGTTACTTTCATTAATGAAATAAGTAGTGAAGGATACAATTTTTCCCTAAACAAAATATCTCTGCCTAAAGCTCTTTGTTTAACTTCTTTTACTTCTTCTTCGTCCGAGCCTTCCGGAATATATTGTTTAATTATTGAAATATAATAAAGCACTTTTTCCACCCTGTTAACCCACTTTGTTCCGAACAACATTTGAGATATATTTTTAGTATTAAGTGTAGGTATGGATATTTTTTCACAAATCATATTAACATCGTTTGTTATGGTATTTTTAATTTGTTTTGTAACATCTATCGTTGCACTTACATCTTTTTTGGCATTATTAAGTTCAGCTAAAATATCGTCAAACTCTTTTTCCAGAGTTTTAAGTTCGTTAACTTTTTTAGCGGTATTTGCAATATCCGCCAATGAACCGAACTTACTTTTCGAAAGGTCATCCGCCAATGCTTTTGCTCTGTTTATTTTTTCTTCATAATTAAAATTATTTATTTTATCCTGATAAGATTTATATTTATCCTGTAAATCCGCAGAAACTTTTTCTACTTCTTTTATTGAAGAAAGTCCGCTGTCTTCTATAAGTTTGTTTACATCAAAATTCTTTATTTGATCTTGAATTTTGTTAAACATTTCCACTGACGGCAAATTATTAAATTCTGTTACCGTTTTATCTTTTGCTGTTTTAAACATTTTTGCAAACTTACTTTCTTTGTTTGATTTTTTCTTTTTCGGTAACTCGCCGGAAGTTTTTCTGTCTGTTTGCCATCTCAAACCGTCCAAACTCATTTCATCTATAACAATTTTTTTTCTTAACAGCGGAGCAAACCTGACATCAAATCTTACTTTTTCTATATCAACCAAATTTTTGAAATAATCATTTTTATCCGCAGCTCTGAATCCGTTTATTGTAACGGAACAATTTTTGAAACTTGTTTTTAAATAATCTATTTCCACTTTGGCACCAACAATTGTTTGTCCCGTAGATATTATTACTTTTTTCAAAATTTTATCGAAAAATAAAATATTTAATATTGCTATAAGAGCAATAATAATTATTGTTGTTAACAAGAAACTCCATCTTATAATTTTCATATTATTACTCTCCTATTTAACTATTTTTACTACATTTGCACTAAGTATTGCAGCCGACAATATTTTTACTATTTTCCACTTGGAAACTTTTTCTCTTAAATGCGTTCTGTAATAAACCAACAATTTTTTAGCTATTATCATATTCGGTATTATTAAAATTATACCGACAACCAAACTGCCCATAACTACGGTATTATTAAACTTTGTAAAAGGAACTACAGGTAAATTATAAAGGTATGTATAGAAACCGTTTAAAGAGTTTATATTTAAAATATAATAACCCAAACTGTCAAATAACGGATCTAAAGCAAAACTTAATATTTCGTATACTGCCCAAGCTAAAAATGCAGCGGAAATATTAACTCTAAACATCATTATTACAATAAACAGCACAAGTTTCATAAACATGTTGGGAACAAGTCCCAATATTGCACCGAGTGCAAATCCCCATGCCACTTGATTTGGTGAAATGTCTGTTTGAAAAATTACGATTATTTGTTTTAACAGTTTTAAGAAAAACATTTTGAACTCCTTAAAAATCGCTTTGCGATTTTTAGCTTAAAGCTTAGAGCTTACAGCTTATAAAACGACCATTTTAGTTTATAGTTAAATGAAAGAAATTTTATAAGTCTAAAAACTATTTTATATTATACATTTTTTATTATATATTTTTTTACTCTACAAAAAATAATGTAGCAAAAAAGAGAAAAATTTATAGTTTGTGGTGAGAAGAAATATTTTTAAATTGAAGTGTACAAAAGCAAAGCGGTACATGAGATTTAAAAATATAAATTCGTAGCCCAAAATATAAATTTTTATCGTGATGAGAGATTATTAATAATATTAATAATCTCTTTAGGCTCTTTCGCCTGATAATCCGGTGACAAATTATTCAACTGTTGTTGTGAAGAGTATCCGTACAAAACACCTATTGTTGTTATACCGGCATTTTTGCCAACCATTATATCGTTTGCACCGTCACCTATCATAACAACATCTTCTTTATTTAAAGAAAACTTTTTTAAAATTTCATATATCGGCAACGGGCTCGGTTTTTTCTCTTTAAAAGAATCCCCGCCATAGATATTTGTAAAATATTTTGAAAGTCCAAGTGTTTCTAAAATTTGTTTTGAAAATCTTTCGTCTTTGTTGGATAGTAATACTTTTTTTTGAGGAATTGTTGAAAGCATATCCGAAACATTTTTGTACGGTAAAGTTTTGTCCGTTAAATGTTTGGAATAGTTATCTTTAAACATTTTAACGGCCGTATCAAATTCCTCATCTTTAATGTCCGTTAAAACTGCTTTTACGAGTGCGGTTATTCCGCTACCCAGATAAGAAGCAACCTTATCTACGGATAGCGGACCAAAACCATATTCATGCCTTACAAAATTTACGGCATCCGTTAAATCGTATTTGGAATCTATTAATGTTCCGTCTAAATCGAATATAACAAGTTTTATTTTACTGTTTAAAACCATTTAATTATGCCGGGAATATATTCAACTTTATCCATATATTGCGGAACTATTCTTACGGTGTAACCGCAATGTCCTACCATTCTTGTAGGAGCTTCGATTTCATATATATATGTTCCGTCTTGTTCTTTCGAAACCATTTTCATATTTTCAAATATTTCATCGCTTAACACATTTTTCGTATTCAAGTAACCTTCATAAACTTGAACAAAAACATCTTCCGGAGCAATACCTGCCAAATTAACTCTGACTCTGATTTTTAACGGTTCACCTATTTTAATTGTTTTTGAACTTGTATTATCGTCTGCACTTATAATGGAAACCCTGTTCCAGTTTCTTTCTATATTACTTTGCCAATCTGCTTTTTTCTTTGCAAGTTCGTAGTTGTTTTCTTTCATTTTTTCGGTCAATTCCATAGACGGAACATAAAATTTTCTTGTATAATCTTCAATCATTCTGTTTGTATTAAACATAGGTCCTACTGTTTGCATACAAGCTTTCATTTTTGTTATCCAGCCTCTCGGCAAATCGTCTTGACCTCTGTCGAAGAATAACGGAATAATTTCTTTTTCCAACATTTCATATATTGATCTTGATTCCATTTCGTTTTGATATTCCAAATCGTTATAAGTATCCGTTGAACCTACAACCCAACCGTTTTCTCCGTTATAACCTTCACACCACCAACCGTCAAGCACACTGAAATTTATTGCGCCGTTAACCGCAGCTTTCATTCCGCTGGTACCTGATGCTTCCTGCGGTCTTAAAGGATTGTTCAACCAAATATCCACACCCTGAACCAAATAATGTGCAACGTTCATATCATAATCTTCCAAGAAAACTACTTTATATTTCAAGTCGGGATCGGAAGTTAAAGCAATTATACTTTTTATAATTTCTTTACCTTTATCATCTTTCGGATGAGCTTTACCTGCAATAATTATTTGAACGGGTTTTTCTTTGTTTGTAAGTATTTTTTTAATTCTGTCGAGGTTTCTGAATATTAAGTTACCTCTTTTATATGTAGCAAATCTTCTTGCAAAACCGATTGTTAATGCTTCAGGATCCAAAACTTCATCCGCATAAGCTACCATATGTTTTGAAAGTCCTCTTCTTTCCAACTGAGCTTTTAATCTGTTTCTTGCAAAAGATACAAGTCTTTCTTTTCTTCTTTCATGACTTCTCCAAAGTTCGGCATCGGGAATATCCGCAACTCTTTCCCACAATGTCTGATCTGAAGGTTCGTCTATCCAATCGTCTCCGATATATCTTTGGAATAAACCTGCAAATTCGTAAGATATCCAGGTGTTTGTATGAATACCGTTAGTAATGTGTGTAATAGGAATTTCTTTTCTTGGAAGTTCCGGCCAAACATTTTGCCACATTTCTCTCGATACGGTTGCATGCAATCTTGACACGCCGTTAGCTTTACCGCAAGCTTTAAGAGCAAGAATCGTCATTGAAAAATCTTTATCCATATTTTCAACTTTCAAATCTCTGCCTAAAGCCAAGAATTGTTCTCTTGATAATCCTAACTCTCTATATAAACTTTCGAAATATGTTGAAACAAGTTGTGAAGAAAACACTTCATTACCTGCAGGAACTGGAGTATGTGTTGTAAACACACAGTTTGCTTTAACAACTTTTTGTGCCTGCTCGAAAGATAATCCTTTGTTTTTCATCAACATTCTCATTTTTTCCAACAACAAAAATGCGGAATGTCCTTCATTGATATGTATTACGGAAGGATCTATATTTAAAAGTTCCAAAACTCTCATACCGCCGACACCCAACAACTTTTCCTGTTTAATTCTCATTTCTTTATCGCCGCCGTAAAGTTCGCCGGTAATTGTTCTGTCTTCAGCGGAATTTTTATCAAAATCCGTATCCAACAAATAAAGTGCAACTCTACCTACCTGTATTTTCCAAATTCTTGCAAATACTCTCGGTGAATGCGGTAATGATATTTCTATCGATAATGCATTTCCTTTTTCATCGGTCAAAAGTTGCATAGGCATACTGTAGAAATGATTTACTTTATATTCTTCTATCTGCCAACCGTCGATACTTAAATGTTGTTTGAAGTATCCGTTTCTGTATAACAAACCGATACCTACCAAAGGAAGTCCCATATCACTTGCGGATTTCAAATGATCTCCGGACAAAACTCCGAGACCTCCCGAATATATAGGCAAACTTTCATGAATAGCAAACTCCGTGGAAAAATATGCAATTTTTTTATCTTTGTATTCAGGGAAAGTTTTATCGAACCATGTAGGAACAGACATATATTTATCGAGTTCCGCTTTAACTAATTTCATATGTGAAATAAAACTTGTATCGTCTGCAAGTTCTTCCAATCTTTCCTGCTTTACAAGTCCCAACATTGCTTTCGGGCTGTGATAAGATTCTTCCCATACATCTCTGTCCAATCTTCTGAACAATTCCACCGCATCACTGTTCCAGCACCACCACATATTTTCCGAAATTGTTGCCAAATCTTTTAAGCTTTCAGGCAACGAAGGTGTAACTACAAAACTTTTCGCTTTTATCGCCGTAAAAGTTTCCTGATTTTCGTTAAATAAATCATTGTTTTTCAACATACTCTATATCTCCTTATAACAACTCTCTTATTATAACTTTACATATGCCCAAAACATTAAGGCAAGACACAAAGAAATAAGTTTTAATTGCCAATTATTTAATATCGCCTTTTTTATGTTTTTAAATTTTATTTTTTTCATAATATAGCCTTTTCGGTATATTTGTTTGTTAATACTTCCAACAAATTTTCACTGCTTACTTTTTCTATTTCTCCGTCAACACAAATCGATATATTACCGGTTTCTTCCGATACCACCAAAACTATAGCATCGGTAAGTGCCGATAATCCTATACCGGCTCTGTGTCTTGTTCCCAAATGTTTAACTTCTATTTCGGTACTTATAGGCAACACACATCCGGCAGCTTCTATTTTTTCATCTTTTATTATAACGGCACCGTCGTGAATAGGTGCTTTTGTATTAAATATCGATAACAACAATTCATGTGTTACTTTAGCATCCAATTTTATACCTGTTTCCGTATAATTTTTTAATCCCATATCTTTTTCAAGAACTATTAAAGCTCCCATTCTTATTCTGCTCATTTCTGTAGCGGCTTCAACAATTTCCGATATAAAATTCGATTTTATCTTTGTTCCCACAAAAAATAATTTACTTCCTATTTTAGCAAGAGCATATCTGATTTCCGACTGAAAAACAACTGCAAGTATAACAACCGCGGCAAGCCAAAACCTGCTCATAAGCCACGATAAAGTTTTTAAATGTAAAACATCCCTTGCTATAATGGTAATGGCAACAAGCACAATAAGACCTATAACGATTTGTATTGTTCTTGTTCCTTTAATAACAAGCAATATTCTGTAGAAAATATATGTCAATATAAGGATATCCAAAATGTTTACAATATAAACATTCCATATATGCGACACAAGTTCCATTATATTCCCCTTATAGAATTAACAACTTTTAAAGCATTAACGGTTTCTTTTACATCGTGCACCCTTAAAATATCGGCACCATTTATAACAGAAACAATATTTGCAATTGCCGTTGCAAGTTGTCTTTGACTGAAATCTTCCGTTCCCAACACTTTTGCCAAAAAACTTTTATTGGATAATGCCATAAGAACCGGAACATTTAAAGATTTAAATTCAAACAACCTTTTTATTATAAGCAAATTATCTTCAACAGTCTTACCGAAACCTATACCGGGATCAATAATTATTGACTCTTTATTTATCCCGTTATCCAAAGCAAAATCCAACTGTTTTGATAAGAAGTTAAATATATCACTTAATGTATTATTATATCTTATATTTTGTTGCATCGTCAAAGGGTTTTTCTTCATATGCATCAAAATTACGGCTGCTTTATTTTTTGCAACGATTTTTACCATGCTTTTATCTTTATATCTCAGTGCATAAATATCGTTTATAATATCCGCACCTTCGTCTAAAGCTGCTTTTGCAACTTCGGGTTTATACGTATCTACGGATACCGGCATTTTTGATTTTTTCCTGAACAATTTCAAAAACTTTTGTATTTTTTCCGTTTCTTGTTTAACCGGGACAGGTTTTGAACCCGGTCTTGTAGATTCCGCCCCCACATCAATAATATCGGCACCGTCTTTTTGCATTTGTAAAGCGGTTTCTACCGCAACATTTATATCTTCTATACCGTTTTTAAAAAAAGAATCGGGAGATAAATTTATTATACCCATCACAAGAGTTTTGTTTAATGCTATTTTTTTATTTGCACAAACTATTTGTTTTAATTGAAAAGAATTTATATCCGATATTTGTTTAGATAAAAGTTTTAAGCCGAACGGCTGTTCTTTAATTTTTGAAGTTAATTTTTCTATTTGGTTTTGGTTGGCACAGATAACAATATTAGATTTACCTTTTTTAAATAAAGACACATCTTTACTTACGGCAACATCACATCCGCAAGACAATGCTTCTTGTTTTAAAACACTTGCTGCTCTGTTATCTATATCTTCCACTATGAAAGAATTGCCGACAATTTTTTTTGCAAGTTTTTCATAAACATATTCATCGCATTTTGAACTTGCAACAATTTTTACTGCATCTTTTATGGTATCTGCTTTTACTTTTTTTACAATCATCTTCTTACAATTAGTAATTAAAAATTAGCAATTAGTAATTCACAAAATAATCTTTTAAAATCTCAAACAAAGGTTTTTTCCTTTGCAAAAAATCTAATTATTAGGTTTTCTTCCGAAAACTTTTAAACCTTTAAACCTTTCAACCTTTCAACTCTTTTAATTATTTCAACAATGAAAGGGCTTCGGATCTTGTTCTTGCATCTTTTAAGAATATGCCTCTCATTGCGGAAGTTATCATTTTCGCTCCCGGTTTTCTTACGCCTCTCATTGTCATACACAAATGTTCGGCCTCTATTACAACCATTGCACCTTTAGGTTGAACGGTTTTCATTATGGTATCGGCAATTTGTTCGGATAATCTTTCCTGCAACTGTAACCTGTGAGCAAAAGCTTCTACAACTCTAACCAATTTTGAAACGCCGACAATTCTGCCTTTTTTCGGTAAATATGCTATATGAACTTTACCTGAAAAAGGTAACAAATGATGTTCGCACATTGAATAAAGTTGTATATCTTTAACGATAACTATTTCTTCATATTCTTCCGTTTGATAATGAACCGAAATTATATTATCGATATCTTCGTTGTAACCGTCAAAAAACTCTTCATAAAATTCCGCTACTCTTTCTGGAGTTCTTTTTATACCTTCTCTCTTTGTATCTTCCCCGAAAGCTTCCAACATCATCGATACCGCTTTTTGAAATTTTTGTTTGTTAAATGATTTTTTTGTTTTATTTTTCTTCATTGTTATTTTCTTCTTTATTATCTATTTTTGCAAACAAATCGTTCTGAAAATTTTCTGTTTTGGTTTTTCTTACTTTTTTTACTTTTAGTTGTTCTTCTTTTTTATCTTCAACTTTTTCTTCTTGTTTAGGTTCTTCAGTCTTAGGCTCTTCTTGCTTTACGGGTTCCGGCTCAGCTTTAATTTCCGGCTCTTTTTTCTCTTGTTCAACAGGAGCGGGAGTTTCTTCTTTTTTAGGTTCAACATGTATAGGTTCCAACTCTTGTCCTTCCATTATCTTGTTAACCTGTTCACCGTTTAATGTTTCCCTTTCTATTAAAGCTTTAACCAAATTATCTAATTTGTCTCTGTTTCCTTCCAATATTTTTTTTGCTCTGTTTTTAGCTGTCGTAACTATATTTTTTACTTCTTCATCAATAAGTTCTGCCGTTTTGTTCGAATGTTTTTGTGTTCTTGAAATATCTCTTCCCAAAAATACTTCTTCACTGTCTTTTTCCAAAGCAAGTGTACCTATTTTATCGCTCATACCGAATGCAGTAACCATTTTCGTAGCAATTTGTGTTGCTCTTGAAATATCGTTTGAAGCTCCCGTGGTTATATCGCCAAACACAATTTCTTCGGCTACTCTGCCGCCCATAAGTATTGCAAGTCTTGCTTCGATTTCGGATTTTGAACTTAAAAATTTATCTTCCAACGGAACCTGTAATGTATATCCCAATGCTCTGCCGCTTGCCATTATAGTAACTTTATGAACAGGATCCGTGTTCGGAATCATTTTAGCAACAATCGTATGTCCTGCTTCATGATAAGCAATAATACTTTTTTCTTTATCCGAAATAACTCTTGATTTCTTTTGAGGTCCCGCCATTATTTTATCTATGGCTTCTTCAAAGCATTTCATTGTAACGGTTTCTAAATTTTTTCTTGCTGCAAGAAGGGCCGCTTCGTTTGTAAGATTAGCTAAATCCGCACCTACAAATCCCGGTGTTCTTCTTGCCAAAACTTTTAAGTCTACTTCTTTATCCACTTTAATATTTTTAACATGAACTTTTAAAATTTCTTCTCTGTCTTTTAAGTCGGGTGTATTAACTACAACTTGTCTGTCGAATCTTCCCGCTCTGAGTAGTGCCGGATCCAACACATCCGGTCTGTTTGTTGCAGCTATTATTATAACACCTTCTTTAGTATCAAATCCGTCCATTTCCACAAGAATTTGGTTTAATGTTTGTTCTCTTTCGTCGTTACCGCCGCCGAGACCTGCACCTCTGTGTCTTCCCACCGCATCGATTTCATCTATAAAAAGTAAGCATGGTGCATTTTTTCTGCCTTGTTCAAACAAATCTCTGACTCTGGATGCACCTACACCTACAAACATTTCCACAAATTCCGATCCGCTTGAAGAAAAGAAAGGAACTCCCGCTTCACCCGCAACCGCTTTTGCAAGTAAAGTTTTACCTGTTCCGGGAGCACCGGCAAGCAAAACCCCTTTGGGAATTTTTCCGCCGAGCTTTTGAAATTTTGAAGGATTTTTTAAGAACTCGACTATTTCCTGTAACTCTTCTTTTGCTTCTTCACACCCTGCAACTTCTTTAAATGTTATTTTTTTACCGTTATCCGCAAGCCTTGCTTTACTCTTGGCAAAAGTCATTGCTTGTTTTCCGCCTGCAGACATTCCTCTCATTATCCATAACCAGAAAAGTATTAAAAGAATTATCGGTCCCCAACTGAAAATCAAAGGACCGAGCCACCCGTTTTGTGCTTTACCGGAAAATTTTTGTACATTATTATTTTCCATATCCTCAACAAGTTTAGGATCTTCCAACGGAATTGTTTTAAACTTTTTTTGATTACCTTCCTTATCCGTAAACTCACCTTCTATCAATTCGGGAGTAACGACAGCATTTATAATTTTGCCTTCTTTGACGCTTTGTTTAAATTGGGAATACGGCATTTCCTCTATATTGGATTTTTTTGTAGAATTTTGCATAAATATCAACAATATAGCAGCCAAAACTATCCAAAAAGCAAAACCCCAAGAATCTTTTTTCTTCATTTTCATAAACTACACACCTCTTTATATAACACCTATGTATGGCAAACCTCTGTATTTACCGTCATAGTCTAATCCGTAACCGACAATAAATTCATTATCTATTTCAAAACCGAAATAATCTATTTTGATATTTTTAAACTTTTCAACTTTTTTGTTTATTAAAGTGCAAATTTTTACACTGTTTGCTTTTCTTTTAATAAACAAATCTTTAACATACGAAAGTGTCCTTCCGCTGTCGCAAATATCTTCTACAAGCAAAATATCTTTACCTTTTATATCTTCAACAACATCACACAAAAATTTTATTTTCCCCGACGATTTTTTACCCTTGTATGATGCAACTCTTATAAAATCTATTTCAAAATCCACATTAAGATTTCTTATTATATCGCTGCAAAAAACCACACTTCCCGACAAAACAGACACTACAACCAACTTTTTGTTTTTGAAATCTTTGTTTATCTGTTGTGCAATTTTTGTTACTTTATTTTTTATTTTGTTACTTGAAATTAAAACTTTTATCTTTTTCATTATTTTTTCAATATATTTTTATCTTTAAATTATAACGAAAAACAACACATAAATCAAGAACAAAACGCGAAACGTTTTGTTGGTTATAGGGTGATAAACTTTTTGCACAGCAAAAAGTTGGTGAATGGGTGAATGGAAAAGACAAAGACAATTAGTAATTAGTAATTTCGCGGTGTCCTTCGGACAAATATTTTATAGATTCCGGATCAAGTGGGTTGATTGACATAAAATATAAACTATAAGCTTTAAGCTCTAAGCTAAAATATTTTCAGTATTGCAAACTTAAGATATTCCGTTTCCGGCATAGATATCAGTATAGGATGGTCTTTTGCCTGAGTTGAAAGCTCCAAAAATATTGCTCTTTTGCCTGCTTTTGAAACTGCTTCCTGCAACATTTTCTTGAAATCGCTCATGGATAAATGATGTGAACATGAACTGGTAGCAAATATTCCGCCGTTTTTTAATAATCTTATGGCTTGTTCGTTGAGTTTGGCATAATGTTTGTAACCGGCATGAAAATCTTTTTTACTTTTGATTAGTCCGGGCGGATCTATATTAACAACTTCATAGTTTTCCGCTTGTGCCTGATGTGAACATATGTATTCCTGAGCATCGGCAACTATTGCATTAAAATCTTTGTAACCGTTGGCTTCATAATTTTTATTTGCCATTTCAAGAGCAGGTCTTGAAGAATCTACAAATATAACTTCTTTTGCTCCGCCCTTTAAAGCATTTAATCCGAAAGAACCTGTATGTGTAAAACAGTCTAACACTTTTTTATCTTTACAATACTTTTGGAACAATTTTCTGTTATCTCTTTGATCGAAGAAAAAACCTGTTTTCTGTCCCGACTTTATGTTCACATAATATTTTATATCGTTTTCTGTTATTAAAATATCATCGGGAATTTTACCGGAATATATTTCGTTTTCACCGGACAAATTTTCAAGTTTCCTTAAATGTGAATCGTTTCTTACCATTATTCCTTTAGGGTTTATTACTTCCTGGACTGCATCCAATATATCATGTTTATTGTTATCCGCACCTGCACTGACAAATTGTGCAACGCAATAATCTTCGTACTTATCTAAAACGAAACCGCTTATATCATCACTTTCCCCGTAAACTACTCTGAACGAGTTTTGGTTAGGATACAATTGTTTTCTTAAATCGTAAGCTTTTTGTATTCTTTCTTTCCAAAATCTTGTATCAACAATTTCATTCTTTCTTGATATTAAACGAAAAGCAATTAAAGAGTGAGGATTATAAAAGCCTATACCGATAAAATTGTTGGAACTGTCATAACATTCCACAATTTCACCTATTTGCGGTTTAGCAAAGACATCCTTTATTTCATTGGAAAATACCCATTGATGTCCCGACTTTACCCTTTTTTCTTCACCTTTTTTTAATACTATGCTTTTCAATCTATGCCTCTATACATCTATACTTCTGTCCCTCAATTTTTGCTTCGCAAAAATTAATATACAGGGAACTGTTTGCAAAGTGCCGTAACTTCTTTTTTAACTTCAGCTATCACTTCTTCGTTATTTATATTTTTCAACACTTTAATTATCCAATTTGCAATTTTGATAACTTCATTTTCTTTCATTCCTCTTGTCGTAATTGCAGGTGTTCCGATTCTTATACCTGAAGCTATCATAGGCTTTGCAGGATCGTAAGGAATTGTATTTTTGTTTGCCGTTATTCCTGCTTTTTCCAAAGTAATTTGTGCATCTTTACCTGTAACATTTAAAGGTCTTAAATCTACCAAGAACATGTGTGAATCCGTTCCGCCTGAAACTATTCTTAAACCGCCTTCCGCCAATGTTTTTGCAAACACTTTAGCATTTGCTGCAACTTGTTTTTGATATTCTTTAAATGAAGGTTGTAATGCTTCTTTAAATGCAACTGCTTTTGCTGCTATAACGTGCATTAAAGGTCCGCCTTGTACACCGGGGAAAACAGCGGAATTTATTTTCTTTGCCAAATCTGGGTTGTTGGTCATAATGATACCGCCTCTCGGACCTCTCAATGTTTTATGTGTTGTTGTCGTAACTACATCAGCAAAAGGAACAGGTGAAGGATATACTCCCGCAGCTATAAGACCTGCATAGTGAGCAATATCTGCCATAAAGTATGCACCTACGGAATCGGCTATTTTTCTTATTCTTTCCCAATCCCATATTCTTGAATATGCACTTGCACCTGTAACTATCATTTTAGGCTTGCATTCTTTTGCTATTTTTTCCAATTCATCATAATCTATAACTTCCGTATCTTTGTTTACTGTATAAGGAACTATTTTAAAGAATTTACCTGAAAAGTTCATCGGATGACCGTGAGATAAATGTCCGCCGTGATCCAAGCTCATACCCAAAACAGTATCTCCCGCTTGAAGCAATGCCATAAATGTTGCCATGTTTGCTTGTGCTCCGGAATGAGGTTGAACATTTACGAATTGGCATCCGAACAATTGTTTTGCTCTTTCTATAGCCAAAGTTTCTACTTTATCTACAAATTCGCAACCTCCGTAATATCTTCTTCCGGGATATCCTTCGGCATATTTATTTGTCAAAACAGAACCTTGTGCCTGCATTACGGCTTTTGATGTATGGTTTTCAGAAGCAATAAGTTCAATATTGTTTTCTTGTCTTTGATGTTCTTCTTCAATAATGTTTGCAATTTCCAAATCAACTTTCTTTAAATCTTCCATGGTATACTCCTATATCAAAAATTTTATTATAAATCATCTTATGATTATATAATATTTACAGCAAAAAAAATAGGAAGATTTTTATTCTTCCTATTTTTAAATATCTTTAACAACGAGATCCCGTATCAAGTACGGGATGACAAACCTATTTTTCACTAATTATTAATTACTAATTACTAATTTCTAATTGTTTTAAATGTATTCCAGCAGTTTTTTACAGTCCAAACAGCCTTTTCTTATAACAACATACGGGAACTTCACCATATCTATAACCGTTGATTCAAAAGAAAATTCGCATTTACCGCCGTCAACTATCAAATCTATTTTGCTGTCAAAATAATCTATTGCGGTTGCTGCGGTTTTTGCACTGTCTTTACCGGAAACATTTGCTGATGTTGTCATCAAAGGAACGTTATACTTTGCCATAATATCCAAAAGTATCTTACAGTTCGGTATTCTTACACCTAAATTGTCTCTGCCGCCTATCAACATTTTACCAAGTTCGGTGGTAGGCAAAATTAATGTTAATTGTCCGGGCCAAAACTCCATTACGATTTTATCTATACCTTTAGGAAATATAACAAACTGTTTTAATGTTTCAATGTTGTCAGACATCAATATTAAAGGTTTTCTTGCTGCCCTGTGTTTAAGTTTGTATATTTGTTTTTGACCTTCAAAATTAAACACGCTTGTCATTATTCCGTAAACGGTATCCGTAGGCAACACAACTATACCTTTGTTTTTCAAAATATCGTTTGTCGTTTCTATAATAAATTCGTTACTTTCTTTTTTTGTACTTATTATTTTCGTTTTCATTTTATCTATTCTATATTAAATTCTTTCGGACCTGCAGAAACTTCTTTTGCTATCACTTCTTCTTGTTTTATTTTACCTTCGGTTTTATATTTTGAAAGTTCTGCACATATTGATCCAACGGGAATTTTGGATTTCATTTGTACCGGCATTTTTCTGTCATCGTTTGTTACCCAAACTTTTAGTTTACCTTTAGCTTTAAATATTCCGGCATCTTCTCTGAGCATAGGTTGTAATATTAAACAATCAAAAGTTCCCGCTTCAACTTTAACCGTTTCTCTTCCTATAACTTTAGTTTTTAAAGGCCATGTATCATCACCGGAATGAGCTTCAAAAACATATTCTTTCCCTACTTCCAAATCCATGGTTCTCATAAAATATAAAGAAGATATTACATCCTGTACCCATTGAACGGTATCACCGTATTTCATTGTTCCGTCATCGTTTCTTGCAAACCTTGCATTTTGGTGATTAAAATCAAGCTGTTCGAACTTTTTCCAACCGCCTTCGGAAATGTTGGTAAGATATCTTAAAGAACATAAACTTTCGGTATCTATCCAAGATTGGTTTGTATCTCTTACTTTAAAGAAAGTATCGAAAAACGGAGCGGATTTTGCTTCCGAATATATATGATATGCTGTTCTTCCGTTAACATCTTCTAACCCTTTAATTTCCAATGTTCCTTTCCCTACTTTAACGAATTTCCAATAAACATCGAAAACCAAATTTTCTTTTTCCGGCAAGTTACCGCTTAATTGTCTCCATTGAAAATCGGGACTATACTCAAAAAATTCTTTTGTTGCGGAAACATTTGTGTTTTTTTGAGCATAAATAGGTAATGTTATAAGTACCGCCATTATTACAAATTTAATTTTTTTCATAATCATTTTTTATAACCTCCACCGTTTGACTTAAACTTCTTACGATTGCTAAAGGTTTTTGTTTTTCATCTTTCACTTTTGCGAACTGCTTTTTGCCGTGTCCCGTAAGAACCAAAATTCCTTTCCCGCCGAAATTGTAACCGAAGATGTAATCTCTTATGCTGTCGCCTATCATATAAGATTTTTTAAGATCTATGTTTAACTCTTTTGCCGCTTTCAGAGCCATCCCGATTTTCGGCTTTCTGCAATCACAGTTATCATTCGGACCGTGCGGACAATAGTACATTCCATCAACTTTCACTTTCAATTTCTTTAGCATCTCTATTAATTTAGAATTGATTTGTTTCAATTTTGTTACAGTAAAATATTTTCTTGCAATACCGGACTGGTTTGTTACTATAACAATTTTGAATCCCATCTCTCTAAATTTTAGCAGAGGTTTTTCTATATGTTTATATAATTTTAATTGTTTTACATCACTTAAATAGTTTCTATCGTAATTTATTGTTCCGTCTCTATCTAAAAATATTGCCGGTGATAACTCTTTTTTATTTTTCATTGTTTATACCCAATAAAGATTTTATTTCTTTTTCAAATTTTTCTTTTCCGCTGTCAAAAGATATCGAAACATTAAGCACATATATTTTTTTTTGCATTTCCTTGTTTGTTACTTCATTTATTTTTACGGCATCTTTTGCGGTTGTTATAATCAACTCATTATCAGCTAAATTATTTATAACATCGGATATATTTTTGGTTACATATTTATGATGATCCGAAAAAATAATTTCCTCTTTTATTTTTAAACCCAATCCTGAAACAGTATTTATAAAATTATCGGGAGAACCTATTGCCGAAACAGCCGCAAAACGATTATTCCTTCTAAAATCTTCGATATCTTCTATTTTAGAATTATCGGACATATTTATTATTTCATAATTTTTGCAGGATGTTTCTAAAGGTAACTCTCTTGTTATTCTAACAATTTCTTTCTTTATACCGTTTAGTTTATCTTCATTAACTAAATTACAATTTGTTAAAGCAATAAGTTTTGCTCTTTTAAGTGCCGATTTTCTTTCTCTTAAAATACCGGACGGAATAGTCATACCGTTACCGAACGGATTTAAAGAATTTACACAAACTATATCCAAATCTCTTTTTAGTTTCCAATGTTGGAAACCGTCATCCAAAATAAAAACATCAGGGTTAAATTGTTTTGCAAAACTTACACTTCTAACTCTATCTGCACCTACTATTATAGGGCAATTTACAAGTTTTGCCATCATGTAAGGTTCATCACCCGAAACCGAAATATCAGCCAGAATTTTATTTGTATCTCTTACGACAACATTTCTTCTTGAACTGTTTTTTCTGGCATATCCTCTGGATAATATTACCGGCATTTTTCCCAAACTTAAAATATATTTGGCAACTTCTATAGTCATGGGAGTTTTTCCGCTGCCGCCCCACGTAACATTACCGATACTTATGACAGGCTTATTTAACTTTTTAGATTTCGTTAAAAATCTGTTAAGTTCGGATAACAAATAATAAATTATTGACAACGGATACAATAAATATTTAAGCATTTAATATACTCTCGTATATTTTGGTAAGGTTTTCAACAAATTTCTGTTTTGTAAAAGTTTCTTTAACAAAATTATGACCGGCAATACCCATATTTTCAGCGAACTCTTTGTCATCTGTTATCTTTTTAATTGCATCAATTAATTTTTCAACATTTCTCGGCGGGATAAGTATTCCCGTTTTACCGTCTATTACAGTTTCCGGATTTCCGCCTATGGTTGTTGTAATTACAGGTATTTGTTTAAATTGCGCTTCAAGATTTACATTCCCGAAACCTTCCGTATCACAAGACAACAAGCAAAATATGTTCATCGTTTTCAAATATTTGGGAATATCCGATTGGTAACCGACAAAATAAACAATATCATCAACTTTAAATTTTTTTGCATAATCTTCCTGCAACTTTTTGCCGGCACCGTCACCTACAATAACACATCTGATATCGGGATATCGTTCTTTTAATTTTGCGACGGCTTCTATGAGATATTGTTGACCTTTACCTTCCAAAGATACAATATTTGATACCGTTCCTATAACAAACTTATTTTCCAAATTATATTTTTTTATTACATCGCTGCAATCAACTTCTTTTTCAAACTTTTCCGTATCAAAAGCATTATACAAAACACTTACTTTTTGTTCGGGTGCATTTTCATATTTTATTAAATTGTTTCTAACGACTTTTGAAACGGTTAAAACTTTATCCGCAATTTTGTAGTGCCATTTCGCATACCATTTGTGTCTTGTATCTTGTCTTCTGTGAAGAACAACTTTTATATTTTTAAAAAACAGTTTCATCAACAAGGCCGTCCAATAAAGTTTACCTTGATGAACATGAAGTATTTTTATATTTTCTTTTTTTATGATTTTTATTAACTTTATTACTCCGGTGGGAGTAAATGTGCCCCTGCATGTAAAATCCGCAACGCCGACACCTTTCTTTTTTGATTCTTCATAAAGAAAACTGTTTTTCGGAGCGGCAACCACAGGTTCAAACTTTTGACTTAACTCTTTTAAACTTGTTGCCGTAAGTAAAGTTTGTTTTTCTGCTCCGCCTATTGTTGTAGATGAAAACAAATGTAAAACTTTTATTTTGTTCATACTATAAAATCTTTTTAACTAAAGAAACATATTCTGCGCTTGTTGCTTTAAAAAAGGCTTCACAATATTTTGTATTTTTACCTTTTACGACAGACCAATATTTAGATATTGATTCTGCCATGGTAACATAATCTCTTGTTGCGGTTTGAGTTTTGTAACAATCTATTGCTTGTCTTTTTTGTTCCCAATGCTCACTGATATCAACAACAACATTAGGTATTAATGTAGTCCATACGGAATAAGCATATACCAAACAATTTATAGCTTTATTTTTATATGCCTTTGAAAATGCTCTCGAGATTGCGACATGATCTTGATGATTATCTATCATAAAAGGTAAAAAAACCATATCCGGTTCTACTCTGTTAAACAGTTCCGTAAGTCTTTCGGCAAGCAAACTTGTATTCTTATATAAAGATCTTATATCAAATTGCAAAAAATGATTTCTTCTTGAACCCAACAATTTTGCTGCATCTTTTGCTTCATACAATCTTTTTTCTCCGCCGGAAGTACAAAAAGCTATTTCAAGTTTTCCGCCGGCTTTTGTATGTTTAATAAGAGTTCCGCCGCATCCGATACTTTCGTCATCTTGATGTGGAGCAATTACCAACATCTTTTTGCCCGGCAACTCTTCCTCCAAAGGTATCGAGTATTTTAAAAAAGGTTGTATATATTCATACATTCTGAAAACACTTCTGTAACTTGCATATTTCATAAAATCCTCTTAATTTTATAATCCTTGAGAGATTATATATAAAAACACTGTCTTTTATCAAAAAAAATTAATAAATTGTAATATCGGAACCTGCTTTCAATTCCGCTATTAATTTATCGTATTCTATTTGTATGTTTTGTTTATATAACAAATCAGACAGAGAATCTTTAACATCGTCAAATTCTATGGGCATTTTTGCTTTCTTTTCTTCTACTCTGAAAAAATGATACCCGTTAGTTGTTTGTATAGGCTTTTTATTATAATCTCCCACAGGTAATGCAAAAACAACTTTTGCAACTTCCGGCGTGACATCTTCTCTTAAAACAAAACCCAAATCACCTTTTTTTTGTCTGAGTACCTGGTCATCTGAATATTTTTCCGAAAGTCTTGCAAAGTTCATATCCTGTAAAGATAATTCTTTTTTCAGTTCTTTGATTTTTTCGTTAACTTCCTTCTTTTGCTCTTTTGTAAAACTATCGGAATATTTTATAAATATTTGTCTTATTTTAACCTGTTCTCCGTAAGTTCTTTTTAAATTGTTTGCAACGGATGAAACAAGTTTATCTTCCTGTATTGAAAGTTCCAAATCGAGGCCTTTTATTTTCGACATAATATTATTATAAAAAGTTTTCACTTCTTTTTCGTTAGGATTTTGAGTTCTGTTTTTAATTTCCGCAGATACATACTTTATTTTCATCAATGATTCTTTTACTTCGCTTTCAAATTCTTTTTTTGTCAGTCCCTGCATTTTAATATCATTTTCAAAATCTTTTTCCGTTCTAAAATTCGATTTTATATTATTCATTGCTGTTTGTATTTCATCTTTTGAAACTTCAACATCGGCTTTTTTTGCAGCATCTATAAGTAAAATTTCTTCTATTTTTTGGTTAACTATTTTATTTGCGAGAGCTTTAACATTTTCTTCCGTCTTTTGTTCTTCCGGTAAAGAAGCAAAATCCTGTTGCAATATTTTATTAACAAACGTTTTTGTTATATTTTTACCGTTAACGGTTGCTATAACATCGGACTTTTCTTCTGCATTAACAAAAGTTGTTAAAAATACAAATAACGACATTACTACAAAAAGTTTTTTCATTTTACATTCTCCAATATATCAGTTGCTATAATATCTTTTGCACTGTTTTTTTTGATTATTATATGATTCTGTAACGGTCTGGGACCTATTTGAGAAGGATCGGTATTACCGTACAACGCAATACATTTTATTCCCAAACTTGCTGCCAAATGCATTGTACCGGAATCTATTCCGATGAACATTTTTGCTTTACTTATCATAGCGGAAAGTTCAACAAGTCCGTTTTCCGGGCAAAATAGTTTCACATCTTTAGATACATATTTCATTATTTTCATTACGGATTCTTTTTCCCATGCGGCACACACAACAACAACATTCTTTTTCATCTGTGCAAGTTTGTTTAAAGTTTCAATCCAAACTTCTTTTCTTAAACATTTTTCCTGTCTTCTTCTGCTTGCACCGAACGATACAATTATAAAATCTTTATTTAACATTCCGTTATCTTCAAGCCAAAAAGAAACTTTAACATCATTTTCTCTATCGATATTTAAAATATTCAAATAATCTTTTTGAACATTATCCAAACCTACGGCTTTTGCAAGTACAATATTATTATTTAAAGAAGGAACTCCTATTTTCTCCACTTTTTCGGTCAATAAAAAACTTAAGCTTGCGGTTTTGAAACCGATTCTGTTTTTTATTTTTGAAAAATATGCCAAAAGTAACGTTTCGGGTGATTCGGAAAACAATACTGCCGTATCAATATTTTCTTTTCTTATATCCGCAATTAAATCTATTTCAGACCCGAGTGAACCGACTTTCAAAAAGATTTTATCTACAAGTTTTGTGGATTCCAATAAATTTGCAAGATTTTTTCTTGCCACGCAATAAATTTTTATATTCGGATATTTTTGCCTTGCAGCTTTTAACACAGGCAAACTAAATAAAAGGTCTCCCAATTGGTTCATATGAAAAAATATTATTTTATCCATTCTTTTATTTCCTCGAAAACAACATCAGGTTTTATTTGTTCCAAACATTTTTCTTTATTGAACTTACATTTACCTCTGCACGGACTACAATCTAAATTTGACGATATCACTTTTGAATTATTCCCGTAAGGTGCGGTTTCTTTTATATCCGAACCTCCGAAAATAAAAACATTTTTTATACCTATAGCATTTGCCAAGTGCATTGCACCGGTATCTGCACCAACGGCAATTTCACATACAGATAAAATTCCCGCCAATTCTTTTATGTTTGTTTTGCCGCACAAATCGATTATGTTATCACTTTTTATTTTACCATAATCGGACTGCGAACCTAAAACAACAATTTTTATATCTTTATTTAAAGATTTTATCATATCCGTCAAAACAACATAATTGTTGCTTTTCCAAGTTTTTGTTTTTCCTCTGGAAAAAGGAACAAATGCAATAATTTTATCATCTTTTTCTATACCATGTTCATTCAATATTTTATATGGAACGGTATCAATTTTTATATTGAAAGAAGGTTCATATTTTTCACTTGTAATGTAACTTAAGGAATTAAGATTTCTAATTACGGCATTTTCGTTTTTATTTCTTTTATAAGGTTCTTTTATAAAAAGCCAACTTAATTCTTTCATTCCGCTGACACCGATTTTTCGTTTTGCTTTTAACAACTTACAAAATACAGCCGTTCTTAAAAGGCCCTGCAAGTCTATAACCAAATCATATTTTTCTTTATTACAATCTTTAAGCACTTTAAAAAAAGCTTTTATTCCGCCTTTCCTGTCCCAACATTTTATACTGTTAATATCAGGGAATAACTCAACAACTTGTTTCCATTGAGAGAAAACAAGCCAATCTGTTAAGCTATCTTTCCATTTGCTTTTGATAGCTTGAATTATAGGATTTGCCTGAATAATATCACCAAACGAGCTTGGTTTTACAATTAGTATTTTCATAATAAAAATATCTTTAATAAATATTATCATTATTTTACCAAAATAAAAAACATATTGAAATATTAATCTTTTTGTGTTATACTTTTATGACTTTATGAAAAAATTAAGAGACCTTCTTAGAGAACTAAGAAGAAAGGTTACTATTGTCTTTATTCATCATGGAAGAATTAAACCGATAAAATTTAATTTTTCCGTTCTTTTTCTTTTGGTTGTTTTTGCAGGTTGGACAGGAATGACTTTATGGGCAGGTTTTATATCGGGCAAACATATAGATTATTTAGCGGTAAAAGCCGATAATAAAATAATGAAAGTAAGAATGTTATTCTTCGCAGATCAAATAAAAAAATCAACCGAAATGTTAGCACAGGTAAAACAAAACGATGATCATATTCGTTCTCTTTTAGCAATGGATTCTAAAAGAATAATAATAGAAAACGGTTTGGGATCCGGCGGACCTACACCTGTAGAATCAAGTGCTTTATCTATGTTGTTGTCCGGAAAAATAGACGGTATCGATTACCAGGAAATATCAAGACAAACTTTTGAATTGCTTGAAGAATATAAAGCATCAATGAAAAGTTATTCGGAAGTTATAAATCACATTTCAAAACAGAGAGAAATGTTCAGATATACACCTTCGATATGGCCTTGTAAGGGAATAATATCTTCTTCTTACGGCATAAGATTTCATCCGATATTCAGAACAAGATTTTTTCACCCGGCTATAGATATTGCAAATAAAAAAAATACTCCGATACTTGCAACTGCAGACGGAGTAGTTGCTTTTTCCGGTTGGTTAAGAGGTTACGGAAACGTTATAACCATAGAACACGGAAAGAAATACAGAACGGTTTATGCTCATCTTGCAAAATCTTTGGTTAAAAAAGGTGAGTTTGTAACCAAAGGTCAAGAAATTGCAAAAATGGGTAATACCGGAAGATCTACCGGTCCTCATGTACATTATGAATTGCACTTAAATAAAAGGCCGATAAACCCAATGAAATATTTAGGCAGTTATTTAGATTAAGGAATTAATTATGAGTAATAAGAAAAATAGAAAATTATTTGATACAATAGAAACGTTAATCGGAAACGGAACAACTTTTAAAGGTGATATTACGGTTTCAAACAGTTTAAGAATTGATGGTGTTTTAATCGGGAATGTTAAAGAAGCTGCAAATGTTATAGTCGGCGAAACGGCTCAGGTAAAAGGCAACATCAATGCAAATTATGTAGTTATAGACGGAATTGTTGAAGGTAACATCACTGCAGGAGAATGTATAGAGTTGTTAACAAAATCAAAAGTAACCGGAGATTTAACAACCTCTATTTTATCTATAAACGAAGGAGCTGTTTTTAAAGGTAAAAGTTTGATGCTTGAAAAAGAAGAAAACATTGAAGAAAATATATAAAAGAGGGCAACACTATTATGATGAATTTTTTTAGAAAACACAAAGTAGCAATTATATTAGTAATATTGATAGGTTTTTTCGGAGGAACTTTTATAGCCGGTTTCGGAGTGTCTACATTCGGAAACAGTGCATCTTCTTTTGATACTGTTGCTGTTATTAACGGTAAAAAAATTCCTTATAAGTATTACTACAGTTTATATAATAGTACCCTTGGTTCATTGAGACAATCCGGACAAGAACTTACCGATGAATTAATAAAACTTACACAAAATCAAATATTAAGAACATTAGTTCAAGACGAACTTATTTGGCAACAGACAAAAAAATACGGTATAACCGTAAGTGATAACGAACTTGCACAAGATATTCAAAGTTATCCTTACTTTTTAAATGCAAACGAACAATTCGACAGCAGGAATTATTATCAATTTTTGAATAATTTAAGGATGTCGCCTAAAGATTTTGAATCTTTACGAAGAAAGCAAATTGCTGCAAACAAATTACAACTACTCGTAGCTTCTGCAACTCAAGTAACAAAATCGGAAATGGAATCATTGGGCAGCAGCAACATACCTGAATTAACACAAATTAAAGCTAACGAAATTTTAAACGATTGGTTTGATACGGTAAAGAAAAACTCGAAAATAGAAATTTTGTTGGATGACAACAGAGCTTAATTTAAACTTTATTTAAACAAACGCCGAATTTCTTTAATTCTTTTTTTAATCTTATATACGGCAATCCTACAACAGTATAGTAGTCGCCGTATATTTTTTTTACAAAACAATCATCTTTATCCTGCACGGCATAAGAACCGGCTTTATCCATATGTTTACCGAATAATTTTTTTAATTGATCGTAAGGTAAATTTTTCATTTTAACATGAGCTACATCATAAAAAACTGCTTTTTTCTTATCGCTTATTATTGAAACGCCTGTATAAACTTTATGTAAACTTCCGTTTAACTCTTTTATTATTTCAACGGAATGTTTTTTGTTTTTCGGTTTACCCAAAATCTTACCATGTAAAACGACTATAGTGTCGGAACCTATAACAATGCTGCCGGGATGTTGTTGTTTAACATTTTCCGCTTTTTTATATGATAAATATTTTACTATCGCAGACGGTCTTTTTAAATTATGTTTTTCATCAATAGCACTCGGTATTATATCGAATTTAAGTCCCCACTTTTTTAACAATTCTATTCTTCTCGGAGATAATGATGCCAATATTATTTTTTTATTTTGCATATTCTTTTATCCACATTAAATAATCTTTATTTGCCTTTATATCAACACAAACAATTTCGGGAACTTCATAAGGATGTATTTTTTTTACTTCTTTAACTATCTTATTAAAATTACTTTTTATTGTTTTTGCAACCAGCAAATGTTCGTTGCTTTTACAAACTTTATTTTCCCACCAATAAACGGATTTGATTTTTGGAATAATATTAACACATGCAACTAATTTTTTCTCTACTAAAAATTCAGTTATTTTGTTTGCAACATTAACATTAGGAACGGTAACAAAAATTGATATATATTTCATTTTTTTATTTTCCACAAATAAAAAACTCCGACAGTAGGACTCGAACCTACAACCCTCCCGTTAACAGCGGGATGCTCTACCATTGAGCCATGTCGGAATCAATTACTCATAATCTATTAAATATTATAGGTAAGTATTTTACACTTTTTTTTTATAAAAAGCAAGTATTTTTTATAAAACAAAAAAGCTCCGATAAAAAATATCGGAGCTTTTTATTTATTTCAACTTATTTCTTTTTTGCTTTTTTTGCTTTTTTTACAACTTTTTTGGCTGCTTTTTTAACAACTTTTTTTGCTGCCTTTTTAGCAACTTTTTTAACTGCTTTTTTTGCTTTTTTGGCAACTTTTTTAGCTTTTTTTCTTTTCTGTCCGCCTCTTGACATTTTTGCTCTTGAGATATCACCGTTCTTATCCAAGAAATAGAGGAAACCAGATTCTTTCTTTACACCTGCTTTAGCAACTTTACTGGTTTTTCCGCCTTTCTTTCCGCCTCTTGCCATTACAGATCTTGAAACATCACCATCTTTGTCAATGAAGTAAAGATAACCATCTTCTCTTTTTACGCCAAGTTTAGCAACTTTTTCTGCCATTTTTCCATCCTCCTAATTAAATTTGACTACTTTACTTATTACTATTAAAACCAAGAAGTTTATACTATTTTGTTACCGACGGCTCTTTCTTAGTTATAATTTTATCTTTCAACCAACTGTCAACAACTTCTTTTGAGAATCTGTATTGTTTACCAATTTTTGATGCGGGAATTTTTTTCTTTTTTATTAAATTATATATTGTAGATCTTCCGATACCGAGATATTCTGCCAACTCTTTAATATCCATAACTTGTTTATCGTTTTTATTTTCCATTTGTTATCACTCACTACTTTTATTTTTTAATTACAAGCATTATTTTATTTTATTTATTTTATTTTGTCAATACTTATTTTTTATTATTCTATTTTTTACTTTATTATCAAATTAACTCTGTTATTATTAAAATTTTCTATTTATTATTAAAACTTATGTTTTATATTATTTTATTACTTTATTTTACTATTTGTTATTAAACATTATTATTTTTTATAAGTCAAGTAGTTTTACATTTTTTTTATTTAGTAGTATAATTTTATTCATCATGGATATAATAGATTTTCATACTCATATGTGGCCGGAAAAAGTTGCGGAAAAAGCCAAAGAATATTTGGAACAATCTTTTAAAATGCCAATGAATGCAATCCCAATCGAAAAAAATGTTTTAGAAGCAATGGATAAAAACGGTGTTACAAAAAGTGTAATAGCATCTGTTGCTTCAAGACCTAACCAAGTTGAACATATAAATAATTGGCTATTCGGTTTAAATTCCGAAAGATTCATAAAGTTTGCATCGTTACATCCGTTTTATGAAAAATGGTCTTACGAGCTTGACAGAATAAAAGATAATGCTCAGGGAATAAAAATTCAACCGGAATTCCAAATGTTTTATATAGACGATGAAAGAGTATTCCCTATGTATGAAAAAATTCAAAAATTGCAAATTCCCCTTCTGTTTCATTGCGGATACGAATTATCTACCGGATTAATTCAAGCAGGTCCCAAACAAATGTTAAATGTAAAAAAACATTTCCCCGGAATAACATTTATTGCAGCTCACATGGGTGGGTTTAAATTGTGGAATGAAGTTGAAAATTCTATTATAGGTGATGATTATTTTTATATTGATACTTCTTCGGCTTTATCTTTTATGAAAGAAGATCAGATTTACAGATTTTTAAACAAACATAATAAGGATAAAATCTTATTCGGAACGGATTTCCCCGTAGGTAATCATAAAAAAGAAATAGAGTTAATTAAAAATTTAAACATAGATGATGAGTTTAAAGAAAAAATATTTCACTTAAACGCCGAAAAACTTTTAAACTTAAAATAAATGTTTAAAAAATTTTGTTTATTTTTATTCTTTATATGTATGTTGATATCTTGTTCAAATAACAGCTCAAATAACAATTTAATTAAAATTAATTCTATTGTTTGTTTCGGTGATAGTTTAACCTACGGATATGGTGCAACCAACGGACAAACATATCCGTATTTTCTGCAACAATTTACGAATATTCCCGTAATAAATAAAGGTATCAACGGAAACACATCACAAAACGGTTTAGACAGAATAGAAGATATACTACAATTTAAAAATTCTATTGTAATAGTAGAATTCGGTGCCAACGATTTTTTTCAACAAATTCCGATTTCGGAAACTAAAAAAAATATGGAACAAATTGTCGATAAAATAGGACAAAACGGAGACATTGTTGTTATTGTATCCGCGGAAGACAAGCAATTAAACCAATTGCATAAAATGTTAAAATCTTTAGCAAAAGAAAAAAAGGTTTTGTTTATAAACGGTATATTAAATGAAATTTGGAATGACAGAAATTTCTTTTCCGATGAGATTCATCCTAATTCAAAAGGTTATAAATCAGTAGCCGATAAAATTTATAAAAACATAAAACATTTGCTTTAAAAAATCGCCCTGCGATTTTTGAAGATCGGATGTATAGAGGTATAGATGTATGGAAAAACAGCAAACTGCAACTACAAGATTCCAAAAAAAATGTTTTCAGCGATTTTCAATTGAATATTTTTTATAAAAGATATATAATTTTTGAAATTTATAACAGTGAGAAAGATATGTTTAAAATTATAAAAAAAGAAGTTTTATCGTCAGTAATAAAAAGTTTTGAAATTGAAGCTCCGGACATTGCAAAAAATATTAAGCCGGGACAATTTATAGTTTTAAGGTTGCATGAAAAAGGTGAAAGATTTCCTTTAACCGTTGCAGGCAAAAACTTGGAAAAAGGAACTATAAAAATAATATTTCAAACAGTAGGTAAATCTACTACGGAACTCGGTAACTTAAAAGAAGGTGACTTTATAAGAGATATCGTCGGTCCTTTGGGAAAACCTACCGAAATCGAAAATTTCGGAACGGTAGTTGCAATGGCAGGCGGAGTAGGAACAGCGGAACTTTTACCTGTAATAAGCGATTTGTTAAAAGCAGGAAATAAAGTTATTACAATAGTAGGTGCAAGAAACAAAGATTTGTTGTTATTGCAGGACGAGCTTAAAGCAAACTCAACGGAACTTTTAACCGCAACCGATGACGGTTCTTACGGAATAAAAGGTTTTGTTACCAACGTTTTGGCGGATGTAATAAAAAGAGAAAAAGTTAATATCGTTTATGCAATAGGACCTGTTCCCATGATGAAAGCGGTATCCAATATGACAAAAGAATATAATTTAAAAACTCTTGTGTCGTTAAACCCTATAATGGTGGACGGAACGGGAATGTGCGGTGCATGCAGAGTAAGTGTAGACAAAAAAATAAGATTTGCATGTGTTGACGGTCCTGAATTCGACGGACATTTAGTAGATTGGGACGAACTTACAAGTCGTTTAAAAGCATTTAAAGAAAACGAAAAAGCAGCTTTAGAAAAATATAAAGAAATTCTTAACATGGAGTGCAAATGCCACAAAGAATAAAGATGGTCGAAAGAGACCCAAATGTAAGAAATAAAGATTTTCAAGAAGTAAATTTAGGATATAGCGACGATCAAGCATTAACTGAAGCAAAAAGATGTTTGCATTGCAAAAATCCTATGTGTGTAACAGGTTGCCCTGTTGAAGTTAACATTCCCGAATTTATACACGAATTAGCAAACAATAATCCTGCCGGTGCAATAAAAGTTATTAAATCAAAAAGTAACTTGCCCGCCGTTTGCGGCAGAGTTTGTCCTCAGGAAAAACAATGTGAAAGCAAATGTATATTGGGAATAAAACAAGAACCTATTGCAATAGGTAATCTTGAAAGATATGCAGCGGATTGGGCAGCAAAAAATATCAAAGAAGAAAATTTTGATATAAAACCTAACGGAATTAAAGTTGCCGTTATAGGTTCCGGACCTGCAGGTCTTACTTGTGCCGGAGATTTAGCCAAGTTAGGCTACGATGTTACCATATTTGAATCTTTGCACGACAGCGGCGGAGTTTTAAGATACGGTATTCCCGAATTCAGATTACCCGTTGCGGTTTTGGATAAAGAAGTAGATTCATTAAAAAAGCTCGGAATAAAATTCGTATTTAATTATTTAATAGGCAGAACAAAAACCGTAGAAGATTTGTTTAACGAAGGTTTTAAAGCAATATTTGTGGGAACAGGTGCGGGATTGCCGACATTTCCGGGAGTTGAAGGCGAAAATCTTAACAACATTTATTCCGCTAACGAGTTTTTAGTCAGAATAAATTTAATGAACGCATTTCAGTTCCCTGAATATGATACTCCGGTACATAAAGGTAAAAATGTTGTTGTTATCGGCGGCGGAAACACCGCAATGGATTCGGTAAGAACGGCAAAAAGAATCGGCGCTCAATCGGTAAAATTGTTGTACAGAAGAACACAAAACGAAATGCCTGCAAGACTTGAAGAAAGAAAACATGCTTTGGAAGAAGGCATTGAGTTTATAGAATTAACGGCTCCTAAAAAATTCATTTCCGATGATAAAGGTTTTGTAAAAGCCGTAGAATGTGTAAAAATGCAATTAACGGAACCTGATGCTTCCGGAAGAAGAAAACCCGTAGAAATAGAAGGTTCTAATTTTGTAATAGAAACAGATTTGGTTATACTTGCATTGGGATTAAATCCCAACCCGATATTACCTTCATTAACAAAAGGTTTACAAACAGATAAAAAAGGTCATCTTATAGTTGATGATAAATTTATGACAACAAGAGAAGGCATTTTTGCAGGCGGTGATATAGCAGGCGGCAGCACGGTTATTCAAGCTATGGGAATGGGTAAACAAGCCGCAAAAAATATTCACGCTTATTTAACAAAATAAAAACAGTTAAAATAATAAAAAAGCAGGGAGAAAAATTTTTCTTTCCTGCTTTTTTATTTATATAAAATTTTTATTCTTTTCTTAAATGCCAATCTTCAATATCGCATTGATCGTAATAATTATTACCGCAAGTAAAAAATTTTCCATCTTTCGTTAAGCCGATAGTAAAATTCAAACCTGCGGCAATTTCTGTTACATCTTTCCACCAATTAACATCACATTGTCCGTATTCATTACTTCCGGTAGCAACAACAGTACCGTCTTCTCTTAATCCCACACTATGGTCTTCGGCAGCAGAAATTGCAACTATATTTTCTCTTCTTGCTATATTGCATTGCCAATTATCGTTATTACCTACAGCAACAATTGTTTTATTTCTCATTAAACCCAAAGTATGATACTCTCCGGCAGATATTGCAGAAATACCTCTCCACTCTCTAACATTACATTGCATATTTTTATTATAACCTGCAGCAACTACCGTTCCGTCTTTTTTCAAACCTACGGTATGATTTCCTCCGGCAGATATTGCAACAATATCTCTCCACTTACCAACATCACACTGACCAAACACATTATTTCCTATGGCAACAACCGTTCCATCCTCTTTCAATCCTACCGTGTGGTCTTTCCCGGCAGATATTGCAATAATATTTTCCCATTTCATCACATTACATTGTCCGTAATAATTATTACCGCAAGCAACAACCTTCCCGTCATTTTTTAATCCTATTGTATGACAATTACCGGCAGATATTGATACTATATCTTTCCACTGTTCCACATTACATTGACCGTTATCGTTATTGCCAACAGCAAGAACAGTCCCATCTTCTTTTAATCCTATTGTATGATATCCCCCTGCGGAAATTGAACCATATCTTGTATTAATTATTTTATATACACATCTATACTTAGAAAGCTTGTTTATTCCTCTAAATTCGGATATTCCGGAAACATCCGCTATTTTTTCATTTTTCATTCCGTTATGTTTGATTTTAAATGCCGTTAATTCTTTCGTTAAGTTATTATTTAACGAAAATAAAGGTTCAATATCAAATTGATATTGAGTTTGATACATCAGTTCCGCATTTGCCTTTCCAATGCCGGAAAAATCATACTCAACTAAATATTTTTTTTGTTTATATTCTATATTTAACAAAAAATCGCTTACATTGAATTCTTTTATTGATATAAGTGTTGCTTTATCATTGTCCTTATCGGAAAACTTTTCGGTATTAAAATACTTTAATATATCCATAAACGGATCCGTAAATTTTACTATGGTTTGCAGTATTTCATCTTCATTTATAAACAAATCTCTTTTTCTGTTCTCTTCCAAAATTTCTTTATTTCTTTGCACTCTTTTGTTATATTCATCTTCGGTTTCCCATTGCGTTTTTTTTATGCTGTTATAAGACATTTTTATTTGTTCGTTGTAAAAAGACATTATTCTATGTTTGTTTTTATTCAACAACTTTTCAAGTTCATCAACCAAAAATATTACATCTTGTTTTATTTTTGGAGCATCAGACATTACCTTTTGAATTGATACGTTACTATTATAATTATCAAAATTTTTTGTCTTTTCAAGAACAACTTCTTCCAATTTTTTTATTTCTATTTGTGTTTCCAAATCTATTTTTGTTATAACATCTCTTTCTTGTGAAAGCTGTTCCTCTAACTTCAATATTTCCTGTTTATTGATTCCGGCAAAAAGATCTTGCTCAAAAGATATCAAACCAAACAACAACGCTGCAACCATTATAAAATTTATTTTTTTCATATATATTCCTAATACAATATCAAGATGTTTTATCTATATATTTACAATATAAACAGCATATTAAACAAACCATTAACATACATAATGTATTATATAATAAGCATTAAACATATTTGAATCTTTTTATCGGAATTTTAACTATACATTTTTTAACTGTTTTATCGCAACACAAAGGTGCATGAGTATCTTCCGAAAAAAATATTGCAAATTCACCTTTTTTCAAATCTATAAAAGTCTCTGGAAGATTTGAATAAAAAGCTATATCCTTTTTTGGATTATATCTTTTTAATGTTTTAAAATCCTTATCGAAAAACTTCCACCCTATTTTTTCTTTACCGGAAATAACATACTGCAAATCTATATATTTTTTATGTCTTTCCAATACCTGTTCTTTTTTAGGTTTCGGTTGACAAGTTTGAACTATAGCATATATGTCTTTTGTTATATTATATTTTCCATCCAAAGTTTTATTATTGATATTTTTAACTATATAATCAAAAACTATATCTAACTGCGGAAAAAAGTTCAATATACTTTTATAACTCTTTATTGATGACACTAACAATTTTTCTCTCCTATATTTCTACTTTATAGTTTAGTCCAAAAACTACTGAAAAATATCTCTTTTCAAGTAAAAAACATTTTAATTTATAATTTATAATGTACAATGTATAATGTTTGTAAAATTTGCATAGCAAATTTTATTATTTTTTAGTTTTTTGACAAAACACAAACATATTTAATTATAAATTATACATTGTACATTGCCCTTAAAAGGCTTCCATCAAAGTAAAATATGTTCCTTGTGATTCATTTGAAAAAGCAAAATCTATTCTGAAATTCATTCTCGGATTATCTTTTATCTTTATTCTTGCTCCGAACCCCGTGGCAGTCTTTATCTCTTTCAAATCCACATCTTCCAAATTATTATAAACATTACCCACACCGGTAAATAATGCCAACCAAATACTATTTGTTATTTTTATTTTAAGTTCCGGCTGAAAAGATAATAAAATATTGTCCGCAAATCTGTTGGCATAAAAGCCTCTTAACAAATTTGAACCGCCTAATGCAGGCAAAACTTGTATCGGTGCTTTTCCGTTTATAAATTCACCGTAGAACTGATAAGAAAACAGTAATTTTTTGCTATAAACATAAAAATAATTTCTAAAGTCAAAATTTGTTTTTGAATAATTATATTTACTGCCTAATTTGCTATTGTAAAGCATATAATCGGCTCTTATCCAAACACCTTTTGTAGGATATATATTATTATCTCTTGTATCAAAGTTTGCTTTAAAACCCGCTCCCGAAATGACACCGTTTGTTTTACAATATTGAAGCTGACCGTCGTCATCGGTATCTTGTATGGTCATATCAGATAAATCATATTGCACACCAAACATCAAATTATCTATTATTTTTCTTGAAAAGCCTATTCCGAAACCATGGGCTCTGTTAACAAATTCTTCTTCATCGTCTTTTGAAGTATTATTTCCGGCACCATAAAATTTTCTTAAAAAATTTGTATAAATAAATTTTCCTTCAAGCAAATAATTTTGATTATCAAAATAAATTGCGGGAGCAACTCCGAAAGTACACTGATTTTTTAATGTATACATCGCAAATAAATTCAGTGCCGAAAAATGTTTTTGATTATCTGTTTTAAAATGTAATATATCGGTAAAAACCAAACCTAAACTCGTTTCCGGAGCATAAAAAGGAAACAGAAAAAAAATATTTTTAGACTGGCTGTACGCTTGAGATACGGATAAAAATAAAATAAGTGATATTAATATAAAATTTTTTTTCATTTATTTTGTTTACTCTCTATTTCATTAAACGGCTCCAAATGAACCAATACATCTAAAATATCTTCGTTCGATTTCATAAGATTTAATTTTACTTCTTCGGATATATCATGACCTTCTTGAACAGAGATATTACCGTCAACCAATATATGCATATCAACAAAAAAAGTTTCACCGGCTTTTCTTGTTCTTATATCATGAACTTCTTTAACATCTTTTGTTTGCAATGCAATTTGCTCTATCTTTGATAAAGTTTCACTGTCAACACTTTCATCCAAAATACTCAATATAGATTTTTTAAATATTGTATATGCAGGATAAATAATAAACACCGATACCACAATTGCACCTATGGCATCAAGCCATATTAATTTAGGAAATATTGCCGCTATTACAATTACTATTGCTACAGGCAAAGAACTTATTGCATCGGATCTGTGATGCCAGGCATTTGCTTTTACCGCAGGAGATTTCAACATATTTGCTTTTTTTGCCGTATATCTGTAAAGCCACTCTTTTGATATTATAGACAACATCGCACCGATAAATGCCACCAAACTCGGCGACTGAATATTGTTTTGTTTCAATGCCAATATTGCTTTAGCAAAAATAGATATACCTACAAAAGCTAAAGCTATGGCAATAAAAATTGTAACCAATAACTCTATTTTTCTGTGTCCGTATTGATGCTCTTCATCTGCCGGAGCCAACCAATATTTTACACCGAAAATTATAGATAAATCTGTTGCCAAATCGGAAAAACTGTGAACACCGTCGGCTATTAAAGCCTGACTGTTTCCCAAATATCCTATAATAAGTTTTGTTATCGACAGGAATAAGTTTACTATTACTCCAACAACAGTAACATTCTTTATTTCTTTCTCTTTATTTTCCATTTAATTGTTTTGAAACCTCATATACGGCAATAGAACATGCAACCGCAGCATTTAAAGATTGAGATTTACCCCACATATCTATTTTTATTTTGTCATCAACAATATTCAAAACATCTTTGTTTATACCGTTGGATTCATTACCTATTATTATTGCAGTACTGTTTTTAAATTTAAACCTTGATAAAACATTGTCGGTATCCAACGAGAAAGCACAAGTGTTTATTTGTTTTTGTTTCATTTGCAACATCAAAGAAACTATATCACATTCTTGAATTACAGGTATATTAAAAATTGCTCCCATTGTGGAACGAACAACTTTTTCTCCATAAATATCAACGGAATTTTTTGACATAAAAATTCCTTTACAACCGAAAGCTTCGGCTGTTCTGATAATTGTTCCGATATTTCCCGGATCTTGCAATGTATCTATAACGACAAAAAAACCTTTTTCCGATAACACGGTTTCAATATCAAAAAATTTTTTCTCCGCAACAGCCAAGATTTCTTGCGGAGTTTTTGTATCCGATATTTTTCTAAATATTTTTTCGGTAGTTATATAAAGTTTATCGGTACTAAAATTTTTGTATTTTTCAGTAGCTAAAACAAATTTGATTTTCCAATCTTTGGGAATTTCCGATACTTGTTTAAATCCTTCAACTACAAACAAAGATTTCTCATCTCTGTTTTTCTTTTCTTTTAAAGAAACCACCAATTTAATAATATCGTTATGAACACTTTCTATAAACATTTTGACCTTATATAAACTTTAATTCCTGCTTATCTTTTGCGGATTCTAATCTATCTATAATTTTGCTATAATCCGACTCAACTATAATATTACTCACATGTATTTGTTTCATAAAACCTTCGTCTACGGATTTCTGTAATAAATTTATGTAATTATCATAAAAATTATTTATATTCAAAATAGCAATCGGTTTATTATGAATATTAAGTTGCTTCCAAGTTATAATTTCGGTTATCTCTTCAAATGTACCTATTCCGCCTGGCAATGCAACAAAATAATCGGATATTTCATACATCGTTTTTTTTCTTACATGCATATCCGAAACAACTTTCATTTCGGTTAAATTTTTGTTTCCTAAATTCATATTATTTAAAAATTCAGGTATTACCCCTATAACCTCACCGCCGTTATCCATAATTTCTTTTGAAATTATTCCCATAATACCGACTTTGCCGCCGCCGTAAACAAGCGTCATATTATTTTTAACTATTTCTCTTGCAAATTGTTTGGCAACATTAGCATATATTTCATTATATCCGCTGTTCGAACCGCAAAACACACATATTTTTTTAGACATTATTTCTTTCCCCAAAAAAAGAAACTATCTTGTTTCCGTAATAAGATAGTTTCCTTTTCAAAATATCACAAATTTTTTACTTAACGTATTTTCTGTAAAGCATCACTTGCTATTTTTTTAATATCTTTATCCTGAGTCGTTTCTACTATTTTTTTCAACGGTGCTACTGCACCTGAAGCCGCTTTACCTAAATCACCGAGTTCATAAATAGCTCTTGAAACTATCTCATTATTATTATCCTGCAACAAATCAATAAGTGCGGGTATTGTTTCCGGAGCTGCTTTACCCACTTTGGTTAAAACGGCTCTTGTTTTTTGTTTAACATTTAAATCATCGTACTTCAAAAACATTAATATATACGGGACATATTCTTTTGCAGTATTATCATCTTTCGATGCCAAATCTTCAAACATATCTAAAAATTTTATTTTTATTTCATTCGGCTTATCTTTTAAGAAAGAATACATATTGGCAGCATTTTCTTTAGAAGGGACGCCAATTTGTCCGATAGCATTTAATGCTTGTTCTTTATTTAATTTATCGTTAACAGCTATACCTACAAGAACAGGTAAAGCTTTCTTTGCATATTTTTGCATATTTCCTAAACATTCTATTGCGGATGTTTTCAATATTTCATTATTTTGATTTAAATAACCCATTATTTTGTTAAAACATTCTTCATCATTGCAAGCATCTTCGGCTACTTTCGGTAAAATAAGCAAAGTTTTTTGTTTTATTACAATATTTTTACTATCTAATAAAGCCATTAAATTCGGTGCTATAGGAGAAAGATCTCTTTCAAATTGCAACATCATTTCAAGAGCATCTATAATTTTATTTTCATCATTTGAATTTAACACTTCCACCAATTTTTTAAATATAATATTTTGTGCTTTTTTATTCTTAATATTGGAAAGAGTCCGTGCAGCCAATTTTCTTACGGAGGCATCACCGAAAGAACCGAGTTTTATTGTCGTATCCATTGCTTCGGGAGAAACTGCTTCCATTGCTCTTTCATAACACGAAAAAGCATATTCAAATTGATCATGTAAAAAATAAATATCTCCGACATTTTTTTCGGAATCGGCTACGTGATCATTTTCATCAATTGCTCTATTATAAAAATCTATTGCTTTTTCATACTCACCGTCATTTTGATACGATACTGCTTTATCAAAATAATCTCCTTTGCATGAAATAACAATAGGCATACATGCCATCAAAAATAAAACTACAAATTTTTGTATCTTCATACCAAACTCCCAATATATTTGTAAAGGATAGTTTATAATTTTATCACAAAATTTACAACACACTATCAATTTATATAATTGATTTTTTTCAGAAACAAACCGACAGAAGGTTGAGGGACATATGTTTTGATATAACTTTCCACATAATTCCACATAATTTTATCGTCACTATTTTCAAATTCCTGCATTATATCCAACGAATCGCCGGAACAATTTGCAATTTTTTTTAAGTATAAAATATCTTCTTTTTTTATATTTGAATAATTTCTTTTCAAATAATCTACCATACTGTAACCTGATATTTTTAACAATCTCAAAGAAAAAGCCGTTAACACTCTTAAAGGAGCTTTTGAAGTTGCAAGCAAATCCCATGTCCTTGTTATAAGTTCGTATTTTTTTTTGCTCGGCAAATGCACAGGTGCAAATTTGTCACTTATCTCACAAACATAAAATGCCAACAAATTCCTGTGAAAGTCCTGTTTAACCAATGTGTTGTTATTTAAAATTCTTGCTCCCGTAACAGTAGGTCTTGAATATTGTGAAGTCTGATAAATTATTAACTCGCTTTCGGTAACAGGTTCCGTGGCAGCATTAAGTTTTGCAACTATTTTTTTTGCACTGGGAACAATAGCATAAATTTTACCCCACTTATCCGTATAAGCGGTAATAATTTTGTCTGCTTCCGAAGCGACTTTCGTATTTAATATTAATGCTTTTATGTTGTAATACATTTTTATTTTATCTTTAAAATAATTCTCTTAACTTTTTTTGGTTCTACACTTTCTATTTCAACTTCTAAATTATTCCATGTAAACTTTTCGTATCTTTTCGGAATATATCCGAAATGTTCCAATACCCAACCGTTTATAGTAGAAAAATGAGTTTCGGGTATATTTAATTTCAATTCATCGTTTACATCCGATATCGATTCATATCCGTTTATTAAATATTTGCCATCGGTTAACATCTTTATATTCCCGTCTTTTTCATCATACTCGTCCCACACTTCGCCCACGATTTCTTCAAGCAAATCTTCCATCGTCACAAGACCTATCGTAGAACCGAATTCATCTACAACTATTGCCATATGATCCTTACCTTTTTTAAATTCCGTTAAAATCTGTTTTACATATGCCGTTTCCGGAACATAATATACCGGCCTTATTAAATCTTCTATAGCTAACACTTCTCCGTTTCTCCATGCCATAGCAATATCTTTTGCCGTTACTATTCCTATAATGTTATCTATCGAATCCCTGTATACAGGAATTCTGGAAAACTGCGTCGCTATAATTTCATTCATCAATTTCTCTCTCGGTTGTTCAATATTTACAGCAAAAATTTCAGATTTGGATATCATAACTTGTGTAATTTTAGTTTTTCTGAATTCTATAATTCTATTGATGATACTTCTTGATGTTTTTGATAACGGTGAAACCTTTTCATTGGACAACAAAAATTCCACTTCATCGGGTTGTATCAATTTCGGTTCTTGAGTTTTCCTTCCGACAACTTTAAGTATATCGTTGGAAATTGAAACCAAGAATATGTTTAAACCTCTTGTTATCGTTGTAAATTTTATTACTATCGGTAATGCCTTTATTGCAAATTTATCCGCTTTATATCTGCCGAAAGATTTGGGTATAAGATTCGTAAAGATTAATGTTATAACTATAGCTATTACCGGAATTATACTTATCCATAAAGCTTTATCCAATTGATATTTTTCTATAATATCAAGCCCCATTGAAGTTGTAGATACTCCTATAGCAACAACAGAAAGGTTCATCCACACTATCATTGTAGTAATAACATCATCGGGATACTGTTCCCAATAAGCTATATATCTGTACAATTTATTATATCTTTCTTTTATTCTTCTTATATTGGAACTTGTAAGACTGGTTATCGCCGTTTCAGCAGCGGAAAAAAATGCCGCCGAAAACATAAACACTAAAAAGATTAAAAATTTTATAATTATCTGTATCATTTTTTACCTAAACTTCATCATATTCGTCGAGTATTTCCCCGACAATTTCTTCAACTATATCTTCCAATGTTACCATGCCTATTATTTTATCTTTCTTATTTTTCACAAAAGCTATATGAGTTGTTCCTTCTTGTAACTCTTTTAACAATTCACTTATTTTTTTGTCGGGATTAATAAAGTATGCCGGTTTAATAGATTTTTTTATAAGATTTTCTTTCTTTTCTTTCCATAACCACAAAATATCATTAATATGAACATAACCTATAATATTTTCTTTCGTCCCTTTATAAACCGGTACTCTGCTTCTGGCCGTTTCAACAATCATGTCTATAAATTTTTCGTTATCGTCATCAATATTTACTGCTTCTATATCTTTAAACGGTGTCATTATTTTTACGGCAATCGTTTCGGTAAATCCTACCGATCTTTCGAGCATTGTACTTATGTTTTTATCAAAGATACCTTGCTTATCGGCTTCCGAAATCAAAGTCTCAACTTCCTCTCTTGTAAGAGCAGGGTATTCATCTTTTTCATCATCTTTACTGAACATTAAATCCAATATTTTCATTATCGGATAAAGAAAAGGTTTAGTAACATGTTCTATTTGCGAAAGTAACGGTACAGTAAGCAATGCCACTTTTTGAGAATTTGCTCTACTGTAAATTTTCGGTGTAATTTCTCCGACAATTAAAACCGTAAATGTTGCAACTATCCATGTAATAACATCCAACACATTTCTGTTTACCATATAAAAAATTGTAACCGCTAAAGAACTAAACAAAAAGCTCACCATCATATCGGATAAAACATTTCCGGTCAAAATAACGGTAAGTAAATAATACGGACTGTTCAACCATCTTAATAACGGCTCTGCTATTGATTTCTTTAAGACTATAAGTTTTTTTACTCTGTATCTGGATAGACTGTTCAATGATATTTCGGATGCCGACCAAAAAGCAGACAGCATTAAGAAAAATATTAATAGAAGTATTTCTAAGAAAATATACATTTGAATATTTTATCCTGTTTTGAAAACATCTTCTTTTTGTTTTCAGGGGTATAATCCGTATATCCTTCCAAATGTAAGATTGAATGTATTACAAGATAACATAACTCTTGTTCATAAGTAAAGCCGTATTTCTTTGCATTTTTTTTAGGCCTGTTATCAGATATATATATGTCACCCATGAAAAGGTCTTTATCTACGAGAAAAGAAATAACATCCGTTATTCTGTTAACTTTCCTGTATTTCCTGTTCATCTTTTTTATAGCAATATCACTTACCATTGTAAAACTGATATTGTATTGTTTTATCTTTTCATATTTTAAAGCAAACTCAGCCGTTTTTTTCATCAACGGAATTATTTTTTTATCAAATCCGGTAAATATCAATTCCTTATTTTTCATCTTTTTCCTTCTATTCTTCTAATCTTCACAAAAGTCGCTTAGCGGCTTTTGTATTCTATTCTGGCATGATATATTGAGCACAATGTATTTGTTACACTTTCGGATATTTCAAATAAATCTTTTAATGTTATAGGACAATCCGAAAATTGTCCGTCGGCAAATTTATTATTTATAACTTTTTCCACCATTTCTTTCAGTTTTCCGGCAGAAGTTTCTTTCAATGTTCTTGATATTGCTTCTACGGAATCGGATATCATAAGTATTGCCGCAATTTTTGTTGTAGGTTTCTGACCGGGATATCTGAAATCTTGTTCATTAACACTGCTGTCTTTTTCCAATGCTTTATAATAAAAATATTGTATTAACGATGTACCATGATGCTGATTTATTGCATCTACTATAATTTTATCTATTTTGTATTGTTTTGCTAAAGCAACACCGTCTTTAACATGAGAAACCAATACCAAACCGGACATTGAAGGTGAAATTTCATCGTGCGGATTCTTGGCACCGTTTTGATTTTCTATAAAATATTCCGGATTTTTTAGTTTACCTATATCGTGATAATATGCACAAACTCGTGCAAGTAATGCATTTTCCCCTATTGCTTCGGCAGCATTTCCGGCAATAGATGCCGTCATTAAACTGTGATGATATGTACCGGGAGCCTCTTCCATAAGTCTTTTTAATAACGGGCTGTTAAAGTCGGAAAGTTCTATAAGTTTTATATTCGTCGTTCTGGAAAATAAAGATTCAAAAATAGGAAGCAATGCCAATATCATCAAAACAGATAAAGCGGCATTCATTGCAACATAAGCAATATTTTCTATCGTTTCATCGAGACTTAAAATATTAAAAAAATAGAAAACTATTAACGGAACAAGCATTGCAAAAAATATATTTATTCCTACTCTGGTAAAGCCTGTTCTGCTTCTGATTTTTCTTACATTTATTATTGATACCAAACCGCCCGCAATGTGAAACAATGGTATTACTATCGAAAAATCATTTATTAAAATAAAAAATATTACCATTGTAAAAGTGTACACAACACTTACTCTAACGGATACAAGTAATGCCATTAAAACGGTAAATGCCGATAAAGGGAAAGAAATTTGTGACATTAAACTCGTATAAATTTGAAAAGATAACAAAGAAACAACGGTGATAAAAGATATTATTAAAACCTTAACATTATCTAAATTTATTTTATTTGCTTCATATTTAAAATAAAAAATTTCAAAAGCAAATATAGATAAAAGGGCAACAAATACACCGACCATTTCCAAATAGTTTACCGTAGTTTGCATTATCAACATAAAATAAATACAAATAAAAGAAACTATCACGGTTAAGGGTATCGGAACACTTATATCTTTTTTTAATATATTATCGCTTGATAATCTTATTTTAGGAACAATAGGAACTTCATTATCCAATTGTTTTATTAGAAACAACAGGAATTTTTTTACTTTTGATTTTAACCAACTTCTTAAAGTCTTCACTATTTTTCTTCTGTGTTAACCTGTTTTTTTTGGTTTATTTTTATTCCCAACTCTCTTAATTGTTTTTCAGCAACTTCCGACGGAGCATTTGATAACGGGCATATAGCTTTTTGTGTTTTAGGAAATGCTATAACTTCTCTTATGGACTCTTCCCCTATTAACAATGCACATAACCTGTCAAAACCGATTGCAAGTCCGCCGTGCGGAGGAGCTCCGTAAGTTAATGCATCAAGTAAAAATCCGAACTTTTCTTTTGCGGATTCTTCGGTAATATTTAAAAGATTAAATACTTTTGATTGCATATCGGATTTATGTATTCTTATCGAACCTCCGCCGAGCTCGACTCCGTTTAAAATAACATCGTAAGCTCTTGCTTTGGCCTCGCCTGCTTTTTCCTGAGTAAGTTTATCAACATCTTCATCTTTTACTGCCGTAAACGGATGATGGTTTGCCACCCATCTTTTTTCTTCTTTATCCCAAGCAAATAACGGAAAATCCACTACCCATAAGAAATTAAATTTATCTTTATCTATAAGGCCTAACTGTTTACCCATCTTTAATCTCAATGCACCAAGACCTTGAGCAACAATATCAACTTCATCTGCCAAGAAAACCACCAAATCACCGTCTTTAGCTTCAAGTTTGTTTATTATTGTGTCTATTTCTTCTTTTGTGAAAAATTTAACAATATTTGATTCTGCACCGTTAGCGGTTATCTTCATCCAAGCAAGACCTTTTGCACCGAACTCACCTACAAATTTTGTAAGTCCGTCAATTTCGGATCTTGAAAATTTTGCACCGCCTGTTATGCAAAGACCTCTGACAACATTACCTTTAGCTATAACATTTTTAAAAACTCCGAAACCGCAATTTGCAAGTTCTTTTGTAAAATCTTTTATTTCCATTGCAAATCTTGTATCGGGTTTATCCGAGCCGAATCTTAACATTGCTTCATCGTAAGGCATTCTTAAGAACGGTGTTTGTATTTCTTTACCTAAAACATCTTTAAATATTTTAGCAAGCATTTGTTCAACTATAGTCATAATATCCTGTTCATCGATAAAAGACATTTCCATATCAACCTGAGTAAATTCAAGTTGTCTGTCTGCTCTTAAATCTTCATCTCTGAAACATCTTGCTATTTGATAATATTTGTCAAAACCCGCAACCATCAATATTTGTTTAAATATCTGAGGTGATTGAGGCAAGGCATAAAAACATCCGTGTGCAAGTCTTGCAGGAACCAAAAAGTCTCTTGCTCCTTCAGGAGTAGATTTTGTTAAGAAAGGTGTCTCTATTTCCAAGAAACCTTCTTTGTTAAGATATTCTCTTATTGTTTGTGAAATTTTATGTCTTAAAATAAAATTCTTTTGGAAAGACGGTCTTCTTAAATCAAGGTATCTGTACTTTAATCTTATTTCTTCGGAAGTTTCTTTATAGTCGTCAACTTCCAACGGCAATACAGGGCTTGTATTGATTATTTCAAGTTCGTTTACAACTATTTCAACTTTACCTGTAAACATGTTCGGATTAACTGTTCCTTCAGGTCTGTTTCTGACCAAACCTTTTACGGATAAAACATACTCGCTTCTTAAATGTTCCGCCTGAGAAAATATTTCTTTTTTCTCGGGTTGAAAAACTATTTGAACAAGACCTTCTCTGTCTCTTAAATCAATAAAGATAACTCCGCCGTGATCTCTTCTTGAATGTACCCAACCGCTTACAACAATTTCTTTACCGATAAAACTTTCATCTACTTTACCGCAATAACAACTTCTTTTCATCTTAGTCCTCTATGTATAAAAATTAGTTTATTTATAGTCTTATATATTTTATAAAAAAACATAAATAATGACAATAAGAATATAAAAAAACATTGATTTTATATCAATATGCTACTATAATATTTATTACCAAAGACTATAAGGAGTTGTTATGGGCAACAAAAAAGGTTTTACTATGCTTGAGATGCTGATAATAATTATAATTGTTTCAATATTAGCTATTGTCGGAAAGGGTTCTTACGATTATTCCGTAGAAAAGAGCATAGTTTCTGAAGTAGCTCCAATGATAACCGCAATATCATTTGCACAACAAGCGTACTATGTAGAACATCACCACTTTGCTGCCGGTATAGAAGAGTTAAATTTAGATGTTGAAGGAAATTTGGAATATTCCGATGCCCTTTATTTTGGAGATCCTCAGCAAGGAGCGAGATATTATTTACGGACAAAAAACTTTATTTATGGAACTTGGTGTTTAAATGGTAATTTACAATACGATCCTTATATAGCTTTTACACGAACAGGAAATCGCAGATCTTTTCCTCACCACACTTATTATGATATTGTTTTAAGACTTGGCAGAAGAGACCACGAGATACATTATCAAGGGGTGGGCTGGAATCAAGCCAATTATTATGATAACTACTTAAAGAAAAAAGTACTTGTTTACTTGATGAAGAAAATTTTACCTAGCAAAGATTACGAATCCATAATATTGAAGTAATTATTTTGTATATTTGCACACACACGTTTTAATAAATAAACAAAGCAGGAAGAAAATTTTTCTTCCTGCTTTTTTATAAAAGTTTTTATTTTTATTAAATTAAAATCTTACATCGATACCGGCTGTCCCTGTAATTCCCGGCATAGGATAACCATAACTTAATTGATATTTATCATCATTTGTTAAGTTGTTTCCCTTAACCCATAATGAAACGTATTTCATTATTTGATAATCTGCTCTTGCATTAACTATACAATAATCTTTTAAATAGTCTCCTGTTTCACACAATGTTGTGGTAACATAAGAAACATCAGCAGATATTTTTAAATCTTTTATGGGCTTAACTGTTATTGCATAATTTAAATTATGCATAGGTTTATAAATTAAATCGGTATGAGTTTTTGTATCTTCTGCTCTTAAATATGTGTAATTCAATTTATGTTTAATATCTTTTGTCATATTATAGTTTGCTTCAACTTCATAACCATACTGTCTTGCTTCGTCCACATTCTGTGCTATATATTTATAAGTTTCAAGATCATATATATTTTGTATTAAATCCTCACTGGTAATATAAAATCCAGTTACTCCAATACCTATGGTTCCATTATTATATTCAATACCCAAATCACTTGATATACCTTTTTCAGGTTTTAAATTAGGTGCCGGAGCATACCAAGTATCATCACCATAAATTTGACCGAATGTCGGAGCATTCCAAACTTTGCTTACATTACCTGAAACTTTTATTTCATCAGTTAATTTATAAACAGCAGAAAGTGCAGGTGTAAATACATCTTCATAGTCGGTATTTTTATCTCCTCTTACAATCGGAATTAAAGTTAAATCACCAAATTTTAATATTGCCTGTAAATACGCTGCAGCATTTTCTCTACTTCTATTTATTTTTTCAGTATCATATATTAAATCTTTTTGTTTGAATTCTGTTTTATCCCATTCCAAACCTAATGTTAACATTTCTTTGTATGTAACGTTTCCTTTAACTCCGGTATTTACAGTATTATATTCACTAAAATAAGCTCCCCAAGCATCATACATATCACCAGCTTTTCTTGTATAATTCGCATTGTATCCTGAAACTTGAAACTTAAAATCTTCTATTTTTGTATTGTAATCCAATTTTAAATAATTATTATCTTCAAATTGTTTTGCAGTTTCTGATGCATAAGTCAAAGAACCAGGATTTCCTAAATCGGCATTATATGCCTGTCCTGATAATATTATTTCGGAATTTTCTGTTAAATTTACACCGATTTTACCGAAAATATTTTTTGAATCATAAAATGAATTTTTCCTGTAACCATCTGAAGACAACATAGAAGGCGCAATCAATATAGATATAACATCATTTGCATAAGCCCCTGTTATACCTGCATTTATTGTGTTAAATGTTCCATAAGAAAAATACGGATTAACATTCGGTGTTAAAGGTGTAGCTTTTTTTGTTATAACATTGATAACACCACCGAAAGCTCCTGTTCCGTAAAGAGCGGCACCTGAACCTCTCATAATTTCAACTCTTTCTATCATACTTGCAGGAATTGCCGTAAAGTCTGCTCCACCACCTGTTCCTATATCGTTTACAGGTCTTCCATCAACTAAAACTAATACCTGACCTGCTGCGGAACCTCTCATGGAAATTGATTGTGCCTGCCCCAACGGGCCATAAGCTTTATAAGAAACACCTACTTCATCTTCAACTATTTCTCCCAAAGTTTTTGCACTTTTTTCTTTAATTTCTTCTTCCGTAATAATGGTTAAGTTTGTTGTTAAATCGCTTAACGGTTCTGCCGTTTTTGTTAAAGACAAAAAGACTTCTCCTTCGTTTTCATCTTCATCATAATCTGCTGCAATTACTGTTTGAGTAAATGCAGATACTGCCAAACTCAATACTGCCAATAAACTTATAAATTTTCTCATTTTATTTTTTCTCCATAAAAAAACTTATTTTTGTATAGCAAAAATTTTCTATACATCCGTCTTTCCATACATCCATACCTCAAAAATCGTATGGCGATTTTTTATCCGTCAATAATAAACGATTGTTTCATAATAACCTCCTCGGGGTTTATTTTGATTAACGGTCGGTCTCCTGACTTAGAGTTTTTACTGCAAATATTTCCTTCCCGATTTTTTGATAATCAGTGAAAATATTTAATTACCGCACTCAATACAGTAGCCGGACTGTAGCCGATTCTCACGGCTTTCCCGTACACCGTTATAACTATAATGTATAATTTATAATTAATGACAACTACTAAACAACGATTTATAATTTACAATTTATAACTAAATTTTTCAAATTATTTTTGTCGTTGTCGCTTTTCTAAACTTATAACCCTATAACCTAATAACCTGTCGTTATTTTAATTGTATACCGGTATAACTACAGGTTTTTTCGATATCGGATTAGTATGAACAACAACTTTTACATCATAAACTTTTTCTATATCTTTATAATTTAAAACTTTTTCGGCAGATCCGAAATTGATAACCTTTTTATCATCAAGAAAAACTATATCCGAACAAAATTCTCCTGCCAAATTCAAATCGTGAACGGTAGTAATAATTGTTTTATTATATTTTTCGTTTAACATTTTTAACAACTTAAATATTGTTGCCTGACTGCCGATATCAAGATGAGATGTCGGTTCATCGAGTGCAACAATATCGGTTTGTTGAACCAATGTCTGCGCCAACAAAACTTTTTGTCTTTCCCCGCCGGAAAGTTCGTTTATATTCCTTTCTTCTAATTCCGATGTTTCGGTAAGTTTCATTACATCTTCAACTGTTTTAAAATCTTCTGCACTTGCCATCTTGAACATGTTTGTGTAAGGATATCTCCCGAACATAATAAAATCTTTAACATTAAAAGAAAAGTCAAACTGCATCGTTTGCGGCATAAAAGAAATTTTCCTTGCCAAAATATTTTTTTTCATATCATAAACATTTTTATCATCAATGAAAATATTTCCTTTTACGGGTTTTAAAAGCCCTGCTATTGATTTTAGCAATGTACTTTTACCGGTTCCATTTTTACCGATAATTCCGATAAAAGATTTCTCTTTTAAGTTTAAAGTTATATCTTCAAGAACCGTTCTTTTATCGTAAGATAATGAAACTTTTTCTATTTTTATCATATAGATATCTTACCTGCTTTTCTTAAAAGTAAGAAAACAAAAAATAAACCGCCGATTATGCTTGTTATTACACCTATCGGAATTTCCACGGGAGCAATTACAGTTCTGCTTACCGTATCACATATCAACAAAAATATTGCTCCTACGACAGCGGAAAACGGCATCAATACTTTGTTATTATTTCCCACAAATTTTCTTGTAATGTGCGGTATCATAAGTCCTACAAAACCTATAACTCCGCAACAACTTACAATGCATGCCGTTATTAACGAGCTTAACAAGAAAATATATTTTACCGTTCTCGCCGTATTTATGCCTAACGAATTAGATTTTTCATTACCTAAACTTATTATATTTATAACATTACCCAAGCAACATAAAATTACAACACCTGCCATAACTAAAATTATTACCATAGGCAAAATTCGTTCATCAAAAAAAGCAAGATTTCCCATAAGCCACATAAAAGCGGAATACAATTGATCCGAAGACGATATTGAAAATACCAACATTACCGCAGAAGAGAAAATATAACTTGCAACCACACCGGAAAGTATCATGGTATTGGAATCAAACTCTTTTTTCATGTTAAGTATATAAACTAAACCTACCGATAACAATGCACCTAAAAATCCCAACAACGGTAAAAATATCCAAGAAAGTTTTGTTATTCCGAAAGCAAAACCGATTGAAGCACCAAATGCCGCACCGCCCGAAATTCCTAATGTGAAAGGATCTGCTAACGGATTTCTAAGTACACCTTGAAAAACACAACCGCTGCAGGCAAGACCTGCACCTGCAACTATAGCAATAATAACTCTGGGCAATCTTATTTGATTTATTATCGTGTAAGTATTACCCTCACCGGTTGAAAATAAAGATTTTAACATTTCCATAACGGATATATCACTTATACCGGATATCATCGCAATTATAAATGTTATAACCAATATTATAAGTAATAAAACGAACTTGAGAATTTTGTTCATTTTTTTATTATCAAATTATTTATTTCCTTATATTTTTCACGAATATGTTCTTGTTCTTTTTTAGACCTTATCTTCATATTCCTTTCTTCTCTTTCTTTTCTTGCAAATGCTTCTTCTTTTGCTCTCCTTATAGCTTCTTCCCTGGTCGTTTCTGCCAACATATCTGTCTTCACATCTATTTTTTTTTCACTTGCTTTTTTTATAGCTTCTTTCTTACTGTTTTCGGCCAATATATCTATATTCCTATCGGCAATTTTATTTTTTTCGTCCGCTTTTCTTATTGCTTCTATTCTACTGTTTTCAGCCAATATATCTATACTTATGGTAAAACCTCTATTTTTAGCTTTTTTATTTTTATTACCATTGTTACCTGCGACAAAGACATATACTATAAGCACAAAAAAAACAAAAGCAATAAGAGCGATAAAATAACTTTTTTTATTTTTTTCTAAGTCCCTTATTTTTTTTATTATTAACTCAAATTTATTCTTCTCTTTATCAGAAGTAACATCCTCAGTTTCATTGTTTTTACTGTTTAGCAAATTATCTAAACTATCAGAGATTTCCTTAAGTTTTTCTTTTTGTTTTATTTCTTTGCTGATAAAAGCAAGTATTGAGTCAGATGCTCTCTCACCTTTTTCATTATATCCTACACTTTTAATGTCCTTTTCCCCGTTTATACCGAATGTATGTGAACCGCCTGCTGATATTTTAACGATATTATCCAAACTGCCAACTTTACATTGACCTTTATCGTTATTTCCTGTCGCAACGACCGTTCTATCACTTCTTAAACCAACAGTATGATCTCTTTTTCCTGCCGATATTGCTATAATTCTGTTCCAATCCGAAACATTACACTGCCCTTTATCGTTATTTCCCACAGCGACAACCGTTCCATCTTTCTTTAAACCGATTGTAAAATCGTATCCTGCGGAAATTGCGGCAATATCTTTCCAATCTTGAACATTACATTGTCCCTTATCATTATTTCCTGTTGCAACAACACTTCCGTCACTCTTCAAACCTATTGTAAAATCGTATCCTGCGGAAATTGCAACAATATCTTTCCAATCCTGAACATCACATTGTCCAAAAAAAGTATTCCCTGCCGCAACAACGGTTCCATCGGATTTTAATCCTATTGTAAAATTGTATCCTACGGAAATTGCGGCAATATCTTTCCAATCTTGAACATCACATTGCCCGTCATTATTATCTCCGCAAGCGACAACCGTTCCGTTTTTCTTCAATCCGACCGTATGCATATATCCCGCAGCGACATCGGCAATAGAGTTCCACTTTCTAACATTACATGCTCCAAAGCCATTTTCTCCGACGACATACATTGTATTATTTTGATTTACCGCTACGATATAATTATCACCCGCAGACATAGATATCAAATCCACAGCTTCTATATTTTGGATAACACACAAACCTATAATAAATACTATAACTATGTTTACAAAAATAAACTTTATAAATCTGTTCATATATACTTTTAATCTCCTGCAGTATTGTTCAATTTGTTTTTCAAAACTTTTATTCCGTTCAAAAATCTTTTTGGAGTAGGTGTAAAAATATCGTTTGCTTCCAACAAATAAATCTTATTATTTTTTACCGCCGTTATGTTTTTATATTTGTTCCATTTGGCAATTTCCTGTTCGCTTACATCTCCCATATTTACAAGCATTATAATATCCGGATTTTTTTCTATAACAGATTCCACGCTTATGTTAGGATATCTCATATCTATATCTTCAAACACATTTATTCCGTTTACAAATTTATTATATTCATTAACAAAACTTTGTTTACCTACGGTAAATATGGGATTTGCACCTACTTCCCAAAATATTTTTTCTTTGTTAATATTTTTTGCATCATCGTCTAATTTAGAAATTTCATTTTTCACATTATTTATTATTTCTTTTGCCGCATCTGTTTTATCCAAGTAGTCGGCAAGCTGTTGAAAATTGATACAAATATCTTCAAAGTTTGAATACGGTTCCATAACATATACTGTCAATTTTAATCTTATCAACTTATCAATAACGGTTTTATAATTTCCCTCTTTCGTAGCTATAATCAAATCGGGATTCAATGAAATAATTTTTTCAATATTGGGTTCCGTTACTGTTCCGATTTTTTCTTTTTTAAAATTACCGTCGGAACAATAAACCGTGTTTGCAACCAATTCTTTATCAATATCCAACTCGTATAAGCTTTCCGTAGCAGACGGTGCCAACGAAATTATTCTGTTGTACTTTGCAAAAACGTTTGATGATAATAAAAATATTAACAATAATAAAATTTTAAAAATGCTTTTCATTTCTAATTGCTAATTTCTAATTACTAATTGTATTAAAATTCAATTCCTTCCTGTGCCGGAACACCCTTATTGTAAGGATGTTTTATTTCTTTTACTTCACTTACCAAATCGGCAACATCTATAAGTTTTTGACTTGCGCCTCTTCCGGTGACAACAACATTAGATTTTTCGTTTAATTGTTTTATAATATCTATCAATAAATCTTCTTCTATAAAATTATCTCTTATTGCAATATTAAATTCTTCCAACACTATCAAATTATATTTATTATTCTTTATAATTTCTTTTAATTTATCTGTTGCCTGTTTACATTCTTTTACGGTTTGCTCTTTTGTTATATCTCTAAAGCAGAACGGATGCTTTTTTGCAAAAGAAAAAAAATCAAGACCTTCAAGTTTGGTTAAAATCTTTTGTTCTCCGTAAAAATCTTCACCTTTAAAAAGTTGAACCAAACAAACTTTTTGATTATGTCCCAAAGCTCTGACTATTTGACCTATTGAAGATGTGGTTTTTCCTTTTCCGTTTCCGGTTATTACTATTATCATATTTTCTATACCACTTATAACGATTTGTAATTTTGGCTTACAACTTTGTGTTTTCAAAAATCATGTACCCATTCACTTCGCTATATTTTTAGTACACTTTATTTTGAAAACACTTCGTTTCAACTCAAACTTACAAATCTAAATATGTAAAATCGCTAAGCGATTTTTATTATTTTGCTATAAAATAAAAAAAAACCGGTTTCTAATAAGAAATCGGTTACTCAAAACTGCAAAAACAATCTCCTTTCTCATAGAAAAGAAACGGTTTAAACTAATAAGTAATAAAGATCTTTAACTTTATTTGGGCCTGGTAGGACTTGAACCTACGACCATTCGATTATGAGTCGAGTGCTCTAACCAACTGAGCTACAGGCCCTTCAAAAAAAACAACACAAGTATTATACTTAAAACTTTTTTTTTAGTCAATACTTGAAAAAATACTCAATAATATGATATAAATATTGGCTATGAATACAAATGCGTCATTAGCTCAATTGGTAGAGCAAACGGCTCTTAACCGTTAGGTTATAGGTTCGATTCCTATATGACGCATTTTTTTTATTTTATCAAGAAAACTATTGACAAATCAGTCAATAAATACTTAAATATACTAACGAGCCGATAAACGGTTCGTATTAAAAAAGTCCTGATCGGACTATAAATAAGGAGTAGACGTAAATGGCACAAGGTAAAGTAAAATGGTTTAATGACCAAAAAGGTTATGGATTCATTTCCAACGATGATGGTTCAGGCGATGTATTCGCACATTATTCAGCTGTTCAAGCAGAAGGTTTTAAATCTCTTGCTGAAGGCGACAAAGTTGAATTTGATGTTGTTGAATCAGAAAAAGGTCCTAAAGCAGCTAACATAAGAAAAATATAATTTTTTTGCTAGCATAATAAAAAACACTCTGTCGAAAGGCAGAGTGTTTTTTTTATTTGATTAAATTTATTTACTGAAATATTCCAAAGCTAAAAGATATCCCTGAATTCCAAGACCTGCTATTTGTCCTATAACAACAGGTGCAATTAAAGAGTTATGTCTGAATTCTTCTCTGGAATAAACATTTGAAATATGAACTTCTATTGCGGGTATATCAACAGCGGCAAAAGCATCTCTTATTGCAACCGATGTATGAGTATATGCCGCAGGATTTATTATAACAGCATCAAATTTTCCTTTCGCTCCGCAAATTTTATCAACTATTTCACCTTCGTGATTTGACTGAAAGCATTCGATTTCAACATTTAATTTCTCGGCTTTATTTTTCAATTCCGTTTCAATATCTTTCAAAGTTGTTTTACCGTAAATTTCAGGTTCTCTTGTACCTAACAAATTTAAATTGGGCCCGTTAATTATCAATATTTTTTTCATTTTATAAAATCCTTTATTGTATTTAAAATTATTTTATTATCAATTTCTATACCTGTTTTGGCTTTACCGATTTTTTCGGGTAAAACAAATCTTACTTTTCGAGAAACTGATTTTTTATCTTTTTTCATTATGTTTAATAAATCAATAGGATTAACTTTTAAATTAACTTTATCGCTAAATCCGGAACTGATAATCATATCCTTTATTTTTTGTTTTGTTACGTTGTCACAAAATTTAACTCTGTTAGAAAGTTCGGCAACAAATAACATTCCGATTGCAACAGCTTCACCGTGCAAATATTTTTTATATTTTGTTACGGTTTCCAATGCATGTCCGAAAGTGTGTCCGAAATTCAACAACTCTCTCACACCTTTTCTTTCTTTTTCATCTTCTTCTACAACTTTTGCTTTAAACTTACAACACTCATAAATAATTTTGTCGAAATCTTTTTTATTTATAACAGATTTGTTTAATATTACATTTAATTCATCAAAAAATTTAGAGCTGAAAGTAATTGCATATTTAATTACTTCCGCCATACCGTTTTTTATATGTTCGGGACTTAATGTTTCTATGAAATTTGAATTTATATAAACAAATTTCGGTTGATAAAATGTACCTACAACATTTTTACCCATTTCCAAATCTATGCCGGTTTTTCCTCCGATAGAAGAATCAACCATAGCAAGCAACGATGTAGGAATTTGTACAAGGTCTAAGCCTCTCATATATGTAGATGCAAACAGTCCGGAAATATCTCCTGCTACACCGCCACCCAGAGCAACTACAGTAAACTTTCTGTCAACACCTACTTTCAAAGCATAATTATATATATCAACCAAAGTATTTATGTTTTTTGATTGTTCCCCGGCTTTAAAAGTAAAACTTTCTAATATAAAATTCTCTTTTTTAAGTAATGAAATAAACTCTTTTAAATACAATTTTGAAACATTTGTATCACTAATAAAAAATATCTTCCTGTCAGGAAGATATTTTTTTAAACTTGCTAATAAATTCTTATTATTATCTGAAAATATTATCGGATATGGATTTTGTTTCAACTTCACATTTATAACTTTCATCGAAGGTTACCACTCTATATCTTTTTTTATTATTCCGTTACTGTTTTCTAATCCGTATCTCGTATTCCAATCTTGTTCTTGATCAGAAGATTTCGGTTTCTTAACACTTTTCTTATTTCTGTCAATAACTATCTTTTCTACAACATAAAAATTTTGATTCTTCATGTTACCTGACAAATTCTTATATGTCCTTGATTTAGGAGATATATTTAATATCTCTTTACCTGAAAGAACAGTTATCAAATAATTCCCGCCTTTTTCCAAACCGGCAATTTTATAATAGCCGTTCTTATCCGTTAAATAAATTTTCTCTTCACTTGCCAACAATAAACGAACTTGAACACCTTTCACACCAAACTTAGATTTTAAAACTCTACCTTCTATGTAGAATGTTTCCTTCTTTATATCTTTTGAAATCTCTTCTTTTTCTACTTTCTTTATTTTTGCTTCTTCGGCTGCTCTTATTTTTTCTTCTTTTGCAAGTCTTGCCGCTTCTTCTTTTTCTGCTTTTATTCTTTCTTTTTCCGCTTTTGCTTCTTCTTCAAGTCTTAATTTTTCTTCCTTTGCTATTCTTGCTGCTTCTTCTTTTTCTGCTTTTATTCTTTCCGCCTCAGCTTTTGCCTCTTCCTCGGCTTTCTGCTTTTCTTCTAATGCCAATCTTTCCGCTTCTTCTTTTTCCGCTTTGATTCTTTCTGCCTCAGCTTTTGCCTCTTCCTCGGCTTTCTGTTTTTCTTCTAATGCCAATCTT
>DJWX01000012.1 GCA_002448285.1 Candidatus Ruminimicrobiellum ovillum | reverse complement strand
TATATGTTTTTCTAATATTTTCAGTGATTTTTGTATAGTTGTTTATGCCTTTTTATTTTGCTTTTTTATAATATTCCAAAGCTTCCGGCATATGTTCCTGCAAATCTTTAATTCTTTTTTCATCGGAAGGATGAGTAGACAAAAAGTCTGAAAGTCCGCCTTGAGAACCCGAAGACGCAAATACCATTCTTTGCCAAAATTTTATAGCTTCGTTAGGGTCGTATCCGGCTTTTGCCATTAAAAGCAGTCCCATGTAATCCGCTTCGGATTCATGTTTTCTGCTGTAAGGTAAAATAATACCTACGTTTCCGGCAACATTTACACCCAACATTATTAATTCTTTATTAGGATTATTTGAAAGTGTCGCTCCTCCTATGGCAAGTCCGTATTGAAGTAAAGTGTTTTGTGCCGATCTTTCCGCACCGTGTCTTGCTATGGCATGTGCTATTTCGTGAGCCATAACGGTTGCAAGTCCCGCTTCATTTTGAGTATAAGGTAAAATTCCCGTATATACCGCAACTTTACCTCCGGACAAGCACCATGCATTAGCTTCGTTGCTTTCCAATAAATTAAATTCCCAATCGTAATCACAGTCTGAAACCGCGGCTATTTTTTGACCTACTTTTTTTACAAGCGCCGTATTTGTTTTATCCGTAGATATTTTTGCTTCAGACAAATATTGACCGTAACTTGTTGCACCTGCGGCAATTTCTTCCGCTTCGTCACTTAAAAGAAGTTGATATCTTCCCGTCATCGGAACGGATGTACAACCTGCAACCAAAAGTAATAAAGCCGATAATAAGAAATATTGTTTTTTCATAATGATAACTTTCTCCAAGAATTTTTAAAATCAATAAATATTTTTATTTTTTTATTTCCTTATATAATTTATCTAAATTAATAAATCTTTCGTCTTTTATGTTTTCAAGCCAATAATTTTTTATATTTTCGGAAACGTTTAATTTGCTGTTACCCCAAGCAAATTGTTCAAACATTGCTTGTTCGTCCCAGTTTGCATTAATATAACAAAGTGCTTTTATATCTTTACTTTGTATGAATTTAAACAATATCCTGTACCATTTTATTTTGTCCGCTTCGGTTGCATTTGTTCCTATTGTAGGAGAACATTCCGCAAGCATAAGCGGTTTGTTGTGGGCTTTTGTAAATTGTATCATAGGAAACCACTGCGGATTTGCAAAATAAGATATTGCACACCAATCAACATATTCGTCTCCCGGATACCATTGCTCTATTCCTTTTGGAGCATACGAAGCATACGAATGCCAAACATAAGCAACATTTTTTACTTTTTGTTCGTCAAACTTTTCTACTATATATCTAAATGCTTGTTTGTAAAGTTCCGGATCATAATTATTTTCCGGAAAATCAAATTCATAACCTATTCTTAAAAATACCGGAACATTAGCTTTTGTTATCCATTCGCCTAACTTTTTTATATTTTCATCTAAAGAACCGTCAATAACGGAATCTAATGAACCAACCAAAAATAAACCTATTTGAAGAGCTGCTTTTTTATAATTATTCAATATGAAATTTCCGGACATTTTGCCTGTTCCGTATTCAACATCTTCATCTAATGCTTCCAAATTTTGTAAAGATGTATAAATCATAAAACCTGCGGGAACTTTTCCGTTTATTTTTACAAATTCTTCACTGTCTGTATTGTTCTGACCGCAAAAAAGTAATGTATGGCTATCGGAAGGAACAAACTTTCCCGTAAGCCCTTCTTTTCTTTGAGCAAAAGCAAACGTTGTTACTAACAATAAACAAAATACTATACCGCAAAACTTCTTCATAAATCCTCCAAACTGTAAAACACTTGACAAACCTCACATTTTGTGCTATATTAGCACTCAGTAATAAAGAGTGCTAATTAAAAACAGTTAGCATAAAGGAGGTAGACAAAATGAATATATCAAAATTTACAATAAAATCGCAAGAGGCACTTGCGGATACACAGGATATCGCGGTACAGTACGGCAACCAGGAAATATCCGCAGAACATCTTTTGTATGCTTTGCTTAACCAGGAGCAAGGCATAGTAGGCACTATTATAAGTAAGTTGTCCGCAGTGGAACAAAATTTAAAACCGTTAATAGAAAACGATGTTTTAAAACTTATTGAAGCTAAACCGAAAGTTCAAGGAGCAACACCTTACTTATCAAGTGATTTAAACAAAATCTTAACCGTTTCGGAAAAAATAGCTAAAGATTTGAAAGATGAGTATGTTTCCACGGAACATATATTTCTTTCTATCATAAGTTTTCCGGACTTACAGGTAACAAAGATTTTGAATAAGTATGGAATAACTCAAGATAAAGTGCTAAAAGCTTTGGTGGATATAAGAGGTTCCAACAGGGTTACCGACCAAAACCCGGAAGATAAGTACCAGGCTTTGGAAAAGTACGGTAAAGATTTAACCGCACTTGCCAAAAAAGGGAAACTTGATCCTGTTATAGGCAGAGATGAAGAAATAAGAAGAAGTATTCAGGTTTTGTCCAGAAGAACAAAAAATAATCCTGTTTTAATAGGTGAACCCGGTGTAGGTAAAACTGCTATAGTCGAAGGCCTTGCACAAAGAATAGTTTCCGGAGATGTTCCCGAAACATTAAAAGATAAAAAAGTTATAGAACTCGATTTGGGCTCTTTAATTGCGGGTGCAAAATTCAGGGGCGAATTTGAAGACAGATTAAAAGCCGTTTTAAAAGAAATTCAGGCGGCACAAGGTAAAATAATACTTTTTATAGATGAAATTCATACTATCGTAGGTGCCGGTGCAACGGAAGGTGCAATGGATGCAGGTAACATGTTAAAACCGTTACTTGCAAGAGGTGAACTGAAACTTATCGGTGCAACAACACTTGATGAGTATAGAAAGTATATTGAAAAAGATAAAGCTTTGGAAAGAAGATTTCAAACCGTTTATACCGGCGAACCTTCGGTTGAAGACACAATCGCAATATTAAGAGGTATAAAAGAAAAATATGAAGTTCATCACGGTGTAAAAATAAAAGATTCCGCATTGGTTGCAGCGGCAACTTTAAGTTCAAGATATATTACCGACAGATTTTTACCGGATAAAGCTATAGATTTGGTGGATGAAGCTGCAAGTAAGTTGAGAATGGAAATAGATTCTATGCCTGTAGAACTTGATACTGTTGAAAGAAAAATAAGACAACTTGAAATAGAAAAACAGGCGGTAAAAAAAGATTCCGACCCTGCAGCAAAAGAAAGACTTGCTTCGATAGAATCCGAAATTGAAAAATTAAAAAATTCGTCCAACGAAATGAAAGTTCATTGGCAAAAAGAAAAAGAAACTATTTCGTCTATAAGAAAATTAAAAAAGGAAATAGAACAATTAAAAACAGACGAACAAAAAGCGGAAAGAAGCGGGGATTTGAACCTTGTTGCAGAAATTCGTTACGGTAAAATTCCTAAAGTTCAAACCGAATTAGACAGTGAAAACAAAAAACTTGCCGTATTACAGAAAGATAAAAAAATGTTAAAAGAAGAAGTTGATGAAGACGATATAGCAACGGTTGTAGGTAAATGGACAGGTATTCCCGTATCAAAAATGATGGAAGGGGAAACACAAAAACTTCTTAAAATGGAAGAAAGGTTACACGAAAGAGTTATCGGCCAAAACGATGCCGTGGAAGCTATTGCTAATGCCGTTCGTCGTTCAAGATCCGGAATCTCGGATCCCAACAAACCTATGGGCTCGTTTATGTTTTTAGGCCCTACAGGTGTAGGTAAAACAGAACTTGCAAAAGCTTTGGCAGACTTTTTGTTCGACGATGAAAGAAACATTGTAAGAATTGATATGAGCGAATATATGGAAAAACATTCCGTATCAAAACTTATCGGTGCACCTCCGGGATATGTGGGTTTTGAAGACGGAGGTCAACTTACCGAAGCAGTCAGAAGAAGACCGTATTCCGTAGTATTGTTTGATGAAATAGAAAAAGCTCATCCGGATGTATTTAACATAATGTTGCAATTGTTGGATGACGGAAGACTTACAGACAGTAAAGGCAGAACCGTAGATTTCAAAAATACCGTTATTATTATGACATCTAACGTCGGTTCACAATACATTCAAGACAGTATCAATTTCGATAAAGATAAAATCGGTTTTGATAAAGATAAAAAGAAAAAAGAGCCTGTTAAAGAAAACTTTGATTACGAACAAATTAAAAAGAAAATAGACAGTGAATTGCATTTATACTTTAAACCTGAATTTTTAAACAGAATAGACGATATAATAATATTCAGAAGACTTGAAAAACAGGATATCGGCAAGATTATAGATATTCAATTAAAAACCATATTAAAAAGATTGGCGGATAAAAAAATATCTATAGAGCTCAGCGATAAAGCAAAAGATTTTCTTGCGGATAAAGGTTATGAACCTGCATTCGGTGCAAGACCTTTAAAAAGAGCACTGCAAACTTATTTGTTGAACCCGTTATCTACGGAACTTATTGCAGGAAAGTTTGGTGAAGGGGATAAAATCAAAATAGATTTGGACAAAGATAAATTGAAATTTAGTAAATAAATTTCTATAGCGACCGAAATATTTTAGCTACAACTTTGAAACGCAAGAGTTTATGTACCCCCTTACGGGTATGTACACCGCACTCTTGCGTTTCTTTGTTTCGCTAAAAATCTTTCTAGTCGCGTCAAGCATTGCAATATTTTGCAATTCTTGAAACGTATGCATTTGCGAGTTCCTTCATTCTAACCTAAAATCTTAAGGCCTTTAACAGCAAACGACCAATCTATAAAAAAACACCGCAATTCTAAAATACTTCAGTTCGTCTCAAACTATTCGTTCTTTTTTTAACAACGAACTGCAAAAATCTTAAAAATTTTAAAATGATTCAAATAAAATATTGTATAATATCAAATAGTAAATATTAACATAAACTAAACAACAAAATGAACGGAAAAATGGGAATTAAACTTTTTATAGACAGACAGACAGACAGACAGACAGATACTCTTACGTTAGTGGCAGTTTTTCATCATACAATTTCTATTTTTGTCATCCCGTACTTGATACGGGATCTCGCAGTTTAATAAACAGGAGTGTAAATTAACACGACCTGTTTTTTTATTTTGTTCTTTTTTTTGTCATTCCGTGCTTGACACGGAATCTCGTAGTTAGTTCTTTTAAAAATTCTCATTTACAAGCAAAAAAACATTCAAACTCATAGACGGCTTTAATCATGCTT
>DJWX01000009.1 GCA_002448285.1 Candidatus Ruminimicrobiellum ovillum | reverse complement strand
GTCTTTTGAAGCATTTTCTACATATACTGCAAATGCTTTAAAAGATGATGTTGACTTTGCTGATGTTGATGCTGCTTTTGGTGCTGCAAATGCTGCTGCTGCTCCTCCTACCATGAAAACGGTTGCTACTAACAAGCTCATTACCTTTCTCATTTTGTCTCTCCTTTTTTATTTTTTTGCGGAACATACTCAACATTGGATTCCTTAGTGGTTTTGTTACCTTCTGCATCTTTCTTCAATATGAGTATTTCCACTCTTCTGTTCAATTCTCTTCCCGCTGCCGTCTTATTGGTTGCAACAGGATATTTTTCTCCCAAACCTACCATAGACATTCTGTTCTTATCAACACCTAATTTCGTTAAGTAATTTGCTACCGATCTTGCTCTTCTTTCAGACAAGCCTTGGTTATATTCATCAGAACCATAAGCATCGGTATGACCTTCAACACTGATATCATTCTTAACATATGAATTCAATATTCTTGCAGCTTCTCTAAGTATCTTATCCGCACTCGGCTTAATATTTGTCTTATCGAAGTCGAAGAGAACCTTAGACGAGAACGACAACTTGAGTCCTCTGTCTGTTGTTTCAACTTTAAGTTCAGGGGTAATTAATCTTACCTTACAAATATTTGATTTAGCTATATTGCCGAATGTATCACTTACTATTAACTGTGCATCATAAACGTCATCCGGTAAATATCTGTTTTCAAAATCTTTACCGTTCCATTTAACAGATTCCGGACATTCTCCCAAACCGTTAAATGTATATACAAGTTTTGAATTTTTATCCAACAACCTGATTTCCCAAGTTGCTATACCGTTCTCATCATGTGCCAACGGATACAATGTCGTTTTCTGACCTTTCGAAGGCATAATTACATCCGGATCCAAACTTAAAGAACAAGTAGGCAAAGTCTCGTCTTTTTCAATTCTGGGTTTATTTCCGAATTTAAATAATCCTTCAAATATAAGTCTTACATATGTTCTTACTTCATCAAATGTTCCGAGCTCGTTTCTTGTTGCGGTATCACCGTCTATTTTCTTAACAATATAATAGTCGGTTTTTCTTCCGCCGACATAATCAATGCCGGCAATTATACATTTTGTAAATTCTCTTGAAATTTGAGCATAATAAACTTCATCGTAAGAAGCACCGTAATCTCTGTGCCAATCATCCGGTCCCCAAACATCTTTACCATATCCCATTCTGAATTTATAAGGTGCTTTATTAACAGCTAAATTTGTTTTAAAGAATCCTGTTATTTCTTTTAAGAAAACTTCCTGACTTGTATAAGGTGTTGAATAAGTTGCGGGATCTTCGCCGACTTCAAAATCATAAATAACTTCATAATCATCAAAGAATATTCTTGTTAAGAATATTAATGAACCTAAATATCTGTCTGTAGGTAATGCTCCGTAAACAGGAAGTCCGGAATAATTTTCCCATACAATTTCACCATATTCGTTTCTACCTACCTGTCTGTCTGTTCCGCCCATATATCTTGTTAATTTAACTTGTGCCGCAAAGGAAAGTAATGCATCTTCTTCCGGATTTAAGTTCCACGAATCAAGTGTGTTCGGCTCATATTGGTAGAACCATGTATCAGGTGTAGGATCATATGTAAATGTAAATGTAAATTCATCTGTTTCTCTGTTATCCCAACCGGTTTGAGGGTTTCTCCACCATACCCAAAGAGGTTGGTTCGGTCCTCTTGCTCTAAGTAAATCAGGTCCCCATGCACTTGCTCTCGCGGGTATAGCCTGCAATAACGGTTTCTGTCTCATATATGCAAAATGTCCGGTAAATTCCGGAGTTAATGCCTTTTGAACGGACAAATCAAACTTTTGTTTATTTCCGGCAGAAATACCTTCGTAAATATAACCCAAATTAATAAAATCAAACCACAATGTATTCGGTATTGATAATTTTGCCGCTCCACCGAAAGCATCTCCTATATTTGTTCTATCTTGTTTTATCAGTAAATCTGTTCCGTTGGTTCCGTTGGTTACATTTCTTTCGGCTACATAATCATATGTATCACCCATTCTGAAAGGTCTGAATTTTGCACCCAATTGCAATGTACTTCCGCTTATATTAAAATCCGTACTTACTTCGGCCGTTCTCATTCTTTCACCTTCATCACCGTAAGGAATTTCGTGATCCACATAAAATAAATTAACATTACTGCCGAAAATATTTTTATACTTTAAATAAAAACCTTGTTTATAATCTGTAATAGGTTCACCGTACTGCAATTCGATGTTACCGGCTTTACCTTCCATATTCAATTGATACCATTCCGGCATAGCTCTTCCGGTTATCATCAACAAATTATTAGGACCGGTTTCCGCTTGATAAATATTGAACAAATCACCTTCATATCCCCAATGGTAATGAAATTGATTTCTGTTGTATTGCAATTTTGCCCAATCGTTATGAATTTCCGCCTTTGCGGTGTTCCAAGAAAACTGCGGTATTATTTGAGAAGCATCAAACATTCTGTGAGGATGGTTAACTGTCGTCCAATATCTGGATGCATAGTCTGCTATAAACATCAAACCAAACTGTGCACTTGCCCATGTTGCCGGTTTAAAAGCAACATCAAGCCACATTGTTTGTCCCCATCTGTCTTTCCAATCTTGATCTTTTAAAAATCTATCGGTTGAATCGTACCTGAAGTAATTATTCATTAAATGAGGTACCGTATACCAACCGTCACCTCTTTTATTGAATATACCTTCGAACATAATTTCTGCTCTAACGGCAATATCGTAAACATCCAAATATTCAGCATCGGCAAAACCGGGAGTCTGTGCAAAATCATTCCTCGGTTCAACGGCAGAACCTATACCTTTTCCCGCAAATACCAAAACAGGTACACATAAAAGAATTGCGATAATAAAAGATAATTTTTTGAGCATACTATTTTATTATATTTTTTAAGTATCTTAAAGTCAAGTTTTACAATTAAAATTTTAATTGTTTTTTATCTTGATATTTTCTGAATATTGTATTGTCTGACAATATTATTGTTTCTTATAGTTTTTATGTTATCTATTTGCGGCGACAAATTAAAAATTTCATCTATCCTGCAAGGTAACTTCCCGTTATCGGTAGGTTCATACACAAAAGCACCGTTTTTATAATCAAAATCTTCCGGCATGCCCCAAATTTCAAATTGCGTTTTTTTATGACCGTTGGAATACCTGAAAGTTCTTATTTTGTTTTTCGTATAATAAGCTATTGAAGAAGAAAGTTGATGTTCCGGTGTAACAACAAAGTTGTAACCGTCATTCAACAACTTTTCCGCCAACTCTTTATAACCGTGAAAATAATTTGTAGCATCGGCAATTGCCGTTTTATCTGAAATTTTATCTAAAGGTATAATTGTATATTTTGCATGAAGACCTACCAAAACGGAAACAACCAAGTTAAATATAAGAGCTCCAACAACAAGTCTTTGTTTTACTTTTCCGCCTTCAACGAAATATTTTGCCGCAATTATCGAAAATGTAAAATATGCGGGTATAGGCCAGTTGCCTCCCGGCAATCTTTTTAATGCCGTAACCACATAAAATAAAATCACCGGTACGGAAAAAGCTGCCAAATAAATATTTTTAGTTTCTTTGGAAAACAAATATTTTATACCTATATACAATATAGGAAAAAATAAAATAACATTAAAAACTCCCGCTTGTGTTCCCAAATATTCAAAAATGTAATTAAATCTTATACCCTTATTGGATAATCCGTGCCCTATTTGATAAGAAAAAGATGCCCAATCGTGTTGCCAGTTCCAATATATTACCGGCAAGAAACATATAATCGAAATTATTATTCCTATATACAGCTGATAACTTTTAAACCAACTTAATTTTTTATCAAGCAACATATATATAAATAAACTCATAACAAACAAACAAGCCGTATATTTTGATAACATCGATAATCCGAAAAACAGTCCTATCAAATACCAACAGTTACAATTTTTCGTATCTGCTAATTTCCAAACATAATATGTCGCAAGAGACAAAAACAAAAATACCGGAGTGTCCGGTGTAATAATTATTGATGCGGTAAAAAGTATCGGCATAGAATGGAGAATAACAATACTTGCGCTTGCCATAGCTTCATTATTAAAAAGTTTCATTACAAGTTTCCACAATAAAAAACTTAGAATTACGGTAACTATAATACTTGAAAAGCGAACCGCTATTTCGCTGTTACTAAAAAGGGTAGTAAGTTTAATGAAGTATGCAACCATAGGAGCATGGTCGTAATAACTCGGTTCAAGGTGTGTAGACCACAACCAATAATATGCTTCATCCGAATGTAACGGAATAGAAGATATAAAAAGTTTCCATATTACGGAAACAAAAACAAAGATTATAGTATTTTTAAGATTAAATATTTTTATCACAGAAACCCCAAATAACAAGCCATATTAATATAAGTGATGCAGCTGTAGGAATAATAGTTTCCGGAATCATTACATTACCGTAAAAACTGTAATTCAAAAAGTAAACAAAATGTACTATACAACATGAAAAGAAACAAGCCAAAAGTAAAGAAACTATCCTTACGGTTTTTACAATATTTACTTTATATAATAAACCTATAAAAATAAATATAAGCATATAAAAACTTAAAACATACTTTATCGGTGTTGTTGTAACATACAAATATACAAAATAAAACGGTTCGAAAATATATCTTAATTTAGATTGATTACCTTTTACATCATGTACAACTATTTTTGTTTTAGGTTTTTCTTTCATAAGTTCGAA
>DJWX01000001.1:193536-203880 GCA_002448285.1 Candidatus Ruminimicrobiellum ovillum | reverse complement strand
AGATACAAATCCGGAAATAAAAAATAACGGATTATTGACTCTTTCTACAGGAACAGTAGAAAGATTTTCAAGTAATATAACGGGAGCAGGTGCAACAACTATTAATTTGGGCGCAAATGTAAATATGGGCAGCAATTCAATAGAACAATCCAAATTAATCGTAGATGAAGATTCTTCTTTAACGGCAGAAATACAAAACTTAAAAATACAAAGTACGGATAATTCCGGTGAAGCACCTACGGTAACAGCAGGTACAATTACAAATAACGGAACAATAACGCTTGTGCTCGATTCAAACAGAGATTTTGATTTAAATATTGTAAGTGATGAAGATAAAGACGGTGTCTTGGTTTTTGAAATAAGTGATGGAGTATCCGGAGAAGCGGCAGCAACCTCAAGACAAGATATAAAACAATCTACAATTACTATAGGAAATAAGATAACATATATAAACTTGGAAGATAACACAATAGAAACAAATTACATTACAGGCTCAAAACTACAAAATGACGGAAAGTTAATTTTGAACTTGTCTGAAGCGGCAGGTTACGGTTTAGACAGTTTAACAGGTGCAGGTGTATCTTCAATAACGGTAACAGCTGATGCTCAAGATGAAACAAATTTAAACATAAATGGTAAAACAATACAGCAAGACAAAATAGAATTCTATGGAGATAAAACATTAAGACTTGACGGTTCAAGTGAAGATAGTGCAGATTTAGCAACAATACAAGCGGACATATATAATTATATGACAGGTGACAGCCTTCACTTGAAAGATGTAAGACAAGAAGGCGATTTTGTAAACAATACCGATGCAGTAGCATATTTTGAAGAGAATTCATCAGTATCGGGACAAATAATAAATAACGGCGGAACATTAAATATTGTTTCAAGCGGTTTTGTAGTTGAAAACGGAATAACAAGCGATAACCAAGCAACAGCTGAAAATATATTAAATATCGGTGATGCAGACAATGCAGCAGTAGTAAATTCTTCGACAACGATATCTTATCAAACAATTACCATATCAAGCGGAAGTTTGATAATGAATAATATGGTTGGAAACGATGTAGCAGACGGTTCGATTACAAATTCTTCAATAACAGTTGAAGCAGATGGTTTATTATCAGTAAATCCGGAGAAATTGGAAGATTTAACAGCTCCTATAACTAACGACGGAATAATAGAGTATTATGGCGGCGGTGAAGGTAACGATTATGTGTTAAATACAAGTACAATAACAGCTTCCGATAAAGGAACATTGAGAATAAACGGTAATGTTCAAAATGATGAAGCAATAGGAATTTCAAAACAAAATATAGAAGTTTTACAGACAAGCACATTCACGGTAAATACAAACGATATGACCGACAGCAAAATAGCAAATGCCGGAGATTTAATATTCTTCGGATTGAGCGAAATGACAAACGAAACGGAAGTTACCGGTTTAACCGATGCAGAAAGCGGTGAAACAGTTTACGGAAACTTAAGTATAGATACAGAGTTAGTAAATAAGGCAAAAATAGATCAAAACGATATAAATGTAAATATATACCTTACAAATGATGAAGGCGGAGATATAAATGCAAGAGGAACATTATCAAATGTGTTAGAACTTGATAATAAAGCCGCAATAACAGCAGCAACATTAAGAAACGAATCAGGGACAGGATCTATTATAAATGAAAGCGGGGCAACAATAACAGCAACCACAAAATTGTTCAATATGGGTACTATAGACAATACAGGAAGTATTGCAGCAGAAAATGAAGAAGCTAATGCTTTGTTGGAAAATGATGAAAATGCAACAATAAAGAATAATCAAGACGGTTCAATCTCTGCAGATTCAGTAACAAACAAAGGTGCAATAGTAAGTTCAGGCTCGATTAAAGCAACAGAAATAACCAATGAAGCGGGTGCTACAATAGAAAATTATGTAACCGGTGAAGGTGATGAATATCAAGGCGGAACGATAGAAGCAACCGAAATAACAAATTCCGGAACATTAATATCCAATGCAAGCGGAGTTAAAGCATTAGTATCTAACACCGAAACAGGTGTATACGATGTTATGGGCGGAACCATTTCTTATAATGTAAGCGGAGCGGCATCCGGAGGTTCTGTAGTAAATATTAATGATGTAGTTACCGTATCAGCAGAAAAATTCATAAGCCAAAACGAAATAAATATAAAAGAAGATGCCACACTTATTTTACAAGAAGAATCAAGCTTAAAAACATCAGTATTAAATATTAAAAACGGTGCAACATTAGATACCCAAAACGAAAAAACAGACGATATTTTAGTTGATGGTGTAACCATAGAAGATGGTATAACATGGAATTGGAATTTAGATTTGGATTTATCTGCTGCTTCAGGAGATAAGTTAACTAATGTAGAATCAAACGGAAAAGCCGTAATAAAGAACATAAAATTGTTGTCCGATGATGCATATGAAACACCGGACATTCAAATATCGGAAGGAAATATAAAAGCCGAAATACCGGAAGGTGCAATATTTGCTACACAGAATAACGAATATGAAATTACGGTAGACAACAGAGAAGATTCCACTTGGTTAAAGATAAAAACTTTAGGTTACGGCGGATTACCTAATGCAGTATTTGATGGAGCTGCATCTTACAGTATAGTAGGGGAAGGTGTTACGGATCAGGTAACAAAATGGTTGGGAGATGATAATGGTGAAGATGTTAACTATTTAAAAGAAGATTTAACAATAAACGGTAACAACAACATTTTAACAAGTACCACTAACGTAAAAGGACTTGAAACAAGGTCAAAAATGTTAACGGTACAAGAATTGGCAGAATTCTCGGGATTCGACAATGCAATAACCGTAGACAATGAAGACGGTGAGCTCAGAGTAAAAGGTGTTACATTCAAAAATAATACAGGTGATGCAGTAATAACAAATAACGGAACAACAACACTTAACGGAGTAACTTTTGCAGAATTTGACAGTGAAGATTTAGATCCTCAAAATGAAGCTTCAATTGATGTTGCAAACAACGGTGAACTTGTATTAACAGGAAATGCCACAACATTTAATAAAGGTATTTCAGGAGAAGGAACAACAACCATTAAAGGTGTTGGTATAGATATGGGTGAAGCAACATTACAGCAAGGCAGAGTAGAAATAAGTGATGTTGAAGGTAGCAGCTTAACGGCAAGTGTTGCAAATACCGAAGTTACATTAATTATGAATAACGGTGAATTAATTTTGGTTGGCGGAGAAGATGAAGCTGTAGAATTAAATAGTGAAATAAAAGGTATAGGAGATACAACATTATCGAACAAAATTGATGTTGCAAGCAATATATCTCAAGAAAATATAAATATCTCCGAACAGGCAGAAATAACCATAAATGATTCAGCAAGCATAAAAGCATCAACAATAACAGTTAATGCGGATGCAACATTAACGGCAAACGCAGATAATATTATTACAACAACCGACGGTAAAATAGCAAATGCAGGTGAAATAACATTTACCGGCGGAACAAACAAAAATGTAATAGAGGGAGAAACCGGAATATTGTTTATTTCCGGAGAAGTTGCAAATTCAACAGGAACAAAAGTATCACAACAATTTATAGAAGTTAAAGAAGATGCTAAGTTTGTAATGAATGCAGATGATATAGAAACGGCAACTGACGGAGATATTAAAGGAATACAAAATAACGGAGATTTGGAAATTACCGGCGGAACAAACAAAAATATTATAGGCCGCGGCGATGGTGCTGTACCTGGAAACGGAAACGTAATAATATCCGGAAATGTTATAAATGAAGAAGAAACAACAATAGATCAAGGATCAATAACTATTAATGACGGTGCAAGTTTACAAGCAAATGCAAGTGACTTAACAACCGATAACGGAATAACAAATGCAGGCGACTTAGTATTTGTTGGCAGCAATATGGTAAATACAAGTACAATTACCGGAACCGGAAACTTGACTATAGACGGTGATTTAGAGAACGATCAGAACATAACCCAAACAAATATAGATATATTGAGCGGAACGGTTGAACATAATGTTGGTGAAGGTGATGAAATGGCAACAATCACCGCATCAAATATAACTATAAGTTCCGGTGCAACATTGATAACTCACAGTCAAGTAGTTGCAAGTGAGCAAATAACCAATGACGGAACATTAAAGATAAATGTATTGAAACCTGCAGAAGATGGCGGTGGAGCAGATGAAATTTCCAGTTCAAACAATATAATCGGTAAAGGAGATTTAGTAATATCCTCTACAGTTTATACAAATGATGGCGGAACAATATCACAAAAAACGTTAAAGATAGAAGATTCAGATTCCGGATTTGAAACGGATATTGCAAACTTAACCATTTCAGACGGAATAACAAACGAAGGTTTGTTCATATACACAGGAGAAGGAACAAACAAGAATGTAATAGATGGAACAGGAAAATTAACGATAGACGGAACGATAGAAAATTCGACCGGAACGGCAATAAGCCAAAATGCGATTGCTATAACGAACGGTAACGGATTTAAGACAATAGCAGATGATATAACGACAACGGAAGGAATAGAAAATAACGGAACATTGACATTTATAGGCGGAACAAATAACAACGAAATAACAATGGCAGAAGACGGTGAAGGAATATTGGTAGTAGAAAACGATTTAGTTAACCAAGCAAACATTGAACAGAAAGAGATAAATATAACCGGTGGCGACTTTGAAAATGTAAGAACAAGTTCAATAACGGCAGACAGTATAACCGTAGCAGACGGTTCAGCATTGATAACGGATGCGGCAGATTTGAATATAAGTGACAGTATAACAATAACAGGCGAAGAAACAGTATTGAATTTGAAAGATGAGGGTGAAGCAGAAATAACTGCAGCAATAACCGGTGCGGGAAAGATAGTAAAAGAAGGTGAAGGAACAGTAACATTGAGCGGAGATAATGCATATACCGGAACAACGACAATAACAGGTGGAGCAATAGAAATAACGGCAGCAAACGGAATAAGTGAAAATACGGTTTATATGGACGGCGGAAAATTGATAATAAACAGTGACGGTGAAGTAGAGTTAGCAAACGAGATAATGGGAACAGATCACAATGATGTAAATATAGAAGTAGCAGGAAGCACAACAACCTTGACCGGCACAATATACGGCAACAAAGATTTGGTAAAGACGGGAGAAGGTGTATTAGATTTACAGATGGAAACAAACGGATATGCCGGAGATACCATAATAAGCAGCGGAACGGTAATAGGAACAACGAAAAATATTAACGGAAAAGTAACCGGAAGCGGAGCAGAAGATTCAGCAGTTGAGTTCTACGATGCGGAAGGTGAAGTTACATTGAACGAAATTGCCGATATGGGATCGTTCAGCAAGACCGGCGAAGCAACAATGACTGTAACGGAAAACTTCAAAGCATTAGATGCAAATATAACGGCAGGAACATTTATAATAAATAATGACAGTGAAATGGGCGGAAGCGGAAACAAATTTGAAGTTACAAACGAAATGAGAGTGGAAAATGCATCGTTGCAAGGATACGGAGATATAACTGCAGGAGATTTAATAATCGGAACCGGAGCAACATTCGCACCCGGAAATTCAACAACGACATTTAAAGTAAACGGTAACTTGATATTTGAAAATGACGGAGAATATGATGTGGAATTCGGACAATTTGATATGGATACAGAAGGTCACTACAATGATAATACACAAGTGTCCGGAACAACGACAATCGATCCAAATGCAAAAATAACATTGAATAACTTGGAAGGTAAATATTATGTTGCCGAAACAATAGATTTAATAAATGCAAGTTCATTGGCAGACGGATTTGAATACGATGAAGCAAATGTAACATTTAACGATAATGATGCAAGAGATTTAAGAGAAGGATACGAAACAAGAATATCGACAAGAGTATACACGGAAGGTAATGCATTGAAGATAGAGTTACAAAGAAAACAAAGTGAATATTCCGAAGCAACGGAATTTGACAGAAGCCATAACGAACAGGAAGTTGCAAATGCTATAGATGCTATATCGACAGGAAACGGAGGAGATATAACAAATCCGTTGGATGCAATGGAACAATTATACTATTATGAATCTACATACGATATAGATGGCTTAAAAGCAGCATTGAATGATATCGGCGGTGTAATACATTCAAATGCAACTAACTTAACATTCTTCAATACAAAAGCTGAACATGTTTATGATAAGGTAAAAGAAAGAACACAAGATATATTACCTTGCAAAAAATCTCACAGCAAAGTTTGGGGAGAATATTATTACAACAACTACAGTGTAGACAATGACAAAAATTCACCTAAACACGAAACTTCGGTTAACGGATTCTTGGTAGGATACGATATGATATCCGCAAAGAACTTAACATTGGGTGTTACGGCAGGTTACGGAACAAGCGAATTGAAACAAACAAACGATAAAGCCAGAATGAATGATATTAACTTAGGTTTCTACGGCGGATATGAAACAGATAAATGGTTGTTGAAAGGATTGTTATTGGGCGGATATGAACAATACTCAATAGACAGAACAATCGCATTTATGGACAGAACGGCAAACAGCGAACATAACGGTTACAGTGCAGCATTAGACTTGGAAGTAGGATACAAGATAAGCTTGAATAAGAAAGGCAGTCAGTCTAAACATAAAATATACTTGAAACCGTTTATCGGAGCAGTCGGCAGCTATATTAACAATGAAGGTTACGAAGAAAAGAATGCTGATTCATTGAACTTGAAGATAGAAGATTACAGCGCAATGACAGCAGAAGCAAGAGCAGGACTTGAATTAAACGGTAGAGTAAAAAAATTCGGTTGGTATGCAAAAGCCGGAGCAAGACAGTTGTTGACCGACAAACAAAATGAAATAGAATCATCATTGTTGGATTTCAAAGATGAAACAAAGATGAAGATATGGAGTGCTGAAAATGCGCAAACAACAATAACCGGCGGAATCGGAGTAGATTATGATTTATCCGAAAACTGGAACATATTTGCAAACGGATTAGGAAACTTTGCAAATGTTGCAACTAACTACTATGCAAATGTCGGATTGATGTACAAATTCGGATGCATAAACAATAAAAAAGTTACCGATGAAGATGTAGAAAAGATAACTGCAATGTTGAACGATAAGATAACCGAAGAAGAAGCATTGAAAAAAGAGATAGATGAAAAAGATAAAGAATTGAATGATGCTAAAGAAAGAGAAAAAGAACTACAGAACAGAATACAGAAATACGAAGCAAATGTTGTAAGCGAACAAGAAGCGGAAAAAATGAAAAACAAAAAAATTAAAACATTTAAATTAGGCGAAAAACCTACATTCGTATTCGGAACCGATCAGTTGAACAATAACGGAAAAACAAGTTTGAAACAAGTAGCAACAGAATTGGAAAATTATCCTGATGCGGAAGTTTTGGTTGAAGGACATACCGATAACGTAGGAAGCGATGAAGTTAACCAAGTTATATCTGAAAAGAGAGCATCTTCCGTTGCAACATCATTGAAGAAAGATTACGGTGTAAGAAACAATATTGCCGTAATCGGTAAAGGTAAAAATGAGCCTATAGCTTCAAATGATACAGCAGAAGGAAGAGCTCAAAACAGAAGAGTAGAAATAACTATTACTACTGCAGACTAATTCGAAATTGCGGAAAAGTAAATATAAATAAAGGAGATAATGAAAATTATCTCCTTTATTTTTTTATTTTAAATTTTGGTAATAATTATTTATAATATCAAGCATATATGTACTACTTTATTAAAAGAATAATATCATCAATACCGATACTTATAGGAATAACCATAATAACTTTCTTTATTATGCATATTACTCCCGGCAAACCTACCGATTCGATAACCGATATGAATATGAAGGTTACTGCCGAAGCTAAAGAAAGATTACAGCAATTGTACGGGTTAGACAAACCTTTTTATGTTCAGTATGTAGATTGGCTTAAAAGATTGGTAGTTTTTGATTTCGGTAATTCTTTTAAAGATTCAAGACCTGCCAGAGATAAAATTTTCGAAAGATTACCTGCAACGATTTTACTTAATGTTTTGTCGCTGTTTTTTATTTGCCTTCTTTCTATACCTTTAGGAATATATTGTGCCATAAAAAAGGATTCTTTTGCGGATAAATCGATAACTATTCTTTTGTTCATATCTTATTCCGTGCCGTCGTTTTGGTTAGCATTAATGTTTATGATTTTGTTTGGGGTTCAGTTAGGGTGGCTGCCGATATCGGGATTGGTATCTTTTGATTTTGATACGATGAATATTTTTGAAAAGATTTTTGATATTACAAAACATTTGATATTGCCCGTAGCAGTTTCCGTCATTGTTTCTCTTGCAACACTTTCAAGATATACAAGGTCGGGAATGCTCGAAGTGTTAAAACAAGATTATATTAAAACCGCTTATGCTAAAGGACTAACCGAAAAACAAGTAATATTTAAACATGCATTAAAAAATACACTTTTACCGATGATAACGATAATAGGTCTTTCTATTCCGGGACTTATCGGCGGAAGTTTTATTTTTGAAACGATATTTTCTTATCCCGGTATAGGAAGATTGGGATATGAAGCCGTAATGGCAAGAGATTATCCGATAGTTATGGGGATAGCAACATTAACGGCAATACTTACATTGCTCGGAAACATTATTGCGGATATTTTATACACTTATGCTGATCCGAGAATTAAGTACAAATAAAAACAGCAATTTATAATTTACAATGTACAATTTATAATTGCGAAACAAAGAATGAAAAATGTTTTAATAAAATTATTAAAAAATAAGTTTGCTTTAACGGGATTAATAGTAATAACTCTGTTAATAGTTGTTGCTTTATTTGCTCCCGTTATTTCTCCATATACTCCGTCGGAACAAAATGTGTTCGAAAGATTACAGGCTCCGTCATTAACTCATTTTTTCGGAACGGACGATTTAGGCAGGGATGTTTTTACAAGAATGATTTTCGGTGCAAGAATTTCACTAGCAGTAGGTTTTATTTCGGTATTTATAATTCTTGTTATAGGAACTTTTTTAGGAATAGTTTCAGGATATTACGGCGGCAAAATAGATTATATAATAATGAGATTTACCGATATAGTTTTATGTTTTCCTACGTTTTTCCTTATTATACTTGTAATCGCTTTTATAGAACCTAACATTTACAATGTTATGATAGTTATCGGTGTCACTTCCTGGCCGGGACTTGCAAGGCTTGTAAGGGCGGAAGTGTTATCGTTAAAAGAAAGGGAATTTATTTTGGTTTCTAAAATGATGGCAATAAGCAACATAAAAATATTTTTCGTTCATATATTGCCGAACATTATTTCACCGTTAATGGTATATTCGTCACTTGCGATAGGCGGAGCGATACTTACGGAATCCGCTCTTTCGTTTTTGGGGCTTGGTGTTCAACCTCCGATGCCGTCGTGGGGACAGATTCTTACATCCGGTAAAGATTATATTTATATGGCTTGGTGGCTTTCTCTCTTTCCCGGTATTGCGATACTTGTAACGGTGTTGGCATTTAATTTGGTAGGTGAAGCTATAAGAGATATTTTTGATCCTAAGGAAGAAAATGTTAAATAATATATTATCTGTTAAAAATTTATATGCGGGTTATTATGTAAATTCAAAATATCAGCAAGTTTTAAAAAATGTGAACCTTGATATTGAAGAGGGAAAAACTTGTGCTATAGTCGGACAATCAGGTTCAGGTAAAAGTACACTGGCCCTTGGTTTAATGGGACTTATTTCCATAGATAACGGCAAAATAGAAAAAGGTAATATATCTTTTTGCGGTAAGGATTTAATCTCCGATATAAACAAAATAAGAGGAAAAGATATTTCAATAGTTTTACAGGATCCGCACTCTTACTTAAATCCTGTAATAACGGTTGGAAAACAGGTTCTGGAAGCTTTGGAAGTATATAACAAAAATTTAACTAAAGAAGAAAAAATAAAAAGAGTAAAAGAAGTTTTCGAAAAAGTAAAACTCGACGATTTTGAAAGAATTTATAATTCGTATCCGCACCAACTTTCCGGCGGACAAAAACAAAGAGTTTTAATTGCTATGGCAATAATAAACAATCCTAAACTTCTTATTGCGGACGAGCCGACATCCGGACTTGATTTAACGGTTCAAAAACAAATTTTGGAATTGTTTGCCGAACTTAAAAAAGAATTAAATTTAACGATGATAATGATTACTCACAATATATTAATAGCAAAAAAATATTCCGATTATGTTGCCGT
>DJWX01000001.1:12262-193430 GCA_002448285.1 Candidatus Ruminimicrobiellum ovillum | reverse complement strand
GTGCACGAATACACAAAAAAGTTGTTGGATAATATTTGATATAATGAAGTTTTAGAAAAAACAGGAGAATTTTTCTATGTTTAAATTAAAATCATTTTTTTATGCTTTAACATTGATTTGTTTTGCTTACGGTTATGCTTTTGCGACGGATCATTATGAAATAAACGGAAGCAGTACCGTAGCAGGACAAATTTATTCAAATTATGAACAATCCGGTTATGGTGGAGTTTTTGTCGTTTTGTCTTCAGGTACACTCACAATAAATGAAACAAAATTTGAAAACAATTCGGCTACCGGAATAGGTGGAGCAATGTTCAACGAAGAAGGTAAAATAGTTATTGGGGATAACGTGAGTTTTATATCAAATACATCCGGTTCTGCCGGTGGTGCTATATATTCCGAGGCAGGTGATTCTGAACTTACGATTGAAATAGGTAACAATGTTGAATTCTCTTCTAATACAGCAAAAAATGACGGCGGTGCAATATGTAATTACGGGACTTTAAAGATAGGAGATAATGCAAAATTTACATATAACAAAATTGTATCCAATGATGACAATTATTATGGCGGGGCGATAAGTAATAGAAGAGATGCCTTTAATCATGAGATAAAAGGGAATATTGAGATAGGAGCAAATGTTATATTCGAAGGCAATGTAAGTAATGCTTATGGCGGGGCGATATCAAACGGAAGCGATTCTACCTTAACAATAAAAGATGGAGCACTGTTTAAAAATAATTCGGCAAGAAGTGGCGGAGCAATATATACTAAAGGAACAGTTAATTTGATAGCAAACACAAACGATATCCTTTTTGACGGAAATACGGATGATAACGGTTCTTGTGCAATTTGTGCGGACGATGATGGAATTGGAGCAGGAAAAATAAATTTATTTGCAAGTAAGGATGCTAAGATAACATTTAACGATAAAATAAGATCTGTTTTTGCAACTTCCGAATTGAATATCAACAAGTCCGGAACAATCTCGGATGCATCAGGTACGATAATATTAAATGAAGATATGTCCGGTTTTTCCGGGGATGTAAATATTTATGCAGGAACAATCATTATAGGAGAAAACGGAAAATGGTTTTCCGGTTCAACAACAATAGACAATTTAACAATGAATATTGCAAACAATGTTGTAGAAGAAATGGCTTTTAAAAATTTGCAAATAAACGGAAAGATGAATATTTCCGTAGATGCAGATTTAGAAAATGAAGAAATGGATACAATATCAACTGATGGCTATTATAATGATGATCAAAAAAGGATAAAAGTAAATGCAATAAATATAATATCCGATACAGAAAAGGATAAAGTAGACTTGGAGTTCATTAAAACACATGAAATAAAAAACGAAGTAGAAACGATAGGTTCTGCATCTTCGGATTTGTATAAGTACAATATTAAGTACGATGAATCTACCGGAAATATAACATTCACAAAAACATCAATAGGAAATCCGTTGGTGCATGCAGCAGATATTTTAGGTTTAGTAGGCGGCTCTTTCTCGAAGATGGCAACAATAAATCAAGCTTTTGTCGGTATGGATACCAGAACAAAAAGTAAAAAACAAAATAGTGCTCAAACTTCTAAATTATATGCATCGACTACAAACCAAGTTTTTGAAAGTGATAATAAAATACAAAGAGGTGCATGGGTAAGACCATATGCCGCAAATGAAACAATGAAATTAACAGGGCTTGATAAAGATATAGATACAACAATATATGGGACCATAGCCGGAATAGATTTGCCGGTAGCTGACGATAAAATTGTAGCCTTATATTTCGGATATAACGGTTCAAAACAAGAGTTAGAAAGTATAAAAATTAATAATACCGGTTATTGTATCGGAGCAACCGGAATGTTGATAAGAGATAGTTATTATATCGGTGCAACTATAAATGCGGAGTTGGGAAAAGCAACTACGGATACCGATTTTGGAAGTGATGATACGGATATGGTAAGTTATGCTGCAGCCGTAAAAGCCGGATATAATTTTGAAGTCGGAAGTGATTGGATAATAGAACCTAACTTGATGGTTGCATATGTAGGAATAAACACAAAAGAATTTACAAATGCACAGGGAAACAAAGTAAGTGCGGAAGATATAAATAATGTGCATATAGAACCGGGAGTGAAAGCAAGTTTGGAATTGAACAATGGTTGGACACCGTACGGTTTAATAAGTGCAAGTTTTAATACCGGAGAAGCAGCAACGGAAGTAAACGGTAAATCAGTAAAAGCATTGACAATGGATCCTTACTATGAATGCGGAATAGGTATAGGAAAGGATTTTTCATCAACTCCATGGAGCTTCTATGCAGAAGTAAACGGAAAAATTGGATCAAGACAGGGTGCCGGACTTAACCTTGGTGTAAAATATGCTTTTTAATATGGTTTAAATATAAAAATGTTAAAAGTAGAAAATGTAACTAAAATTTATAAAAAGAATTCTTCTCTTTTTCAGAAAGAAAAAGATTTTGTTGCATTGAACAATATTTCTTTCGAGTTGGAAAAAGATAAAGTTCTTTCTGTTATCGGTGAAAGCGGTTCGGGAAAAACAACTCTTGCAAAAATAATTTGTTCTTTGTTACCGTTTGATGACGGTACAGTAAAAATAGATAACAAAAATATTTTAGATTATAAAAAGCAGGAACTTTCAAATACTGTTCAAATGATATTCCAAAATCCGTATGCTTCGTTTAATCCGAAACTTACGATAGGCTATTCTTTATACGAAGCTGTTGACGAAGATATAAAAAACAAAAAAGATTTTATAAATGAAAAACTTGCACTTGTTGATATGAAAGAAGATGATATATTCGATAAATATCCGCACCAGTTTTCCGGCGGGCAAAGACAAAGAATTGCAATCGCAAGAGCATTGTTGAAAAGTCCTAAAATTTTGATTGCCGACGAACCTTTTGCTTCGCTTGATGTTATAAATCAATCTTTAATAATGGATATTTTTTATAAAATAAAAAAGGAACAAAAAACAAATATTATATTTATTACACACGATATTTCCGCTGCTTTTAAGATATCGGATAAAATTTTGATACTGCAAAACGGAAATATGGTAAAATATGAAAACATTGAAGAAATAAAAAGTGATAAAACTAACGGTTATATAAACGAACTTATTAATGCAACATACTTAATGGAGTAATTTAAAGTGCTTAAAGAAATAAATGAAGTTATAAAACTTGCCAAAGAAACTAAAACCGATGTTTATGTTGTCGGCGGATATTTAAGAGATTTTTTGTTAAAGAAAAAATCTTTGGATATAGATTTGGCCGTTTCGGAAAAATCTGAAAACTTTGCAAAGAAATTGGCAAAAAAAATAAACGGTAAATGTTTTAAATTGCACGACGATTTACAAATATACAGAGTTGCGGTATTTAATAATCCGGAATTGGAATATATAGATGTTTCGGTTGTGCAGGGGAAAAATATTAAAGAAGATTTGTCGAGAAGAGATTTTACAATAAATGCTTTAGCCGTAAAAATAGAAGATTTTGACGATATTAAGAAAAATATAACAGATTATTTCGGCGGATTAAAAGATTTAAAAAAGAAAGAAATAAAAACAGTTTCAAAGACCGTTTTTAATGATGATCCTTTAAGAATGTTAAGAGCATTCAGATTTGCCGGTGAATATAAATTTAAAATTTCAAAAGAAACTTTAACATTAATAAAAAAATCTTCTTCGAAAATTACTACGGTTGCCGGTGAAAGAATAAAGAACGAGTTGTTCAGAATATTAAACAATGAAAAATCCGCGCAATATATTGCTATGATGGATGAGTGCGGACTTTTGGAAAAGATGTTTCCCGTAATAACCAAAATGAAAAAATCCGCAAAGAATTTTTATTATCATCCGAAAGGTCTTTTTCAACATTGTTTCCAAACATATGAAGCATTGGAAAACATATTTATAAAATTAGACAAATATTTTCCGAAATCAAAAGATGTTTTGGAAAAACATTTGAACGAACCGTTTTCCGAGAATGTAAATAAAAAAAATCTGTTAAAGTTTATTGCAATATTTCATGATTGTGCAAAACCAGAATGTGCTAAAAGAATGGACAACAAAATGAGATTTTTGGGTCACGAAGAATTGGGCGCGAAAAAAACCGCACAAATAATGAAAGAATTGAAAATGAGCAACAAAGAAATAGATTTTGCAAAAGCTATAATATCCGAACATATGAGGCCTTCGAATTTGGCAAAATCGGAAGTCATAACAAACAGAGCACAGATGAGATTGTTCAGAGATATAAAAGAAAACACTCCGGACCTTTTAATAATGGCAATGTCGGATTGGCATTCATATAAAACATTAAAGAAAAAAGTGTATCCGAAAAAAGTGTTACAGCAACAGGAAAAATCCGTTGCCAAATTGATATTCGGTTATTTTGATTTTATTAACAAGAAACCCAAAGATAAAATTTTAGACGGCAATGTTTTAATGAAAGAATTTCATCTTAAACCGGGCAAGATTATAGGTGAGTTGTTAAAGTATATAAACAATGCTTACGAAGAAGGCAGAATAAAAGATAAAAAACAAGCATTGAAATATGCTAAATATCAATTGACAGTACTGAAGAAAAAACATAAAATTACATAAGTAGTAGGTTCTTTTAAAATTTCTCATTTTCAAGCACAAAAGCCATTCGTTTGAAAAATTTAAAGCCAACCGCAGAACTCGCTTTTTTCTAACAGACTAATGAAACGAAAAAAGCTCAAACATCAGCGGTTTAAAAATTTTTAGATCTATAATTTTTGCTCTAAATTTTTCTGCACTCATAGACGGCTTTAATCATGCTTTTCAAATGAAAAATTTAAAAGTTTTAGTCGTCAATTATACATTGTAAATTGTAAATTATAAGTTGTCGTATTGTCGTTCTGTCATCCCGCACTTGATGCGGGATCTCGTAGTTAGTGATTAATTATAAATTGTAAATTGTAAATTATAAATTGTCGTTATTGCGGGCATAGTCTAGTGGTAAAACCCGAGCTTCCCAAGCTCGTGATGCGGGTTCGATTCCCGTTGCCCGCTGTTTTTTTTGCCTTTTTTTTATAAATTTCTAAAAAAATCGCGACATACTGTTGTCGTTGTGAGGTTGTAAAATATAATCATGAAAATAGTAATCGCAGGCAGCAGAACCATAACAGATATAAATATTTTGTTTGAAGCAATAAAGTTATCCGGTTATAAAATAACACAGGATGACGAAATAGTTTCCGGCGGTGCCAAAGGTGTTGATACATTAGCCGAAATTTATGCCAAGAACAATAATATTCCCGTAACGGTATTTAAACCGGATTGGAATAAATACGGAAACTCGGCCGGAGTTATAAGAAACTACGAAATGGCAAAATATTGTGATATGGGAATTGTTATACATAACGGCAGCAGGGGCAGTATGAATATGATAAGAAATTTGATTAAGTTCAAAAAAGATTTTTTTGAATATAAAATATAAAAATTTATTATAATATAAAAACATACTGACAAGGAGTAAAAAATGTTAACAGCATTGATTATTTTAGTTTCAATAAACTTAATTTTAATCTTATTAGTCTTATTAAAAAATAAAAATTCAAATCAAGATGTTATAAATAAAAAATTTGACGATTACGAAAAAAAGTTAGATTCTTACGAAAAAGGTTTTAAAGATGAGTTTGAGAGAAGCAGAAGAGAATCAACGGAAAACGAAAGAGCATCAAGAAAAGAAAATCAGGATACATTGATGAATTTTCAAAATTCCATAAATGCCAAGTTCGATACCCTTTCAAAAAACACGCAAGAATCTTTGGATAAACAAAAAGAAACTGTTCAAACAAGTTTGAAAAATATTCAAGACAGCAACGAGAAGAAGTTGGAACAAATGAGACTTACCGTTGATGAAAAATTGCAATCTACATTGGAAAAAAGATTAAACTCTTCTTTTGAACTTGTAAGTAAACAATTGGAATCAGTTCAAAAAGGTTTGGGTGAAATGCAGTCAATAGCAAACGATGTCGGAGGATTAAAAAGAGCATTAACTTCCGTAAAAGTTGCAGGCACTATGGGGGAAGTTCAACTTGAAGCATTGTTATCTCAAATTTTAACTGTATCCCAATATGAAAAAAATGCTCACCCTAATCCGTCCAATCCTTCGGGAGTGGTAGAATTTGCGGTGAAACTTCCGTCTAAAGAAAGTGAAGAAAAGTTTATATATTTACCTATAGACTCAAAATTTCCCACGACAGCATACGAAAAATTGTTGCAGGATTATGAGTTGGCAGATAAAAATGCTATTGAGTCCGATAAGAAAAAGTTGGTAACGGATATAAGAAATTTTGCAAAAGATATTAAAGATAAATATATATCGGTTCCTTATACGACGGATTTTGCCGTAATGTTTTTGCCTTTTGAAGGACTTTATTTGGAAATATTAAGAATTCCGGGACTTATACAACAAATTCAAAACGATTTTTCAATAACAATTTCGGGACCTACAACTTTGGGAGCATTTTTAAACAGTTTGCAAATGGGTTTCAGAACACTTGCTATACAAGAACAAACAGACAATGTTTGGAACATCTTAAGGGCAGTTAGAACTGAATTCGGTAAGTTCGGGGATGTTTTAGATGCAACCAAGAGAAAATTGGAAAGTGCAAGTAAAGAAATAGATAATGCAGGTGTCAGAACAAGGGCAATAGAAAGAAAACTTAGAGATGTGGAAACTTTGCCGGAACAGCAAGCGGAAAAGCTTTTGGAAAATATTTAAACTGTTTATCTTTTTTATTAAATTATAATGATTTATAAGTAGCCGAAAATGTTATTTATAAATCATTATTTTTTTTATATAATATATGACAATATATATTAAGGGAAAGTTATCATGGAAATTTTAAATTCAAAACAGATAGATTCTACAATCGAAAAATTAGCTAACGAAATTATAAAACAGAAAATAGACGATATTATCGTTATAGGTATTCAAACAAAAGGTGTTACCGTTGCCAAGAGATTATCAAGAAAAATAGAAAATATAAAAAATATGAAAGAACAAATACCTTTCGGAATATTGGATATAACTCTTTACAGGGATGATTTACAGGAAGCAGGTGCGGATATTCCTACAATAAAAGATACGAATATCCCGTGCGACATAAATAATAAAAATATAATTTTAGTTGACGATGTTTTATATACCGGCAGAACAATTCGTTCCGCATTGGATGTGTTAAAAGATTTCGGAAGACCGAAATCAATTAAGTTGGCGGTTTTGGTTGACAGAGGATACAGAGAACTTCCCATACAGCCGGACTTTGTAGGTCTTGTGCATCATACAAAAAACAGGATTTGCGTTGATATGGATGATGAGGTATCTGTTGATGATAAAGTTGTAGCGGACGATAAATAATATACCAAGAAAAGGGGAATATTATATGAAAAAACTTATGACAAGTTTGTTAGTGTTTATGTTTTTTTTGATGGCGTTTGCTCAAGTATATGCCGTTATAGATGTAGATGCTGCCGGAATAGATCCTTCCGAAAAAGAATATATTAAAATCAGACAATTATTGGTGCAGGTGAGAGAAAATCCGCTTAGAGAAGAAAGTTTTGATTATTTGGAAAAAGCAATAAGTTTATGTAATAGAAAATCCAGTAAAGCGGAACTTTATTTTTTAATGTCTCAAATAAAGCAACATACACCTCTTAAGGGAGAGTATAAATCTTATGCGGAGAGTCTCGATTTGCAAGGTGCAAAGGATGATATCGATAAGGCGATATCTTTAGATAATACTCAAGCAAAATACTATTCTCAAAAAGCTTCTGTTTTTGCTTCTGTCAGAGATTTTTATAATGCCGTAAAATGTTGTGATGAAGCAATAAAGTTAGATTCAAAAAATTCAGACTATATTTATGAGAGAGCACAATACAATTTTTATATGAAGAAATATGATGATGCTCTTAAAGATGTATCTGCAGCCTTGGAAATCACCAAAAAACCTGAATATTATTATACCAAGGCATTTTATGAAAAAGAGGTAGGGAAAAAACAAGAGGCTTTAAAAGATATTGAAAAAGCGATTGAATTCGGAGATAAAACTTTGAATTACTATTTGTACATAAGGACCAGAGCGGAATTAAGACTTGAATTGGGAATAAAAGAAGAAGAAGCTGTAAAAGACTTAGATACCGTAATAGAAAAAGAAAAATATAACGATAATAATAAATATTGGGCACATACAATTAAAGGACAGTTTTTGGAAACAAAAGAAGAATATGCCAAAGCATTAGAATCGTATAAGGCAGCGGAAAAATTAACAGAACTTAAAACTTTTTTTCAAAATAAAATAAAATTTTTAGAAAATAAACTTAATAATAAAGAATAAAAAGAGGCTAAAATGTCTTTTAACAGAAAAGATCTTCTCGGTTTGGAACATTTGGACAAAAAAGAAATTCAAACAATTCTTGATGCGGCAAAGCCTTTCAAAAATATGTTTACCAGGTCAATCAAAAAGGCTCCGGCACTTATCGGAAAAACCGTTGTAACTTTGTTTTGTGAACCTTCTACGAGAACAAGAACATCATTTGAGGTTGCTGCAAAAAGATTATCTGCCGATGTTATAAGTATTGCACCGAAAACATCGAGTTTTGTTAAAGGTGAAAGTTTGGTAGATACCGCTAAAACTCTCGAAGCAATGAAAGCCGATATTATAATAATAAGACATACTTGTGCAGGAGCGCCCGAACTTCTCGCGAAAAATTTAAATGCTTCGATTATAAATGCGGGAGACGGTTTTCATGAACATCCGACACAAGGCCTTTTGGATCTTTATACAATGTACGATAAAAAGAAAAAAATCGAAGGCTTAAAAGTTTTGTTGGTAGGAGATATTTTACACAGCAGAGTTGCAAGATCAAATATCTGGGCATTAACAAAATTCGGTGCAAAAGTCAGAGTTGTCGGACCGCCGACATTGATACCGAAAAGTATATCCTCTTTAGGTGTGGAAGTGTTTTACGATTTGGATGAAGCTATGAAAGATGTTGATGTCGTAAATATTTTAAGAATACAAATGGAACGACAACAGGGCGCTTTTTTCCCGTCCAAACATGAATATAATGAACTTTATCAGGTTACGGAAAAAAGACTTAAAAATGCCAAACCGGATGTTTTGATTATGCATCCCGGACCGATGAACAGAGGAACGGAAATTGATGACGAAGTTGCGGACAGCCCGGCATCGGTTATTAACGAGCAGGTAACGAACGGTATTGCAATCAGAATGGCGGTATTGCATTTGTTGGCACTGGCAAGAAACAAACAAGGGAGGAAACATACATGTTAATTCAAATCAAAAATATAAGAATAGTTGATCCTACCTGTAAAGTTGATAAAGTCGGTGATATATTTATTGAAAACGGCAAGATAGTTGATAAACTTTCCGCTAAACCGGAAAAAGTAATCGACGGTAAAAATAAAGTTGCTGTTCCCGGATTAATTGATGTTCATTCTCATTTAAGAGAACCGGGACAAGAAGAAAAAGAAACTATTAAAACGGGAACAATGGCAGCGGCAAAAGGCGGTATTACAACCGTATTTTGTATGCCTAACACAAAGCCGGTTACCGATAATGCTCCGTCGGTAGAATATATTCTTATGAAAGCTCAAAAAGAAGGAAAAGTAAATGTTTTCCCGATAGGATGTATTACAAAAGGTTCACAGGGTGAAGAGTTAGCCGAAATAGGAATATTAAAAAAAGCCGGAATTGTAGCCGTAAGCGATGACGGAGTACCCGTTGCAAATTCTCAAGTCATGAGAAGAGCATTGGATTATACAAAGATGTTTAATTTGGCTGTAATATCTCATTGTGAAGATAAAGAATTGTCTAAAAACGGTGTTATGAATGCAGGCAAAAATTCCATGATATTCGGACTCAGAGGTATTCCCAACCAAAGTGAAGAAATAATGGTTTCAAGAGATATAATGCTTTGCGAACTTACCGGCGGAAAACTTCATATAGCACATGTTTCAACTGCAGGTTCCGTAGAACTTGTAAGACAAGCAAAGAAAAAAGGTTTAAATGTTACTTGCGAAACTTGCCCGCATTATTTTTCGTTAACCGATGATTATGTTCAAAATTACGACACAAATTTTAAAATGAATCCTCCGTTAAGAACACACAAAGATGTGGAAGCAATTAAAGAAGGATTAAAAGACGGAACTATCGATTGTATTGCAACCGATCATGCTCCGCATACTCAAGAAGAAAAAAACAGAGAATTCGATAATGCACCGTTCGGAATTATAGGTTTTGAAACTGCATTATGTTTGGTTTTAAATGAACTTGTAGATAAAAAAGTTTTAACATTTGAACAGGCAATTGCAAAAATGACAACAAATCCCGCAAAAATATTTTCATTGTCGGGAAGAGGAACTTTGAAACCGGGTTCCGTTGCCGATATAACAATTATAGATTTGGAACAAAAATACGAATTTAAAAAAGAAGATATTTTGTCTAAGAGCAAGAATTCTCCTTTTATCGGAAGAAAGTTTAAAGGTTGTGCCGTAATGACTATAGTAGGAGGAAAAATAGTTTGGACATTAAAAGATGGGATTATCAATTAGAAATAACCGAGAATAAAAATATTTGTTTGAATTTTTATAAATTTTCCATCGTATCAAAAGAAATAGCATCTGCAGCTTGTGCAGGACAATTTTGTATGATAGGCTTGGAAAAAGTTTTTTTAAGAAGACCGTTGAGTATATATTCCGTTGATAAAAATACGGGAACGGTTTCTTTCTTGTATAAAGTTGTAGGTAAAGGAACCGATATTTTGGCAAACTTGCCGGTAGGAAGTTTTGTAAAAGTTTTAGGTCCGTTAGGTCAGGGATATCCGTTAGATATAAAAGATAATGTCGAACCCGTACTTGTTGCCGGCGGAACGGGAGTGGCATCAATTCACTTTTTGGCAAGTTGTTTAAATAAATCCGGTAGTTTGTATTACGGTGTAAGAAAAAAAGAAGAATTGATGTGTTTAACCGAGTTTGAAAAAATGGGTTGGAAAATAAATATTTCCACCGAGGACGGCTCTTACGGATACAAAGGCTTTGTTACGGATTTGTTGGCAAAACAAGTTCAACAAAACAGTGCTATTTACGTTTGCGGACCTACCCCGATGATGAAAAAAGTTGCGGAAATCGCAAAAGATAAAAATATTCCCGGATATGCATCTTTGGAACAAAAAATGGCTTGCGGTGTCGGTAATTGTCAGGGGTGTGCCGTTAAAATAAAAAATGCTTATAAAATGGCTTGTAAAGACGGACCTGTATTTTCAATAGCGGATATTTTATTTGAATAATGTTTGTTAAATTGCTTCTTTCAATACTAATTTTTTTTGTGCCTTTGAGTTTTGCGGGAACGGAACCTTGGGCATTTTTTATTTTTCAATCGGTAGTTTCCTTTATATTCGCATATCTTTTGTTTACTAAAAGAAACCTTTCTTTTACTTTTCCGGCATTATCGGTAAACATTATCTTTGTAATATTTATTTTGTTAGCAGTTGTTCAGATATTAAATCATCATACAATATTACAACAAAAAGATTTTATACCGTTTACGGTTTCACCTTTTCACACACTTAAAGAACTGAATTCCATATTTACCTATATGATGTTTTTTATAATTGTTAATCAAATTTTTCATGATTCTGCAAAAATAAAAAAACTTTTATATTTAACATTAACGGTTTCGGCTGTTGTGATGATGATAGGGCTTTGTTTCCCGAAGGGCGAATATATCAAATTCTTTTTAGGAACGGAAAGCCTGGGTAATTTCGGACCGTTTACAAACAGAAACAATGCCGGAATATTTTTGTCAATGTCGTTTTTTGTATCCTTAGCTTTGTTAATTTATAATTTCTTAAGATATCAAAAATATTTAATTGAAAATAAAAAAAATGATTTTGTAATTAAACAAATTGTGCTGATAACAGTATCGTTGATGCTGTTAATAAGCGTTATTTTGACTCGCTCCAGAGGAGCGATGTTAGCAACATTTGTTTCTGTATTTATATTTATGCTTTTATATGTTTATCATTTTTCGGACAACATTAAGCAGAAACTTTATAAAATTTTATTTGTGCTTGCTATATTGGCGGTATCTTCTTTTGCCATATACAAAAATATAGATGCAATCAATGCTTACAGTCAAAGAACTACGGGAATGTCTGAAGCAACAAGATTAAAACTTTATGATATGTCTTTTGATATTTTGAAAGATTATCCTGTTACGGGAATAGGTTTTGCTTCTTTTCCTATACTCATAGATAAATATTTGAAAGAAGATTTAAAAGCATATCCTGAATATTTACATAATGATTGGTTGGAATTGTTGTTGGATGTCGGATATCCGGCTTATGCAATATTTTTATTACTTATTTTTGTTCTTATATTTATTTTCTTAAGGAGAATAAAATTTTTATCGTATAAGAAAAAGATTTTGTTTATAGGTTCATTTTCGGCCTGTTGTTCAATTTGTATCGGAAGTTTTGTCGATTTTCATTTTCATATTCCGGCAAATGCAATGTTATTCCTTATTTGTTTGGCAACATTGTGTTCGGTTTCTTTTTATAAGGATAAAAAAACTTTTAATTTAAGAAACGGGATATTATCTAAGATAGTATTTTGTTTATTGATAATTTGTGTAATATTTATTTCTTGCAGAAATGTTATGGCTTGGAGATATTATACTTTTTCTAAAAATATGCCTAAAGATCAGGAAATAGAATATTTGGATAAAGCCGTCAAACTGTCAGGTAATCCGAAATATATCGAAAATTATATAATAACCGTATATAACAATGCCAAAACAAATAAGCAAGATGTTTTTGCAAAAAACGGATATTTGTATTCAATCGTTTATAAGTATATTGAGAACTATCCTTATAACAGAAAAATATCAAAAATCTTTTTAAAAATGAACGATTTAAACTCATGAGTATTGTGTTAAAAGATATTGAAAAAAAAGGTAGTTTGTATTATAATATTGTGTGAGTTTAATGTGATATTTGTTTTGCAGAGAGGTTGTTATATGATAAAAATAAAAGGTTTTACTTTGCCGGAAGTGGTGATAACAATAGCTATAGTGGGTATTTTAGCTTTGGCCGCAGTTCCGGTTTACAGAGGATATGTAAGAAAAAGTATGGCAACTGAAGGTAAAGCATTATTAGCCGAAATTAATGCTGCAGAGCAAGTTTATTATTCAAGAAACGGTCATTTTTATGCAACCTCGAATGCTAACGGTGAAGGAAATACCACGGTATTAGGTATTGATGCAAGAAGTAATAAATATTTTACTGCTTATAAAATTACTACGGCCGATGATGATAAATTTACGGCTGTAATAGAAAGCGGTGGAGCGGATAAGAGCTTGACATTAAACGGTTCTCTTACAGACGAACCGAAGATAATAGATAATTTTTCTAACAAGGAATAAATGTTTATTTGAAAATTTTTTAGCTCTCTTATGGGGAGAGATGGCCGAGTGGTTGAAGGCGGTAGTCTCGAAAACTGCTATAGGGGGAACTCTATCGAGGGTTCGAATCCCTCTCTCTCCGTATCCTTTCAATATGTTTAAATTGAAGAAGTTACTTTTTCCTGTGATTAGAAATTATGGAATTAGTTTCTTTTTTTTTGTGTAAAAAAATATTTTTTTCGGTTAAATTCAGAATATAAAAATGAACTCTTTGAGAATACCTCAAACCTATCAATCTGTTGTTGAAAAACTTATCGAAATAGCAAAAGATAACAATTTTATTATTTATGCTGTGGGTGGTTTCGTGAGGGATATTATTTTAAACAGACAACCGAACGATTTGGATATTATGGTTGAAGGGGAAAATGCCGGTATAGAATTTTCCAAAGTGGTTGCAGAAAAATTAAAAATACATCCTCCTGTTACATTTGAAAAGTTTGCAACATCAAAGCTTCTTATAGAAAATAAAGAAATAGAGTTTATAATGCCCAGAAAAGAGTATTATGATAAAAATTCAAGAAATCCAAAAACGGAAATAGGGACATTGGAACAAGATGCATTAAGGCGAGATTTTACCGTTAATGCTTTGTTTTTAAGATTAAATGATTTTCAATTGCTGGATTTAACAAAAAAAGGTTTGGAAGATATAAAAGATAAAATTATAAGAGTAACCGATGAAACGGCATCCGATATAATTTTCGAGCAGGATCCGTTGAGAATATTAAGAGCCGTAAGGCAATCCTTCCAGTTGAATTTTACAATAGAATCCAAAACCTATCAAAGTATGAAGAATAATGTTGAAAGAATAAAAATTGTTTCCGGTGAAAGAATAGCGGAAGAAATAAACAAAATATTATTGCTCGAAAAACCTTCGAGAGCGTTTAATATGTTAGACGATACGGGTTTACTTAATATTTTATTCCCGGAACTTAAACAAAATCAAAATGTTGAACAGCCGAAACCTTATCATGATAAGGATGTTTACGGGCATACCATGGATGTTTTGGATAATATAAAACCCGATTTGCTTTTAAGAATGACAGCTTTGTTGCACGATATAGGAAAGGTAAAAACAAAATCCGAAAAGGACGGCAAAATTTCTTTTATAAATCATGAAACAATAAGTTCAAAATTGGCAAAACAAATTTTGGTCAGATTAAAATATTCTGCGGATTTTATAAAAAAAGTGTGTTTCCTGATAGAAAATCACATGTATCCTAAAATGTATGATACAAGTTGGAAAGATTCTTCGGTAAGAAGATTTGCCAATAAATTAGGAGAAGATATAGATAACATAAGATTGTTAACCGTTGCCGATACAAAAAATTTTGACGGTGAACTTTTTGACAGGGTTAAAAGTTTGAAACAAAAAAATATGTTAATGCCGAAAGAAGATTTGTTTAACGGAAATGAATTAATTGAAATTTTTAACAAACCGGCCGGAAAGTGGATAAATGATGTAAAAAAATATATAAAAAACTTACAGTTTGAAGATCCGAAAATAACGAAAGAAGAAGTTTTGGAAAAAGTGAAAAACTTGTTGAAAATACAATAGGTATAATGGTATAATATAAAGAAAAGTTTACGAGTGTAAAGTATGGAAAATAACGAAGAAATAAATCAAGAAGAAATGAGTAATGATGATTTGATTCGGGAAGCTGAATCAGAGCCCAAACAAAAGACATATGATGTTGTCGGTTTATTGGCCGGTGCGGTATTTGGAATTTTTATTGCCGTAATAGGTATTACCGATATTTTGATGGGTATTATTACCGGAATGTTTATAGGATTGGTAGTAGGCACATTTATCAAAAAGAAATAAGTTATGGGAGAATATGAATGACGGTTGATTATAAGAAAAGTATAAATTCTTTTATAAAAAAGCTTATAGAAGATATGGAGTTTTATCCTGAAAAATATAAAATCAGTATTAACAAAATTTTAACTTCGCAACAAAAAAAAGATTTGGACAACCAAATACATTTATACACATCGAAAATAGCTTACAATCCCACAGATGCCTCAGTATATTATAACAGAGGTTTAGCATATCACAAGAAGACGGATTACAAAAACGCCATAGAAGATTTTTCAAAAGCCATAGAATTGGATAAAAACTTTACTTTTGCTTTTATAGCAAGAGGAGAAACTTATGTTTTCTTGAAAGAGTTTGATCTTTCGGAACAAGATTTTAAAACCGCAATAGAGCTTAATCCGCAAAATCCGAGTGTATATACGACATTGGGGAGTATAAGAGTATTTCAAAATTTATTTGATGAAGCCATAAAATATTTCGATAAGGCAATAGAATTAAATTCTTACATAGAATCCGCATTTTACGGCAGAGCAATGGCGCACAGAGGTTTGTTTCAATATCAGGAAGCAATAAAAGATTTTACTAAGGCTATAGAATTAAATCCTACGGATGCTTATGCTTTTTGTAACAGAGGTATAACTTACACGAATATAGAATCTTTGGATGATGCAATAAAAGATTTTGAAGTTGCTTTAAAATTAAAACCGGAAGATGTTTATATTTTGAATAATAAGGGGCTTGCCCACAGAAAAAAATTGGAAGAAGATGAAGCAGAGGCATGTTTCAAAGAAGCTATAGAAAAAATGCCTGAAGATTGTTATGCATATTACAATTTAGGAAATTTACATAAAGAACAAGGGTTGGATGATAAAGCTTTGAAAGATTATTCCGAGTCGATAGATTTGGATTATTCTTTCGGTCCGGCTTATATTGAAAAAGCAAGCATTCTCTTATCGCAAGATAAAACCCAGAAAGCATATGAAGAAATTTTGCAAGCTGTAGAATTTATGGATAAAAATTTCATAAGTTTTGCCTTTTTAGGATATATGAGTGTTTTAAACGAAGATTATAATAGTGCTATAGATAATTTCAAAAAGGCAATAGAAATCGACGGAAGCAAAACACCTGAATTGTTGTATTGTTGCGGTTTGTGTTACTTTTTTACGGAAGATTATCTTGCCGCGGAAAAATATTTCTTCAAAGCGATAGAGCTTTCATACGATTTGTCGGAAATGCTTTTTGCTTATGCATTAACATTGTTCAAATTGGAAAAATATGATGCGGCAATAAAATATTTTACGGATGTAATAGAGAAAGACCCTACGATAATAGAAGCGTATTATTGGAGAGGAATTTCTTATGTTAAAAGCAGAGATTATAAAATTGCCATAGATGATTTTAAACAAACACTTAAAGCACAATATTTGTTGAAGGAAACTAATTTCTATTTGGGTGTATGTTATCTTAATACAATGGAAAACACCACGGCACTTGAATATTTCGATAAGGCCGTTTCTTTGGGATATGCCGATGTTGCGGTTTATAAAAAAAGAGCGGTTGCTTTGGTGAAATCCGGTTATGACGACGAAGCTTTGGACGATTTAAACAAAATTTTGGAACAGAACCAAAACGATGTTGAGTCTTATATTCGAAGAGCAAAAATATTTGTAAATAAAAAAATGTATGATGAGGCCGAAAGTGATATTGTCAGTGTGTTGGAAATCGACAATAAAAATCAAGATGCCGAATTATTGAATATCCAAATTAAATTTTTAAAAGAAGAATATGAATCTTGTATTAATTTTGCAACAGTCTTTTTAGATGAAAGGCAAGATAATATACACGTTTTAATTTTAAGAGCGGATTCTTATTTTAAGCTCGGTGATTATCCTAAAGCTCTTATGGATTATACGAGAATAATAACATTAAATCCCGAAAAAGAAGAATTTTATTTAAAAAGGATAAAAGTATATATTAAGATGAAAGCTTATCCCGAAGCATTGGCGGATATAGAATTTTTATTGAATACGGAAGATGTTAATCCTAATGTTTATTTTTATAAAGGAATAATAAACAGAAACAAAGGTGAAATAATCGACGCAATAAAAAATTATGACATTGCGTTGAAAATGCTGAGTGAAAATAATGTTTTGGATTTAGACAGAGAAATATTGGATACAAAAAGATATTTCTATTCAGAAAAGAAAAAAACAAAAGAAAAAAAGAATAAGATATCTGTCGTTTCTGCAGGAAGAAAGAATGCAAAAGGTTCCGCGAAACGTACAAAAATCGTTGAAGAAAATATTGAAACCGAAGAACCTAAAGAAATTCTTGAAAAAGAAATTGAAGAAATCGGAAAAACAGTAACGATAGTTCAAGATTTTACCGCGGAAAGAAAAGAGACGGAAAATTTTAAAAAACAACCGTCTGTGCCGGAAGAAAAAACGGTTGAAGAAGTAATACCCGAAGAAAAACCGCAGGAACCGGCTGCTATTAAAGAAGAAGAAGCTAATAATGGCATTAATTTTAATAATAATATGACGGAACAAAATATACAACAGATACCGCAACAGGAAAATGTTAACATAAATACAACCCCGATTATAAATACGGCCGCTGCGGACACGAATGCAGATACAAGTGTAAATACGAGTTCTTCAAATACGGATAATAATAAATTTAATACTATTAATGAAAATACTGTTGCTGCGACGGATGTTGTAAAAGAAGAAAACAATTTCGTTGTTAATAATGTTCAACAAACTGTTGTTGACAATAATGTTTCTGATATTCGGGAACCTAAACAGGAAGAAGTTTCTTTTACAAGTATCGCTCAGTTAGATAAACTTATAAAAGAGGATAAAACAAACTCCTTTTATTACCAAAAGAGAGGAGATTTATATTTAGAACAATCAAAATTTAAAGATGCCGTTAAAGATTATGATATGGCAATTAAATACGATAAAAATATAGGTCCTGAAATTTATAGAAGTAAAGCTAAAGCATTTAACGGATTGAAAAAATATAAAGATGCAATACAGTGTATTAATAAAGTTATTGATTCCGATTTGGTTGACGCGGATTTATATTTTGAAAGAGCATTGCTGTATTATGAAATAAAAGATTATGCAAACTATCTCAAAGATATAGATTCCGCATTGGATTATGATCCGGGATACAATAGAGCTTATTTGTCGAGAATAAATTATTATATTAAACAATCAAAATATTCCGAAGCCTATGATGATATAAAACAGGTCAGCGATTTTGAAACTAAAATAGATAATAAGTTCTTGTTGGCTACGGTAGCTTTCCAATTGAAAAAATATCACGAAGTTATATCTTTGTTGATTTCAATATATGAAGCTAAAAAACAAGATAAAGTTACGGATTTTTATTTGGGAGTAAGTTTTGCCGAAACAGGAGATTTCGATAGTGCAATAAAATATTTAACAAGAGCATTGGAAAAAGGTACCAAGAATAAAATTCTTTTCTATATGTTGGCTAAATCTTGTTTTTATCAACAAAATTTAAAAGCGGCATTGGACTTTTTAAACAAAGCCGTTAATATGGATTCATCGGATTATAGATATTATTGGTTAAGAGCAAAAATATATCATGGGTTGAACAATGTAAAACTTTCTTCGCAGGATTTTGAAAAAGCAACAAAAATAAATTCAAAAGATAAAGACTTATTTTTGGATAAAATAGATTTCTTTGAAAAAAGTGATAAATTGGATGATGCCGTAAATAATTGTTCTAAATTGATACAACTTGACGATAAAAACGGTGCATATTATTTAAAAAGAGGACAATTATATAAAAAACTTGGAAAAAATAAAGAAGCCGAAAAGGATTTTGCACAAGCGGAATCTTTAGGAACGGATGTAAAACAGTATATTGTTCCTGAAGAAAAAGTTGTTGCCGATGAAGAAAACTCACAGCAAGAAATACAACAAGATGTACAACCGGAAATACAACAGGAAACAAAACAGGAAGCAACCCCGAATACGGAACAACCGAATAAAGAAGTTGTTGTTGAACAGAAAACTGAGCCTGTTATCAGCGTTAATATTGAGGATATAGGTAAAAATTCCGAGATAGCAAAAGAAGACAGAAAAATAAATGTATCTGCCAGTATGATACACTTAAACAGAGGAAATATAAGTTTTAGAAAACAAAAATACGAGGAAGCTATTTCAGAGTTGAACCAGGCAATAGATTTTAATTATAAAGATTCTCAGGGATACTTATTGAGAGCGGAAGCGTATGTTGAAATAAAAAAATATGATTCCGCTATAAAAGATTTACTTACGGTAATAGAATTGTCTCCTAAGGCAACTTTTGCATATTCCAAAATAGGTGATATATATAAAATAAACAATAATTTCGAACAGGCAAAAGCTTTTTATACAAAAGCAATAGAAATAAATCCAAAATATGCACTTGCATATTTCGGATTAGCCGAAGTTTATGAAAAAAGCCGAGAAATAGGTTTAGCTGTTGAAAAATATAAAGAAGCTGCAAGACTTGATGTAAAATTGGCAAAAGAATGCAATATGAAAATTGCCGAGTTAAATTCATAATATGTTAAAAAAAATACTGATACTTTTTTTAATGTTGTTTTCGAATTTTTGTTATGCGGCTACATATAACAAAGACACAATCGTAAATGCCGTAAAACAAAATAATTACGATTTGGTAAGACAATGTATAAGACGCGGAGTCAGTACGAACTCTCAAGACTCCGTCGGCAATCCTGTTTTGCTTACAGCTATCAGTATGGGCTATTCCGATATAGCGATTATGCTTATAAGAAACGGGGCAAATGTTAATGTTTCGTATAACAGAGGTATGAACTCTCTGATGTTAGCCATAAACAAAGGTATGGAAAATGTTGCTAAATTATTAATAGATTGCGGTGTGGATTTAGATGCAAAACTGCCGAACGGTATGACGGCTTTGATGATGGCTTCGGAAAAAGGAATGTTTGAATTGGTTAAAAAAATGGTAAAAAATAATGCCGATATAAATGCAAAAACAAAAGACGGAATTACCGCTTCGGTTTTTGCCATGAAAAGCGGGCATAACGATATAGTGAAATATTTTAATAAAGTTGGAACAATTCCGGGAACATTGGGAGAATCTATTCTTACTTCAAATATTCGTTTGGCCGAAAGATTTATTGCTTACGGTTCGGAAATAGATGAAAGAGGCATTCAAGGTAAAACTCCGTTAATAATAGCCTTCGACAGTAATGATTATGATATGGCTGCATTTTTAATATCCAAAGGTGCGGATATTAATGCAAAAGATGATAGCGGAATAACACCTTTAATATCTGCTTGTGCATCAAATAATGTAGATTTGGTTCAACTTGCTTTTACCACAGGAGCCGATATTAATGTTGCTGACTGTAACGGAATTACACCGTTGATGTATGCCGTGTATAAATCTAATTACGATATAGCAAAAATGCTTGTGAAATATAAAGCAGATGTTAATGTTTCCGACAGTAACGGAATAACTCCGTTGGGAATAGCCGTAAGAATGGGAAGTTTGAAAATTGCCAATTTGCTTGTTAAAAACGGTGCAGTCGTAAATTATAAAGACGATAATAATACAAGATTGTTGAATATTGCGGTGGATACGAATAATTTGGATATGGTTTCTTTCCTTATAGATAACGGGGCGAGAGTTAACGGTAAAGACGCAAGCGGAAAAACTCCGTTGATATTGGCTGCATCGAAGGGATATTTTGATGTAGCAAAAAAACTTTTGGATAGCGGAGCAAGAATACATTCAAGTGATAATGATGAATTTTCCGCCATGGATTATGCAATAAAAAATAAAGATCACAGTATGATAGAACTTTTAAAAAGCAGAAGGCATAATTAAAGGATTATTTATGTTAAAGAAATTGTTTTCGTTCATTTTTTTAGACAGAGAAATTAAAGATGATGTTATTTATTTAAAAAAAACCGATTCTTTCAGAATGTTTACCGTAAGGGAATTAAAAAAAATAACGACTATTTTATATAGAAGAACATATATGAAAAACGAAATTTTGTACAAAAAAGACGAATCGGCAAAGTTGGTATGTTTATTAAAGTCCGGAAAAATAGAACTGGATGACGATAAAAATAAAAAATATGTGGAAACAAACAAAATATTCGGTAAAAGATTTTTGTTTAATTCCGCTGAACAATATTCCGATACCGCAAAAGCGGCGGAAAAAAGCGAATTGTACATTTTGCATAAAGAAGATTTGGAAAATCTTATGGAAAAAGACAGTTCTATAGGTTTTAAAATCACAAGAGCTTTGTTGGAAGATTTTTACAGTAAGGCGTAAATATATTTATGAAAGACACCGGCATAACAAAATTTTTTGTTTTATCACTGATATTTTTCTTTATAATTTTATTTTTTTTATATTTAACGAGAGGTATATTAATACCTTTTGTTATTTCGGCTCTGCTTGCTTATTTGCTTGCTCCGTTGGTAAAGAAAATAATGTTGTTCGGCGTAAAAAGATGGGTGGCTGTATTGTTCGTTGTGCTTTTGGTATGTATAGTTTCCGCTTTTGCAATAAGCGTGGTTGTTCCTGTAGTTACGGAAGAAGTAAATGTTTTGATTAAAAATTTTCCGGAATATAAACAGAGTATAATTTCTTTTGTCGAAAAACAAAAAAATTATACAGATAAGATAGTTCCGTTTTTAAATAAGTATAATATTGCCGATACCTTAACGGAAAAATCGACGGCTTTTATAACGACGGAAGTTTCAAAAATACCTGTATATATTACCGGTATAATATCAACGATATCCATTATATGTTTGGTACCTATAATAACATTTTTTATGCTTTTGGGATACGACGATTTTTCAAGATCCGTTATTCAACTTATACCATCAAGATATGTTGAATTTTGTATATCGTTAAAACATGAAATTGATTTTGTGCTGGGCGGTTATATAAGGGGACAAATTATAGAGATCTTTTTTATTTCATTGTGTGCTGTTATTGCTTTGTCGGTAATCGGCATAAAATATTCTTTGCTTATAGGTATTGTTGCCGGCTTATGTAATTTAATTCCTTATTTGGGCCCTGCGATAGGTTTTGTCTTGGGAGTTATTGTTGCGGCTTTTCAGTTTCATGCAATTATTCCGGTAATTGAAGTTGCCGCCGTATTTTTAATCATTCAACAGTTGGATAATAATATAGTTCAGCCGATAGTTGTCGGTCAAAATGTAAATTTAGGACCTGTAGCGATGATGTTTGCATTACTTGCGGGAGCAAATGTTTTTGGAATTATAGGAATGTTTTTGGCGGTTCCTGTTTTAGCTTTAATGAAAAACATTTGTGTTATGTTGATAAACAGATATAAACAAATTTATTAATAAAGGATAAAATTATGGAAAATTATGTAAGACCTTTTTCATTGTTTTCAGAGCAGGATATTTATCTTTTTAAAGAAGGGAGCCATTTTCAACTTTATAATTTGTTGGGTTCTCATCCCGTAAATTACGAAGGAAAAGACGGTGTTTATTTTGCCGTTTGGGCACCTAATGCAAAACATGTTTCCGTAATAGGTGATTTTAACTATTGGGATAAATATTCACATCCGTTAAATCCCAGAGGAGACTCTTCCGGTATATGGGAAGGTTTTATTCCTTTCTTAAAACAAGGTGATACTTACAAATATTTCATAGTTTCCAACTTTAACAATTATTCCGTTGAAAAAGCCGATCCGTATGCTTTCCATTGCGAAACTCCTCAAAAAACGGGTTCTAAAGTTTGGGATCTTTCTTATACATGGAACGATAAAGATTGGATGAATACAAGATATAAAAAGAACAGTATGAAGTCTCCTATGTCGATATATGAAGTTCATTTGGGTTCTTGGAGAAGAAAGCCGGAAGAAAATAACAGAATGTTATCTTACAGGGAAATAGCTCCGTTACTTAGAGATTATTGTGTTGAAATGAATTTTACGCATGTCGAGTTTTTGCCCGTAATGGAACATCCTTTTTATGCTTCATGGGGATATCAAACTACCGGATATTTCGCTCCTACAAGCAGATACGGAACTCCGCAGGATTTAATGTATTTGGTAGATTTATTGCACCAGGCAGGTATAGGTGTAATATTGGATTGGGTTCCGTCGCATTTCCCTATGGATCAGCACGGACTTTCTTTCTTTGACGGAACATACTTATACGAACATTCCGACAGAAGATTGGGGTTTCATCCCGATTGGAAGAGTGCAATATTTAATTACGGAAGAAATGAAGTAAAAGATTTCTTAATATCGTCCGCATTATTTTGGTTGGATAAATATCATGTCGACGGTATAAGAGTAGATGCTGTTGCATCAATGCTTTATCTTGATTATTCGAGAAAAGACGGTGAATGGGTGGCGAATAAATACGGCGGAAAAGAAAATATCGATGCAATAGAATTTTTGAAGAGATTAAATCATGTTGTATATGAAAATCATAACGATGTTCAAATGATAGCCGAAGAATCTACCGCATGGCCGATGGTTTCCAAACCTACGTATTTGGGAGGTTTGGGGTTCGGTTTTAAATGGAATATGGGATGGATGAACGATACTTTAAGATATTTTAAAACAGATCCCATATTCAGAAAATACAGACATACAAATTTAACTTTCAGTTTGTTGTATGCGTTTACCGAACAATTTGTTTTGCCTTTTTCGCACGATGAAGTTACGCAAGGTAAAGGTTCTCTTATCGGTAAAATGCCGGGCGATGAGTGGCAACAGTTTGCGAATTTAAGACTTTTAATCGGTTATATGTTCGGACATCCCGGCAAAAAACTTTTGTTTATGGGAGCAGAGTTCGGACAGAAAAGAGAATGGTCTCACGATATGAGTTTGGAATGGCATGTTTTGTGTTTCTGGCAACATTCCGGTATGCAAAGATGGGTTAAAGACGTAAATGCCGTTTATAAGAACGAATTGGCATTGTTTGAAGACGATAACAGTTGGAACGGCTTTGAATGGATAGATTGTAACGATTCCGAAAACACCGTTTTAAGTTTCTTGAGAAAATCTCCTTCTACGGGAGATGTGATAGTTTGTGTTTGCAACTTTAATCCTGTTCCGAAATACGGTTATAAAGTTGGTGTTCCCAAAGCGGGATATTGGAAAGAAATTTTAAACAGTGATTCCGAAGCATATTTCGGCAGTAATATAGGAAATTTGGGTGGAGTAAATACAAAAGATTATTCCACGCATGCAAGACCTTATACAATAGAAATTGCGTTGCCTCCTTTGGCAGCGGTATTTTTTAAGTATGAAGGATAGGTTGGAAGATTAGAAGATTGGAAGAATAGAAGATTGGAATAAAATATGTACTTGATTATAATAATTGTTTTTTTGTTGTTATCTTTTACAATAAGTTCGATATCGGATTATCTTAATGCAAAAAACTTAAAAGAAGATTTGCCGGAAGAGTTTATCGGATATTACGACGAAGAGAAATATAAAAAATCTCAAAATTATTTAAAAGACAGAACAAAATTTTCTTTTGTTTCATCAACAATATCTTTAATAATATCAATAGTTTTTATTTTGGTCGGCGGATTTAATTATGTTGATTTATTCGCAAGAAGTTTCGGTTTTGGTGAAATACTTACTGGACTTATATTTGTTGCCGTATTATATTTGTTGCTTGAAATAACAGGAATCCCTTTTTCGGCATACAATACATTCGTTATAGAAGAAAAATACGGTTTTAATAAAACAACGATAAAAACATTTATATCCGATATAATAAAAAATTTATTTTTGACCGCTGTTATAGGTTTACCGATATTTGCCGTTATTGTAATGTTTTTTGCTAAATACGGTTCTCTTGCTTGGATATATGCTTCAATAACCGTTATTTTGTTTGAACTTTTAATTACATTTATAGCTCCTGTTTTTATAATGCCGCTATTTAACAAATATGTGCCGCTGGAAGACGGAGAATTAAAAACGGAACTTGAAAAATATGCAAAAGAGCAAAACTTTAAAATGAAAGGTCTTTATAAAATGGACGGTTCAAAAAGATCAAATAAAACAAATGCATTTTTTACGGGTTTCGGAAAATTCAGAAGAATAGTTTTGTTTGATACTTTAATAGCGAAACATACAACACAAGAACTTGTTTCTGTTTTGGCACATGAAATGGGACACTATAAAAAAGGTCATATTCATAAATTTATGATTATGTCGTTTGTAAACACAGTAATAATATTTTTCTTGTTATCTTTGTTTATAGGAAACGAAGGACTTTTTGCGGCATTTAAAATGCAACATATTTCCGTTTACGGAGCATTAATATTTTTCGGATTTTTGTACACACCGATATCGATGTTTTTATCGGTAATACAAAATGTTATATCGAGAAAATATGAATATGAAGCAGACAGATATTCTGTAACGACTTATAAAAATCCTAAAGCGATGGTAGAAGCATTAAAAAAACTTTCTGTTGATAATCTTTCTAATCTTACTCCGCATAAAATGAAAGTTTTTATGGAATATAGTCATCCGCCTGTTTTGGACAGAATAAAAGCAATTAGAAATATAAATATAGAGGACTAAAATGGACAAAGTATTGAAAGAACTGTTGGAAGCTCCGGGAATTTCCGGATGTGAAGAAGCTGTTGCGGAAATTATGAAAAGGGAACTATCGAAATCTTGTGATGAGGTAAAAATCGATAATTTCGGCAATGTTATCGCAAGAAAAGGTAAAGGCGGTAAAAAAATAATGATTGCCGCTCATATGGATGAAATAGGTTTTGCTGTAAAACATGTGACGAAAGAAGGATTTATATACTTTATAAAAGTCGGCGGTATTGCCGATATGGTTATTCCTGCACAAAGAGTTGTAATAAAAGCCAAAAAAGGTGATGTTGTAGGTGTAATCGGTACAAAACCTCCGCATTTGATGACTCCAGAAGAAAGTAAGAAATTAGTTTCATATACAAATATGTTTATCGATATAGGTTGTAAAACAAGAGAAGAAGTTTTGGAAAAAGTTGAAATAGGAGACCAAATAATATTTGAACCGAATTCCGGAGAATTAAATAAAAATGTATATTACGGTAAAGCCGTAGATAACAGAGCTTGTTGTTATGAAATGTTGAAAGTTATGGAAACTCTTGCTCCCGTAGATGCCGAAGTTTATGCGGTTGCAACAGCTCAGGAAGAAGTAGGGTTAAAAGGTGCAAGAACATCTTCTTTTGCTATAGATCCGGATTTTGCGATAATTCTCGATACGACAATTGCCGGTGATGTTCCGGGAATAGACGATAAACTTTCATCCTTAAAAATAGGAGACGGTATAGCAATAACTATGATAGAGGCAAGCGGCAGGGGAACGATAGTTAACAACAAAGTAAGAAGACTTATGATAGATACCGCAAAAGAAAATAATATAAAACATCAGGTAGATATTGTAAGCGGCGGTATGACAGATGGTGCCGTTATTTATATGAACAGGTCAGGAATACTTACCGCAATATTAAGTGTTCCCACAAGGTATATTCATTCTTCAACATCGGTATTTGATATAAACGATTTAAAAGAAGGTGTAAAACTCACACAAAAAGTTATAGAAAAATTTGCTCAAGGAAAAGCATTGTAAATTTCTTAAGTTTTTTATATAAATATTCTTTATAAAATAAAAAATGAGGTTTTAGTATGATAATTCTTACCGGTGGTGCAGGTTTTATAGGAAGTTGTTTTTTATGGAAACTTAATCAAGAAAAGATAGACGATATTTTAGTCGTAGATCATCTTGATAACGGCGAAAAATGGAAAAATCTCGTAGGTAAAAAATTTTATGATTATATGCAAAAAGAAGATTTTATTCAAGCCGTAAAAGATAAAAAAATTCAAAAACCGCAGGCGATAGTTCATCTCGGAGCATGCAGTTCAACTACACAAACAGACGCGAATTATTATATTCATAATAATTTTGAATATTCTAAAACTCTTGCATTGTGGGCAATGGAACTGGGAATTCCTTTTATATATGCATCATCCGCGGCAACTTACGGTAACGGAGAAAACGGATACGACGATCAATGCGATATAGACAAACTTGCTCCTCTTAATATGTACGGTTATTCGAAACAACTTTTTGATTTATGGCTTTTAAGAAACAAATACAACGATAAAGTTACCGGAATAAAATTTTTTAATGTGTTCGGACCTAACGAATATCATAAAGGAACAATGAAAAGTGTTATTTGTAAAACTTATGACGATGTTGCGCAGAAAGGAATAATAAGATTATTTAAATCTTATAACAGTAAATACGGTGACGGTGATTCGTTAAGGGATTTTGTTTATATAAAAGATGTTGTTGAAGTTATGATGTTCTTATTAAATAATCCTAAAAATACGGGATTGTTCAATATCGGAACGGGCAAAGCAAGAAGTTGGAACGATATTGCAAGATCAATGTTTGCTGCGGTAGGTAAACAAACCAATATAGAATATTTTGATATGCCCGAAATTTTAAGAGGAAAATATCAATATTTTACCGAAGCAAAAATGGATAAAATAAGAAAAGCAGGTTGCAATCATAAATTTATGGAACTTGAAGATTCCATAAAAGATTATTGCAGTTATTTGAAAAACAAAAGCTACCTTTAAATTTTTGCAAAGCAAAAATTTGAGGAATGGAAGATTAGAGGAATAGAGGTATAGAAAAATCGCTTTGAGAGTTTTTAAGGAGTATGTATGGATTTGCTAAAAAAAGTGTTAAGTTTAAAGAATAAATCAATCTTGGTTGTCGGTGATACAATGGTCGACAGATTTATTTGGGGAAAAGTTTCAAGAATTTCTCCCGAAGCACCTGTTCCCGTTGTAGAAGTTAAAAGTGAAACCGAAACTTTGGGCGGTGCGGGAAATGTCGCAAGCAATATAACATCTTTAGGGGCAAAAGCATATATTATTACTGTTATAGGTGACGATCTTAACGGTTTACATATGAAAGAAATGCTCGAAGATAAAAAAATTAACACAAATTATATAGTTGTAGATAAACAAAGACCCACCACACTAAAAACAAGAATAATTGCATCAAATCAGCAGGTTGTAAGAGTGGATAAAGAAATAAAAGGTGCTTTTTCCGGGAAAACAGAAGAAAATATTTTAAAAAGTATCGATTATGTTATGAAACAAGTAGACGGAGTAATTATCTCCGATTATGCAAAGGGTATAGTAACCGACAAAGTGTTGAAAAAAATTATAACCATTGCAAAAAAGAAAAAAATTCCCGTAACTGTTGATCCTAAAGTAGAAAATTTCAAAAAATATAAACATATAACTTGTATGACTCCTAATACAAAAGAGGCCATAGAAGGTATGAATGCTCAACATCAGGGAATAAAAACGGATGCCGATATTGCAAATCTCGGTAAAAAAATATTGAAATTGTTACAATCGGATTCAGTTCTTATTACAAGAGGTGAAAAGGGTATGACTGTAATAGAGAAAAGTAAAATTACACATATTCCTACAAGAGCAAAAGAAGTTTACGATGTTACCGGTGCCGGAGATACTGTTATTGCAACAATGACACTTGCATTGGCAGCAAAATGGAAACTCGTCGAAGCAGCCGAAATTGCAAATTTCGCTGCAGGCGTTGTTGTGGGTAAAGTAGGTACGGCAACGGTTACAATAGAAGAAATTATAAAAACGATAAAAAATTTTAACAGAAAATAACAAAGACAATTAGTAATTAGTAATTAGAAATTATTAATTAGCAATTAGAGAAAGGAAAAATATATGAAGACGGCAGTTGTAATTCCTGCAAGATATGCATCAAGCAGATTTCCCGGCAAACCTTTGTTTTTAATAAACAATAAACCTCTTATACTTCATGTTGTAAGTAAAGTTTCAAAATGTAAGGGAGTGGATTGTGTTGCCGTTGCTACCGACGACAAAAGAATTTTTGATACGGTAAAATCCGCAGGTTATAATGTGTTTATGACTCCGGTAAATTTGAAAAGCGGAACAGACAGAGTTGCTTATGTCGCAAATAAATATTTGAAAAACTGCAATGTTTTTATCAATGTTCAGGGTGATGAACCTTTAATAGATAAAAAACTTGTAGAAAAAATGGTTGAAGAATTTAAAAAAGACAAAAAACTTGAATATTTGACTGTTGCTTATAAAATGAAACCGACGGATGATATTGCAAATCCGAACACCGTAAAAGTAATTTTCGATAAGAATCACTATGCACTGTATTTTTCAAGATATCCTATACCTTTTTTAAGAGACGAAAAAAATAAGAGTAAAGCCGAATATTATAAACATATAGGTGTATACGGATATACAAAAAAGTTTGTTTGCGAATTTACGAAATCAAAACAAACAAAACTTGAAATTGTTGAAAGTTTGGAACAATTAAGAGCATTGGAACAGGGCAAAAAAATAAAAGTTATTATATCGAGTAAAGATCTTCAAGATGTCAATGTGCTTGAAGATGTTGCAAAAGTAAAAAAAGCACTTAAATAATTAAATATATAAAAGAGTAAAAAAGGAGCTTATAAAATGAAGACGAAATACATTTTTGTTACCGGAGGAGTAATTTCTTCCGTCGGAAAAGGTATTACCGCAGCATCAATTGCGTGCTTGTTAAAAGCAAGAGGATTAAAAGTAAATATTTTAAAATGTGATCCTTATTTGAACATAAATCCCGGACTTTTGTCTCCTATGCAACACGGAGAAGTTTTTGTTACCATAGACGGTATGGAAGCCGATTTGGATTTGGGACATTATGAAAGATTTATAGACCAGGAAACGACAAAGGTAAATACCGTTACATCCGGAAGAATATACCAAAAAGTTTTAAACGACGAAATTGAAGGAAAATTTGCGGGAAAAACCGTTCAGGTTGTTCCGCATATAACAAATGAAATAAAAGAAAGATTAAAAGCCGTTGCAGGTGACAGTGATGTTGTTATGGTGGAAATAGGGGGAACAGTCGGAGATATAGAGGGATTACCTTTCTTGGAAGCAATAAGACAATTCAGAAACGATATCGGAAGAGAAAATGTTCTTTATGTTCATGTAACATTAATTCCGTATATAAAGGCATCCGAAGAACTTAAAACAAAACCTACACAGCACAGTGTTCAAAAATTGAGAGAAATAGGAATAGAACCTTCGATAATTCTTTGCAGAATGGATCAGCATTTGACGGATGAAATAAGAGATAAAATTTCATTGTTCTGTAATGTGGAAAGAGATGCCGTAATCGAAGAAAGAGATGTTCAAACATCAATTTATGAAGTTCCGGTTCAATTGCACGAGAACAAAATAGACGATTTAATAGTAAAATATTTAAAACTTGATGCAAAACCGATTGATTTGAAACAATGGAACGATATGATACATAACTGCAGATGTCCGGAACATCAGGTTACCGTTGCAATTGCAGGTAAATTTATAGAATTGAAAGATTCTTATAAGAGTGTTTTTGAAGCATTAAAACACGGCGGCGCAATAAATGTTACGGAAGTTAAAATAAAATATGTTGATACCGATTCTCAACACTTGGAACACGATTTGAAAGATGTGAATGCAATTATTTCTCCGGACGGAGACAGCGGCGGAACATTGGAAGGAAAACTTAATGTAATAAAATATGCAAGAGAAAACAAAATTCCGTTCTTCGGTATATCTTTAGGTATGCAGAGTGTTATTATCGAATACGCAAGAAATGTTTGCGGATTAAAAGATGCAAATTCTTTGAATATCGATAAAAATGCAAAAACACCCGTTATAATACACACAAATGCAAAAAACAAAGACGGTCATTTAATGAGACTCGGTTCTTGGAAATGTGATATAGCAAAAGATTCAAAAGCTTATGAAATATACAAAAAAGATGTTATAAGCGAAAGACACAGACACAGTTACGAAGTAAATAAAGAATATATTAAAACTTTGGAAGAAAAAGGTCTTATAGTATCCGGTTATTCCTCTGATGAAAACAAATATGTTGAAATTGTTGAAATAAAAGATCATCCTTGGTTTATTGCCGTTCAGTTTAACCCCGAATTCCAATCAAGACCTACAAGACCGCATCCATTATTTGCGAATTTCATAAAAGCGGCTCTTATTAACAAAAAATAAAAAGTTTTATAAAAAGCTGAAAAAAGGCACTCTTTTTTACAAAAAAAAGGAGTGCTTTTTATTTTGAAAAAAAATATGTGAAAAATCAATAAAAAATATTGATAAAAATGCTTTCAAGTGCTATACTTAAAATGTATGAAAAGTATTTTAAAATGTGCTTTATCGTTTTTTATCCTTTTCTCGACGATAGATTTATCTGTTATAAATTTATTTGATAAATTTTATTCGGATATGGGAAATAAAACATCTATTTCTGAAATTATGGAAATAGAGTGCGATTTGTTTTATCATGCAAAAAATGTAGTAAAAACGGTATGTAATAATATTGCAAAAGATGTTTTGTTTTTGTTTGCACCGACACAAAACAACAAAGTTTTTTTTGATGTGGATAAGAGCGATAAAAGAATATATATAGACAATTGCTTTAATTATGTTAAGCTTGTATTGCCCGTCTTACAAACAAATGTAAGTTTCGTTTTGGATAACACAAAACTGATGTTATTTTTCTTTGGCTTTATATTTTTGTTTATATTAAGATATTTAGGATTATTGTTTACTTTCGGTAAAATAGTTGTCTATCAACAATATAAAAAGGCATACATCATTTAAAAATGATGTATGTCTTTTTTATTTGTTACGGAGAAAAAATATGATAACACATCTTTTGAAGAAGAAGTTTAGTTCGGTAAAAATCTGTGCGGTAACAACCGCTTTGTGTTTTTTAATATCAACCGCAGGTTCAAGTTTATACGCTGTTCCCCTGGCGGAAACATCCGACCAAAAATACGAAAATCTGTTTAACAAAGCAAATGCCGTAAGTACGGAATACGGAAAAATAACATCAAGCAGAGACAGTAACAGTGATATAACGGTAATAAATATACAAGATTTGCATTGTCATCCTCAAACGCAAAGAAATATATCTAAAATAATTGCCGAAATTGCGGAAAAATATAATTTAAAAAAGATTTATGTCGAGGGCGGATACGGAGATATAGATACGGGTTGGTTGAATTCTGTAAAAGACGAAAATATAAGAAAACAAGTTGTGGAAAAATTGTTGAACGAAGGCATTCTTACCGGAAGCGAATATTATAAGTTAACAAATGACACTGAAGTGGAATTGAAGGGTATAGATGAAGAACAAATTCATAAAGATAATGTAAGAAGGTTATCATGGATTATAGCAAATCAAGCGAAATACGAAGATATAATAAAAAAGGTAGAAAACGAAATAGATACATTGGAAAATATATATGTAAATAACAGAAATAAAAGATTCAGTAAGAACATAGAAGATTATTCGACGAACAAAACAGACAGCAAAACATTCTATAAACAAATGTTGAAATATGTGAAAGATATTAATGCCAATCCGAACAGATATAATAATATTACCGCCATAAGATTGGAAAAGTATCCTAATATTTCTAAATTCGTAACATTAAGAAAAGTTTCAAAAGATATTAATTTAAAAGAAGTTACTCAACAATTGCAAATAGTGGTAAACGAATTGAAAAACAGATTGCCGTATGTTATATACACAAAATTTTTGAAAGAAACCGAAAATTTAAGTAACAGTCAAAAAGTTTTGGAATTGATAACTTTGTTGAGTGATAAAGAAAATATAAATTTAGAAAATTATAAATCATTAAACAATTTTCTTAAAACAAACTACATGACGAAAAAACTCAATCCTATAGATCTTGTTCAGGAAGAAAGTGAATTAATATTAGAGATAAGAAAAGCTCTTTCTTATAATAATGATGAGTATGAAATAACTTTTATATCTGATTTTAATAAGTATTTTAAAGATTATTTGGAATATAAGTTAACAGATGCAAGTTGGAAATATTTTGAAAAGAATTATGATATGTTCAGACAGATTTATGCCAAATATGCTGCCGTGGATAGAATAAAAGAGATAGAAGATGATTTTGAAGAAATAAATAAATATTACGACATAAACGATAAAAGAAATAATATATTTGTAAAAAATTTATTGAAAGACGAGAAAATAAGTTTAATCTCCGATAATCAGGTAAGGCAAGAAGAAGAAATATTAAAAAATTCAAAAGAAGTGATAATAGCCGTAACAGGTGGTTTCCATAGCACAGAATTGGAACAAATTTTGGCAAAAAACGATGTAAATACAATTGTAATAACTCCGAAAATATATGAAGATATAAAACAAGCAAACGATAAATATATCGAACTCATAGGATTGCAAAGCAGAGTGCAATCTCAGGCATTATCATACACTATCGCATCGTGTATATCTGATATCGATAAACAAAAATTGTTATTGTCGGCAGTAAAAGATATTGTAGGCGAAAATACGGAAACTTTGGAAAAGGTATTGGGAACAAAAGTAGATTTAAGTTTGTTGGATGAAACTTCCGTCGATATGAAAGCAAAAAATGAAGTGAAAAAAGTATTGGACACAACTGTCGAACGTTTGCTTCAATCCGTTCCGACAAACGGATTTAAGGATATTGTAATACCGGATATTGACGAATTAATGTTGTCTATGTCGGAACAATTGGTAAAAAGCGGAATATATTTCAGCAAAGGAATGGTATTGGACTTGGAAATTTTAGGAGGTAGAGACATACAAGGTATTCCTGCTGAAATTTATTCAAGAATGTTACCGAGCTTACAGAAAGCCTTAGTTGAAGTTTCGGAAAAATCCGAAGAAATCGAACAGGATATACAATATTTGTATGAAGATACCGGTGCTGTGCAAAGTGAATATGTGTATCTTGAGGACATAAATAAAAATCCGCAAAATTTTATTGATTCTTTAAAAGAAGCAATAACCGACAAAAAACTTATAGTTTTGCATGTGTTTAGAAATCCGGTTGATATCGGAAGTCTTGACAGAGAAGAACAGCAAAAACTGTATCATGCCATAAGAGATATGTTCTTTAAAATATATACCGATAAACCGTTGAATAATAATAACTTTGTTTCTCTTCCAGAAAATACGGATTATTTGAACTACGATATTCATTTCTTTTTGTTGGAAATATTGGAAAATTCATTTATGCACGGTAATATCGGCTTGGATAAACCGATATATGTTTATATGGATAAAAACGAACAAAACGAAATAAAAACTTTGAGAATATATAACAGAAATAATCCGCAAGATGATTCTGCTCAAATGAGAATTATAAGAATGAAATTGGCATTACTCGGAGGACAGCACAAAAGTAATGTTTTAATGAAACAAAATCCTTACAGAACATTTGAAGTCGATAGCAATTTTAAGGGTAAATTTTATAGAACTTCAAGTGACATAAAGCCCTTTTATGATGAGCAGGCTGCAAACTGGTTAAGCGCAAACAGAAATTCCGTAAATTATTTTTCGATTTTTAATTCATTACAATATAAGAATGCATTTTTTAACGGATTATCCAAAATACCTCATATTTGGGAAGAAATCGCATTTAGAGTAATTCCGGTAAGTTTGGCTATACTTTCAATGTCTTTTCCTGCGATATCCTTTTTAAGTGTTCCTTTGGGACTTATATTTTTTACGGTATGTCAAAATCAATTTATAAAAGCACATAATATAAGCGATTGGATTTCTCAAAACAACTTTACATGGAAAACAACCGATATTTTAAAAGCTACTTTATTTAATGTTTTTCCGAATGAAGAATTAAAAAACGATTTTAAAGATTATGCACAACGAACGGAAATAAAAGCTCAAACAAGAGAAAGATTTTTACCTACACTGCTATTATCCGTCCCTTATTTATATTCTTTACTTTTTGCATCAAGTATTCCGGTAGTCGGCTTAGCAACAATTGTAGGAGTATTTGTTCACAGATATTTAAATTTAATACTTAAAAACAAATTAAGTGTTTTCGGTGAGAGTATAAATTATGAACAGATAAAAGATATGGATTTTAACGATAAAAATAATTTACGGATTATAAGAACTATGATATCGCAACATCAATATAACGGTAAACTCTCTTCCATGGTTGTTGAGAAAGTTGATTTTAGTGATGAAGCTCAATTTAATTTATTATATGACTTACAACTTGTAAACGATGAAATATTATCTCAAATTGCGTCAAAATCCGACTTAAAAAATGTAAAGCACTTGGATTTAATACTACAATCCGCATTAAAGGCGGGATACTTGCTTAATTTTCAAAGATTGTTTTCTAAACTTATATCGGAAATGGATTTTGAAAATGAAGATACGTTAAAAGTTTTATCCGATTTCTTATCGAGCAAGACTAATATGTTAAGTGATACAAATATTATATTGATTCTTAAAAAATTAGATTTTAATAATAACGAACATATCAAATTATCGGAAATTCTTTCAAAACAAAATTCGACCGCTGCAGATGTGATTTTTAATTATTTGATGGAAAGAAATATCGATCTTAACGACGAAAGATATAATATCGTATTTAAAACTCTTATAGATGTGATAGTATCGAAATACGATTCTTACAGAAATGCCGAAAAATATTTCGAAACTAATATCTTAAAGCTGCCGGCAAATACATATCAGGGAAAATATGCCCTAACTAAATTAATAGATTTAATACATTCTAAATTGATTGCTCACCAAAATAAATATTTAAAAATTGTTAACGGTCATATTGTGTTAAGAGTTAATGAAAACGGCACGGATCCGATTTTTGAAAATATTTATGCTTTTACACAAGATTTGGCTGCACATAGAGATTTATTTGATGATGAGTTAAAAACAATTTTTGATGGATTAATGGCAGATGTTGAATTTTGCGAAAAAATGGAATCGAAAACACCGAGAAGACTTTATTCGAGAAGGACAAAAGTTTCCGATTCTACCGAAGATAACATAACATTGGAAGAATTTTGTGAGCAAAAAGGTTTATCTGTAATAAAACAAACACCCAATGTGTTTTTCGACAGCAGAAGATATTCTTTTACGGGTGTGCTGAATTTTCTTGCGGGAAACAGATTGAAACCCGTACAACACGATCCTACATATATTATGACAACAGATACGGTAGATGCCGAAAATCTTGACGGTATTATTAAAAGTTTCGATGTTTATATGAAACTTTTGGATGAAAATTTGTATGTTTTAAGTAAGTTTGCACAAGTGAATGATTTTTCATCGCAATTTGACGATGTCGTGCAACATATATATATTATGATAGATTGTTTGGAGCAAATAAGTCCGAATAATGTCGGTTATTTTAAAACATCACTTAAAAATATATTGGATAAAGTTAAAAATAATCAAACCAATATCGCAGAGCAAAAGGAGCTTACAGAATATAAATCCGGAGGAAATTTTGCAGACGGAGTAACCACAATAAATACTCTCGTTAACAGAATACATCAGCAGGCAAATTTCTCTTTCTTATCGAAAGCTATGGGAACGATAGGAGATTATCAACAAGCTGGGCATAATATTTTGGTTTCCAAAAACGATAATTTAATATCCGCATACAATTTGTCTTCGAAAACAATAACACCTCAAATAAGCAGCCTGTTGTCCGATTTGGCTGAAAATCCGGATTTTTCAACCAATACGGATACTCCTATTTTTATAAAAGATAATATATTCTTGTGGGTAGCTAAATTAGGGGCACATTCGGTTAGAATTCTTATAGATTTTAACGAAGATACAAAATCCATACTTGTGGATTTTCATGAAGGTGCGATAGATGACGGAAGTACAATCAGAATTAAAATGTTGACGGACATTTTAGGAAGTAAGGGATTTAAAGTTTCACAGTCTCTTCAAGATTTCGAAAACAGAAGATTACCCGTAGGTATAGTTGCAAGACTTGATAAGGATACCGGATTATCAAATGATACCGACTTTAATAATTTGGCAAAGCAGGCAATAATACTTTTTAATAATGCGGCTTCATTGAATAATCTTATACATAGTGATTTCCAAATTAAACAAAATGTCGATGTGGCAAAACAAGCAATAATGGATATATATTCGAGATATTATGCATTGGGGCCGATAAGAAGTAATTTTGTCAGAACTGCTTTTAACAGCAGAAGAAACCTTAACGGAATTTTAAAATCTCTCGGTTTACCGCTGATACCGAGAAAAGAAAACGGTTTTTGGACATTTTTGAAAGTAGGAATGTTTAGACTGGGATTTATAAAAACATATGGTCAAAACACAATAGACCAATATGTAAATAAACCTGTAGAACGGGCATTTGCCGCAGGATACTTAAAAATAAACGAAAAAGGCGAACTTGAAAGAAACAAAGATTATAATCCTGTTTCATCCATGACGGACAAAATAAAAGAAATATTTGAAGATAATACCGGAAACGAAGTTGAAACGGATATGTTAAATCAGGGTGCGATAATATCACAGCTGCCGAAACAAATATTGAATCTTACAAGTGTCGGGCAAATAGGCGACTACGTGTTAAAGACCGGATATATAAAACTAAATAACGGAAGATTGGATGAAAATATAAAAGGAGAATTTTTATCCGTAATAACATTGACCGATAAAAACGGAATTATAAGATATACATCGAGTGAAATTGCGGGATATCCCGAAACAATGAATAATAAATCCGGCAGAATAAATTTAAATATGCAGCAATTGAAACAACTTCTTACGGCGGAAGGATACGAAGTTTCTTCTCCGGAAGTATTAACCGATTCTGAAATTTTAAATTACAGAACGAAATTGTCGGAAAGAATAATAGAAAATATTTCTCCCGTTGCATACGGCACAATAATTTCTTTGCCGAAACAACAAAAAAACACAATATTTGCAAGAATGTATGGTAAGAAAAGTTCATTCGGTATATATGTTGATAATTATGCAAGTCCGGAAAATGTTACGGAAGCCGCCAAATACGATGTGTCGTTATTTACCGGAGGTTCATATTCAAGTCATGCCGGTATAGTTTTAAGAGAATATGAAAAGACGGCAATGATAGTAAATGATTCCGTAATAGTAGACGGAAAAATGAAAATAAAATTTTATCAGCCGAAAGGCGAGATTGTTCGTGATGAAAAGTTGGAAACATTGGAATTGGAAGAAAAAGAAATAGAATTAGAACCGAATGATATATTGTTAATAGATACACAGAACAATAAAATAATGTTATTTGAAAGTAAAATATTTAAGAAAGGAAGAACAGGAAATATTTTATTTGAATTACAAAGATATATAGATAAAAAAGATGCGGAAAAAGTAAAAGAATTTATTAACAAATATAAAAATAGTACTTTAAAAGATAAAATTATAGAATACATATATTATCAGTCTGCAGATAATTCTTGGCTTGAAAGTTTGTTGGATGTTGAAACCGAAACATACAGAAAACAACCTTCCGTAATAACACAGAGAACCATTGCAAAAAAAGTTTTGCAAATAACGGACTTTGTTAAACATACAAGTAAAAACTCTGTATACAGATTCGGAGAAAAACAGTCTTTGGATGCTTCGACCGTAGGAACAAAGTCTGCAAATCAATCAAAATTATTCTTAACATTGGAACAGTTAAAGAAAGAAACCGGAATAACAAACATTGCTGTTCCTGAAGGAATAGTTATAGGTTTTGATATATTGGAAAAACTGCTCGGTGAAAAATATGTGAAGTTGTATGAAGAATTGAAAGCAATTGTTGAAGATGAGTTCTACGCGGAAGAAGAAAAAGCGGTAAATGTTCGGGATGTAATGACAGAGTTAAAGTTTGTAGTTGAAAATCTTTCCGAAGAAGAAATAGCAGATTATATAGGAAAAGAAAATTTAGAAATATTCGGAAACAAAAAGGTAATTGTAAGATCATCGGGAGTGGGGGAAGATTCTCAAGAATATTCCGCGGCAGGTATAGCTGAAAGCTACGGTTCCATACAATACGAAAATATTTCTAAAGCCGTAAAAGATACATTATTATCTTTCTTTTCACAGAGAGCTGCGGATTATATGTCTAAATCTTCAAATGTTATAAAGCCTGCGGTACTAATAGAAGAATGGATAGATGCCGATAAAGCCGGCATTATGATGAGTGAAGATAATGACGGACATAGAATAATACAGGTTATTAACGGACAAGGTGAAGATATAGTTTCCGGAAGAAAAACACCATATACCTTTACAATGGATATGAAAAGCGGAGCAAAAATCGACGGAAATTATACGAATAAAAAAACATTAACAAAAGAAAGACTTGAACAATTAACAAAAATAATGGAGTGGCTTGAACAAGTTGAAGGTGTTCCGGTAGATATAGAATTTTTAATAAAAGATGACATTATTTATATAGTCCAAGTAAGACCTGTTACAACTTTAAAAAGACAAAATTTAAAAGAATTGCCGAGAAGTTTATTTGAAAGTGTAGAATCTGCCTATGAATCTTTAAATTTAAAACAGAAAAACAGATTGTCTAAAGATATAGAAACCGTAAAACAAAGTTTTCGACAATATGAGTATGATGAATATGAAATTGAAGGCTTGTTGAGAGATTTTGTTAAAGCAGAGAGAAAATTTTTGGATGCCGATAATAAAAATTATAATGTTGATTTAACCTCTCTTATAAAAACAAAAGAAGATTTGGTTAGAATAACAACTTTAGTAAAAGAACTGTTGAGATTAAAAATAACCAAATTGGAAACCGATAACAATATGTTGGGATTGAAAATATTTTTAAACCCGGATTTCAATCGTATTATAAATGAAAACTTGGATGGCTTTTTTGATAAAACAATATCGTTTGTTCAAAAATATTACATAGCATTATCCGTATCAAGGTTTTTAAGCGGTATAGTTGATATAAGTAACCGGGATTACGATGTTGCACAATTTAATGATATTGTTAAAGTTGCTGCCGAAATGTATATATCGGCATTGGAAAATCAAAAAGACAGAGTTGTAGCCGACAAAAACACAAGGTTTATTTCTCTTTCTGCGGTTTCAAGTTATGATCAACCTTTTGAAGATGCCGGACTTAAAAAATTATTGGAAGTAATGGAAATACCGCTTGATTCCGATAAAATTTCTCTTATTAATTCGGATTTTGTTCCCGCAACAGATGCGAAAAGTGAATTTCTAAAACAAATATCCGCATTAAAATCCGAAGAATCGGTTTTCATTTCTTTTGACGGACACGGATTTCCTAATTCTCTTGAGGTAGGTTTTAATTCCGAGATATCGAGTGAAGAATTTGCAAAAGCTTTAATTCAAGCATATAACAACGGAACGGATTTAAATAAAATAACAATTAATTTAAGTTCATGTTTTTCGTGGTATTTTGCAGACAATATTTATGATGCATTAAATAAGGAATTCGACAGATTAGAACAAAAAGGGAATGCGGTAAACAGACAGTTTCCTGTAATTTGGGCTTCTGCCGGTCATGAAACGGTATATGGTTACTCCACATATTACAGAGAAAACGGTCAACTTACGGCAATGAGCAACGAATGGAACGGATTATTGACTTCAATATCACAAACTAAACCGGAAAATATAACGGTTAAAAATCTTTTACAGGCAATGACGGTTGTGGGATATTCAAACCCGACGTTGTTTGTATATAGTGATTTTGTTCAAAAGGTTATTGAAAGAGGAACCGAACAAATACTTGAGATAGACAGCAAAAATAAAACATTTGAACAATCTTTAACGATAGGCGAAAGATTAAAAAAACTTTTTAAAGCAAAGAAACTGCATAATAATCATATTAGCTTTTTCGAATTATCTGTTTTTAAACCGTTAAAAGACGAGAATGCGATTTTTAACTTTTTGGATAAAACCGCGCCTGTATGGGAAGAACTCTTTTTTAAAGCTCTTCCTGTGAGTTTAACATTGTTGCCGTTTATGTCTGTGTTTGTTGCTCCGGTAGCTTTAATATTATTTGCTGTTCTTCAAGTGCAGTTTGTTAAAGCACATAATGTAACTTTATGGATAAAGCAAAATGCCTCAAGCCAAAACGGTTTCAAGTGGACAATATCGGACATTTTAAAAGCAACTTTGTTTAATGTGTTCCCTTCTGAAGAACTAAAAAGAGATTTCGATTTTGAGCAAAGAATAAATTACGATGAACAAACAAAAGGAAGAATTTTGCCTGCGATATTATTGTCCGTTCCGTATATTTATTCAATACTGTTTGCTTCAAATATATTCGGATTTGTTTTATCTTTTGTTATCGGTATGCTGTTGCATACTGCTTTAAATTCGCTGTTTAATAAAACAAAAATTGTTGAAGAAGACAGAGGATATGATGCTTTCTGGGACAAATTGTCATCATTGGAAGATCAAGATGTTCCCACATTTACTCAATATTTATCGGAAAGAGAAATTTTGGATTTAAAAGAAAAACAGGAACAGGAACTTTTATCTAAAATATTTGACAGATATTCTTTGTCAGAGCAAGAAGCCGAAGATTTCGTAAACAAAATTAATTTAGAAGATATAAATCAAAGTTCGTATTTGTTAAGTATGTTTGCGGAACAACTTACAATGTCGACAGAAAACAGAAGAATGATAGTCAGAACTTTGGTTAAAAAAGTCGATTTTAACAATAAAAATCAACTTGCGTTTATCCGTAATATTATATTGGATGAACATTCTTACGGCGTTGATTTGGATATGCTTTTTGTTTTGTTGGAAAAATTGGATTTTCATAATGCCGAACATTTAAAACTTTTAACGGATCTTTTAAAATCCAAAACATATGATAGAAGTTTTCAAAATGTGAGTATCAATAATAAAATTGTGGAAAAAATAGATGCTGACGACACCAAACAGTTGGAATTATTTAAGTTGCTTTCGTATATAAGTGACAGAACTTTATATTCTTTTGTATCAAAATTTAATTTCAGTGACGAAAATGCTTCGAAAATATTTTTTAAATCTGTTCAAAGAACCGATATATTACATCAACCGAATACTTTTGAATTAATATTGAGTAAATTGAATTTAAAAAATCCGTCCGAATTTAAAATGTTATCGGATATGATTGAAAAAGAAGAGTATATTAATCCGTCTGTTATAGATAAAGTTTTTAAAGTTTTGGATTTTTCGGACAGAAATCATATAAACCTGGTGAAAAACATTGTTAGTAAAAGTAATGTGGAAATACAGGTTCTCGATTTAATTGAACAATATTTGAATTTGAACAATAAAGAACATGTAATAATATTAAAAGAATTGTGTAAGAACATATTTGCAAAAAACACGAGAGATTCTCATATCGTTCAATATAGAAAGTTGAAAGATAAAATCGACACATTTAACATTTCCGATATGACTGATAAAGAAAAATATATCCTTCAATTGCTTGCAGACGAGTTAATATTGAATATGCAGGACTTGTTAACCGATATACAGAATAACAATGTCGAAGCAAGAGACGATAAAATGATAGTGAATTTAATAAGCCCTCAGGAATTTGAAGCCTTAATCGAAATGAAAAATCTTTTGTCAAATTTTGAAAGCATATTGTCAAAACAAACGATTGCCAATTTTACAAGTTTAACGGAACAAATAGATTATTTTGAAAGAATGAGAGCTAAAGAAGTAACAATAGAAGATTTTGCTGCAAAATACGGATTTAATGTTTTGCAACAAACACCGAATGTATATTTCGATAGCGACAGATATTCTTTTACAAAAGTATTAAGTTTGTTTCCGTCAAAAGTATTAAAACATAAAACAAAAAAACTTGCACCGACATATTTCATAGAAAGAGCGGAACTTGAAAAACAAAGTTTAAAAACCGTATTGAGAAAATTTGACTCATATATGAAACTTCTTGATGAAAATATGTATGTTTTAAATAAATTTACAAATGTAACGGCTTTTGATTCTCAATTTGATGATGTGGTAAATCACATAAACTTAATGATAGATTATTTATCTGCTTTTGATGCTGCCGATGCAAGTTATTTCAGAAGAGTATTAAGAACTATTTTAGACGAAATAAGAAACGAAAGAACAACGATTGCCGAACAGAAAACTTTCTCAACCGGAAGAGGAAAAGATGTTAGCGATATTACGACGATAAACAGACTTATTAACAGTATTCATCAACAGGCTAATATGGATTTTGTTAAGAATATAAGAAGTACCGCAAGTTTATCTATGAGTAAAGTTCAAAATGTTTTTGTTACAAAAGGTGATAGAACCGTTAAAGCATATAATTTATCCGAAAACGAAATAAATCCCAATATTAAAAGATTGCTGCTTTTGTTGGCTGAAAATCCGGATTTTTCAACTCGTGACAATTCTCAAATATTTATTAAAGACAATGTTTTCTTGTGGAACGGTTTATTAGGCGACCATTCCGCAAGAGTTTTAATTGATTTTAACAGAGAAAATGAAAATATCTTTATAGATTTTACGGAAGCGGAAAAAACACCTCAAAGCAGATCAAGAATATTAACATTAAGAAAAATATTGAGCAGTTTCGGATTTTCGGCAAACTTATATAACGGCGATTACAACTTGGTTGCAACAGTAAGCAAAGATACAGGTTTGGCAAATGATACGGATATCTGTGAAATGGCACAAAGAGCAATGGTTCTTTTAAGTAATGCCGCTTCTTTATACAGAGAACATATTCCGGTTCAGGTAATAGAAACCGCAAGTATGGGAATTATGGATCTTTATCGTAAATGTTTCTTTGTATCTGCGGATAACAACATTGTTCAAACAAGAGTTAACGATATCAAATTCTTTAACAATATTTTGAATTATTTACAACTACCTGAAATTCCGCAATCCGAACCGAGTATGGCTTCAAGAGTTAAAGCGGGCTTTTTGTTTAAAAGAAAAGTAAGAACGCTCGGTCAAAACACAATAGATAAATATGTAAATAAACCGATAGAACAGGCTTTTGCCTCAGGATATTTAAGAATAAACGAAAACGGTGAATTGGAAAGAAATTCGGAATACAATCCCGTATCGTCAATGAAAGATAAAATAAAAGATATACTTGATGCACCGTTGGGGCAGACACAAGAAAGCGATATGTTAAATCAGGGAGCGATTATAAGTCAGATACCGGAAAGGGAAATGAATTTTACAAGTGTCGGGCAAATAGGCGGATATGTAGTAAAAACAGGATATATGAAGTTAAGCAACGGGATACTCGGAAGTAAAAATAAAGGAGAATTCTTAGCAGTAACCATACTAACGGATAATAACGGAATAATAAGGTACAGTTCAAGCGAACTTGTCGGCTTTACCGACAGTATAAACAGTAAATCCGGAAGAATAAGTTTAAATTACAGGCAATTGAAAACAATATTGGAAAACGAAGGTTATGCAATAAATCTTGCTGAAAAATTCACAAACGGAGAGCTTGTAACTTACAGAAACAGATTAAAAGAAAGTATAGTAAATACAGCAACTCCTGCAGCATACGGAGCAATGATATCAAGTTCGCAGGAACAGAGAACAGTTGTAGGAATTGTTAATGCCGAAGCGGATAATGGCGGCTTATATATCGACAAATATGCAAGTCCCGAAAATATTACGGAAGCTTCTCAATACGATATGTCGTTGTTTACGGGCGGTTCTTATTCAAGTCATGCGGGAATAGTGTTAAGAGAATACGGAAAGACGGCAATGATAGTAAATGATTCCCGACTGGTTGACGGTAAAATGAGAATAAAAGTATATCAACCCAAAGGTGATATAGATAAAGACGGAGAATTGGAAACAAGGGAATTGCAGGAAAATGAAATAGAGTTACAACCTAATGACATAGTATTGGCAGACACTCTAAACAATAAAATAATATTGTTTGAATCCAAAGTGTTTAAGAACGGAAAAACAGGAAATATTTTATTTGAATTACAGAAATATATAGATGAACAAAATATAGAAAGTGTAAAAGAATTTCTTAACAGATACAAAAACAGCAGCATAATAGATAAAATTATAGAATACATATATTATCAGTCGGCCGATAATTTATGGATTAACGATATACTTGCCGATTACAATCGACAAGGACTAAGCAATATAGCTTCGTCGGAAAAAGCAGAAAGAATTATCAATCAAATTCAGCTAAAGTTTAACTGGTTTTTACCTCATTCGGCTTCTGATAAAGTATACAGATTCGGAGAAAAAGAATCTCTTGATGTTTCAAAGGTAGGAACAAAATCCGCAAATCAATCCAAATTATATTTAGCCGTAGAACAATTAAAAAAAGAAACCGGCATAGATAATGTAAGAGTTCCTAACGGTATTGCAATAGATTATACGATTTTAGAAGATTTACTGGACCAAGAATATGCAGACCTGTATGCCCAATTCGAATCAATTATAAAAAATAAAAACAAAAACGAACAAGATTTACAACAACTTGAAGAAATTATCTCTCAAATAATTGATTTAATAAACGGTATAAGCAACAGTAAAATAAAAGATTATATCGGTAAAAAGAATTTAAAATCTCTTAAAAATAAATTATCAATAGTAAGATCTTCCGGAGTAGGTGAAGACGGAAAAGCATATTCTGCGGCCGGAATAGCCGAAAGTTACGGACAAGTTGAAACGGAAAATATTCCTCGTGCCATAAGAGATGTTTTGAAATCTTTCTTCTCTCAAAGAGCAACCGGGTATATGATGAATTCCGGGAATGTTATAAAACCTGCCGTTCTTATTGAAGAATGGGTTGAATCCGATAAAGCCGGAATTATAATGAGTGAAAATTCCGATGGTAACGGAATAATACAAGTTGTAAACGGGATTGGAGAAGATATCGTTTCCGGAAGAAAAACTCCGTATTCTTTTGTAATAGATATTGAAAGCGGTGAAAAAATAGACGGTAATTATACCGGAAAAGAAACCTTAACTTCCGATATGGTTTCGAACCTAACCAAAATAATGCAATGGTTGGAACGAGCAGAAGGCGTTCCCGTAGATATAGAATTCTTAATAAAAGACGATATTATATATATAGTTCAGGTAAGACCGATAACGACACTTGAAAATGATTTGGATTTGGGAGAAGAACAAGAAGAAGAAATAACCGATGATTTCGAATCGGATACGGAAATACCCTCAGCCGGTTCCGATGAAGAATATGTTTCTCAATTTGAAGTTATAGAACCCGTCGAGAAAGTTTCCGGAACAGATGAACTAACGGAAGAAACAGACAGCGATGAAGAAGATTTTATAGAGGAAGAAGATGACGGTTATCCGAAAGCAAAAGGAAGCTCGAAAAAATCAAAATCATCTAAATCAAAAAAGAAAAATAAAAAAAGTAAAAAGAAAGGAAGTAAATCGTCATCAAGATCCGTAAGAACAACATCAAGTTCTTCTTCTTCCGTAAACGACAATGATATTCGTCAACCTGCAGGATATTCTTTAGATGATATAATAGACGGTTTTACAAAATTAGCACAATCTAAAGATTCTTTTGACAGTTCTTTAGAGATAAGCGAGAAACAAATAAAAGAAGTTCTTTCAAGAGCAGGTTTATCCAAACAAGAAATAGATAAAATAGATTTTAGTGAAGGGTTACCTGATTATGTCGTTACATTATTGAAAAACAGAAATTCTCAAGTTACGGGAACAGCGATAGATCCGAGAAAGAGTTTGATGGAAAATTTAAAAGAACATCCTATATTGTTTGCTATGGCTGTAGAAACTTTTATGAGAGTTTACGATAAAGCCCTTGGAGATAATGCAACTTTCGGAGATCTTTTGTCTTATATAGAACTAAGATATGCTAAAAGACTTTATGAGGCAACATGTACCGATTTAAGAGGTTATTTCGGTGAAATATATTTGATAAACACTTTAATAGCGGGAATAATTCCCGATAAAAGAGCAGGACCTATAATAATAAGACCGGAGTTACCTTCCGATAATACAGGAAGAGGATTTGATATATATGATATAAACAGAGTTAAAATACAAGTGAAAACGGGCGGAAGCGAAATTGTTCGTCATCATTTCTCCAGGTATTGGGCTCCGTCTTCAAGAAGTACCGAACAAGGTATGATTGCAATACCTGTAATAACCACAAAAAATGTAAAAAATAATAGTTTTTCAAGAGATAACAGAGTTCAAGGTATGGATGTTACTACGGAAACCGTAACAAAGTTTGCTCATGAATTTGTTTCCGCTTTGCATGGTATTGCCTTTAAGAGAAGTAATCCTGCAATAAGAAATTTAAAACTTTCGGAATTAATCGATAACTTTAAAGGTTTTGATACCGAAAATCCCATGACTGTTGATGAATTATTGGATTTGTTAAACAAAAATCAAACAACTGTCGCAAAAAAAACAAAAACAAGCACGAGAGTTATTCCGGTAAATAAAGTAATAGATGTTAATCCGAGAAGAATAAATGTAGACATTGTTGTAAATCAGGATATAGTTGTAAATGTAAATTCCGAACAAATAGATGTTTTATATATTGATGGCGGACAAATTTTTCTTAATGAAGAAGATAAAAAGGAAATTCCGAAAGAAGATTATTCTCTATATGGTATAGAAAATGTTGAATATGATGAAAACGGGAATGTTGCTTATGTGACATTTAAAGAAGGAGTTACATTCAGCAATTTGACGATTGACGGAATGCCTAAAGGCTCGGAAGAAAACAATGTTTCTTTTTCGGATGAAATCGAGGGTTTGAATGCAGATACAAAAACGGAAGGATATATAGATGTATATCTCGACGGAGATGTTGATGAAATTTGTCATTTGATAAAGAAAGCCGCAACAGAAAACAAATTAGCGGTTTTCCATTTGTTTAAAGAAGGATTTAAAACTTCTCAATTAACTCCAAGTCAACTTTTATATGTATATAAACAAGCGGTGTCATTAATTTCAAACAGGTTTCAATTATCGGATATTTTTTCACATGCTTTTGACGATTCTCAATATACCGACTATGGTATAGATTTCTTCTTTGAAGAAATATTAAAAAATGCATTAATTCGCGGAAATTTCGGAATGTTCGAAGAGCCTGTAGCTTTGCATATTAAATTGGATGAAGATTCTAATTTGTCAGGATTTTCGGTTTATAATAAGTCAAATGAGGGACAAATTTATAAACATAAAGAAGTTTTGGCAAGAGCATCACATTTTATGTTTACCGGTGATAGCAGAAGTACCGATATAATGCTCAACAACCCGGTAAGAAAGTATACTTTGGATGAAGTTGCCATAAACGGAACGGAATTCAAAAAAGCGGAAGTTTCTTTAAGAGATGTTATTGATATGGAATTGTATCACTTGGAACAAGATTATAAACAATCTCAAGAAAATGTTTCCATTAAAGATATAGCTTTACAATCCGATACTACTGTTAATGAATTATACAGATTGGGCTTTGAAAAATATAAAAAACAATATTTATCCGAAACAGGCAAAACGGAAATCGAACTCACATTTGAAGAGTTGATATCCATAGATGAAAAAGCAGAAAAATACAGATACACTTTTGAAGGTTTAATCAAAGGTGTAGGATTAGAAAAGTTTTCGTTCTTTTCAAAAAATTTCTTGCCCGCCCACAGCAAAGCATCAATACCAATGATAGTGGCTGCTACGGTAATAAGATTGTTGTCGATAGGTGTCGGAATGGTAGTTACAGAATTTGCTTTCTCTTTGTTGCCCGAGATTTTTTCAGCTGTTATACCTTCCGCATTTATGTCGGTATCACCGGTTATTTATGCGGCAATATCTGCGGCTGTCGGTGCAGTATCTGCGTTAATTTCAAGCTTATCAATGCATTTCTTATGGAATGTTCTTGCCGTTAAAACAAACAATAAAAATTTTGTTCTCCAAACAGATATGTATGCAACGGACAGTTCCGAAAAAGGAAAGTTTTTTAATCATCCGTTGTCTAAAATTTTAAAACCGATAAATTTAAGTAAAGAAATTAAAGACAGTGAAATACCGTCGACTTTTGTTGAACAGGCAAAACTTAGCGGTGCACAATTTATTTCGATTTACGATCTTGTAAGATATCTTGGAAAATTAAAGAAAAAAGATTTTAGAAATAATGAAGGAATTGAAAAATACAGATCACCGATCGGATATGTTCATTTTATGCACAGACAGGCTTTTGAAAATGAAAAGAAATTTGTTGAAAACAGTTTCGGATTTGCTTTGGGATTAAGTTATGTTCCTGTTTTTGAAGGATCAAAAAGAAAAGTAAATTTAGTTCGCGGTATTTGCGAAAGAAACGATTTGGTTTCTTGGGAAAGAGGTTATGAGTATTTTTACGGGAAGGAGTATTCCGCAAAGAGAACAGAAGAGTATATGGATGAAGTAAGAGCATTAACTTTGGAATATAATAAAAAAATAGTTTTCTTCTTGCCGAGAAATTTATTTTCGCACGATTTTTCGTTTAAAACAAGAGAAGAACTTGAGTATATACAAAAACATCCGGAACTTTGGGAACATGTTGTTTTTGTTTTCGGAACATACGATTGTCTGAATATACAAAGTGAAGATGTCTTTAATAAGTATTTTAATGATAACGGCACCGTTGAAGATGAAATGAGATTCTTTTCTACAATGAAAAGACTTCTTTCGACTCCCAACCATTTTATGGAAAGGAAAAATAATTTAATTACAAAGTTAGAAAGCAAAGGACTTATGAAATTTTTCAAAAATACATTTTCTTTATCTTTAGACGGAATGATTAAGACTGTAGAAGTTTTAAGAGAACTTGAATATTCTAAAAAACAAAACGGTATAGAAAATACCGATGCCGTATCAAGATTAAGAACCGATATTGAAGAAAATAACAGAAGACAGGTATGCTTTATATGTACGGCAAATATAAACAGAAGTGCAGTTTCTCATTTGTTATTTGAAGACAGATTATCAAAATTAGGTGTGGATAATATTTCCGTGGTTTCCGCGGGATTATTACCTGTGTCCGAAAAGAGTACGGACGCAATGCTTACTTTAGGACAAGATTACAAAAAAATACTTGAAGATTTTGATGTCGATCCCGATCTTATAGAAAATTTCCGTTCGGAAGAATTTTCCAAAAAGCATGCAGCTTCCGACTATTTCATTGTTGTAAGTCAAAAGCATAAAAATGTGTTAATGGAAAGATACAATATCAGTCCGGATAAAATTCTTTTATATTCGGATCTTGATCCCGAATTTAAAGAAGATGCTTTACCGGATCCGCAAAAATTAAAAATATCCAAAGCAGATATGGTTAAATTGGTTAGCAGTATCTTCGACAATTCATTATTCAATATCGTGTCTGTTTTGAAGTTGGATAAAATAGCAACTGCCATTATGAGAATAAAATCAAAAATTACACAACATGTGTCTATAAATTATAAAGATATTAAGTCTTCGGATATAGAACAATTGACGAATATTTTGGAAAGAGCTGATCAACAGTCAGAACAATCGAATTTAATAGATGTTTACATTATCGAAGATATAGAGCAGTTAAAAGATAGGTATGAATTGATAAACACCGGAATAAAAGCAGATGGCGTAAGTATATATAAAATAAAGGTGGGAAGAACTTTGGTATATGGTGCTAAAGGTATTCCGAGACTGAAAACGGTTAAAACAATAAATGAAACGGAACAAATAAAAGAAGATGTGAAATCGATACTTTCCATAACCGGAGAAATAGAAACCGACGGAATAATAGTAAGAAACGGAGAAGGTATAGGATTAAATGAAGGTCTGTTGGAAATAGGTGCTATGGAATTATACGGGAAAACCGAACAAGAGGAAAAAGATTTTATGTTGTCGTGCTTAGAAATAAACAGAGCAATGGGAATAATGTTCGGACAAAAGACGATAATCGGATTGGAAAGTATGGGTGAAACAGAGTTAGATAAGTTGAAAACAGCATTGGAAAAAGGAAGAATGAGAAAAGTTATAACGGAAGCACAATTCAAAAAATTAAATTTAAGTGTAGAATATATATCCGATTTAAGACAAAACGGTATAGAAATCTATTTGGATAAAATAGATAAATCAAAAGAGGATATGCCCAATTATGAAGCAATGGGAATATCAGGAGAAATAATAAGAGATAAAGACGGTATAAAAATAAAAGATTACGGTATTGGTGATGAGGTGGAAATTAAAGAAATTTTAACGAATCCCGATAACATAGAAAAAGAAATAATAACTTCCGATAAGCCGTTAATGATAGGTGTAGATGTTTTAATAGAACATTTTGTTAAACAAAGAAATATAAAGACCGTTCAAAGAGAATTTGCGGCATTATTCTTAGGAAAAATAAAAATGAATTTGAAATTGGGAGAACTTACATCGGAAGATATGGAAAGGATAATATACAATGTAGATTATAATAAAATTCCCGAATTAAATTTATCGGAACCGTTACAGGAATACAGTAAAGAAGATATACAAATAAAATTAAACTCTCTGCTTATGAATATAGATGAAAACAGTGAAATAGGAATAATATTAAATACTATTCGCAGAAGTAAAAATTTGAAAGAGGGACCGCTTACGGAAATAATCAAAGAAAGAATTTTGGCAAAAACAGCCTTGTCGAAACAGAATAAAGAGTTCGGTTTAAAAGATAAGAATTTAGAGAAATTGTTAGGACATATGTTGATGTTACAACTTGATAACAGCGATAAAAACGGAACTAATTTTATGTATAAATCCAAAGATGATAAACAAGAAAGGGAAATGAACGGAACTAAAGAAGATATTGCAGGTAAGATAACGGCAGAAAGGAAAATAGTTGATTCCGAAAAAAGTGCAAGAAGGGATGTTGCAATAAATACTATAATACAAATAATATTAATATACGGTGACGATTATAAGAACAAACAGGTAACCTTAGAGAAAAAAGAAGATCTTATTACAGGTTGCAGAGCAATGTTAGCCGCCGCCTAACGGCAGAAGATTGGATGATTAGAAGAATGGAAGAATAGATGTGTAATGATAAAAAAACAGGTAAAATGATTCTTTTACCTGTTTTTTTGGTATAATTATTTTATCGTTGTGTCATCCCGCACTCGATGCGGGATCTCTTAGTTAAAATAGTCGTTAAACTATAAGCTTTAAGCTATAAGCTGTAAGCTTTTTTATTTGGAGTATGAAATGATTACTTTTTTAGTCGGACTTTTAATTTTATTTGTCGGGTATCTTACATATTCGAAATATGTTGAAAAACAGTTTGAACCGGACGACAGACCAACACCGGCTTATGCAATAAACGACGGTGTGGATTTTGTTCCGTTAAGCACCAAAAGAAATCAAATGATACAGTTGTTAAGTATTGCGGGTATGGGACCGATTGTAGGTGTTATACAGGGAATTTTGTTCGGTCCGATAGCATTTCTTTTAATTCCGTTAGGTTGTATCCTTATGGGTGCGGTTCACGATTATGCCGCAGGTATGATATCTATGAGAAATAACGGAATGCAGGTTACGGGATTAATACAAAAATATTTAGGCAAAAGTTGGTATTACATATTTTTCGGAATAATTGCAATAATGATGCTTCTTGTCGCTGTAGTTTTTGTTTATACTTCCGGAGATTTAATAGCTTCAAAGTTTTTTAATGTTTCGGATTTTTCTTTAAGTAATAATACAATTTTATATATTTACGGTGCGATAATAGCTTATTATATGTTTTCAACAATGTTTTCGATAGATAAAATTATAGGAAATCTCTATCCTGTACTCGGCCTTATTTTAATTATCGGAACTCTTCTTGTTGTTGTAGGCTTTTTTATAAAAGGGGTAAATTTACAGGAAATAGATTTTACTCATCTTAATATGCATCCTAAAAAACTTTATTTGATACCTATATTTTTTATGACAATCAGTTGCGGACTTTTATCGGGTTTTCATTCCACACAATCAACAATAATTGCAAGAACGGTTAAGCACGAAAAAGAGGGGAGAAAAGTTTTTTATGCGATGATGTGCGTGGAATCTTTTATCGCTATGGTTTGGGCTGCCGCATCAATGACGGTTTACAGCTTAAATATTGTTCCGGAAAAATTTATAGGTCAAATTCCCGCAATACAAATTATTACGGAACATTTTGTTCCTTCTTATTTGGCTTTTATAGTTATAATTGCAATAGTAGTATTGCCGATAACTACGGGAGACACTTCTTTAAGAGCTTTAAGGTTAACATTGTCGGATGCATTTAAAATAAAACAAACGAAAGTTGCCGGAAGATTTTTAATAAATATTCCGGTATTTTGTGCGGTTTTATTTTTATTATATGTAGTAAAATCTCAATCCGACGGATTTGCTCTTGTTTGGAGATATTTTATGTTTGTTAATCAGTTGATAGTTTTACCTACATTTTTCTATGCAACTATATATTTATATAGAAACAAAAAGAATTATTTCATTACATTATTACCGGGCTTACTTTTTGTTTACATAGATATGCTTTTTATATTAAATGCAAAAATCGGTTTTAATTTAAGTTATACTCTTTCGAGTATAATTGCATTGATTCTTGTAGGAATAAGTATGTTTTGGTTATCAAAGAAACTTGTAAAACAAGGAAAATAAAATGAATATAACTTTTGAACAAGTAGTTACGGAAGAACAAATAAAAGTTTTGGCGGATACGGCAAATATCGTTTGGCACGATGCATTTAAAGAAATTTTAACATTGAAACAAATTGAATATATGATAGAAAAATTTCAATCTTTTAATGCATTGACTGAAGCAATAAATAAAAACGGATATGAATATTATTTAATAAAAGCAGATAATAATGTTGCCGGATATACCGGGCTTCACGAAGAAAACGGAAAAATGTTTTTAAGTAAACTTTATATTTTAAAAGAATACAGGGGAAAACAAGTTGCATCAAAAGCTTTTGAATTTATTGAAAATTTAGCAAAGGAAAAAAAATTAAAATCCGTTTGGTTGACGGTAAACAAAAACAATAATCATGCAATAGAAGTTTATAAACATAAAGGTTTTGTTGTGATAAGAAAACAAGTTGCCGACATCGGTAACGGTTTTGTTATGGACGACTACGTTTTTGAAAAAAATTTATAATTTACAATTTATAATTTATAATTAATAAAAAAAAGGAAGAATATTTTCTTCCTTTTTTTTGTATGTATATACTAATTACCATACCATTGTATAATTTCGGACTTCAATCCGGAATCTATTAAAAATCTGTCCGAAGGATACCAAAATTACTAATTGCTAATTACTAATTGTTTTTCTTAAAGCTTGCTTTCACCAATGCAGCTTCTTTTTCCGGTGTTCCTATGGAAATCGTAAAATCTGTTTCTGAATTGTTTTGAACTTTTGCCGTTACAATGTTATCTTGTATAAAAACGGGTTTCTTAAAATTTATTTCCATTTCATCTAAAATATGATCTTGTTTAAATTGTTGAGTAAATGTTTCCATTGCCCACATAGGGTAAACACAATTGTTTACATGTCCGTTACTGTCTATATCATCTTCTCTTATTTGTATTTGCTTTTCCGAATTTATTTGTTCGGGAGAATGAATTTTTGCAAAATCCGTATTTATTGCTCTTTCCGGTAAAACATCATAAGTGAGGTTATAACTGTCGAATTTTATAGGTCTCATTTTTATTGTATCTATCATTGCCCACTGGCTTGAAGCGGCAATTAAAATATTTCCGTTAACATCTTTTATAAGAAACTCTCTTATTGCAAGTATGGGCGTTCTTGCACATGGCCATGTTTCAAGTGTTATTTTGTCAAAAATTTTCGGTAAAGAAAATATTTTTATGTGATAACCTCTGCCTATCCAAGCTAAATGATTTTGTTTATAAAAAGTGTATCCTACATTAAGTTTTTCGGCATGAGCGTCCGCCATATCCTGTAACAAGTGAAATATACTTATAATTTTTAATTGTTCGTTCCTGTCACATTCATAGTTTGATATTGTATGTTCTTTAATAAGTTTTTCCATGATAATACTCCGAATAATTTTCTTGGTATTATACAAAATAAAAAATTTTTTTAATAATAAAAGGTAATATATTGCTGTATATGGTGCATTTAATTATTATTTGATTTTTCAATACAAATTGACTATAATATATAGTAAGAATATTAAAAAAAATGTTGTTTATATAAAGGGGGATAGTATGGCTATAAAGTCTTTTGTATTAGATACAAATGTTTTGTTGCACGACCCTGACTCAATGTTTGCTTTTAAGGATAATAAAGTAGTTATTCCTTTAACGGTAATTGAGGAATTAGATAATTTTAAAAAACTTAACGATGAAAGAGGTAGAGGAGCAAGATTAATTTCCAGAAGATTGGACGATTTAAGATCAAAAGGAAAATTAACGCAAGGTGTTCCTTTAAAAAACGGCGGTACTCTCGTTATAGAAATGATACATAAAGTAGAGTTTCCGGAAGAGTTTACCGTTTCCAAATCGGATCATCAAATATTGTCTATAGCATTATACCTTAAACAAAAAGGCGAAAATGTTATATTCATAACAAAAGATATCAATTTAAGAATAAAAGCCGAAATTTTGGATATTGTAACACAAGATTACGAAAAATCTAAAGTTAAAATAGATGAAATTTACAGAGGCTGGAAAGAAATTCAGGTTTCGCCTGAAAAAATAGATAAATTTTATAAAAACGGTAAAGTTGATGTTCCTAAAAATGTAGAATTTTATGCAAACGAATTTGTATATTTAAAAGACGAAAACGGAACATCAAAAAGTGCTTTAGGTAAATATGTTGCCGATAAAAAAATTATACAACCTTTATTTCATATAAATTCTCAACCTTGGGGATTAAAACCGTTAAATATCGAACAAAGATTTGCTTTTGAGCTTTTGTTATGCGACGATATTTCGTTGGTTACTCTTATAGGTTTGCCCGGTGCGGGAAAAACTTTGCTTGCACTTGCTGCAGGTCTTCAAAAAACGGTTGAAGAAAGACAATTCAGAAGACTTTATATCGCAAGACCTATAATTCCTATGGGTAAAGATATCGGTTTCTTGCCCGGAACAAAAGAAGAAAAACTTTCTTCTTGGATGGGTGCAATAAACGATAATCTTGAATTCTTAATGGATAAAGGTCACGAAGATTCTAAGGTAGATGAAAAGATAGATTATTTGTTTGAGTCGGGGCAGATAGAAGTGGATTCTCTTACATACATAAGAGGAAGATCTTTACCGAAACAATATATAATAATAGATGATGCTCAAAATTTAACGCCTCATGAAGTAAAAACAATTATTTCAAGAGCAGGTAACGGAACTAAGATAGTTTTAACGGGAGATCCTTACCAAATAGATAGCCCTTATTTGGATGCATCATCTAACGGGTTAACTTACTTGGTTGACAGATTTAAAGGACAATCGGTATTCGGGCACTTAATGTTCTCTAAGAGTGAAAGAAGTGTCCTTGCTGCATTGTCATCGGAGTTGTTATAAAAAATGTCTCAAAAAGAATATTTTGTTGATTTGCACATACATACATGTTTTTCAGATGGAATTTTTACACCGGAACAAGTAGTAGAATATGCTTCAAGAGTCGGACTTTCGGCAATAAGTATTACCGATCATGATACGGTTGACGGAGTACAAGAGGCCGTTGATGCAGGCAAAAAATACGGGATGGAAGTTATATCCGGTATAGAGTTGTCTGCCGAATTGGATAATGTAACCAAAACCGAAATGCATATTTTGGGATATTATGTAAATTGGAAATCAAAATCTTTTAATGAAGCACTTTCCGTATTTAAAAAAGTAAGAATTCAAAGAGCAAAAGATATCTTCGAGAAATTAAAGAAATTAAATATTGAGTTGGATCCGGAAGGATTAATTTCAGGTGTGGGTGATAAGGTTATCGGTAGACTTCATTTTGCCAAAGCAATGCTTGAAAAAAATTATGTTTCTTCCATATCGGAAGCTTTTCAAAAATATTTAGGGTTGGATAAACCCGCTTATGTTCCGAAACATTATATATCACCTAAAGATGCAATCTCTCTTATTATAAGAGCAGGCGGTATTCCCGTATTGGCACATCCTTATTACGGACATTACAGCAACAAAAATATTTTTAAAGGACTTATCAATGACGGTCTTATGGGAATAGAAGCATGGCATACAAGTCATCCTCCGCATATCGTTAAGAAATTTTTATCAATCGCGGATGAGATGAATTTGATAGCGACCGGCGGTTCGGATTGTCACGGAGCTTACGGTAAAAATGCTGCTCCTCTAATCGGAAAAATGAAAGTTCCTTACACCGTTTTGGAAGCATTGGAAGCAAAGAAAAGACAAATAGAAGAAAAAAACAGTACACTTCTGTAGGTGTTAATCATATAGTTATGAAATCTATAAACAAAAATCTTTTTTTAAAAACTTTGGAATGTCCCGTGTTTGCATGGCATTTGTATCGCGGGCTTGTTCCTAAAGATAATTCTTTAACCGACGATTTTTTAATAATGGAAGCGAAAAAAATTCACGATATGGCAAAAATGTTGTTCCCCGACGGAATACAAGTTTCGGGAAAATTCGAAGAAGCATTGCAGCAAACAAAAGATTTAATCAAAGATAAAACAGTAAAAACAATTTTCGAACCTGTTTTCGAATACGACGGTTTTGTCGCAAAAGCGGATATTTTGCACAGAACGGGAAATAATCTATGGGAAATAATAGAAGTTAAGTCGGGAAATAAGTGGAAACATAAATATATATCCGATACAGCTTATATAAGTTTAATTGCATCAAAAACAATCCCGTCGATATCAAAGGCAACTTTATATTTATTATCAAAAGATTTCAGGTTGGGAAATTCAATTGAGGAACTTTTTAATGAAGTGGATTGCAGTTTCGATGTGTTTACCAAAGCGGAAGATTATTCCATTTTGTTGGATACCGTAAAAGATGTTTTGTTCGCCGAAGCTCCGAAAAAGAAAAAACTTAAAATGCCTTGCAAAAATTGTTCTTTGTTTAAGCAATGCACGGGAGAAGGGATAGAATATCATATTTTTGATTTACCGAGACTTTCTCAACTTGTTTTTAATAAGTTATGTGAAAATAAAATATACGATATCAAAAATTTACCCGAAGACATAGAACTGACACAAATGCAAAAAGTTGTAAAAGATTGTGTTATTAACGATAAAATATATGTAAGTTTCGATTTAAAAACGGAACTTGAAAAAATAGTGTTTCCGTGTTATTACTTGGATTTCGAATCTGTTATGACGATATATCCTTTATATAACAATATTGCTCCGCATACTCAGGTTTTAACACAATATTCAATACATAAGTGTGATGCAATAGAACATATTATTGACCATTTCGAATATATTGCCGACCACAAACAGGATTGCAGAAAACAAATTGCAAAAAAACTTATAGAAATATTGGGAACGCAAGGCAGCATTATTACTTATTCTTCCGCAGAAAAACAAATAATAGAAAAACTTGCTGTTCTTTATCCTGAACTTGCACAACAGTTGGAAGCAATAACGGAAAGAATTGTAGATTTTGAACAAATACTCAGAACAAACTATTACGATAAACGGTTTCACGGCAGAACATCAATAAAAAAAGTTTTGCCGGTAATGATACCGCAAATGAATTATAGCGAATTGGAAATAGGTGAAGGAGATGTTGCATTGTCTGCATTTGCATATATGGCTATGGGTTTATACGACGACGAAAAAGTAAAAGAAACAAAACAAAACCTTTTAAAATATTGCGAGCAAGATACTCTTGCATTAGTTGAAATGCACAAGTTTTTATATGAAGCATCGAAAAATGTATAAAATTTTAGTACAATTTGAAATAACAACAAAAAGAGTTAAAAGACAAAATTAAAATAAAAGAGTTCTATATCAAAAAGTATATATGAATTTTATAGAAATTAGTCCGTATGCTTTCCAAAATTACTGATTACTAATTTCTAATCACAGTTCATTCGTTAATTATAAAATTTAAATTATAAATTATTGTTGTAAGGGGTATTTATGACAAATTTAAACAAGTTGTTTATGAAAGTTTTTTCTGTGATGTTGTCTGTAATGTTATTAAATGTATCTGCATTTGCAACCGGAAGGTATATGACAATTGACGAGAATTATGCAAATGGAAGTGGGAACAACTACGTTTATCTTAAGGGTAATGATAGTAGTCACTATCATAATATAGACAATTATCACGAGAATAGCGGGAGTGGAGGTGCTATTCTTGTAGAGCATAACAATATGAGCCTTCATACACGATGGGTGAGCTTTTACGGAAACTCTGCTGCACAAAACGGTGGAGCAGTAGCAATAACAAAATTCCATTATTTGCAGGATTATTTTACTGACACATATTTTTCTGCTAATTCTGCAATTGATGGTGGAGCGATATATATATCAACCGGATTTGTAAGTATACACTCATCTGGACCAGAAAAAACTGATTTCGGCGCCAATGTCAGTACCGAAGAAGGTGGTGCAATATATAATAACAGTAAATATCTTATAATTGGTACAGAAACAGATAAAGGAACAATATCTTTTCGTCTTAATAGGGCAGGAACAGCCGGCGGAGCAATATATAATTGTGATAATGCCGGAACTGAAATTGGCCAATATATAAACTTTTCAACAAATACGGCAAAGACTTTTGGCGGAGCGATTTATAACGGGCAGAATGGTAAAGTTGAAATCGATAATTATTCGAAATTTATTGATAATTCTTCCGGGAGTATGGGTGGAGCAATATACAATAAAGGAAATATGAGCATAGGTGCGTTCACAAATTTTCAAGGAAACCAAACAAGGTATTCCGGTGGAGCGATACATAATACTACAGGTAAACTTACAATTAGCAGCTATACGATTTTTAGTTTAAATAAGAGTACAGATACGAGTAATGGTAAAGGCGGAGCAATATATAATTATAATGGTTCTGTTACTCTTGATAGTTCTATAGAATTTAATGAAAATACTGCACGAGAAGGCGGAGCAATATATAATACTAACGGCGGGAAATTTAATATTGGTTCTTCAGTTGAATTTTCTTCTAACACAGCAGGTACTGCCGGCGGAGCGATATATAATCATGCTTCTTCAACGTCTACTTTCACAATAGGTAATGATGCAAGTTTTTATAATAATAAGGCATCCGTAAATAACTCCGGAGGAGCAATATATAATTATGATTCTAAAATGGAAATAGGTAATAGGGCTGTTTTTGAAGATAATAGTGCCGGATATGGCGGTGCAATTGCACATGGAGACAGAGATAATGTATCAGCAATGATAATAGGAGACAGTTCACGATTTATAAATAATACTGCAGCAAGTAGAGGCGGCGCTATAAGTTCAGATACAAATGATACATTTATACTTGGTAAAAATGCAGATTTTACAAATAATTCCGCAGGTGATTACGGCGGTGCAATAGAAAACGGAGGAAATTTTATTGTAGGTGACGGAGTAGAATTTTTTTCTAATACAGCTACAAATAAATCCGGAGGAGCAATAGCTAATTTCGGTGGTGCTTTTATGGTTGGAACAGATGCAAATTTTAACGAAAATACTGCCAAAGAAAGCGGCGGTGCAATACATAACGACAAATTTCTTGATACAAACGGAACAATTTATATCGAGTCCCGGTCAAAATTTGTGAAAAATTCTACAGAAGGAGACGGTGGTGCTATTTATAATTATGGAGGAGAAGTAATATTGGATGGCGGTTCATCTTTTTTTGAAAATATTGCGAACCAAAATGGCGGAGCAATTTATAACAAAAAAGGCGGTGAAGTAAATATCGGAATAGATTCAAACCTTCGTGTGTTTTTTTCAACAAACACGGCAAAGGGTTCAGGCGGAGCAATTTATAACGAAAATGACGGTGAAGTTAATATTGGAAAAAGTTCAAAGTTTATTGATAATTCAACTGAGAGTAGAGGGGGAGCAATATATAATGATGGATATATGAGTGTTGATGAGAATGCAGAATTCCTGGGAAATAAAACGAAGTATTATGGCGGAGCAATATGTAATTCAGGAGAACTTATAATTGAATTATATACAAGTTTTAATTCAAATAAGTGTACAGACACGAGAAATGGCAGAGGCGGTGCAATATACAATAATAACGGTTCTGTTACACTTGGTAAATCTGTTATGTTTAATGAAAATTCTGCTGTAGAAGGTGGTGCAATATATAATACTAATGCCGGAACACTTAATCTTGGTGACCAAGTTAAGTTTTATTCTAACACATCAAGTAATGGCGGTGGAGCAATTTATAATCATTCTTCTTCAACAGACATATCTGTAATAGGTAGTAATGCGGCTTTTAATAACAATAAGGCATCCGAGAATAACAGCGGCGGTGCAATATATAACTATGATTGTAAAATGAAAATAGGTACTAATGCTGTTTTTGACGGTAATACAGCCGGAGAAGGCGGTGCAATTAAACATGCGGACAGAGATAATATATCAACAATGGAGATAAATGCCGGAGCAAGCTTTACAAACAATGCAGCAAAAAGCAGAGGCGGTGCTATACATTCCGATACCGACGATAGTTTTACACTCGGAGAGAATGTTTCTTTTATGAAAAATTCAGCAGGTGATTACGGCGGAGCAATATCAATTACGAATGGTGGTTTTGGTATCGGTAGAGATGTGAAGTTTTCTTCGAATGTGGTAAGTAATGGTTCCGGTGGCGCAATAGCAAATTTTGCCGGAGATCTTGTAATTTCATATTCTGCAAATTTTTATGGGAATATTGCTAAAGAAAAAGGTGGGGCAATATATAACGACAGTTTTTCAAATACATATGGAAAAATCACTATCGCATCTAATGCTATATTTTCTTCTAATGTTGCAACAAACGGTAAAGGTGGAGCAATATATAATACAGGTTCCATTATATTAGAGAATAATGGAAAATTTATAAATAATTTGTCCGAAGATGGCGGTGGAGCAATATATAATGATAATACAGGAACAATTAGGATAGATAAAAATGTAATGTTTACCGGTAACGCATCAAATTTTGCCGGAGCAATTGAGAATAATGGAACAATAACCTTTACCGATGGAGCAATATTTAGAGACAACACTTCAGAAATTGGTGAGGCCGGAGCAATTTTAAATAACGGCACTTTGAATTTTGTAGCGGATACATGCTATGTGGAATTTACCGGAAACACGAGCGGCGGTGATCCGATTGCAATATGCAGTGATGGTGGAACAACAAACTTGTGGGTCAGTGAAAAGACATATATGATGTTTAATGATAAAATAGAAGGAGATGATTTAAGTGTAATAAATATAAATCAATCATCCGGAACACTTCCCACAAATGGTATAATAAATTTGAATGCAGATATGAGCGGATATAAAGGAACCGTGAATTTTTATAATGGAACAATAGAATTAAAATCAGCTGGAAAATGGTTCGGTGGAGATTTGACAGTTTCGAATTCACCTGTAATAAATATGGCAAACGATGTTATTTCCGAACACAATTTTAATAATTTAACAATAAATAATAGTTTGAATTTGAATGTTGATGCCGATTTGGCAAATGGTGAAATGGATACAATATCTGCATCAAATTTTGGAAATTCTTCCGGGAAAATAAAAGTAAAGGGAATAAATATATTAAGTGATATTGATAAAAATGAAATGGTAGAAATAGCATTTGCAGATGATGTATTAAAAAGAAAAGTTGAATCTGTAAATAAAGCGAGTTCAGTATTGTATAATTATAGAGTTAAATACGATGAAAATACAGGATATTTTAGATTTATAAATGGGGCTTCAACAAAAAATATGGGAACCGCAGCAAGTGCAGTATCAGCAAGTGCAGGCGGTGCGGCAACACAATCTTTGGTGGCAAACCAAGTATTTGCAAGTATGGACGGAAAAGTGTCAAGCAGTAAAAAAGCAAGTATAGATCCTTCCAATTTATATGTTTCCGCAGGAGACCAAGTGTTTGATAACAGTGGAAAAATAGAAAGAGGGTTATGGTTAAAACCGTTTATGTCACAAGAAACGGTAAAAATCGGTGATGCCGATGTAGATAATAATTTGTACGGAACACTTGCCGGAATAGATTTTCCGTTAGGACAAGATAAACAAGTATCATTTTATTTAGGATATGCGGGAAGCAAACAGGAAGTAGAAGATGTAAAATCCAATCAAACCGGATATGTATTGGGTGCAACCGGAATGATGATAAAAGATAATTGGTATACGGGATTAACGGCAAATGTAATGTTTAATAAAGCATCAATAGATACTGATTTCGGAACAGATGATGTAGATATGAATATGTTTAGTATCGGTGCAAAAGCAGGATATAATTTTAACATAAGTGATAATTTTGTATTGGAACCTAACTTAACATTGGTATACGGAGTAGTAAACAGTCAAGAATATGAAACATCGCAGGGAGCTCAAATAGATAGCCAAAGTGTAAATAATATATCGGTAGAACCGCAAGTAAAAGCGAAATTTGAAATCGGAAACGGATGGCAACCGTATGGACTTTTGGGATATTCGGCAAATTTAGGCAGTAAACCGACGGTAAAAGCTGAAGGTGTAGAACTAGAACTTGACAGTATAGACGGTTATGTAGAATACGGAGCAGGTGTAAATAAAGATTTCATCGGAACGGTATGGAGTTGTTATGCGCAGGTTACCGGCAGAAGCGGTGGAAGAAACGGATTTTCAGGAAACTTGGGTATCAAATACAAATTTTAACGACTTATAGCGACCGAAATATTTTAGCTACAACTTTGAAACGCAAGAGTTTATGTACCCCTTACGGGTTTGTACACCGCACTCTTGCGTTTTTTCTTTGTATCTAAAACCTTTCTAGTCTTGTCAAAAAATGCAATTGATATTTTTGCATTTTTTGAAATGTATGCATTTGCGAGTTTCTTCTTTTCGTCACAAACTTTGCAGTTTTTTCTCTGTCCTTACATTCTGTGGTAAACGCTTTATTAACCTAAAATCTTAAGGCCTTAAACGACAACGAACTTTAAATCCTTAAAACATTCAACCATTCAACAAACTTGTCATCCCGCACTTGATGCGGGATCTCGTTGTTATCATTAAACCATAAACCACAAACTATAAACTAAAAATTATCGTCGATAATTTTTGTAGTTGACAAAAAAAATTTTTTGTTATACAATTAAAGCACAACAATACAGCAACAAACTTTTAGCAAGGGTGCTAAAAAGACAAAAATCTTTTTAGCACTCTTTTTTTATTTTAATATTAGATTTTTTGTAAAACAAAAAACATGTAGTCTTTAAGGAAATTAAATGAATTTAAGCTTTTATAAGTTAACAGCAGCGGGAAACGATTTCGTTTTAATAGATAACAGAGAAAACATTGTTCCTGAAAATATACATTCAAAACTTGCCGCAAAACTTTGCGACAGAAGATATTCTATAGGCGGAGACGGACTTATCCTTTTGGAAAAGTCTTCAAAAGCCGATTTTAGAATGAGATATTATAATTCGGACGGATCTTTTGCAAGTATGTGCGGTAACGGCGGAAGATCAATTGCAATGTTTGCTTATAAGTTAGGTATTGCAGGCAAAAACATGAAATTTGAAACAGATGCAGGCTTGGTTACGGCAGAAATAAAAAGTGACACTGTTGTAAAACTTGCATTGTATAATCCGAAAGATTTGGCTCTTAACGAAGAAATTGATGTTGAAGGAAATATTTGGACGATTCATTCTTTAAATACGGGTGTTCCTCATGCAGTAGTTTATGTTGACGATATAGAAAAAGTAAGTGTTCAAAAGTATGGAAACATTATAAGGTTTCATAAACATTTTGAACCTGCAGGAACAAATGTAAATTTTGTTAAAGTGGATAAAGATAACACAATACTTGTAAGAACTTATGAAAGAGGTGTGGAAGGAGAAACTTTAGCTTGCGGAACTGGAGTAACTGCATCGTCTATAATTTCCGTTTTGTTAAACAAAGTTAAATCACCGGTACATGTAATTACAAGAGGTAAAGATAACCTTTATGTAAGTTGTAAAACAGAAGGACAAAATATTTCTGAAGTATATTTGGAAGGACCGGCAGTCGTTGCATTTACCGGAGAAGCAGAGGTATAGATGGATAGATGTATAGATGTATGGAAACGACAAAGGCACAAGAGTTTGTGTCATCCCGTACTTGATACGGGATCTCGCAGTTGTTTTTAAACTATAATGAGGAATAAAAATGAAGATTGAAACGAGTGAAAAATTAAAGAAGTTGCCACCGTATCTTTTTATAGAAATAGACAGAAAGAAAAAAGAAGCAATAGAGAGAGGTGCAGATATAATATCGTTGGGTGTCGGTGATCCTGATATGCCTACACCAAAGCATATTGTTGAAGCAGGGCAAAAAGCATTGGCAAAACCGCAAAACCATCAGTATCCGTTCGGTGCAGGTATGCTTTCTTTCAGAAAAGCGGTCGCAGGTTGGTATAAGAAGAAATTTAACGTAGATTTGAACCCTGACAATGAAGTTTGTGCTTTGATAGGTTCAAAAGAAGGTATAGGACACATGCATTTGGCTTTTGTTAACCCGGGTGATGTAGTTTTAATTCCCGAGCCGGGATACCCCGTTTATAACACGGGAACAATATTTACCGATGGTATCCCCTATTTTATGCCTTTGCTTGAAAAAAACGGCTTTTTGCCCGATTTAGATGCAATTCCTGAAGATGTTGCTAAAAAAGCAAAGATAATATTTGTTAATTATCCCAACAACCCTACGGCAGCAATTGCACCTAAAGAATTTTATGTTAAACTTATACAATTTGCCAAAAAGTATAACATTATAGTTGCTTATGATAATGCATATTCCGAAATTTATTATGATGACAACGAAAAACCTATGAGTTTTTTGGAATTTGAAGGAGCAAAAGAAGTCGGTGTGGAATTTCATTCGTTATCAAAAACTTGCAATATGACCGGTTGGAGATTAGGTTGGGTTTGCGGTAACAAAGATATTGTTGCAGCAATTGCAAAAGTAAAAGATAATTATGATTCCGGAGTTTTTCAAGCAGTACAGGAAGCCGGAATTACGGCATTAACAAGTTCACAAGAATGTGTAGAAGAAATGAGAAAAATGTATAAAGCAAGAAGAGATGCTTTGTGTGATGGATTAAATGCGCTCGGTTGGAACGTAACAAAACCGAAAGCATCATTTTATGTTTGGGCAAAAGTGCCAAAAGGATATAAATCGTCTGAAGTGGTTTCAAAACTTTTGGATGAATGTGCAATAGTTTGTACTCCCGGTAACGGTATGGGAAAAAGCGGTGAAGGGTATGTCAGATTTGCATTGACGGTCCCGGTTCCGAGAATTAAGGAAGCACTAGCAAGAATAAAAAATTGCAAGTTTTAGAAAATTAGAAGAACAGAATTAAAGCAGTAAAACTAAATAAGAGTTAAGCAAAGGTGCTTAAAGATTCAACTGTAATCTTTAAGCACCTTTTTTATTAAGTAAATTTAAATAGATAAATAAGTATTTAGCAAAGAGGCTAATGAGATTTTAAAATCTTTTTAGCCTCTTTTTCTTTGAAAATATAAAATTTTGCGAAGCAAAAAAAATACTTTATAGCCGTTAAAGGCTTTGATTTTTCAGCTGAAGCAAAGAATTTGCAGACTGTAGTGTGCTGAAGTAATAGCGGAGTGACCGGCACATGAAGGATGCAAATTCGAAGCTGTAAGCAAAAAGGCAAAGCCGACTGCTATAAAAAAAGGAGAAAAAAATGTATACAAAACAAGACATTATCAAAATTGTTAAGGAGCAGGATGTACAGTTTATAAGGTTGCAGTTCACCGATATTTTCGGTCAATTAAAAAATGTTGCAATAACGGCAAGCCAAATAGAAAAAGCTTTAGACAACAAATGTATGCTTGACGGTTCTTCAATTGAAGGTTTTACAAGAATTGAAGAAAGTGATATGTATCTTTATCCGGATCCGGACACATTTGTAATTTTCCCTTGGAGACCGCAAACAGGTAAAGTTGCAAGATTAATCTGCGATATTTATAAGCCCGACGGAAAACCTTTTGAAGGTTGCCCGAGAAATATTTTAAAAAGAAATTTAAAAGCAGCGGCAAAACTCGGATACACATTTAATGTCGGTCCCGAACTTGAATTCTTTTTATTCCATACCGACGAAAAAGGTAAACCTACAACAGTAACACACGATGATGCTGGATACTTTGATTTGGCACCTATAGATTTAGGTGAAAGTGTAAGAAGAGATATGTGCTTAACTCTTGAACAAATGGGATTTGAAATTGAAGCTTCTCACCATGAAGTTGCAAGAGGACAACACGAAATAGATTTTAAATATGCGGAAGCACTTAAAACTGCAGATAATATCAATACATTTAAGTTGGTAGCAAAAACAATAGCACAAAAACACGGACTTCATGCAACATTTATGCCTAAACCTATTTTCGGTATAAACGGTTCGGGTATGCATACAAACCAGTCATTGTTTAAAGACGGTAAAAATGCATTTTATGATCCTAAAGATTCAATAGGCCTTTCAAAAACAGCATACAGTTACATTGCAGGTATAATGAAACATATAAAATCAATGGCTGCAATATCCAACCCGCTTGTAAATTCTTATAAGAGATTGGTTCCAGGATATGAAGCTCCAGTATATATTGCATGGTCTGCAAGTAACAGAAGTCCGTTGATAAGAATACCTGCTGCAAGAGGAGCATCTACAAGAATAGAGTTAAGATGTCCGGATCCGGCAGCAAATCCGTATTTCTTGCTTTCCGCATGTTTGGCTGCAGGTCTTGACGGAATAAAGAATAAACTTAAAGTAAAACATTCTACCGATAAGAACATATTCAAGATGACAAAAGAAGAAAGAGATGCTGCGGGAATAGAAAATTTACCGCATAACTTAATAAATGCGGTAAGAGCAATGCAAAAGAGCGATTTAATGAAACAGACTTTAGGTGAATATTCGTTCAACCTTTATACACAGGCAAAGACTGAAGAATGGGATAATTACAGAACGAAAGTTCATCAATGGGAAATAGACGAATACTTAGTGAACTATTAACTGAAGTTGATAGTTTACAATTAGTAATTATAAATTAGCAATTAGAAATTAATGCGTTTTTGCGAAACAAAAATACAATAAAAATCGCAAAGCGATTTCCAAGACTGAAAGGTTTTAAACGAGACAAAAGAGTTTTCGAGCCGAAGTGTATAAAGTTGGTGAAACATACATGAGGTTCGAAAACTCAAGGTCGCAGTAAAAATATTTCGGTCGATATAGGTTGCAAAGGAGCAAGCATGAAAGAAGGTCAAGTAAGAATACCGGCAGGATGTGCAATAAGCGGTATCATAGATAAAAAAGGTAACAGATTTAACGGAACAGATATTATTAAATCAATTGCATTGATGCATGAAAGATCTAACGGTCTAGGCGGCGGATTTGCAGGATACGGAATATATCCTCAATATAAAGATTTTTTCGCTTTACACATTTTTTATGATAACAATCAAATAAAAGCTAAAACGGAAGAATTTTTAAACGAACACTTTGAAATAGAAAGTGCGGGAAATATTCCTACAAGAAAAGTTCCGTCGATAAAAAACAAACCTTTAATATGGAGATATTTTGTTCTGCCCAGAATTTATAAAGTCAGAAACTTAAATATGGACGAAGACGAATTTACCGCCAGATGTGTAATAAGAATAAATAAAGAGTTCGGCGGTGCTTATGTATTTTCAAGCGGTAAAAATATGGGCGCATTTAAAGGTGTAGGTTACCCGGAAGATATAGGGAATTTTTATATGCTTGAAAATTATGAAGGTTATATTTGGACAGCACACGGAAGATTTCCTACAAACACTCCCGGATGGTGGGGAGGAGCTCATCCTTTCACTATGCTTGACTGGTCTATAGTTCATAACGGAGAAATATCTTCTTATGATGCCAACAGAAGATTTGTGGAAATGTTCGGATACAATTGTTCTCTTCAAACAGATACGGAAGTAATAACATATTTGCTTGATTTGCTCGTCAGGAAGCATAAACTCCCTATGGAAAAAGCTTTACAGGTGTTGGTAGCACCTTTTTGGAAAGATATTGAAAATGAAAATCCTAAAAAAGCACAAGAGTTAAAAGCGTTAAGAACGGTATATTCATCCGCTCTTATAAACGGTCCTTTCTCTATCCTTATAGGATACGAAGACGGACTTATAGCATTAAACGACAGAATAAAATTAAGATCAATGGTAAGTGCAACAAAAGGAAGTAAAGTATATTTTGCAAGTGAAGAAAGCGCAATAAGAGTAATTTGCCCGGAACCTGAAAACATTTATCATCCGAAAGGCGGAGAACCGGTAATCGTTAAGTTGGAGGCAAGACAATGAGTTTAAATTTAGTATCGGACAGATTTGAAGTTTTAAGAGATAATACAAAATGTATCAGGTGCAAAGTTTGTGTAAAACAATGTTCCAACGAAGTTCATATATTTGATGAAGAAGATAATATTGTTTTGTCTAACGATTCAAAATGTGTATGTTGTCACAGATGTGTTGCAATGTGCCCGACAAAAGCAATTAAAATAAGAAAGAACACATTAGAGTTTAAAGAAAATGCTAACTGGACAGGCACGGCAATAGACGAAATTTACAGACAGGCACAAACGGGCGGTATGCTGTTATCCAGTATGGGAAATCCTAAACCGTTTCCTATTTATTGGGACAAGATATTGTTAAATGCAAGCCAGGTAACAAACCCGTCCATAGATCCTTTAAGAGAACCTATGGAAACAAAAGTTATGATAGGTAGAAAACCGGACAAAATAGAGTACGATAAAAACGGTAATATGATAACAAAAATTCCGCCGCAAATAGAGTTAAATATGCCGATAATGTTTTCTGCAATGAGTTACGGTTCAATATCGAAAAATGCTCATGAAGCTCTTGCAAGAGCCGCAGAAAAGTTGGGAATACTTTATAATACCGGTGAAGGCGGACTTCACAAAGATTTTTATAAGTACGGTAAAAATACTACCGTTCAGGTTGCTTCAGGTAGATTCGGAGTTCATTTGGACTATTTGAATGCAGGTGCGGCAATAGAAATTAAAATCGGACAAGGTGCAAAACCCGGAATAGGTGGACATTTGCCGGGAATAAAAGTAGGTCCCGATGTTTCGGCAACAAGAATGATACCGGAAGGTTCAGATGCAATATCACCTGCACCGCACCACGATATATATTCAATAGAAGATTTAAGACAATTAATCCTTTCTTTAAAAGAAAGTACAAATTATACAAAGCCCGTTTTTGTTAAAATTGCTGCGGTTCATAACGTTTCAGCCATTGCATCGGGTATTGCAAGAGCAGGAGCGGATGCTATTGTTATAGACGGTTTCAGGGGCGGAACGGGAGCAGCCCCTACAAGAGTCAGAGATAATGTGGGAATACCTATAGAACTTGCATTGGCAAGTGTGGATCAAAGATTAAGAGATGAAGGTATAAGAAACCATATTTCCGTTATATGTGCAGGTTCAATAAGAAACAGCGCGGATATAGTAAAGGCTATAGCTTTAGGTGCGGATGCCGTATATATTGCTTCCGCGGCATTAATTGCTATGGGGTGCCACATGTGTCAAAGTTGTTCTACCGGTAAATGTAATTGGGGTATAGCAACACAAAATCCCGAACTTGTAAAGAGATTAAATCCCGATATTGCTTATGAAAGATTAATAAATTTACTTACTGCGTGGAACAACGAAATAAAAGAAATGTTGGGCGGAATGGGAATAAATGCAATAGACAGTTTAAGAGGTAACAGATTAATGTTAAGAGGAGTAGGTCTTAACCTTAAAGAATTGGAAATACTCGGAATAAAACATGCAGGAGAATAATAAAAGAAATGAAAAAAGTTTATGCTTTTGAAAAAAATTGTTTAGGGTGCGGGTTGTGCGAAGTTTATTGCAGAACAGCACATTCAAAATCAAAAGATATCATAAAAACATATAAAAAAGAAAATGTTGATTCTGCAATAACTATTGAAGAGATAGAAAAGAACGGAGTAAAAACTTTTTTTGCTCTTCAGTGCAGACATTGTGCAGAACCGAAATGTGTACAGGCATGTATTTCTGGTGCGATGTATAAAGATGAAAACGGTATAGTCAGAAACATAAAAGAAAAATGTGTAGGGTGTCAGTCGTGTATAATGGCTTGTCCGTTCGGTGCAATAAAAATGTCGGTATCGGGAACAGTTATTTCAAAATGTGATTTGTGTACGGAAAACGGAAACGAACCTGCTTGTGCAAAGAATTGTCCCAACGGTGCCCTAAAGTTTATGGATTTGGAAGAGAAGAAGTAAGTTGTTCTTTTTTTGGTCATTGCGAGACAATGAAATTGTCGTGGCAATCTATAAATAATGTTCTTGTAAAATGAAAATTTTAAAAACTAATTTGGTCGATATAGGAGTAGTAAATGAATTATGTAATAATCGGAAACAGCTGTGCGGGAACAAGTTGCGCTGCCGAAATCAGAAACATCGATAAAAAAGGCAATATAACAATATTGTCGGAAGAAAACTTTCCTGCTTACGGAAGACCGTTAATTTCTTATTTCCTGCAGGGAAAACAGACTTTGGAAATAATAAAGTATAAAAAAGACGATTTTTATACAAAAAACAAAATAACGGTTAAATTAAATTCTAAAGTAGAAAGTATAAACACAACAAAGAAAGAAGTTGTTTGTGTAAACAAAGAAACTTATAAATACGATAAACTTCTTATTGCGACGGGAAGTGTTCCTTTTGTTCCGCCTGTAAACGGAATAGAAAAACATAAAAATGTTTATACTTTTTTAAATATTGAATCTGTTCGAAATATACAAAAAGTTGTTAATAAAAATTCAGATGTGGTTATTATCGGTGCGGGACTGATAGGTTTAAAAGCAGCTGAAGCATTGGCAGAACAAGTTAAATCCGTTAAAGTTTGTGATATGGCAGACAGAGTTATGGCTTCCGTGTTGGATAAAAATACGGCATCTGTTATTCAAAACCATATAGAAAAACATAATGTTACTTTTTACCTTTCAAATACGGCAAAAGAAGTTAAAGAAAATTCCGTAATACTTGCCGACGGGACAGAATTAAATTCTGATGTTTTGATAATGGCGGTAGGTGTAAGACCTAATATTTCTATTGCAAAAGATATAAACATAAAAATAAACAGAGGTATTGTTGTAGATAAATATATGCAAACATCTATAAAAGATATTTATGCTGCAGGTGATTGTGTAGAAAGTTTTGATGTTTTGTCGGAACAAAACAAGATTCTTGCTTTATGGCCGAATGCTTTTGTTCAAGGTAAACTTGCCGGTTCTAATATGGCTGGAGTAACAAAAGAATTTACAGGTGCTTTTCCCTTAAATGCTATAGGATTTTTCGGACTACATTTAATTTCTGCAGGTATTGTTGATACAAAACAGGACGGATATAAAGTTTATATCCAAAAAGATGATAATAAAAATTTATTAAAAAAACTCGTAATAAAAGATGATAAACTTGAAGGATTTGTTTTTATAAATACAAACGAGAGAGCGGGAATATACACTTCTTTAATTAATGATAAAACACCTTTAAGCAGTTTAAATTACGATATAACAAAACAAAATATAGGATTAAATGTTTTTTCTAAAGATATAAGAGAAAATAAGATATTCGGAGGGATATAAAATGAAGCAGATAGATTTAGAGGTTAATAACAAGTTAGCCGAAGATTTGAATAAAGAAATAAGACAATTTGCTTTAAATTACGACGAAATAAATCTTCACGGTGTATGCGGACAAAGATATATCGGGTGTGGAATAGATCACGACATTAAAATAAATATAGATGGTGTTCCCGGTAACGATTTGGGGGCATATATGGCAGGTCCCGAACTTGAAGTGTTTTCAAATGCTCAGGATGCTATCGGCAACACAATGAACAAAGGAAGAATTATTGTGCACGGAAGTTGCGGAGATACTACAGGTTATGCAATGAGAGGCGGAGAAATATTTGTTAAAGACAGTGTAGGGTATAGAGTAGGTATTCATATGAAAGAATATCTCGATATGAAACCGGTAATAGTTATAGGATCATCCGCAGGTGATTTCTTGGGTGAGTATATGGCCGGAGGAATAATAATATTGCTCGGTATAGGAATAACAAAAGCGGAAAACTTGACGGGAAAATATCTTGGTACCGGAATGCATGGCGGAGTAATGTATATTAACGGTTCCATACCTAAAAAAAATATGGGAAAAGAAATAAAAAAAGTTGAAATGAACGACGAGGATAAGAAAATATTGAATAAATATATAAAACAGTATAAGAAATATTTTAATTATACAAAAGCAATAAATATTGATAATTTTTCGAAATATATTGCTGCGGATAAGAATCCGTACCACCTATTATATACGAAAAATTAAAAATTTTTGAGCGAAACGGATGTATTAAAGATTTAAAACATAAGGGCAAAGAAGTCCGAAAGAAAAATCTTTCGGGCTTCTTTCTGTTTTAAAAAAATAAAAATAAAAAAAAGGAGGGAGAAAATGAGAAAGTTGTTAATTAGTATGTTCTTTCTTTTAATTTCTTTGTTTGTGTTTACTCCCGTATATGCACAGGAAGTTGAACAAGAAACACAAGAAGTTGCAGTTCAGGAAGTAAATAATATCAGTGGTGCGGATACTGCATTTATAATTATTTGTGCCGCTCTTGTTATGATAATGACACCGGGAGTAGCACTATTTTACGGCGGTATGGTAAGAAGAAAAAATGTTTTAGGTACATTAATGCAAAGTTTTGTTGTTTTAGGTATTGCAACGGTAATTTGGCTTGTTTACGGATACAGTTTGGCTTTCGGTCCTGATATAGGTCATGTAATAGGCAGTTTAAAGTGGGCATTTCTTGACGGAGTAGGTTTTGAACCGGATCCGACATATTCATCAACAATACCACATCAGTTATTTATGGCTTTTCAAATGATGTTTGCAATTTTAACACCTGCTCTTATTACAGGTGCATTTGCGGAAAGGTTTAAGTTTAAATCTTTTATATTGTTTATAGTTATTTGGCTTACAATAGTTTATTGCCCTATAGCACATTGGGTTTGGGGACAAGACGGATGGATAAAAAATCTAGGAGGACTCGATTTTGCGGGCGGGCTTGTAGTTCATATTGCTTCCGGAACATCTGCATTTGCTGCAATACTTATAATGGGTATAAGAAGAGGATATCATCACGAAGCTATGCCTCCGCACAATTTACCGTTGACATTTATAGGAGCGGCAATATTGTGGATAGGTTGGTTCGGATTTAATGCAGGAAGTGCATTAGCTGCATCCGGACTTGCAGTTTCTGCATTTGTTGTTACTCACATTGCGGCAGGTGCGGCACTGATTTCATGGTCTTTAAGTGAATGGATATACAGAGGTAAACCGACGGTTTTAGGTTCGATATCAGGTGCTGTTGCCGGACTTGTTGCCATTACACCTGCGGCAGGTTTTGTTACTCCTGTTTCTGCTTTGTTTATAGGTTTGGCAGGAGGAGCAATATGCTTTTTTGCCGTAAACTTAAAGGAAAGATTCGGTTACGACGATTCTTTGGATGTTATCGGTGTCCACGGCGTAGGCGGAATTGCAGGAGCTTTACTTACCGGTATCTTTGCAACAACATTGGTTAATCCCGACGGTGCAGACGGCGGAGTAACACTTTTAAAAATTCAAGTAATAAGTGTTATTGCAACGATAGTTTATGCTTTTGTTGTATCGTTTATTATATTAAAGATTATAGACAAGACTATGGGATTAAGGGTATCCGACAGAGAAGAATTGGAAGGTCTTGATTTGTCGCAACACGGTGAAAGCGGATACCGATTTTAACAGCAGGTTATAAGGTGATAAGGTTATAGGATTATAAGTTTAACGACAAAAAACGATGATGTATAGAAGATTAGAGATATGGATGTATGGGAAAAAACAAATAGTAAAAAAACATGTCAAAAATCACAAAGCAATTTTTACCGCTTAGTAGTTAAGACCACAGAGTTTGAAACGAACCGAAGTATTTGGCGAGTGCGGTGTACAAAAAGAAAGTGGTAACGAATTGGTACATAAGGGAGTCAAATACAAAGGTGTAGTTCAAAATATGTGATCGCAATAAAAAAGAAAACAGAAGGGAGGAAAAAATGAAAAAAATCTGTGCAATAGTAAAACCTTACATTGTTGAAGATATTAAAAATGCTCTTACGGAAATAGGAGTGAACGGTTTAACCAAATCCAATGTTGAGGGGTTCGGAAAACAGGGCGGACATAAAGAAATTTACAGAAGTAAAGAATATAGTGTAAATTTTATCATGAAAGCAAAAATAGAAGTTATTGTTAAAGATGATATGGTTGATAAAGTTATAGATGTTATAATCAAAAAAGCAAGAACAGGTGAGATCGGCGACGGGAAAATATTTGTTTATCCCGTAGAAAGGGTAATTCGTATCAGAACCGGTGAAGAAGGTGAATCCGCTATATAGCGGTTTACCGCTTAGCCGTTAAGACCGCAGATATTAAAACGAAACGAAGTATTTGGTGACTGCGGTGTACAAAAAGAAAGCGGTAGCGGTTGGTACATAAGGGAGCCAAATACAAAGGTGCAGTTTAAAATATGCGGTCATCATTTCTTTGGAGGAAAAAGATATGTGTGGAATATTCGGAATAGAAAACAACGAAACAGCCTCAATGTTTACATTTGTAGGTCTTTTAACATTACAGCATAGAGGAGAAGAGTCTGCAGGAATAACATCTAACAATGACGGCATAAACTACATTACACATAAATCTATGGGACTTGTATCACAAATATTTAAAGAAAAAATATTAAATACATTAACCGGTAAAGTTTGTATAGGTCATGTAAGATATTCCACTCATTCCGAAAGTACATTATTAAATGCTCAACCTTTTGTTTTTAATTGTATTCATGGTAACATTGCCGTTGCTCATAACGGAAACATCACAAATTGTGAAACAATAAAAAAAGAACTTGCACAAAGCGGTTCAATTTTTAACCATACATCCGATACCGAAATAGTTGCACATTTAGTTGCAAAAAGTAAGGGCTTTTCCGCAGGAGACCTTATAAAAAATTCGGTATCAAAGTTGGAAGGAGCGTACTCGTTAATATTTATTATCGGTAATAAACTTGTAGGTGTCAGAGATCCGTTTGGTTTCAGGCCTCTTGTTTTGGGAAAGAACGGAGATTCTTATATACTTGCATCGGAAACATCGGCAATAGATGCTGCAGGGGGAAGTTTTATAAGAAATGTTAATCCGGGTGAAGTTATTGTAATGGAAAACGGTAAAATTACAGAAGATATTTATCTTGATAAAAAAGAGAAAGAAAAATTTTGTATTTTTGAACAAGTATATTTTTCAAGACCGGACAGTGTGTTATGTAACAAAAGTGTTAAAAATGCACGTGTGCAAATGGGAAAATATCTTGCAAAACAAATGAAAGATATAAAAGCGGATATTGTTGTTCCTGTTCCCGACACGGGAATATTTTCGGCACAAGGTTTTTCCGAAGAGTCCGGAATAAAATTTCAAACCGGTTTTATAAGAAACCATTATGTAGGCAGAAGTTTTATAAAACCGTCACAAAAAATGAGAGAAGTAACGGCAAGATTAAAATTATTTCCTATAAAAGATGTTATTGACGGTAAAAGAATTGTTCTTATAGACGATTCGTTGGTAAGGGGAACAACGGCACAAAAAATTGTTAAAATTTTAAGAGATGTAGGAGCAAAAGAAATTCATTTTACATTGTCCTGCCCGCCGGTGATATCGCCTTGTTTTTATGGTATAGATACACCAAACAAAGATAAACTTATTTCTGCAATGAAAAGTAACGAAGAAATAAAAGAATTTTTAAATGTTGACAGTTTAACATTCCTTGATATTAACAATATGAAAAAAGCTTGTTGTACCGATGAACATGATACTACTAAATTTTGTTGTGCCTGTTTTGACGGGATATATCCTTCTAAAATTACTGACAAGTAATTTTAGATACACTTTAATGGCGACCTTAATATTTTGGTTATAATTTTGCAACTAACTCAATCGAGTATGCCCTTACGGGATCCATATACACTTCATTCGTTAGTTGCTTCATTCTAACCTAAAATCTTAAGGCCTTAAAAACAAATGACAAACAGTAAAAACTCAGAAACTCTTGTTTTGCCAAGCAACGACAAAGTTGTTATTGTTGACAAAAAAGGTGGAATTAAAAATAGTTGTTTTGTTGTTGTTTGGTATTCAAAGAATTTAAAGATTTTCTTTTTTTTTCTTTGTCGTTATGCTGTTAAAGAATAAATAGTTTGAAACGAACTGAAGTATTTTAAAATTGCGGTGTACATAAGTGAAACGGTACATAAGATTTTAAAATACAAAAGTGTAGTTCAAAATATTTATTTGATATGATATTTTAAAAAAAAGCAATCTAATCCCAAGTCCAAAATTTTCTTAATTCCGCTACGATGTTATCCCAGTCTTGCATGGTAAAAACAGCATCACCCATAATCATTATTGTCATTTCAAGATTGTCGTATTTTCTGTAAAGATTTGTATCTCGAAAGCCGTTACGAAGGTAAAAAGCATGACGGCGTTTTCTTTGCTCTATATTATCGCATTCTTGTTTAGGAGATTCCATGTCAAGAACACAGGTTTTTCCTTTATATTTTTCTATTAGAGCACTAAGTATTTTTTGTCCTTTACCTTGACCTCTTAATTCCGGTACTACCGCAAAATACCAATACCAATTGAACGGCTCATGCGGAAAGACAATGGTAAAACCGACGAATTTATCATCTTCGTAATATGCCGTAAAATCAAGACGCATTTTATCTATAAGACGAATTAAATCGTCCCAAGGAATTTGTTCGTTTTCAGGGAATGCCGTTTGATAAAGCGATTTTAATTGCTCGTCATCAGCATTTGTTTTTGTTATTTGTTTTGTTTTCATAATTATTTATTATCTATAAAATTTGTGAATTTTTCAAGAGGTTATATTTTTATTTGGTTGTGAAATTGTAAGAACCTATATCTAAAATCAGTTGTTTATAAATATTATTGTCATTACCGTTTGCATTCGGAAAAATTACAATATATTTTTTACCGTTTTCATTAAATAAATCTAACAGGGTTTTATGGAATCCGCCTATAACTAAAATATTTGTCGTGCCTTCTTCTATTAATTCGTTTATGTTATTAAAAAAAATAGAATCTCTTTTGATATTGTTGTTATAATAATTTGAAAGCTCTTCATTGTTTAATATTTCAATCAGTTCATCTTTGTTTTTTATAAAATCCGTATTGTTTAATGTTTCAATAAATTTATTTTTGTTTTTTGAAAAATTATCAAAACTATAAAAATCTATATTCAATTTCGTATATTTTTCCGTTAAAAAAATCATTTGATTAATAAAAGCTATATCCTTTTGTTGCTTTGTTTGAAAAATTTTATCTAAAGTTTCATTATAAAAATTTTCTTCTTCGTCTAAATATTTGTTTATGTTGAAAATTCTTACAAGATTATATTTTTGTTCCAATATATCTATATAAGAAAAATATTCGTTTTCTTTTTGACTTAAAAATTTGTTAACGAATTTATAAGAAATTATAAGATTTTCTTCAATGTTTTTTGTTTTACAGTCTTTAATAAACTTTTCATAAACATTGAACGGTGCATAGTTTTTCATTTTTTGAACAAGATAACCGAAATCTTTTGAAAAGTTTTTTTGATAAGGTTCAAGTTTTATATTACAATTTGTAATATTTATAAAATTATGAATTTCCGAATATTTGTTTATGTCTATGGAATATGTGTCTATAATATTAAGTAAAAGTTTACAATGTTTTTCAGGTTCAATATTTGTTCTGTTAAAAAACAAATACTCGAAATCCGACATATCTTTAGAATAAAATCTTTTTTTTAATTTCTTTAAATCTTTTTTTGCTTTTTCCAACCTTATGGAAAAAAAATTTTCATTTCTTATAAGCATATATGCTTGTTTCAATGTTTCCATATATGTTACGGAATCTTCTATTCCGTAAAGTTCCGTATTTGTTATATAACAAAAATATTCCGTTCCGCTTACCAAACCTTCATTTAACATTTTATTTAACAGCTTTTCTCTGGTATTTTTGTCTATATCCGTAATTGCCGAAGAGTTTACTTTACCTTTAGACGCACCTTCCACCAATATTTTATCAATATCGATTTCGGATTTAATGTGCTTTATTATTGAATAAATGTTCTTCTGTGCAAAAGATTGAGAATGAATATCATTTATGATAATAATGTCGGGATTTTCTTCGTTGTTAATATTTGTTTCAAATACTTTACCGAACGAAGAAGGAATATTTTTTACAATTTTGTATAAATTTGTTTGGCCGTTATCAACAGAGTCCGCATATATAAAACCCGCAAAAGATAATATAAAAAAAAGAGTAATTGTATATGTTCTCAATTTAATCATCATATTATTAAGCAGAAGCAAGAAGAGTTCTCACCGCATTTAGGTTAATATCTTCGGGAATAAGTTGTTGTTCTTCTTTATTTCTGTTATCTCCGATAATAGGAATTATAGATAATATTGCAGGTCTTGTGAAGATAAAAGTAAACGGTTTTGGTATTTGTTGCCCGATAGAATAAATAACTTTTCCTGCGGTTTCTTTTACTTTTCCAAAATTGAAATGTCTTATTTTGTCTCCTGTTGCAACAAGGGAAATGAGAGTTGCAACGCCGGAAACGGCGATTGCAATAATACCTACAACCATGCTTTCCGTCATATTGCTTGCTAACATTCCGGCAGAAACAGCTTGAACTCCCGATGCGACAAGTATACCCATTATAGTCTTTAAAGCAAGCCATTGAGGTCTTGCTTTGTCCGGTAAGATATCGTGAACATCCATAATTTCCGATACGGAAGAAGCTCCGTAGAAGAAATTAACGGAAACAAACAATGTTATTAAAAACAACGGGTTTGCGGTCATTAAAAAACCTGCCGCAAGAGCAGCCATACCGGCAAAGAAGAACACTCTTGTAATAGGTTTTTGTAATACAGGGTTTAATTTTAAAGCGAATTTTTTTGAAATGGATTGTAAACCGTTTGCTACAAAATAAATTATTGCAAGATACAATTCCAACATTTGGTTGCTTGGTATTAATATACTCATTATAGGTTGTAAAAGTAATGTTGTTATTGCAAAGAACACACTGTTTACAAGTAAATTTGTAAGAACAAAAGAAAAAGTTTGTTTATCTTTTGCGACATCTTTTACCGGTGCAAAAATCTTTTGGATATAAGATTTTATCGCTTTAACACCTTTTTCGTTGGATTTCATTTCTCTGAAAACCGCCGTTTCTTCGTCGTCATCTTCTATGGTGGTTTCTACAGCTTCTTTATGCGTTTTAAATAATGCTCCCGTTGTTACAAAAATGTCTATTGTTGCAGCCAAAATAACAACAATGTGTTGTCCCATTGCTTCAAAGCCCGTTCCTAAATGTGCAAACAGAACAACAAGGGCACCGCCTACAAGAGAAGAAAATGCCATTACAATAGAAAAGAAAGAATCGTTTGCACTATACTTCTTTTTTATTACTTCTCTGTCTTCACCCAATGCTTCCATGGAAGAATAGAAGAAAGGACACAAACTCACCGCAAGGCCTGCAACACCTATTGTAGGTAATATCTGTGAAAGAACGACAAATATCGTCGAATATGGAACTAATGCCAAAGAAATACTTCCCAAAGTGTGAACTATAAGAGAAACTACGACAATTGTTCTTTTAGAAACTTTAGATGTTATAAAACCTGTTATTGCGGACGAAGCAAAAGAGATTATACCCAAAGAAGCCGTTAAAGCGGTAAGAAACGCGGCGGTATAGCCGGAACCTATAATATATATCATTGCAAAAGCTTCTGCCAACTCAAAACCCAACATAAATTGTATGAAGGGGAAAAACTTTATATTTGATTCCATATTCTTTCTTATTCTTTCTTTACTGTTGGCTTTATCTTGTGCTTGTTGAATTTTCGCTTTTATTGAATCTCTGATTTTATAGAACAGCCCCTTTATGCTGAATTTTTTTGTTTTTGAAACAATTTCTTCAATGTTTACTTTATCATCCGGCTCATCATTTTTGTTGTTATTGTGAGTATCTTTCCATGTTTTAAGATATGTTTTAATAATTTGTTCTATATCTTTATCCGAAAAGTTCGGGTTGGTTTCTTTTAAGGTTTTTGCATATTCGGTAAGAAACATAACTATGTCGGCATCTATTAAGCCGGCAGATAAAGAATTTGAATTTATTTTAGTAATTTGTTCGGTAATATTATTTTGCGGAAATAATAATACAATATTTTGTGCTATTTGTGCCGCCGTTACATTTTGAGGAAGTAATGTAGTTAAAGAAAAAATTAAAGATAATGTTAATGATAAAATTTTTTTCATATAAACACCTTTTACGATGCCATAGCAAGTTTTTCTATAGAGTGACCGTTTTTATAAAGTTCGGTATATAACTCTTTACATTTTTTGTATATCGAAAAAACTTTTTCGTAGTGAATTTTATTTGAATAAACTTTCCACGTTCCGCAAGATATAAAATTTCTGCCTTTTTCTTTTATAAAAGCTTTAACGTCGTTTAAAGGATATCCTAAAAAAATTCCTATTTCGTGGGGAAAAATTTTATAGCAGATTAATTTGTTCTTTAAAACGGATAAATAATCTTTTAAATCTTTACAGTTTGAATAACCGTATTGTTTAAGGAATTCGTTTATAAGTTTTTCTTTTATCCTGTTTTCTAATTTTGTTTTTCTGTATGCAAAAATTAAATAATGAGTATCGGAACAAATAAAATTTTTTAAAATATTTATATATATATCTTTTTTATTTAAAGTATTATTTAACATATTTACTTTATAATAAAGGTCTCGGTAGTTCTCACATTTTACAGAAAACAAATTAGATGTTTTTATTCCCGCTAAAAGAGGTGCACAATGTTCTATAAAAATTTCTTCAAAAGAATTATTCATTTTAGCTTATGCTTTTACTCCCGTGATAAAATTATACATAGGTTTTTTTTGATGAGTTTCCGTTTGGATAAAACCTGCATTACGAAGCATAGTCAAAATTTGATCGGAAGAATAAGTGGTCATCCCTTCTACAATATTTGTCCACATGGAATCTTGATCGGCGGCTTCTACTATAATTGCGAATCTTCCGCCCGTTTTTAGCACACGATATACTTCTTTGAAACAACTTTGCAAATTCGGCCAAAAATATATTGTTTCTACTGCCGTTACAAGATCAAACTTTCCCGTTTCATAGGGTAACATTTCTGCAGAACCTTGATTAACAAATACTTGTTTATCAAGCATATCTATACAGTTATTTTTGCTTTTTGCTACACTTTCTTGTGAAATATCAATACCGTAAACTTGAGAGTCTTTACTATGTTTAAGCAATCTTTTAATGGTAGCTCCGCCGCCACAACCGATATCCAACATTGTCCATCTGTCTTGAAAATTTATGAGCTTAAGGCCCCAATTGGTAATCGGTGCATGGGATAAATTCATCATAGTTAACATTATTCGTCCCATTTTCCCTTTAGGATGTGCACAGTTGGTAAAAAACTTCTTAAATATTCCCATATCTTAATTCTCCAATATACCAATATAATTTTTTAAAGTTTGATTGTATTGATTTTATTAGTTTTATTTAAATTTCTTAGATTATTCTAACTTTTTAAAAATAAAAAGTCAAATGGTTTGTTTTTCTCTTATTAAAAATAAATTTCTTGATATATAAAACGATTAATCAAACAAACTTAAATTGTTATCTTTAATGATAAAACTTGTTTGATTATCTTCTTGAAAATAGGATAAAAAACGAAAAATGTTAAGTGTTTTTATAAATATTTTTTGTTTTTTTTATTGACACTAACAAAAAAAAAGAATATAATTGATAAAAACTAAATAAAGATATTGAGCAAAGGTGCTTAAAGCTAAAGTCTTTAAGCACCTTTATCTGTGAATAGACCAAAGTTCTTACAAAAGCACAATATCAAATTTGGTTTTAAACCTGTAAATTGTAATTTATAAGGTTTAAGGAGGTACCTTTATGAACGAAACAAATTTATTGTTGGTATGTTCACAAAAACAAGCAGAAGAATTAAAGGCACTTCTATCACTATCCGCAAATAATTTTGTAATTACACATATAGAAAAATCAGGAAACGAAGTTTTAAGAAAAGTTAATCAGGTTTTGCCTGATATTGTTATAACCGATTATGCTTTGGAAGATATGACCGGTTACGATCTTGCCGTAAAAATAGAAGAATTAAAAATATGTCCGACAATAATTCTTGCAAATTCTTTTCAGAGTGATAATATAGACGAGTTGAAAAAAGGTTCATTGGATATATTTTGTATAACAAAACCTGTAAATAAACAAGTTTTAATTCATACTGCCGAACTTGCCGTAAGATTATCTCATAAGTTTCGTGATATGGAACAGAAAGTTGTAAATCTTCAATATCAAATAGAAGAAAGAAAAAATGTTGACAGAGCAAGAGGCATATTAATGAAAAAATTTAATATGGACGAAGAGTCGGCTTATAACAATTTAAGAAAAAAAGCTATGGATTCGGGCAGAACAATAAACGATATAGCAAAGACAATAATTCAGTTATTCGAGAAGTTTAAAGAAGAATGATGTATTGCGGAGCAATTTTATGATAAACAATTTAAAAAGGAAAAAGGCGGTACTGGAACTTTCAAACGGGATGAAGTTTGAAGGTAAACTTATCGGTTATGATGCCGCTGTAAGCGGGGAAATGGTTTTTAATACCGGAATGCTCGGCTACAGCGAATCAATGTCGGATCCGTCTTATATAGGTCAAATTCTTGTTTTTAGTTTTTGCCTTATAGGAAATTACGGAGTTCCTAAATTAACAAACGACGATTTTTTAACGGCTCTCGGTCATGAAAGTTCATCCATAAAAACTCAAGGTATTATAGTTTCCGAAATATTCGACGAAAGTTATCATTACGGTAGTATGATACCTCTTGAACAGTGGATGATAGAACAAAAAGTTCCTGGAATTGCCGGTATAGATACAAGGTATTTGGTTCAAACAATAAGAAACACAAGAAACCTTTTCGGATGGATAGTTCCGGAAGGTTGTAAAAAAGAAAATACTATAAAGAAATTCCCTTTTATAGAAAATTTTAAAAAAGATGAATATATAGATCCTTCGAAATTTAATCTTATGCCGACGGTATCTGCAAAAGAAAGAAAAGTGTTCGGAACAGGCAGGAAAAAAGTTGCCGTTGTAGATTGCGGTGTAAAATGGAATATATTAAGAATGCTTGTAGACAGAGGTTGCCAAATTGAGTTGATACCTTGGGATACTGATTTTTCAACCGTTGAAGCAGACGGTTGGCTTATAAGTAACGGACCGGGCGATCCGAGAAATACAGGGGACCTTGTAGAAAGAGTAAAAGAGTTATTAAACGGTAATAAACCTGTTTTGGGTATTTGTTTGGGACATCAAATAATATCCCTTGCAAGCGGTGCAAAAATAAAGAAAATGCCTTACGGACACAGAAGTCATAACCAGCCGGTATTTATTATACCGGAACAAAAAGCATTTATGACGAGCCAAAACCACAGTTATACTGTGGATCCGTCAACAATTGCAAAAGATTGGTCTTTATGGTTTGAAAATGCAAACGATAAAGGTGTTGAAGGTATAAAACATAAAACAAAACCGTTTATGTCGGTACAGTTTCATCCCGAAGCATCAAGCGGACCTAACGATACCGCTTGGATACTTACGGAATTTATAAACAAGTTATAAAATTGCCAAAGGCAATTTTGAGGTATAGAGGAATAGAAGTATAGAGTATGGAGGGAAAGAGGTATAGAGGTATAAAGGCAAAACAAAGTTGCGAATGCAATATAGTTATTTAGTGCAATTAGTCCGTTTCTATACATCCAAACAACCTTCCGGTCATCAAAATTCCGTAGAATTTTTACTCCATACTTCCATACTTCCATACATCAAAAATTTTCGGAGAAAATTTTTATGATACTAAATTTTTTGAAAACCAAAGGAAATAAAAAACAAAAAGTAATTCTGCTCGGTTCCGGAGCATTATCTATAGGTCAAGCCGGAGAATTTGATTATTCCGGTTCACAAGCCGTAAAAGCTTTACAGGAAGAAAATCTTGAAGTTATAGTAGTAAATCCAAACATAGCTTCCGTTCAAACAAACAAAGATATCGATAAAAAAGTTTATCTGTATCCTGTAACACCGTTTTGGGTTACAAAAGTTATAGAAAAAGAAAAACCTGTAGGAATAATATCTAGTTTCGGCGGACAAACCGCACTTAACTGTGTTATAGATCTTTATAAAAGCGGAGTTTTACAAAAATACGGAGTTGAAGTTTTGGGAACATCCGTAAATTCTCTTGAAATGTCGGAAAACAGAGATTTGTTTGCCGCGAAGATGAAAGAAATAAATGTTCCTATTCCTGCAAGTAAAGCAGTATCTACCGTTAAAGAAGCATTAAAAGTTGCAGAAGAAATAGGTTATCCGGTAATAACAAGATCAGCATTTGCTTTAGGCGGACTCGGCAGCGGTCTTGCGGAAAACAAAGAAAAACTTGAACAACTCGCATCTGCGGCATTGATGAGCGTTCCTCAAATTTTAATAGAAAAATCATTATACGGTTGGAAAGAAATAGAATATGAAGTAATGAGAGACAGACAGGGAAATTGTATAACCATTTGTAATATGGAAAATTTTGACCCGATGGGAATACATACCGGCGATTCGATAGTTGTTGCTCCGTGCCAAACGATAGATAACATAGAAAACAATATGTTAAGAGATACCGCAATAAAAATTGTTCATAATATAGGTGTAATAGGGGAATGTAATGTTCAGTTTGCATTAAGCCCTTACACAAAAGAATTTTATGTAATAGAAATAAATGCAAGACTTTCGAGATCGTCGGCGCTTGCATCAAAAGCTACGGGATATCCTATAGCATACATTGCCGCAAAAGTTGTGTCGGGGTTTAATTTGCTTGAGCTTAAAAACCCGGTAACACAAACAACTTCCGCATTTTATGAACCGTCGTTGGATTATGTGACATTGAAGGTTCCGAGATGGGACTTAACAAAGTTTACCGGTGTATCAAAACTTTTGGGAACACAAATGAAATCCGTCGGTGAAGTTATGGCTATCGGCAGAAACTTTTGTGAAATAACACAAAAAGCCATAAGAATGGTAAACGAAAACGATGAAGGATTAACTGTAGGTATATTTAAAAATGCAACTAAAAAAGAACTTGAATACGAAATAGCAAACCCTACAAATTTAAGATTGTTTGCAATATATGAAGCATTTAAAAGAGGTTATTCCATAGATAAAATTGCAGACCTGTCAAAAATTTCAAAATGGTTTTTAGCACATGTAAAACATCTTGCCGATACCGAAAATGAGCTTGTTGAGTTAATAAAAAAGAGTAAAACAAAAACAGTTTACGATACATTTAATAATTTAGGTAAAGAATATATAAGAAATTTAAAAAAACTCGGTTTTTCCGACTATCAATTGGTTAAATTTTTCCTTACCGTAAAAGAACCCGGCAAAAAGCATACACAGAAAGAAATAAAAAAACTTTCACTTGAAATAAGAAAATTAAGAAAGAAATTAAATATAGTTCCCGTAGTAAAACAAATAGATACGACATCCGCCGAATATCCTACAAGTTCAAACTATTTGTATTTATCTTACGACGGAACACACAACGATATAGAATTAACAAAGAAAAATTCAGGTATTATAACTCTTGGCAGCGGAAGTTACAGAATCGGCAGCAGTTGCGAGTTTGATTGGTGTTCCGTAATGACAAGTAAATATTTCAAAACAAAAAGAGCAGACAGTATAATTATTAATTGTAATCCTGAAACCGTATCGACGGATTTTTCAACTTCCAACAGACTGTATTTTGAAGAGCTTTCTTTTGAAAGAGTGTTGGATATTGTAGATATGGAAAAACCGAAAGGTGTTATAGCTTGTATGGGCGGACAAAATCCCAACAACCTTATACCGTCGTTAAATGATGCCAAAGTTAAAATTTTGGGACACAGCGCAAAAACCGTAGATATGGCGGAAGACAGGAACAAATTTTCCGCACTGCTCGATAAAATGGGTATAGATCAACCGGAATGGATATCGGCAACATCAAGAAAAGAAATAGACGAGTTTATTAACAGAGTAGGTTATCCTGTTCTTATAAGACCGAGTTTTGTGTTGTCGGGAACACTTATGAATGTTGCCGGAGATGAAAAGAGTTTGGATTATTTCCTTTCGTTAACAAAAGATATTTCGGATGATTACCCGGTAGTAATTTCCAAGTTTATTCTTGATGCTAAAGAAGTTGAATGTGACGGAGTTGCAAAAAACGGGGAAGTAATAATTTCGTTGGTAAGCGAACATGTTGAAAACGCGGGTATTCACAGCGGCGATGCTACACTTGTGTTTCCTCCGGAAAAACTTTATGTAAAAACAGTTAACACAATAAAAGATATTGTCAGAAAAATAGCAAAAGGTTTAAATCTTAACGGACCTTTCAATATTCAGTTTATTGCAAAAGATAACGATGTTAAAGTTATAGAATGTAATTCAAGAGCGTCAAGGTCGTTCCCTTTTATTTCAAAAGTTTCGGGGAAAAACCTTGCGGAAATATCCTGTAAAGTTATGAACAACGAAAAGATAAGTAAAATAATGATAGACGAAAGCGAAATTCCTTTTGTGGGAATGAAAGCATCGATGTTCAGTTATCAAAGGCTCGACGGTGCAGACCCTGTAACAGGTGTGGAAATGGGTTCAACCGGTGAAGTCGGTTGCTTGGGAAAAGATTTTAATCAGGCAATGATATTGTCACTCGAAGCAACACAAATAAAAAAACCGGTTAAAGGAATATTGGTAAGTTCCGGCAGAGAAAGAGATAAAATAAAGTTTATGGAAGTTGTGGAAAATTTATATAAGTTAAATGTGCCTGTATATGCAACAACTGGAACAGCAAACTATTTAAGATCAAGAGGCTATAATGTTCATATGGTTAACTGGACGGAAAACCCCAAAGCCATAGATATTATAAAAGACGGCAAAGTTGATTTTGTAATAAATATACATAAAACATTTGATATTACGGAAAGAAAGGAAAATGCAACAATAAGAAAAGCTGCAATTAAGTGCGGTTGCTCTTTGCTTACAAATATGGAAAAAGTTATTGCATATTTAAAATCTCTTGATGAGTACGATAAACTTCAAGATATAGAGTGTATCAGTTTATAAAACTTTATCCGACTTGAATAATTTTTGAAAGTTGAGAATATTTTGTGTTGATTAAGTTGTTGATATTTGTATGTTCCGGGGCAATAAGTTCCGGATCTTTTGCGATAATATCAACGGCAACTTGCTTTGCATATTCAATAAGTTTTACATCTTTTATTATATCGCCTGCCTTAAATTCGGGAAAACCGTGTTGTAAAGTGCCTGTAAATTCACCGGGCCCTCTCATTTTTAAATCTTCGGATGCTATTTTAAATCCGTCGGTAGTAGTTGTCATTATTTGTAACCTTTGTTTTGCTGTTTGACCTTTTGCACTTGAAACAAGTATACAATAAGATTTCTTTTGTCCTCTGCCTACTCTGCCTCTTAATTGGTGCAGTGTCGCAAGTCCGTATCTGTCTGCATGTTGTATTATTATCATTGTTGCATTTGGTACATCTATACCTACTTCAATAACCGTTGTCGATATCAAAATATCAAATTCTTTATTTTTAAATTTTAACATTACATCATTTTTTTCTTTCGGTTTCATCTTGCCGTGCAATAATGCAACTTTGTTATTTTTGAAAACAGTTTGCGACAATTTTTCCGCTTCTTGCGTTGCGGATTTTAGTTCGATTTTATCCGATTCGTCTACAAGGGGATAAACTATATATATTTGGTTACCTTTTTCTATTTCTTCCAAAGCGTAATCGTAGGCAATGTTTTCCGATAAGCAATAAGTTTGTACAGGTGTTCTGTTCGGCGGCAATTCGTCAAGTACACTTACCGCCATTTCGCCGTATATTGTCATTGCAAGACCTCTCGGTATAGGGGTGGCTGTCATCATAAGCACATCGGGGTTGTTTCCTTTTGCAAGAGCCGAAGCTTTTTGTAAAACTCCGAATCTGTGTTGCTCGTCTATAATAACTAAACTTAAATTTTTAAATTTAACTCTTTCCTGCATTACCGAATGTGTACCTACAATAATGTTTGTGGTTCCGTTTTCTATTAAAGGCAAAATTTCCGTTTGTTTCTTTTTTGTTTTTAAACTTGAAGAAGTAACAAGTTCAATATTAACATTTAAACCTTCAAGCATATTTTTAAATGTAAGGTAATGTTGTTCCGCAAGAATTTCCGTCGGTGCAACTATAGCAGCTTGATATCCGTTTTCTACGGCAAGAAGAATTGCACTTAAAGCAACGACTGTTTTACCTGAACCGACATCACCCATAAGCATTCTGTTCATTGCTTTTTTGCTCATCATATCATTGAAAATTTCGTTTATTGCTTTTTTTTGTGCTCTTGTAAATTCAAATTTAAGACGATTTTTAAACGGAGTCAACAATTCTTTTGTTATTTTATATTTGCTTGTTTTTTGTTTTATCGTGTTTTTTTGTTTAGCTTTGCTGAGAACTATCTGTAATAACAAAAATTCCTGTAAAGCAAAAGATTGCCTTGCAAGTTCCGCTTCTTGCAATGTTTTCGGGAAATGTATTGCTTTTATTGCCTGACTTATCGGCATAAGTTTTGTTTTGTATTTATCGTTGGTTGATATTATATCGGGATAAATGTTTGCCATATCGTTTAAAACAAGTTTTAGTGCCGATAAAATTGTTTTTTGTGTTATTCCTGCCGTTAAATCGTAAACAGGAACAAGTTTATTAAACTGTTCACTAACGGAATCTTTGTTTTCTACTGTTTCGTAATCTTCAACCGAAACTTGTTTTTGTCCGAATTTCAGTTCACATATACCATATATATAAACAAAAGAATTTGGTTTGAAAGAGTTTTTTATTGTTGCAAAGATATCAAATTTTGAGTAAGGGTTAACTTTCCTGAAAAAATTTGCGGTAATGGTACCGGAACCGTCATCTATTTCTGCCGAAAATACGGATAAATTCATGGATAACTTTTTTGTGTAAGTGTTTACAATTTTACCGAATATACAGTAATGCTGACTGAAAAGTATATTTGATATTTTTGTTATTACAGTCCTGTCTTGGTATGTTCTCGGAAAAAAAGTTATAAGATCTTCAACATTATTTATAGAAAGTTTTGATAATGCCAAAGCTCTTTTAGGACCTATACCTTTGATGTATTTGATATCCGTAGATAAGTTCATTCCGATATTATACAAAAATATTATATAAAAGGGTAGATATTTAGTAATATTATTAACAACTGCCACAAAATATGGTATAATACACAGATAAATTGTGAATACTATAGCTGAAAATATTAATGATATAAAAAAGAGAATAGAAAAAGCATCAAACGGCAGGAAGATAACATTACTTGCCGTTACTAAGACTTTTTCTGCGGAATGTGCCAAACAGGCTATAGATACGGGAATTTTAGATATTGCCGAAAGTAAAATACAGGAAGCATTACCTAAATTCGAAGTTCTTTCTAACAGTTTAAACGGTATAAATAAACATTTTATAGGACATTTGCAGTCAAATAAGGCCAAGAAAGCGGTATTAAATTTTGATTTGATACAGTCTTTGGACAGCATAGATTTGGCAAAAGATATAAACAGACATGCGAAAGATATAAACAAAGTTCAAAAATGTTTAATTGAATTTAAAGTTTCAACCGAAGAAACAAAGTATGGTGCATCAAAAGAAAAAGTTTACGAAATATACGATTATTGTGCTTTAAATTGTCCGAATATTTCTATTTGCGGAATAATGACAATAGCACCTTTTTTTGATGATAAAGAGTTGGTTAGGCCATATTTTAAATTAGCTTATGAAGTATTTGAAAATATAAAAAATACGAAAAAAGATGCCAATTTCAATATTCTATCAATGGGAATGTCCGATGATTTTGAAATTGCAATACAAGAAGGTTCGAATATGGTAAGAGTAGGAACAGCCATATTCGGGGAGAGAAATTATGATAAGTAAAAAGTTTTACGACAAAAAGGTCGTTTTTATCGGTTCGGGTAATATGGCTGAAGCTATAATATCGGGATTTGTAAAATATGATATAGTAAAAGCTTCAAATATTGTTTGTAACGATATTTCAAGAGACAGATTACAATATATGGCTCATAAATATGCGGTATCCGCTCAACAAGATAAAAGTGAAGCTTTAAATAAAGCAGATATAGTCTTTTTAACCATAAAACCGCAAACTTTTAAAAATGTATTGGAAGAATACGGCAAACAAATCGGAAAAGCTAAAATGGTTGTTACAATTGCTGCCGGTATAACAACGGAATTTGTGGAAAAATATCTTTCAAAGAAAACCGTTCTTATAAGAGTTATGCCTAATACTCCCGCTTTGGTAGGAAAAGGTGCTATGGCCGTTTGCGGCGGAAAAAATGCAACAAAAGAAAATATTAACGATATAGCGGACTTATTCTCCGTTATCGGAAGAGTTGTTGTAGTAAAAGAAAAATTGATAAATGCAATCACAGCCGTTTCCGGTTCCGGTCCTGCTTATGTATTTTATTTTTCCGAAGTTATGAGACAAGCTGCCGAAAATTTAGGTATTCCGTCCGATATGGCTAAAGAATTGGTTTATCAAACGATATTCGGTTCCGGAAAAATGCTTATAGAAAGCGGACTTGATGATACCGTTTTAAGAAAGAATGTTACTTCTCCCGGAGGAACAACAGAAAAAGCTATGGAAGAATTTTTAAACAGTGATTTTAAACAAGTAGTTTTTTCTGCTATTGAAAAAGCTAAACAAAGAGCGGAAGAACTTTAATATATAATAAGTAATAAGTAGAGAGGTAAAAGTAATGATTATTAAAGTAAGAGTAATTCCTAATTCAAAAAGAAATGATGTTGTAAGCAGAATTGGGTCTATTTTAAGAGTAAAAATTGCTGCTCCTGCCGTTGAAGGAAAAGCTAACGAAGAATTGTGCGAATATTTATCTGATTTTTTTGATGTTAATAGATCTCATGTCCTCTTAAGAAAAGGTGAAAGAGGAAGAGAAAAAACCATAGAAATTACAGGAAGAACCGAAGAAGAGTTGGAAGAAGTTTTAGATACTATACCGTAGAGATTAAATCGACTTTAAGAGAAAAATATGAATAATAAAATGTCGGAAACTTTATATTGGGAAAAAGGTACACTTTTTTTGTTGGACCAACTGGAATTACCGAGTAAAGTTGTGTACAGAAAATGTAAAACATATACCGATGTTATAAAAGCGATTAAGAATATGATTGTAAGAGGTGCTCCGGCTATAGGTGTGAGTGCGGCTTACGGTATGGTTCTGGCAGGAACAAAGGCTGCAAAGTTATCTTCCACGGAAAAAATTAAATTTATTAAAAAAGTTTCCGAAGAAATGATACAAGCAAGGCCTACAGCCGTTAACTTAAAGTGGGCTGTAGATAAAATGTGTGTAGTTGTAGAAAGTTCTTTAAAATTAAATCCCGAAAATTTTGTTGCTGTTTTGGAATCTGCGGCAAACGAAATTTACGACGAAGATATAGAATGTAATAAGATTATGGCTGATTTCGGAGCAAGATTATTGAAAAAGAATTCCGTAGTTCTTACTCATTGTAATGCCGGTGCACTTGCCACTGCAGGTTACGGAACGGCACTCGGAATGATAAGAACGGGTTATAAGAACGGGAAAATAAAAAAAGTTTTTGTTGATGAAACAAGACCTTATTTGCAGGGTGCAAGGCTTACCGCATGGGAACTTCAACAAGAAAAGATTCCGTATACTTTAATTACCGATAATATGGCAGGATATATAATGAAGACGGAAAAAATAGATGCCGTTATTGTCGGTGCGGACAGAATTGCTTCAAACGGTGATGTTGCAAATAAAATAGGAACTTATTCGTTGTCGATACTTGCAAAATATCATAAGATACCTTTTTATGTTGTGGCCCCGAGTTCTACAATAGATTTTTCAACTTTGTACGGTACAAAGATAAAAATAGAAGAAAGATCTGCCGAAGAAGTTTTAAAAATAAACGGCAAAGAAATTGCTCCTAAAGGTACACAGGTAAGACATCCCGGTTTTGATATCACTCCGGCATCAAACATTACAATGATTATCACGGAAAAAGGTGTTTTCAAGCCAAACAAAATTTCTACACTGAAAAAAATTAAATAAAAATATAAAAAAGGTTAAACAAGAAAATGGAAAACGAAAAAAAAGATTATTCAAAAACTGTTAATTTACCTAAAACAGACTTTCAAATGAAAGCAAATTTAGCTCAAAGAGAGCCGGACTTTTTAAAAGAGTTATACGATGCTAAAATTTACGAGAAGATGAGAGCAAAAAATCAAGGTAAGAAAAAATTTATTCTTCACGACGGACCTCCGTATGCCAACGGAAATATGCACAGCGGACATGCTTTGAATAAAATTTTAAAAGATTTTATTTTGAAATATAAAAACATGAAAGGTTTTGACACTCCTTACACACCCGGTTGGGATTGTCACGGACTTCCTATAGAAACACAATGTTTAAAAGAATTAAAAACCGATAAACATAAAGTAGATAAAAAAGTTTTCAGACAACAGGCAAGTGATTTTGCAAAAAGATTCGTTTCTATACAGAGAGAAGGGTTTAAAAGATTGGGAGTATTTGCAGATTGGGAGAAACCTTATCTTACATTGGATCCTAAATATGAAGCATCAATAGTAAAAGTTTTCGGTGAACTTGTAGAAAAAAATTATTTGTTCAGAAAGAAAAAACCTGTTTATTGGTGTTCATCGTGCGAAACAGCTCTCGCGGATGCTGAAGTTGAATATGCGGATGTTACATCCGATTCAATATTTGTAAAATTTAAAATTGTTGAATTGAGTGATGCATTAAAAGACAAACAAGATTTCTTGAAAGATTATTCCGTATTAATATGGACGACAACACCGTGGACATTACCGTCCAACGTGGCGCTTGCATTTTCGCCTGTAGCAAAATATGTTGCCTGCGAATATATATTAAACGGTAAAGTTGAAAAAATAATTGTTGCAAGAGATTTGGCGGAAAATGTTAAGAATAAAATCTCTGCGGAAAGTTTTACCGTAAAAGCGGAATTTGACGGTAAAGATTTGGAATATATTAAATGTCAAAATCCTATAGTAGACAGAAAATCACTCGGTATTTTGGCGGATTATGTCAGTATGGAAGACGGTTCCGGTATAGTTCATATTGCTCCGGGACACGGACAAGAAGATTATCAAGCGGGATTAGCATATAAACTTGATATTATTTCACCTTTAAATGACAGAGGACAATTTACAAAAGAAGTTCCCGAATTTGAAGGAATAAACGTATTTAAAGCAAATCCTTTAATAATCGAAAAACTTACGAAAGAAGGAACACTTCTTGCAAGTATAAAAATAAGTCACTCTTATCCTCATTGTTGGAGATGTAAGAAACCTGTGATATTCAGAGCAACTCCTCAATGGTTTATGGGTGTGGATTTGAACGATTTAAGACAAAATCTTCTTAAAGAAATTAAGAATGTTAATTGGGTTCCTAAATACGGAGAATCCAGAATTACCGGAATGATACAAACAAGACCCGATTGGTGTTTGAGTCGTCAGAGATTGTGGGGTGTTCCGTTACCGATATTCTATTGTAAAGAGTGCGGTGAACCTATACTTGATAAAAAAATCATAGATAAAGTTGTTGAAGAATTCAAAGTTCACGGTGCCGGAATTTGGTACGAAAAATCCGCAGAGGATTGGCTTAAAGGTTTTGATGTAAAATGTCCGAAATGCGGTAAAACTGAATTTAAGAAAGAAGAAGATATTCTTGATGTTTGGTTTGATTCCGGAGTATCAAGTGAAGCCGTATTGTCGAGCGGAAACTATGATTCTTTGGAATTTCCCGCGGATTTATATCTTGAAGGCAGCGACCAGCACAGAGGTTGGTTCCAAAGTTCGTTGCTTCCTGCAGTTGCAATAAAAGGCAGAGCACCTTACAAAACCGTTCTTACTCACGGATTTTTGGTTGACGGTCAAGGCAGAAAGATGTCTAAATCTTTGGGTAACGGACTTGATCCTTTACAAATAATAAATAAGTACGGTGCGGATATTTTAAGATTGTGGGTTGCATCCTGCGATTACAGAGAAGATGTAAGAATTTCAGACGAAATTATAAAAGGTCATACCGACACCTACAGAAAGATAAGAAATACAATAAGATTTATGCTCGGAAATATCAGTGATATGAAAAAAGAAGATATAGTAAAATTTGCAGATATGAACGAGATAGATAAATATGCTTTATGGACATTAAACGAAGTGGTAAAACAGGCTGAAACCGGTTTTGAAAATTACGAGTTCCATAAAACAGTTAAAGTTATAAACGATTTCTGCACGGTATTTTTAAGCGGATTTTATCTTGATGCATTAAAAGATATTTTATATTGCGATAAAGTTAACAGTAAAGCAAGAAGAAGTGCACAATCCGCAATGCTTGAAATTGTTACTGCATTGGTAGAAGTAATGTCACCGATATTAACATTTACGATGCACGAAGCATGGAAAGAAATAAAGAAAATAAAACAAGATTTACCTGAATTTGTAACATTGGTGGATTTCCCTGCGGTAAACGAAGAATATAAGTTGGAAAAAGATGTTCTTGCAAAGTGGGAAACTCTTGTAAAAATAAAACAACAGGTTTTGGCGGAAACCGAAAAATTAAGGAAGGACAAAATTATCGGTTCCAACTTGGAATCAAGTTTAACAATAAAGTATGGTTCAAAGTATGAGAAAGCATTGAACGATATCGATTTGATAAACATTGTATTCGGCAGTTGGGATATTAAGTTGGAAAAATCCGATAATGAGGAAGAAATTTCCTTTGTTGCGGGAAAATCTTCTTACGGCAAATGTGAAAGATGTTGGAGACATATTGATCATATAGAAAACGGCTTGTGTGAAAGATGTGCCGAAGCCGTAAAATAGATAATATAGCGACCTTAATATTTTGGTTATAATATTGAAACTCAGGAAATCGAGTATGCCCTTACGGGATCCATATACACTTCATTCCTGAGTTTCTTCATTCTAACACAAAATCTTAAGGTCTTTAACGACAAGGACGGGTGTTCTGCAATTTTAAAAGATAAATTTGCATGTTTTTCTCTTGCTCGTTACATTTAACTGATAAACTTAAAATTTATTTTTTATTTTGAAAATCTTAAGGCCTTTAACGACAAAAAAGTTATAATTTGATAAAATAAATCATCATGAAAAAATATTTGTATTTCTTATTACCTTTAATTTATGTGGCATTAGATCATATAACAAAATTCCTTGTTATAAAAAATATACCTTATTATTCATCCATAAAAATTAACGATTATTTCAGCATTGTAAATGTATCTAATACCGGTGTAGCATTTAGTATGTTTCAAAACAACAATATATTTTTTATTGTATTGGTATCATTGGTAATAATATTTTTAATATGGTTTATTTATAAAAATAAAAAAGAACTTACAAAATTACAAACACACTCTTTGCTTTTGATATTGTCGGGGGGAATAGGTAACCTTATAGACAGACTTTTCAGAGGTGCGGTTGTAGATTTTATAGATGTAGGATATAAAGAAGTTTACAGATGGCCTGCATTCAATGTTGCAGACTCTTGTGTATGTATAGGCGTAACTTTATTTGTTATAACTCTTTTATTCTTCAATAAAAAAGCCAAAGTATAAATTTATACCTTGGCTCTCATTATATGTCATCCAGTACTTGATACGGGATCTTGTCGTTAAATTGTCGTTTCAATCCCTCTATACTTCCATACATCTATACTTCAAAATTTTGCTCCGCAAAATTTTATTCCCATTCAATTGTCGCAGGCGGCTTTTGAGAAATATCGTAAACAACTCTGTTGGCACCTTTAACTTCGTTTATTATTCTTGAAGATATTTTACCTAAAATTTCGTAAGGCAATTTTACCCAATCTGCAGTCATTGCATCTACCGAGTTTACGGCTCTTATAACGATAACATGTTCATATGTTCTTTGATCGCCCATAACACCTACCGTTTTTACGGGAAGTATTATTGCAAAAGATTGCCAAATTTTTTCGTATAATCCGGCTTTTCTTATTTCTTGATCAACTATTGCATCCGCTTCTTTAACTATTCTTAACTTCTCTTCGGTTATTTCGCCGAGTGTTCTTATTGCAAGTCCCGGTCCCGGGAAAGGTTGTCTGTCTATAATTTCGTTAGGAATGTTTAATTCTCTTCCCAACTGTCTTACTTCATCTTTAAACAAAGATTTTAAAGGTTCAACCAATTTCATCTTCATTTTTTCAGGTAACCCGCCAACATTGTGATGGCTCTTAATCGTTACGGCTTTGCCTATTTTTGCACTTTCTATAACATCAGGATAAATTGTGCCTTGTAATAAAAAGTCGATGTTTTTTACTTTCTTTGCTTCTTTTTCGAAAACATCTATAAATGTGTGACCGATAATTTTTCTTTTTTGTTCAGGTTCGGTAACACCTTTTAATTTGTTTAAAAATAATTTTTTTGCATCCACTATTATTAAATTCTTGCCGAACTTTTTGCCGAATATCTTTCTTACTCTTTCCGTTTCACCGAGTTTCTGTAAACCGTGATCAACATAAACACTTACCAACTGTTTACCTATGGCTTTGTGCATCATTATTGCCGCAACGGAAGAATCTACTCCGCCGGACAATGCACATAAAACTTTACCTTTACCTACTTGTTTCTTTATTCTTGCAATTTCATCTTTTATATAATTTTTCATTGTCCAATCTTGTTTTACTTTACAAACTTTGAACAAGAAATTATCCAATATTTGTTTTCCGAAAGGTGAATGGTGAACTTCAGGATGGAATTGAACTCCGTATATCGTTCCCTTATCGTTTACTATTGTTGCATTAGGACAATTCTTTGAACTTGCAACAACCTTGAATCCTTTAGGAAGTTTTGTTAATTTGTCGCCGTGGCTCATCCATACAGGCATCTTATTCTTTAAACCTGCATAAAGTAATGATTTTGATTTTATAACGATATCGGCTAAACCGTATTCTCTGTTCTTTGAATGTTGAACTTTTCCGCCCAATTGTTGAGCAATTAATTGCATACCGTAACATATACCTAAAATAGGTACATTCATTTGCCAAACTTTTGAGTCCGGCTTGGGAGCATCTTTTTCGTATACACTTGCAGGACCGCCGGAAAGAATTATTGCTTCAACCGTGCTTAAATTCTCTATTTCATCAAGTTTCTTGTTTCCCGGAAAAATTTCACAATAAACATGTGATTCTCTTATTTTTCTTGCGATAACTTGAGTATATTGTGAACCGAAATCTAAAATCAAAATCATAAAATGCTCCTTTATAAATTAAAGAATTGTAAATTGAACAAGAAGCATTATACTAAAATAAAACCAATCTTCCAATCATCCAATCTTCCAATCATCCAATCTTCTGTAGTTTTATTGCCTTTTTAGTGTATATTTAATAAAATAAATCTGTTATTTTTTAGAGAGAAATTGTATGAGTAAAAATGTTACGGCAGATACAAAACTTTTAGGCATTTTCGGTAACCCTGTTAACCATTCTCTATCACCGATAATGCATAACGATTGGTTTGCAAAGTATAAACTGAATTGTTTATATGTTGCTTTTGATGTTTTGCCTGAAAACTTGAAATCTGCTGTGGAATCGATAAGAAGTTTAAATATTACGGGTGTAAATGTTACCGTGCCTCATAAAATTGAGGTTATGAAATATATTGACAGTGTTGATAATGCCGCAAAAACTATAGGCAGTGTAAATACAATCGTTAATAAAAAAGGCAAATTGTATGGCTGTAATACAGATTGGCAAGGTTTTATTACCGATTTAAAGTCTAAAAATATAAATTTAAAAAACAAAACAATATTTGTCGTGGGTGCGGGCGGAGCGGCAAAAGCAATTCTTTATGCTTTAACAAAATTAAAGGTTAAACATGTTTACTTAACATCGAGAACTTTTGATAAAGCCAAACTTGTTGCCGAAAAGTATAAAAATATTTCCGTTATTGATATCAATAAAGTATCTGCAAGTTTTTTAAAAGATATAGATTGTTTGGTTAACTGTTCCACTTGCGGAATGAAAAAAGAAGATAAACTTCCTTTCACAATAAAAGAATTTAATAAAAAAATTGTTTTTTATGATATTATATACAACAAAGAAACACCGTTTAAAAAGTTTGCCGCAAAAAATAAAATAAAATATTTTTCCGGTGAAGGAATGTTAATATATCAAGGTGCTGTTTCTTTTGATAAGTGGACAGGGATATTTCCCGATACCAAAAAGACTTTGCCGCTTATCAAAAAATTTATGAGGTAAAAAAATTGTTAATATTATTAGTTTTATTTATATTGTTTCCTGCAGTTATATTTTTTTTAGTATCTAATACGATAAATGCAATAATCGTTTCTTATTGTTTAGCGGTTCTTCTTTTTATTTTTATAAGAAGAAGCAACAGAAAAGAAATAGTGTTGCTTGATACAACCGTTATAAACGATGACAGAATTATAGATTTTATCAATTCCAATGTATACCAACAGTTTTTGTTACCGAGATTTGTAATAAGAGAAATAGAAAATAAAATAGACGGTTTAAAAGATAAACATTTGGAAGAGAACTTGGAAAAAATAAAACAAAATAAAAAAGTAAAAGTTCTTTACAGAAATTACTATAAGATAAAGTCGTCCGACTTTAAAATAGTAAAATTGGCAAAATCTCTGAATGCAAAAATAGTAACGGTAAACTTCAGTTTGAACAAAATGTCTGTGTTAGAGGGAGTAAAAGTTATAGACTTGAACGATATGTATGAAAGATTGAAACCTACGATTTTGCCCGGACATAAAATTACGATTTTCTTGGTTAAAGAAGGCAGAGATAAAAATCAGGCGATAGGCTTTTTGGATGACGGTACAACAGTTGTTGCCGAAAACGGAAAAAATTTTGTAGGTAAAAGAGTTAACTTAAAAATAACATCAATGTTACATTCGTCCGATAATAAAATGTTGTTCGGCAAAATACCGAACGAAGATATTTTGGAAGGAAAACTATAATATGAATTTTGCAGCTGTTATTGTTGCAGGCGGCGCAGGTAAAAGATTCGGTTCAAAGGAACCGAAACAGTTTTTGCTTTTAAACAAAAAGAAAATGTTTGTATGGAGCATACTTGCATTTAAAAAAGTTAAAGAATGTAAACAAATTATACTTGTTGTTCCCGAATACAAACTTTCCGAAATGGAAAAGTATAAAAAGTTATATAAAATTGATGTTGTATGCGGCGGTAAAGAAAGATATAATTCCGTTCAGAACGGACTAAAAGTTGTTAAAGATAATATGGATATTGTTGCCGTTCACGATGCGGCAAGACCGCTTATAACTTCTAAAATAATAAAAGAAGTGTTCGACAGTGCGGTTAAGTACGGCGGAGCAATAGCGGCAAGTGTTGCAAGAGATACAATAAAGTTTTCCAAAAACGGTAAAAACATAACGAAATCTATAGACAGAAACAATATTTGGCAGGCTCAGACTCCGCAGATGTTTAAAACTAAAATATTGAAAAAAGTTTATTCGGGTAAAATACCGAAAAATGTTACCGATGATGCACAACTTGTGGAAAAATTCGGTAAAAAAGTAATGTTGGTTGACGGCGGTTACGAAAATTTTAAAGTAACTCAACCGATAGATTTTAAGTTAGCGGAAGCATTACTGAGGGATAGAGGTATAGAAAAATGTTTGTAGGATTCGGATACGATGTTCACAGATTTAAAAAATCAAGAAAACTCTTTTTAGGCGGAGTAAAAATATCGGATACTAACGGTCTTGACGGACACAGTGATGCCGACGTTTTGGTTCATGCATTAATGGATTCTTTGCTCGGTGCTGCGGGGGAAAACGATATAGGACATTTTTTTCCTACAAACGATGACAGATATAAAGGCATATCAAGCATAGAACTTTTAAAAATTGTAGTTAAAACTTTAAAGAAAAAGAAATTTAAAATAATAAATACTGATATGACAATTGTTGCCGAAAAGCCGAAAATATATCCTTATATAGACCAAATGAAAGATATTCTTTCAAAAACAATGGGTATATCTAAAGCAAGAATAGCAATAAAAGCAACCACTAACGAAAAAATGGGGTTTATCGGCAGAGGCGAAGGTATTTGTGCAATGGCAGTCGCTTCATTGAAAAAATAAGCTTTTAAGGAAAAGAAGATGATAAAATTTTATAACACATTAACAAACAAAGTAGAAGAATTTAAACCTATAAAAGAAAATAATGTATCGATATATATTTGCGGAGTTACACCTTACGATGTTTGTCATTTGGGACATGCAAGAGCTTATGTAACTTTTGATGTTATCAAAAGACATTTTATGAGAAGCGGGTATACCGTTAACCATGTTCAAAATTTTACCGATGTTGACGATAAAATTATAAACAGATCATTGGAAAAACAAATTTCTCCTATAGATTTGGCAAAACAATTTATTGACGATTATTTTATGCAAATGGATAAACTTAATGTTATAAAAGCAAACACTTATCCGCAAGTTACGAAAATGATACCTCAAATAGTGGAGTTTATAAAAAAACTTGAAGAAAAAGGATATGCTTACAATGTTGACGGAGATGTTTATTTCTCGGTAGATAAATTTAAAGATTACGGAAAACTTTCAAAAAGAAAATTTGAAGAGATGAGAGTAGGTGCAAGAGTAGAAAAAGATTCCAAGAAAAAGAATCCTTACGATTTTATATTGTGGAAAAAAACAAAAGAAAACGAACCTCAAGAAGTTTCCTGGGACAGTTTTTGGGGAAAAGGCAGACCGGGTTGGCATATAGAATGTTCGGTAATGTCTACGACATTGTTGGGTAACACTATAGATATTCACGGCGGCGGACAAGATTTGATATTCCCGCACCACGAAAACGAAATTGCACAAAGTGAAAGTTGCACGGGACAACAATTTGCAAACTATTGGATACATAACGGATTTGTTACGGTTAATAAAGAAAAAATGTCTAAAAGCTTGGGAAACTTTTTTACATTAAAAGATATTTTTGAACAATATGATCCCAGAGTAGTAAGATACTATTTGCTTACACAACATTACAGAACACCGCTCGACTTTTCACACGACAATTTAAACAGTGCAAAAGCCGCATTGCAAGGACTTGATGAGGCATATTCAAGACTTGTTGCAATAGTTAAAGACAGTGATAACAATTTAAAAGACGAAAATTTAATAAAAATACAAAAACAAGTTAAAGATTCGTTGGACGACGATTTTAATTTTGAAAGAGCATTATCGTATTTGCACGAGCTTAAAAACATAATATTAAACAACTTATCCGGTGATAAACAGGATTTGTTAAAACAAGCAAAATGGCTTTTTGAAGATATTTTGGAAGGTGCTTTAGGTGTAAGAGTTTCGAAGGAAGAATCGGCATCATCCGATTTACAGGAATTGTTAAATAAAAGAAACCAAGCAAGAAAAGAAAAAAATTGGGCGGTTGCCGATGAGTGCAGAAACAAACTTTCCGAACTCGGTTACAAAATTATAGATAATAAAGACGGAAGCTCAACTCTTGTTAAAAAGATATAATGATTTTTGCAAGGTAAAAATCAGCTTATAGCTTAAAGCTTAAAGTTTAAAGTTTGTTGTAAAAATTCATGAAATGAATTTTTGATATTTAATTAGAAAATTTTGTTTAACAAAATTTTACCGAAAACTATAAGCTATAAACTTTAAACTATAAACTATAAACTAAAAAATTACGGAGTAATTTTTAATGGATAAACTATTCGGTAGAAATGCCGTGCTTGAAGCAATAAAGTCCGGTAACAGAACAATAAATAAAATTCTTATTTCTAAAACCGCTCACGGCAGCAGTATAAGTGAAATTATTAAACTTGCCAAAGCAAAAGGTATTGTTATAAACAATGTTCCTCCTGAAAAGCTTGATAAATTCGAGCAGGAAAATACGCAAGGTGTTGTCGCCGAAGTTTCCGCAACAAATTATGTTGAACTTGAAGATTTAATGGATACGGTAAAAAATAAGCAAAACGGACTGTTACTCATTCTTGATTCGATAGAAGATCCGCACAATTTAGGCGCAATAATACGAAATGCCGTTTGTTTCGGTGTAGACGGGGTAATTATACCTAAATGGAGAAGTGCAACAATAAACGAAACGGTGGAAAGAACATCTGCCGGTGCTATAGAACACATAAAAATAGCAAGAGTTACAAACTCATCACAAGCAATACTAAAATTAAAAGATGACGGTTTTTGGATATTAGGTGCCGAAAACGGAAACAATTCAATAACCGATACAAAAGTTCCGTTTCCCGCGGTTTTGGTTATGGGCAGTGAAGGGTTTGGAATACATCAAAAAATAAAAGAAAAGTGTGATTTTATTATAACCATACCACAAAAAAGTACAATTTCTTCTTTAAATGTTTCTTGTGCCAGTGCAGTAATCCTGTACGAAATATTTAAACAAATTAGCAACTAAATAGTCTTTTAAAATTTCTCTTTTTCAAGCAAAAAAGCCATTCACTTGAAAAATTTAAAGCCGTGCTCCAACTTGATTTTACCTAACGACCTAATGTAACGGAAAAATCTTCAATCATGTTCGCACTAAAAAACTTTTTTGATTTATAGTTTTTTGCTTTAAATTTTTCTTCGTTCATAGACAGCTTTAATCATGCTTGAAAAAGAAAATTTCGAAAGTTTTATTAAAACTAATACTTCCTAATTGAAAAGGTATTTCCTTTTTGATAAAATTATTAAGCTATGAATACAGATATAATTAATGCAGTTACGGATATTATAAGTAATATACAAACTAAAGGGGATAGTGCCGTAATAGGTTATCTTAAAAAGTTTGACGGGGTATCTTTTAAATCCGCTAAAGATTTAAGAGTTACCGATAAACAGATAAACGAAGCGGTTAAAAAGGTTAGCCCTGCTTTAAAAAAAGCAATAAAAGCTTCTTATGCCAATGTTTTGGCATTTCATAAGAAAGAATATTCAAACATAAAAAAACAATGGTTAATAACGGACAGTGTAAAATCCGTAGGACAAATATACAGACCTATAGAAGCTGTAGGTATATATGTGCCGGGCGGAAGATTTTCTTACCCGTCATCCGTTATTATGAATTTTGTTGCAGCTAAGGTTGCAGGGGTTAAAAGAATAGTTATGATGACTCCTCCCAAGAAAATGAGCAATGAAGTTTTGTTTGCAGCAAAAATTTGCGGAATAAAAGAAATATATACAATCGGCGGAGCGGTGGCAATAGCGGTTCTTGCTTACGGAACAAAAACAATAAAACCTGTAAATATGATAGTAGGTCCGGGAAATGCTTATGTAAACGAAGCTAAAAGACTTGTTTTCGGTAAAGTTGGTATAGATTCGTTGGCCGGACCGAGTGAAGTTGCAATTATCGCCGACAGCGGAGCCGATAAAGATTATGTTTTATACGATTTGTTGGCACAAGCAGAACATGATACAATGGCAAAAGCATATTTGTTGTGCAGTTCAAAAGAAATTATAAGTTATATAAAGAAAAATTTCGATAAAGAAAAATTAAATCAAATAAAAATTTATAATGTAGATACAAAAAAAGCCATAGATATGGTTAACGATATAGCCCCTGAACATTTGGAGCTTTTAATAAAGAATGCAAAACAGGCGGTAACAAAAATTTATAATGCCGGAGCAATTTTTGTAGGGTATAATACGGCAACAGCCGTAGGAGATTATTGGGCAGGTCCTTCGCATGTTTTACCGACGAATGCATCTGCAAAATATTCAAGCGGACTTTCCGTTATGACATTTATGAAAAGAAGCAGTTATATTGAACTGAAAAAAGTTACATCTTCGGTAAAAAAACAAATTGCCGATTTTGCTGCAGCCGAAGGGTTGGTAAATCATAAAAAATCCGTAGAGGTAAGAAAAATATAATGCAAGTAGAACTTTCCGAAAGGGAAATTGAACTAATAATACATATGCTTACTGAAGAAGTAACTAAAGTTAGCGACGGAAAAGCTAAATTAAACTTTTCGGTTGACGAAGTTATTTTGTTGGAAAAATTGGACCAAGCTTTAAAATTAAAAGACTTGGACGGTATTACGGAAACAAAAGATACACAAAAAACAAAATATTTAAATTAGAGAGAAAAAATGAGAAAAGCACACATTCACAGAAAAACATTTGAAACGGATGTAGATATTGAGTTGAATTTGGATTCAAACAAAAAATCTTCAATCAATACAACAATCCCGTTTATGGATCATATGCTTACATTGTTTTCCGCTCATGCCGGAGTATATCTTAAAATAAATGCCAAAGGTGACACGGAAATAGACGACCATCACTTGGTTGAAGATATGGGTATTACTTTGGGGCAAGTGTTTAAACAGGCATTGGGTGATAAAAAGGGTATAGTAAGATACGGGCATTTTTTATTGCCTATGGACGAAGCTTTAGCTTATATTGCTCTCGATATTTCTGGCAGACCTTTTTTAAGTTATGAAGCTAAAATAGAGTTTCAAAAAACAGGTTTTAACTACGATTTAATACAGGAATTTTTTATTGCTTTTGTTAACAATGCGGCAATCACACTCCATATAAAAATGATGAAAGGAAGGAACAACCATCATATTGCCGAATCCATATTCAAAGGTTTCGGAAGAGCATTGGCAATAGCAATAAGTATAAATAAAAAAATAAAAAATAAGATACCTTCGACAAAAGGTTCTATTTAAGGATGAGATAAAAATGATAATAATACCTGCAGTAGATATCAGACAAGGAAATTGTGTAATGCTTAAACAGGGAAAAATAGCCGACGAAACTATTTATTCCAAAGACCCTGTTTTTATGGCAAAACTTTGGAAAGCAAAAGGTGCGGAAAGATTACATGTCGTCGATTTGGACGGCTCTTTTTCCGGTAATCAATCGAACAATCAAATCATAGGAAATATTTGTTTAAGTGTTGATATTCCGGTTGAAGTCGGCGGCGGAATAAGAAACATGAAAAGAATAGACGATATTTTTACTTTGGGCGCATCTTATGCAATATTGGGAACGGTTGCAATTTATAATCCCGATATAGTAAGACAAGCAATAGAAAAATACGGTCCGGAAAAAATTATAGTTGCTCTTGATGTTTATGAGGGGAAAATTGCTATAGGCGGTTGGAAAGAAATTACACCTGTAACGACGGAAGAAATGTTGGAAAAATTAAAAAATATGGGTGTCAGCGAAATTATCTATACCGATATATCAAAAGATGGAATGTTAAAAGGTCCTAATATCGACGGATTAAAAAGAATTGCAAAAGCAAGTAAAATGAATGTTATAGCTTCCGGCGGAGTAACAACGGTGGATGATGTTAAAAAAATTGCTAAACTTGAAAAATACGGCGTAACCGGTGCTATTGTTGGTAAAGCATTATACACTGAAGATTTTAAGTTGGAAGAAGCAATAAGAGTTTTAAATAAAAAATAAAAAGAAGTTGCGGGGGAAAGTAAATATGTTGGAAATTACAAAACAATTAAAGTTTGACAAAAACGGATTGATACCGGCTGTTGTTCAAGACTATAACGACGGTGTGATTTTGATGGTTGCATATATGAATGCGGAATCATTCGAAAAAACATTAAAAACAAAAAAAGCTACATATTGGAGCAGATCAAGACAAAAATTCTGGGTAAAAGGTGAAGAATCCGGAAACATACAAAAAGTAAAAGAAATTTATTATGATTGTGATGCCGATTGCATATTGTTAAAGGTTATTCAGGTAGGCGGTTCGGCTTGTCATACGGGATACAGAAGTTGTTTCTACAGAAAATTATCTTTTACGGGAAATACAAGAATAGTAGGTAAAAAAGTTTTTGATCCAAAAAAAGTTTACGGGAAATAAAAATTTTTGCAAAGCAAAAATTTGAGGCATGGATGTATAGAAGTATGGAAGTATAGAAACGACATTTCTTGTCATCTCGAAATTTATTTTAAGTGTTTGAGGATATAATGTTAAAAGTAAAAATTTGCGGTATAACAAACTATGATGATGCTTTAAATGCAACAAATTTGGGTGCGGATTATTTAGGTTTTCAAATAATAAAAGATTCTCCTAAAAAAGTTTCCGATAAAATGTTAAAAGAAGTTAATGAAAAACTTCCGCCTTTTGTTTTGGCAGTGGGAATATTTGTAGATCAAGACAGTAAAGCTATAACAAAAGTTGTTAAAAAGACCGGAATAAAAGTTGTTCAGTTAAACGGTTCGGAAACTCCCGAATTTTGTAAAGCTTTAGCGGTATCATTAGGTATAAAAGTTTTTAAATATATGAAATTTACAAGTGTTGCCGATGTAATAAAGTTACAACCGTACACAGGTAACGTAGATTATTTTGTATTGGATATTTCAACAAAAGATGAACAAGGTAACGATATTCTTGCTTTAGATGCTCTTTCCGCACTTGAACAAGTATCCGTTCCTTATTTTATAACAGGAAATATTTCTTCCGAAAATGTCGGCGAAGTTATGGAAAAATCAAAACCGTTCGGTGTTGAAGCCGACACGAGTATAGAAAGATTACAAAGAAGAAAAGATTTTAATAAAATGGCAGATTTTATAAAAAATGCTCACAGTTTAAGGTAATTATAATGGAACAAATTAACATACAAAGAGCTATAGATACATTAAATTTGGAAGCACAAGCCGTAAAAGATCAAATAAAACATTTAGACGATCAGTTTATAAAAGCCGTTTCTTTAATAGAAAAATCATCGGGAAGGGTTGTTATTATAGGACTTGGAAAATCGGGACATATCGGCAGAAAAATAGCTGCCACAATGGCTTCTATAGGTGTTCCTGCAATATATTTACATCCTGCAGAATGTTTACATGGTGATTTGGGTATGATAATGAAAGGTGATGTTGTCGTTATGTTATCATATTCCGGCGAAACGGAAGAAATAAAACAAGTTTTACCTGTATTACAAAAAATGGGTTTGAAAATTATAGCAATTACCGGTAAAACGGATTCTCCTACATGGAAAAATTGTGATGTTATTATAGATTCTTCCGTGGAAAAAGAAGCTTGTCCTTATAATTTGGCACCGACATCATCCACAACGGCATTACTTGCTTTGGGTGATGCATTGGCGCTTGTTTTATCCGAAAGGAAAGGTTTTAAAAAAGAAGATTTCGCAATATTTCATCCTTTAGGTGCTATAGGTAATAAAATCAAGAGATTAACAATGAAAGTTAAAGAAATAATGAGACAAGGTAAAGCAAACCCTGTAGTAAAAGAAAATGCTACCGTTCAAGATGCTCTTTTAATTATGACGGGAACAAGAGTCGGTGCAACAAGTGTTGTAGATGAAAACGGTAAACTTGCAGGATTTTTTACCGATGGTGATTTAAGAAGACAAATTCAGTTGCACGATAATTTGTTAAAGAAAAAAATATCGGAAGTTATGACGAAAAATCCATCGACATTATCACCGGATATGCTTGTTGCCGAAGCTGAAAAAATATTACAGAATAAAAATATAGATAATATACCTGTGGTGGATGAAACAGGAAAACCGATAGGTATTCTCGACGAAAGAGATTTGTTTTCCGAATAAAAGTTTATAAATTTTTTAATACATTTGATTACAGGCAGATTGTTTTTATAATCTGTCTGTTTTTTTTGTATATGCGATTTTAAACTTGAATATTACAAAATTTAATATAAGACAAATCAAAAAGAAGACGGTTAAATTTAATACACAATATGTCGCATACCCTATCCAAATGGTATTTAAAGAATAAATTCTAAAAATATTTATAAAATAAGTGGAAGGAAAAATATAAGCTGCTATCTTTAAATACGAAGGTAACATATATATCGGCCAGGCAAAACCCGAAATTAAAAGAACCGGCATAGAATAAAATGTTAAAGCGCATAAAGATACTACGGGGCTTTTAAATAAGTGGGATATTAACATGGCAAAAAATACTATAACAAAAGAATATATTAACGATAATAATAAAAGATTTATTATTGAAGTTTGAAATATGGAATTGAACGGGAAAACAAAAAATATGAACAATAATACCATAAAAAGGGCGGCACATACATAAGGAATAGCCTTTCCGAACAGAATAGGCATAATTTTGTTGTTTGTTATTTTATATAAATCTTTCCATGTTTTTTCCTGCGTTTCCAAACTCATTGTATGACAAACGGCTACTATAAGAATTTGTTGAAATATTGCAAATAAAACAAAGGGAACAAAAAAGTTCGCATAAGTCTTTGTAGGATTAAACATCCACTTAAAATTACCTTTTATGGGCTGTATCATTTGCATCGCCGAATTTTTTGAAATTCCGTTCTTTATCAGAAAACTTGCGGACACCTGAGCTGCCAGAAATTGTGAAGTCATAACTATCGTTTTTATTGCGGTACTTGAAACCATGAAATTGCTTGCATTTGCACCGATAAAAGCAAAGGTGCTTTTGGCTCTTTTTAAGTTCGTTGAAAAATCGCTCGGGATAAAATAAAACAAATCAATTTTGTTTGTAAAAATAGCATTATATGCCGCATATGTAGATGGGAAATAGTCGACAATATTAAGTTCCGGTGTGGAATTTATCATTCTGCCGTATTGCCTTGATATTGCGGAATTATCTTGATTTACAAGTGCGATTTTTATATCTCTCGGATTTTGCTTGTGATATATGTATGTTATACCGAATGAATATACGATAGGAGCGATAATACATATCAAAATCAGATCTTTTGATGTGAAAAATCTTTTAAATTCCCGTAATAATATTTGCTTAAACAATTTCATCTTTTGTTTTACCCGTTAACCTGTTTGCCGTTGTTTTTTATCGTCTTGTTTCGTATTCTCAAAAATATATAAGTAATCAAGAAATATAAAATGAGTAATGTTATTAATATTTTAGCAAAGGGTATTATATATTCTGGTTGCATATTTTGTTGAAATATTTTTCTGAAACCTTCCAAATAAGCGGACAGGGGAATAAATTTTGCAATAGTTGACATTAATATAGGCATTTGTTCCAAAGGCCATGTATAACCGGATAACAAAAATGCGGGAGCACCTATTAAAAGGCAACCTTTTAAAGCATCGAGTCTGTTACCCGTCACTGCAGGCATAAGCATACCGAGTAAGATTGTTGAAATTATAAACAGTACACTTAAAATTATTGCACCTGAAGTGTTTCCGTCGAAAGGAATTTGAAAAGCGGGGAAAAAGGCTCTAAACAATATTTCAAAATATATAACCGATATCACTGTATAAACGAGCAGTTTTCCCAATATAAATAAAAATACGGAGTTTGAAATTTTTTCTTTTCGTTCGAGTTCTCTGCCTATGGTTAAAGTTCCGAATATTAAAAAGAGTTGTCCTAAAATTGAAATCCATAATCCCGGGGTTAAAAAGTATCCGTAATGATACGTAGGATTAAATAACTTTGAGGTGTCATTCTGTATAGGCAACATCATTGCTTTAGCCTGTTTGGACTGGATACCTTTCTTTTTCATCATTGTGTTTTTGAGCCCGGCATTTATTGTTCCTAAAATGTTTGCACCTTCGATTTCCGAAAGATTTGCCGTAAGATAATTTGAACCGTCTATATAAAAACTTATTTCCGCAGGTAAAGATTTTTTTATATTTTTTTGAGTATCTTTAGGTATATAAACACCCATATATATTTTGTTTTCGGCAATCAAATATCTGAAATCTTCCACATCATCTAATTTGTATTTAACATCAAAAGCATAAGATGTATCGAAAAATCTTGAAACTGTTCTTGATATTTTGGAATGGTCTTTGTCTATTACGGCAATAGGCATATTCTGAACATTGCCGTAATAATATATTCCGCCCAAGAAAATAAAATCTATAAACGGCCACAAACATATTAAAAACAAATAATATTTGCTCGTAAATATATGTTTTAGTTCTTTTATGATTACATCAATAAGATAACTCATTACAATCTTCTAATCTTTTAAAACTGCTGTCATTCCCGGTCTTAAATTTTCTATTTTTTCGTTTGGCTTTGCTCTCACTTCAAATGTTTTTAAATCGTAATTGTTTTGTTGGTTAGTCGGTTTCCATGAAGCAAAACTTGCCATAGCGGAAACATAACTGATTTTCATGTTTAATGTTTCTTTTATCGCGGGAATATAAACTTTTATTTCTTTGTCTTTTTGAAGATTATTTAAAAGATCTTCTCTTATGTTAAATACAACCCACATATCGTCTGTGTTAAGCAATGTAATAATAGGATAACCCGTAGCAACAAGTTCTCCCGGATTAGATATTACTTGTGTTACTTCACCGTCGATAGGTGCAACAATCGTAAGTTCGTCGTAATAAGCCATAATCTCATTTTTTTGACCTTGAGTTGCATTTATTTTTTGTAATGCGGCATTATATTTGTATTCAACTTCATCATATTGCTGTTTAGGAACAATACCGTCATTATAAAGAGTTTTTATTCTGTTATAAGTTTTTTCGGCAAGTAAAAATTGATCTTGAGCTTCTTTTAGTGCCGCATTAATTGTTTTTAATTTTGCATCAAGCTCTTTTCCTTCAAGTCTCCCCAAAATATCACCTTTTTTAACGGTTTGTCCTTCGGTAATAAATATTTCGGCTATTCTTCCCGGAACTTTTACTCCGATATCAATTTCGGTGGCATCAACTTCTCCCGAAATGGTTTGTTTTTGCCTATTAGAGCAAGAAACCATGCATACCGTTGTTAAAGACAGTAACAAAAATAATAAAATTTTATTCTTCATTGTTTTCACTTTCTCCTATAATATTATCCATTAGTATTTGTGAATTACCACATATATCCATAAGTTTTGCATAAGCAACATTAAAATCAAATAAGGCCTGAGACTGTTCCAATCTTACTTTTTCCAAAGCAAGTTCGGCATCGATTACTTCTATTGATGTTGCAAGACCTTCTTTAAACGATTTTTTATAAAGATTCAAGTTCTCTTCGGTTAAATCTTGAGAACTTTTCAAACTTTCGTATTGCTCAAGTGCAGCTTGCGCTTCATGATGATATTTCTGTACGGCTGTATCAATCATTTTGTTTGCATTTTGTATATATAAATCTAAAACTTCAACTTGTTTTGAATAAGCTTTATATTCGCCGTAATCTTCTCCGCCTTTAAAAATATCAAGTCTTGCATTTAAACCGGCAACCCATTCCGGTTCAAAAAGTGTAAGATCATCTTTATATATTTCATATTTTCCGAATGCAGCTACCGTAGGCAAAAAATTACCTCTGATAGCCTTTTTCTTTTGATTGAGCATATCTTTTTTTTGTTGCATATCTTTTAATGTTATATTGTTTGAGTATGCAATATCTTTGAAGTAATCCGCTTCTCTGACATAATCGATTTTTTTGAAATCGGTACAAAGATTTACTTTGTCGAGTTCCACACCTATTATATTAGATAATACTACTACCGCAAGTTCCAAATCTCTTTCTGATTTTTGGTATTCTCTTGTTGCATCCGCAAGAGCAACTTCCGCTCTTAATTTGTTTGCTTTTGATATCATACCAACCTTAAACAGTTTTTCCGCATTATCTTTATGTTGGATAATATCATCTAAATAATCTTGTCTTATGTTTCTTGCTTCTTGTGCAAGTTTAGCTCTGAAATAGCTTTCTATTACGGAAGTTATAGTTGAATTTAGAGTCTTTGTGTATTCCATCTCGGAAATAGCAAGTTCAGCCTTTTTTGCTTGAGAGTTTGCCGCTATTTTTCCGCCGGTATATAACGGCCAAACAACAGCCGCCGTAAGTTTATAAAAAATATCGTCTTGAAATTTCATACTGAAATCGGGAATTGCCTGTTCGAGTTGTTGTTTGAAACCTGCAACTACTTGTTCGGGCTGTGGATGCTCAGAGTACATTGTCGCAGTTTGAAAAGATGCTACGCTTGCACCTATAACCGCAGATCTTGCATCATTCAAATTTAACGATATCGAATCGTTTATTTTATTTACCGAACCTTCGACATAAACATTGGGATAATGTTTTCCTCTTGCGGATTTTAAGTGATATTCCGAAACTTCTTTTGTTTTTGCCGCAGCATTTATCAATTCGTTGTTTGCAATAGCACACTTTAATGCTTCGGTTAAAGTTAAAGAATATTCAGCATACAAAGTTGAATTAAAAGTAAAAAATGCACAAAATAATATTACTATAAATTTTTTCATATTAAAAAATACCTTTTCTTTATAATATAATTTAAGTATAAATTTTATTATTTTTTACGAGAATAGTCAAAGAAATATAGAGTAGATTTAAGTTTGACAATAAAGTAGTTTTATGTTATATTGTCTACCGAGCGGTAAGTAAAAAAATCGGGTTTTAAAACAAAAATGGATTCAAGAAAAATATTATCAAAAATAGCATATTATTATATTGCTTTTACCAAAAGTACGTTAAGAGTAAGAAGTATAGATTTGGTTGGAAGGTTTAAAGAACAAAGTGTGTATGCACTTTGGCATGGAGAACAAATTCTTCCTTTGTGCCTTAATTCCGGAAGACAAATTGTTGCTATGTGCAGTATGTCTAAAGACGGGGAAATTCAAGCCGGAGTATTAAAAGATTTCGACTTTATAGCCGTAAGAGGTTCTTCGTCGAAAAGAGCGGAAAGAGCTTTAATTGAAACAATAAGATATGCAAGAAAAGGACATTTTGTTGCATTTACCGTTGACGGACCGAGAGGACCTATACATAAAGTAAAATCGGGACTTCTTTTGGTGTCTCAAAAAATAGGTATAAGATTGATACCTATATCCGCGATAGCAAAAAATTCTTTAACATTTAAGAAAGCTTGGGATAAATTTAAAGTTCCTTTACCTTTTTCAAAGACGGTTGCCGTTTACGGTAACCCTATAGTAATAGGAAAAGATGATAATTTGGAAGAAAAAGCTTTAACGGTTGAAAAAGAATTGAACAAATTAAGCGAATTTGCAAATAAGTATTATTGGTCTAAAGATATAAACGAATATTTGAGCCATCATCCCAAACCGAAAATATTTATAAAGTGTAAAAACAACATAAATGCTTGTATAGATAAAATAAACGAATTAAAACAAAAATATCCTTTATCCGTATTTACTTTGTATATTTCCGATAAAGAAAATAAAAACATTTCGTTACCTCAAAATGTATCCGTTATAAACAAAATAACATCAAAACTTAAAGAAGAATTTTTTGATGTTTGTTACGGAACCTCTTTCATAGACAATATCCGTATAAAACCAAACTTTAAACTCACTATTTAGAAACTGAAATAAGTAGCTTGTCTTTGCGAGCGGAGCGTGGCAATCTATAAAAAATACTTCTTTAAAATTTCTCATTTACAAGCAAAAAAGCCATTCACTTGAAATTTTTAAAGCCGTGCTCCAACTTGATTTTTCCTAACGACCTAATGTAACGGAAAAATCTTCAATCATGTTCGCACTAAAAAGCTTTTTGAATTTATAGCTTTTTACTTTAAAAATTTCTGCGTTCATAGACGGCTTTAATCTTGCTTGTAAACGAAAATTTTAAAGTATTTTATTTTCGTTAATTATAAATTGCCGTGTTGAATGCTTTTCTATAAAAATGTAAAATATCAACCGTTATGTATATTTATTTTTTAATGCCTTTAATCGGTTTTATAGGAATGTTTTCAGGCGGATATTGGGGGGTAGGATGCGGTTGGCTTATCGTTCCTACCATGCTGATTTTCGGTTTTACTCCGAATGAAGCTGTCGGTGTGGGATTATTGCAAATGGTTCCGTCAATTCTTATGACTACCGTTCATGATATAAAAAGTTTGGAATGGAACAAAGAATCCGTTGCCGTAAAACTTGTTATTCCGTTGGGAGTAGGAGCTTTTTTACTTGCATTCAGCGGAAAAATAGTGAATAAATTCTTTTATGAAAGGTTCGGCTCTATTGCTTTACTTGTAATATTCTGTATATTTATGGTTACATTGGGTTCACTTGTTCTGTTCGGTAAAACTACGGAATATGAAACGGATGTTCCGAAAATTTCAAATACACAATCGATAATAGCATTTTTTATAGGTATGGTTGTTGGAGTGTGCAGTTCTATTATGGGAGTAGGCGGCGCGATATTTTTCAGACCTACACTTGCCAATATTTTTAAAGTTCCCGAAATGATAACGGCAAAATCGATAAGAATACTTTTACTGGTGACAACTTTTACGGGCGGTATGTATTACACTTTTTCCGACGGTAAGCCTGATTGGACGATAATAATAATGTCTTTAATAATTGCGGCAGGCGGTATGATAGGTTTTCCTCTGGGAATAAAAATTCATAATACAATCCTTGCCAACGGATATGGTAAATATGTGAACAAAAGTTTTGCAATAGTTACCTTAATAGTCCTTACAAATACACTTTTGAATATTTTCGGCTTTGTCGTTTTCAGCAGATATTTAATGATAACCATAGCGGTATTATTGTTCATTTCAATAAATATATTTAAAAATTATACCGATACTCATAAAATAAAGATAAATAACAATATACAATAAAATCATAAAATGGTATAATAAACAAAATTTATTTTTGAAGGAACAACATGAAAAATATTTCAATATTGGGGTCGTCGGGTTCTATAGGTACACAAGCTCTCGAGCTTATTTCAAAAACAAAAAATGAATTTAAAGTTTGCGGATTATCCGTTCATTCAAATACGGAACTTTTAAAAAAACAAATAATTAAATTTAAACCTTCGGTTGTGTCTGTATTCGATAAAGAAAATACAGAAAAATTACAAAAATGGTGTAACGATAAAAAACTTAAAATAAAAGTTTATTGCGGTAAAGAAGGATTAAATAAAGTTGCTACGATAAAAGCCGCAGATATGGTTTTATCGTCGGTGGTCGGTTCCATAGGACTTGAACCGTTACTTGCTGCAATTGACAGCGGTAAAGATGTTGCCATAGCAAACAAAGAAGCATTGGTTATGGCAGGAAACATAATAATGAAGAAAGCAAAAGAAAAAGGTGTTGCCGTTCTTCCCGTAGACAGTGAACATTCCGCTATATTTCAGTGTATAGGAAAAGAAAATAAAAAATCAATAAAAAGAATTCTTCTTACCGCATCGGGCGGTCCTTTTTATAAATCAAACAAAAATTTTAAAGATATAACAGTAGAAGATGCTCTTGCTCATCCTACATGGAAAATGGGTAAAAAAATAACCGTAGATTCCGCTACATTGATGAACAAAGGGTTGGAAGCAATAGAGGCATCCGTTTTATTTGATATCCCTATAGATAAAATTGATATTATTATTCATCCTCAGTCGGTAATTCATTCCATGGTGGAATTTAATGACGGGTGTGTTATGGCACAATTATCAAATCCGGATATGACTTTACCGATACAGTATGCCTTATCTTATCCCGACAGAACAAATTGTTATATAAAAAGATTGGATTTAACCGAAGTTGCAAAGTTGGAATTTTTTAAGCCTGATTTTAAAAAATTTAAATGTTTAAATATAGCATATAAATGTGCAAAAATCGGCGGTACGATGACCGCCGTAATGAGTGCCGCAAACGAAATAGCGGTAAGATATTTCCTTGACGGAAAAATCAGATTCGATATGATTCCCGTTGTTGTTGAAAAAGTAATAAACAAACATAAAGTTATAAAGACAAAAAATTTATCAAAATATGTAAAAGCGGATTTATGGGCAAGGCAACAAGCTGAAAATGTTATAAAAAACTTAATATAGAGGAAACTAGGAAATGAAAAAAATATTTTTACTTTCAATTTTGGTATCAATTTGTTTTATATCAACAAGCTGTTTCGCGCAAGAACAAGAGATAGAATCTGTAGAAATACTTGTTCAACAAGATAAAATTGTTGATTCCGAACAGGAACAAAAAACGGAAAAAATCGAAGAAGATCAGCCGCAGGAAGAAGAAAAACCTCAGGTTGAACAGATTTCCGCAGATCAGGCAAAAGGTATGCATTTAACCATTTATGCCGCTGCTTCTCAATTTCATAAAACAAGAACAAACGATTTGTTGGATAATACCGAAATGAATGCCGTTGTTATCGATATAAAAGAAATAGACGGTGATATTTCGGTAAAAAATGTTGCAGACGGGTTATCTTATTCTAAAAGTGTTCCCAGTGTATTACCTTATTTGAAAGAAGTTAAAGAAAAAGGAATGTATGCTATAGCAAGAATTGTAGTTTTCAGAGATAATGTTATGCCGAGAAAAAGACCGGACCTTGCGGTAAAAAATCCCGACGGTTCTCTTTGGCAAGACAGGAAACAACTTACATGGTTAAACCCTTATAAACAAGGTTCCGTTGACTATATTCTTGAACTTGCGGAAAAAACGGCAGATATGGGATTTGATGAAATACAGTTTGATTATATAAGATTTCCTTCGGACGGGAATACAAAACTTTGCAGATACGGAGTTGAGCACTCTTCTACGACAGCATCCGCAAAAATAGTAGACTTTTTAAAACAAGCAAAAGAAAGATTGGCTCCGAAAGGCGTAAAAGTATCTATAGATGTATTCGGTCTTACAACTACGGAAAAAACGGATATGGGTATAGGCCAAAAGATCGTGGAAATGACGGAACAGGTTGATTATGTCAGCCCTATGATATATCCTTCTCATTATAATAACGGAGAATATGGAATACCTAATCCGAACAAAGAACCTTACAGAACGGTTTATATTGCATTGCAGGGTGCAAAAAAGAGAATTCCTGTTGAAAAATTGAGACCATGGTTACAAGACTTTTCCATGAAAGGTGTTCCTTATGGTCCTGCAGAGGTAAGGGCTCAAATTCAAGCCTGTTATGATTGCGGTGTAAAAACGTGGTTATTATGGAATGCCGCTTGTAAGTATACTAAAGGTGGCTTAAAATCTAAAAAAGATCAATATTCTTATACAAAAACTTCGGATGAAAAAATAAAAGAATTGTTAAAGTATAAAGATCCAAATGCTTCAATGCAAACAAGAGCAAATAATGTTAATAAACCGGCAAATAACGGTGCCGTAAAAAAGCCTGTCGGAACTTCTGCAAACAAAACAACAAAACCGGCACAAAAACCGGCAACAAACACTGTTAAAAAGAGTACTAAAACCGTAACAAAAAAATAGGTGTAACTTTTTTTAATACTAAGGAGTCTAATTTATAGTTTATGGAAGACAGAGAGCTGATTGAAAAAATTATTCAAGGTCAAGAAGATCTTTTCAGTATTATAATAGACAAGTATAAAAACAAGGTCTTTAGCATAATTTATTCGTTTTGCGGGCAGACAAGCGACTGTGAAGATATAGCTCAGAATGTTTTTATTAAGATTTTCAAAGCTTTACCGAAATTCAAATTCGAGTCTGAATTCTCTACTTGGATGTACAGAATAGTTATAAACGAAACGATAACGATATCTAAGAAAAAGAAGCATAATGTTCTTCCTTTAGATATAAATAACAGCGAAGATGAAGAAAAGAGTAACTTAATTGATTTTTTGAAGTCTAATGATAATACGGAAAGAGAGTTGATGCAAAAAGAGACACAGAAAATGGTACAAGAAGCTCTTGGAAAACTGAAAGATAATTATAAAATGGTCTTAACTTTAAGAGATATAGAAGATTATTCTTACGAAGAGATAGCAAAAATGATGGATGCATCGGTAGAAAATGTAAAAATTTGGATTTTCAGAGCAAGAAACAGATTGAAAGAAATTTTAACGGAAGGGGGTAATTTAAAATGAACTGCAATAAAGCACAAGAATTAATTTCTCAATACATAGATAATGAATTATCCGCTCAATCTGTTTCCGAATTATTGAAACATTTTGAAGAATGTGATAAATGTAAACAAGACTACATTATGCTTAAAAATATAAAAACGGTTTTGTCCAAAGCTCCGAAAAAAGAATTGAGTTCCGATTTTACGGCTTCGGTTATGAACAAAATAAAAAGTGAAAATGTTAAAAAAGATGATAATGTTGTAATGCTCGGTTCTTTCTTTAATTCTTTTAAGAAAAAACTGGTAATGGCTGCGGGTTTTTTGTTTATTGTTGCATCTTCATCTTTTTTCTTTATGCATGAAACCGGTATAAATAAGCAGAATAGTGAAAATTATGCTTCGGCAGGTATGGAATATTATTTCGGATATAACAGTTATTATGACAGTGATGATATTGATGACGATGATTATGAAGAATATATTTCTATGTTTTGTTAATATTTTTTAATTCTTATAAAAAAATAACCGTCGGAACAAAATTCCGACGGCTGTTTTTTTTATTGAAAATTAATATTTATAGATTTTTTCCGAACTTAAAACATCAAATCCTTTATCACACAATAATTTTGCGGTATCCGGATAGTTTTCTATTTCCAAAACAATAGCTGCCGTTGTTCCGTTACTTAATAAAAATCCGTAACAATCTTCGATATTTATTTTGCTTGAAGCTAATGTTAACAATAATTTGTTGAAACTTCCCGGAACATTATCTACGACAACACCTATAATTTGTCTTTTTGTTACGGCTATTTTGTTTTCTTTTAAAACATCAAAAGCTTTATCAGGGTCATCAACCAACAATTTCATTACACCGAAATCACCCGAACTTGCAAGAGACATTGCTCTTAAGTTAATGTTGTTTTCGGATAAAATGGTTGTTATTTTTTCCAATTTTCCGGGATTGTTTTCTAAAAATACTGATATATGGTATGCCATTTTTATCTCCTTTTTTCTTTTTTATATCGGCCTTAATATTTGCTCTGTAACTTTGAATTTGCCTTCCTTATGTGTTTGCCGCTCCGCTATACTTCTTGCACACTGCAGTCGGCAAATTCTTCGTTTCATATCAAATCTTAAGGTCTCCGAAATCGCTTCGCGATTTGTTGATTTTTACTTTTTTGCTCTTAAATCTATTACTCTTTTTGCTTTACCTTCACTGACCGGTAAACTTCCTGCTTCGACGAATTGAACTATAGGAGTAACATCGAGTTCCTGCTTCAATTCGCTTATTAATTTGTTTTGCAATTTTTCCAAATCTTTCAATGTTCCTTTGAAAGTGTCATTGTTGATTTCTATCTTTATTCTTAACTTATCCATACAATTGTGATCAATCAACTCGATAACATAATTTTTACCTGCTTCAGGTATCGATAAGATTGTTTTTTCTATTTGTATTGGGAAAATGTTTACTCCGTTAATAATCATCATATCATCCGTTCTTGCCGTTATTCTTGCGATTCTTCTGTGTGTTCTTCCGCAGGCACAAGGTTCGGATATTATTCTTGTTAAATCTTTTGTTCTGTATCGCATAAGAGGCATTGCCTGTCTTTGTAATGTCGTTAATACCAATTCTCCTTCTTCGCCGTCGGGTAAAGGCTCGAATGTTTTAGGATCTACGATTTCAGGATATACATAATCTTCCCAAATATGTAAATGTTGTTGACATTGACATTCAAAAGCAATTCCCGGACCTGATATTTCGGATAATCCGTAAGAATTGTAAGCTTTAACATTATATAATTCTTCTATTTTTCTTCTCATTGCTTCACTGTGAGGTTCCGCACCTATAAAAAATATTCTTAAATTCAAATCTTTTTTTACATCTATTCCGAGTTCTTTTACCGTATTGGATAATCTTAATGCATAACTCGGCAAAATATGGACAACAGTCGTTTTAAAATGTTGCATAAACCAAAGTTGTCTTTTACTGTTTCCCGGACCTATAGGAATAGTCATCATTCCTAATCTTTCTCCGCCGTAATGAAAGCCGAGTCCTCCCGAAAACAAACCGTATCCCATTGTATTTTGAAACACATCGGTGCTTCTTGCACCTGCGCAATACATTGATCTTGCAGATATATTGGCCCAATTTGCAATATCGTCTTTTGTGTGGAACACAACTGTAGGATTACCTGTAGTTCCCGAAGAAGAATGCATTCTTACTACATCTTTTAAATCCGTTACCAAACAGCCGTAAGGAAAAGAATCTCTTAAATCTTGTTTCGTCGTGAAAGGAAGTTTTCTTACTTCATCCAATGATTTTAGTTCGCCTATTTTTGCGAGTTTGTCTTTGTAGAATTGTGATTTTTTTGCGAGAGCGATTTGTTTGTTGATACAATCCAACTGAAATTTCCTTAAATCCTTCCTGTCCATCGTTTCAATGTCTTTTTGCCAAAACATTTTATAATCTCTCCTGTAGTAAATATTTTAAAAAAAATACAATTTTAATATAATAGTTAATTATAGCACATTTAAAATTAAAAAGGCATAAATAAAATGATAATAGGAATAATATACAATCATTTAAAACCGAATGCACAACAGTATTGTGCTAAAATTTCCGATTGGTTAAAAAACAAGAATATAAAGGTTAAAAATATTTCATATAAACTTAACGGAAATCCTAAAGTGGATTTTATAATTTCTCTCGGCGGCGACGGAACAATGTTAAGAATAAGCAGACTTGTTTCGAAATATTCTATTCCGGTTATGGGTGTAAATATGGGAACTTTGGGGTTTTTAACCGATACCGATATAAAAAATGTTTTTAATTCATTGGAAAATATTTTAAATAACGGCATTGAATACGAAGAAAGAATGATGTTGGATATCGAAATTACAACCAAAAACGGAACGGTAAAAACAACGGCATTAAACGATTGTGTTATAAGGTCGATATATAACGGAAGACTTACTTCCATAGATTCTTTTATAAACAAAAAGTTTTTGTCGAGTTATAAAGGTGACGGTATAGTAATAGCTACACCTACAGGTTCTACGGCATATTCGTTAGCTCTTTCAGGTCCTATAATTTATCCTACATTATCATTGTTTATCGTGTCACCTATATCTCCGCACACATTAACACACAGACCTATGATTTTGGATTGCAATAATGTTTTGGAATTTACTTCCACCGACGATAACAAAAAATCGGATTTGGTTGTTTCTGTCGACGGACAGGAAAGTTATATATTGGATAAAAATAAAAAAGTAAAAATAAAAATGTTTTCAAAAAAAGCAAAACTTATAAGAGACAGAAACTATTCTTATTTTGATACATTGAAAACAAAATTAAAATGGGGAGTGTAGTTTTAAGTGATTACCGCATTATCTATTAAAAACTATGCCCTGATAGAAAATATAACAATAGATTTTGAAAAAGGACTTACCGTTATAACAGGTGAAACCGGTGCCGGAAAGTCTATAATTATAGATTCAATAGATTTATTGTTGGGTGCAAGAGCAAGCACAAGCATAATAAGAACAGGAACGAAATCTTGTACTATTACCGCGGAATTTAATATTTCAAAAAATACAAATGTAAAAAGTATTCTTTCCGATTTATCAATAGATTTCGAAAAAGAAATAATAATCAGGAGACAAATAGATTCCTCCGGAAAAAGTAAAGCTTTTATTAACGATATTTCGGTTAGTATAAATACTCTTTCAAATATAGGAAAATATTTGGTAGATTTTTATGCTCAACATAAAAGCAATATGTTGTTTGAACAAAATTATCAAAAACAAATTGTCGACAGTATAGCAAACAACAATTCTTTATTGGAAAAACTTTCCGTTAAATATGATAAATATGAAAGTTTAAAAAAGCAGAAAGAAGAAATAGAAAAAGCAAATACAGACAGAGAAAGATTATTGGATTTGTATAAATATCAAATAAACGAAATAAATAAAGCAAATTTGATATCTGACGAAGAAGAAAAAATAGAACAGGAACTTCCCAAATTAAAAAATGCCGAGAAAATAAAAACGGTTACAGGTGAAATGTTGTCGATATTATATAAACAGGAGCATTCCGTCACGGATAACCTTTCAATAATAAATAAACAAGTTGATTTGTTGGAAAAATACGGAATAAATGTTGAAAATATTTCCAAAAATTTAGCCTCGTCAATGAGTCAAATAGATGATATTTACAGAGAAGTCGAAGATTTATCGAACAGTATTGATATTGCACCCGAAAAATTAGATAGTATGTTGGAAAGACAGCAGTTGATAAAAAAATTAAAATCAAAATACGGTAAAACATTACAAGAAATTATCGACTACGGTAAACAATTGGAAGATAAAGTTAAAAATCTTGAAAACTATGAAGTAAATATGGATAAACTCCAAAAAGAAATAAATTTAACATTAAAAGAAATTACAAGTTTATGTGAACAAATTTCCGATAAAAGAAAAAAAGTTTCAAAGAGTATATCAAAGGATATAATATCGGAACTTGAAGATTTGAATATGAAAAATTCTCAGTTTGAAATTGATATAAAAAAAGGTGAAATAACAAAAACGGGTTTTGATGATTTGGACTTTATGTTCAGTGCAAACAAAGGGGAAAAACTTTATCCTTTATCACTTGTTGCTTCCGGCGGAGAAATATCAAGGGTAATGTTGGCATTATCTACAACGGTATCTAATAATTATAATGTCGATACCGTTATTTTTGATGAAATTGATACGGGAACAAGCGGAAAAACAGGGGAAAAAATCGGTAAAAAATTAAAAAGTTTATCAAAAGAAAGACAAATTATTTCCATATCTCATTTGGCTCAAATTGCTTCAAATGCGGATAACCATATAAAAATATATAAAGAATCGGAAAACGGCCGAAATATAACAAAAGCTAAAGTCTTAAACGATAAAGAAAGAGTAGAAGAAATAGCAAAAATCATTTCCGGCGAAAAAGTAACCGAACATGCCAGAAAGCATGCCGAAGAAATGCTAAGCGACAATTAACAAGCATTTTACTGTTTTTTTGCTTATAGTTTGATTTCTTTGCCGTTGCAAATCTTCTAATCTTCTATTCTTCCGTAGTGTTTATCTCGTTATTTTTACTATTTCGAATTTCATTGTTCCCGCAGGAAGTTCTACATCAACTTTATCTCCCGCAACATGTCCCAACAATCCTTGTGCGAGGGGAGAACCGATAGAAATTTTCATTTCGTTAGGGTTTGCTTCTTCTTCATCTACGATAGCGTATTCATATTCATCACCGTCTTCATCTTTTATTGTAACGGTAACTCCGATGAATACTTTGTTCGGATCGATATTTAATTCTTCAATAATTTTTGCTCTTGAAAGTTTTGAGTCTATTTCCGCAATTCTTTGCATAAGATTTGTTAATGCTTCTTTTGCTGCATGATATTCCGCATTTTCTCTTAAATCGCCGTGCTCTCTTGCTCTCGCAATTTCGTCTTGAATTTGCGGTTTTCTCTTTTGCAATCTGTCTATTTCTTCAATTAATTTATTTCTTCCTTCTCTGGTTAAATAAATTTCACTCATTTTCTTCTCCTAATATAATTAAATTGATTTTTTATACATTGATAAAAGTTTTTTTACCCATTTATCTTCGGGAACCTTGCAAATAATTTTACCTTTTTTAAATAAAATTCCTTCGTCTATTCCTCCGGCTATTCCGAAATCCGCTTCTTTTGCTTCTCCCGGACCGTTTACGACACATCCCATAACGGCAATTTTAATGTTTTTCTTTGTGTTTTTGTTGTGAACTTTTGATAATGCAGCTTCAAGTTCATCTACAATCTTTATTAAATTAACTTTTGTTCTCGAACATGTCGGACAAGATATTATTTCAACTCCGGTTGATCTTAATCCCAAAGATTGTAATATTTGATAAGCAACTCTGACTTCTTCTACCGGGTTTGCCGTAAGAGATACTCTTATAGTGTCTCCCAAACCTTGAGCAAGCATAATACCTAAACCTACGGAAGATTTTATCGTCCCTCTGAAAATAGAGCCTGCCTCGGTAATTCCCAAATGCGTGGGATAATTTCTTTTTGAAGCAAAAAGTTTATATGCTTCAACAGTTGTTTCCACATCCGAAGCTTTAAGTGATACCGCTATATCACCGAAATCACAATCTTCCAATATTTTTACATGTTCTATTGCTGCTTTTACAAGTGCTTTAGCTTTATCTTTTACAGTTGAAAAATTATGAACCTCTTTTAAAGAACCGGCATTGACACCTATTCTTATGGGAATATGAGCTTTTTTTGCTTCTTTTACAAGTTCCATAACTTTTTCTTTAGACCCTATATTTCCCGGGTTTATTCTTAATTTATCAACTCCTTGTTTTATTGATTCTATCGCTAATCTGTGATCGAAATGAATATCGGCAACCAACGGAATTTTAATATTTTTCTTTATAAGTTTTATATTCTTTGCACATTCCATATCCGGAACGGAAACTCTTATTATTTCACATCCTGCATCTTGCAATTCTTTTATTTGTTTAACGGTCGCTTTCCAATCTCTTGTGTTTGTATTTGTCATCGACTGAATTGCAACGGGATTTCCTCCGCCTATCTTTACATCTCCGACATTTATTACTTTTGTATCTTTTCTTGTAAACATTTTCTACCTTCTATTTGAACAATTTTCCTAATCCTAATCTTATTAAATCGCTGTATGTGGCAAATAAAAATATTAATAATATTAATCCTAAACCGATGTAGTTATATATAGCTATTACTTTCGTGCTTATTTTTTTTCTTATAATACCTTCCAATAAAAACAAAACTATCATTCCGCCGTCAACCATAGGAATAGGAAGTAAATTGAAAAGTCCTAAAGCAACGGAAATAACAGCTAAGAGTCTTATATAACTTTCAAAACCGGATTTGGCGGAGTTTGCCATAAATTGTATAACACCTATCGGTCCTGCAACTTCGGGCTTTTCCCATTTTATTAATTTGTCCCACAGGTATTGCAACGTAAAAGTTGTTTGGTATACTACAGTATAACCGGCAAAAGAAATTGTCTTAAAAAAAGGCAATTTTTCTTTTGTGATAAGAGGTTGTATCCCCAACATACCGGATCCCGTTACAGGGTTTTTATCCAATACAAAATTAAACTCTAATTCTTTATCATCTCTCAAAACTTTTAAGTTAATTTCCTGCTCGGCTTTATCTTTTATATTTTCAAGTAAAGCATTCCAATCGTTTATTTCAACGCCGTCGATATATGTGATTTTATCATTAGTTTCCAAACCTGCCGTTTTTGCACAACCGGTTTCTGCCAATGCTCCGACATAAGATTTGTCGGATATTGTTGCTACTCCCCATAAATAAAAAATGAATGCAAACATAACTATGGCAAGAATGTAATTCATAAGAGGTCCGGCAAAAATTATCATAATTTTTTTGTAAAAAGGAAGTGATAAAAACTCATCTTTTTCACCTTTTGCTTCATCGGGGTTTTCTCCCGCCATTGCAACCATACCGCCCAACGGAAATAAACAAATCGAATATCTGGTTTCGCCTTTCGTAAAACCCCATATTTCTCTGCCGAAACCGAGAGTAAATTTTAATACTTTAACTTTATAAAATTTTGCAACGGAAAAATGTCCGAGTTCATGTATAAACACCAAAAAGCCCAGGCCGAAAATGACCGCAAGAAGTTGAAGAATAAAACTTACCATTATATTACTCCTTTAATTATATTTAAAATAAAAAACAATAACACAAGATTTATGTTGATAAATCTTGCAAAAAAAAATATCATTAAGTTGGAAAAATTATACCATTTTTAATTTGACAAATAAATACCGGAGAAAAGAAAATTAATAATATTTGGATACTGTTAAAAAAAAGTTTAACTATATATCTTGTACCGTGTTTTATTGTAAGTCTTTTGTTTAACCGAATGACGGTATTAAACGAATATCTTTTATGGATTTTGTTTTTTTATATAATCGTTATAAGTTTAAATTATTACAAGAATAATCTTTTTATTCTTTGTGCGGACAGATTTTTTTTAATACTTTTGTCTTTAATGATATTCTTAAGCAATGAAACAACAATCGGAGATGTTTTTCCGAATATACTTCTTTTAATCTTTTTAGTAACAGCCGTATATATAATCGCTTTTTTCTTTTATAAAAAACACGGTAAGCCTTTTATTTTGAATTTTTCAAAACTCGGCAGTTTTACGGAGTTAATGTTAGTGGTTTTTGTATTGCTTTTCGGAATTCAAAATTATGTTGTTATAAATGTTTTATTTTTTGCAATGTGTGATATAGTGTATAAAATTGTAATATTAACGATAACCTTTCATTTAAAGAAAAAATTTAGTATTCAATAGAAAGTGCAAATAATATAAAAGTCGATATATAGCAAAGAATTGTAAAGCAAAACCAAGAAAAAAAACGTCTGTAAGTTTTAAATTTCAGTAAATGAACAAAAAGAATATAAAATTGAGTGATAATCTTTGATAAAATATAAGACAAAAAAATAATTAATAAAAACAAAATAAAAGAATCAATAAAAAAATTACCGATAATACCCACCAAAAAAATTTGTTGGCTTATAAAATAAACCAAAATCATACAAAATATGAATTGAATTATAAAAAACAGATATTTGTGTTTATAAAACATGGTTGTTAATTTATAATGCTCCTTTTAATTCTTTTAATGCATCATCATTGCCCGAATAAGCCGCAATTTTTAAATGCTCTTCCGCTTTTTCGGGTTCGTTAATTTTTTTGTAGGCTATTCCCGTAAAAAAATTAATATTTTGTTCATTAGGTTCTATTTTTAATGCTTTTTTGTACCACTCAATAGCCGTAGCATATTCATTATTCTCAAAATATAAATTTCCTATTTGATAGTAGGGATAAATGTAATCGGGGCTTATTTCTATTGCTTTTTTATAATATTCTTCGGATTTTTCAAAGTTACTTTCTTCTTTGTATATTTCCGCAATATTATAATATGCGGATATATAATTTTTATTTTCTTTTAACGCTTTTTCATAATATTTTGTGGCTTCTTCGAATCTTCTTTGCTTAAAATATGTATTTGCTATAAATCCGTAAAATTCACCGGAATTATCAATGTCTTCCATAGAAGCTTTTTTGTACCATTGTCTTGCAAATTCAAATTGTCTTTTTTGCTCGTAAATGGAGCCCAGCAATTTATATGAATCTTTGTTTCTCGAATCCAATACGATACTTTTTTGTAAATATTCTATAGAAGTTCTAAAATCTTTTTTACCTGTATCGTTAACTGTTTTTAAGTAGTTGGAATATGCAAGTAAATAATACATCTCGCAAGAGGGAGGGAGTTCTTTTTCCATTTTAGATAATAAGTCAACGGCTTTTTGGTAATATCCCGTTCTGATTAATGCCGTTGCCGCATTTATATAAACTTTTTCGTCGGGTACAGACATAGAAATAAGTTTTTTGTAGTATCTTAATGATTGAATATATTCTTCATTATTAAAATAGTGAGTAGCTTTATGAATAAAACCGTCAATCGTATATTTCTTGTTTTGTTGTTCATAATATACTGCGCATAAAGAGATAAATATAACAGTTATAACTATACTAAAAATAAAATTTCTTTTTATCAACATAAATCTAATTTTATAAAATAAATATGCTTGATACAAATTCAAAAAAAATGTATAATGAATTCCATTATTTATTTATAGTATATGGAGAGATGGCCGAGTTGGTTTATGGCACTAGTCTTGAAAACTAGCGTAGGGTTTCCTTACCGGGGGTTCGAATCCCTCTCTCTCCGCCAAGGAAGTTTCAATTCTTAAATTTAAATCATTTTACAGATATGAAAACGATTGTTTTGTTGTGCTTTTCAAATATTTTTATGACTTTCGCATGGTATTGGCACTTAAAATTTGACAATATAAAGCTGTGGAAGTTGGTTCTTATTTGTTGGGCGATAGCTTTTTTGGAATATTGTTTTATGGTTCCTGCCAACAGAATAGGATATGGTCAGTTTAATGCCGCACAATTAAAGACAATACAAGAAGTAATATCGTTGCTAGTTTTTTCTTTCTTTTCCGTTTTATATTTGCATGAATCTATGAAATGGAATTATATTGTCGGTTTTGTTTTTATAGTTCTTGCCGTATTTTTTATATTTCATAAATGGTGATAAATGTTTCTGCCTACAAATAAAGAAGAAATAAATAAACTGCATTGGGAAAAGCCGGATATAATACTTATATCGGGAGATGTATACATTGACAGTCCTTTTAACGGAAGTGCCGTTATAGGCAACTGGTTAACATTGCACGGATTTAAAGTCGCGATAATTGCTCAACCGGATATAAACAGTGATGATATAGCAAGATTAGGGGAACCTTCTTTGTATTGGGCGGTAAGTGCCGGTGCAATGGACTCTTTGGTTGCAAATTATACGGCTACCGAAAAATTCAGAAATGAAGACGATTTAACTCCCGGCGGAATAAACAACAAAAGACCGGACAGAGCTTGTATGGTTTATACAAACCTTATAAGAAGATATTTTAAAAATACAAAGCCTATAGTTTTAGGCGGAATTGAAGCAAGTTTAAGACGAGTAGTGCATTATGATATAAAAGATAAAAAATTGAGAAGATCTTTAATTTTTGATGCCAAAGCCGATATTCTGGCTTACGGTATGGCAGAAAAAACTATGCTTGAATTATCATATGCTTTAAGAGACAATAAAGATTATCACGACATAAAAGGTTTGTGCTATATATCAAAGACACCTAAAGAAAGTTATATAAATATACCGTCATATGAAGAATGTGTTCAAGATAAATCTTTATTTAGAGAAATGTTTAAAGCTTTTTATGTAAATTCCGCTTATGTTAATTCTAAAGGTTTAAATCAAAAACATGATGCAAGATATTTAATTCATAACCCGCCGCAACCGCAATTAACACAAGAAGAATTAGATAAAATTTATGATATGGATTTTACAAGGGAAGTTCATCCGTATTATGCAAAACAAGGCAATGTGAAAGCTCAGGAAACAATAAAGTTTTCCGTAGTATCTCACAGAGGATGTTGCGGTGAGTGCAACTTTTGTGCGATTGCCGTTCATCAGGGGAAATCCGTAATATCAAGAAGTAAAGAATCTATAATAAAAGAAATTAATAAACTGGTTCAAAAACCCGATTTTAAAGGTTATATTTCCGATATAGGCGGACCTACCGGAAATATGTATAAAATATCATGCAAAGTGCACGGAACTACAGGTAATTGTAAAAATAAAAGATGCTTATATCCTAAAGTTTGTGAAAATATTGTTTTTTCTCATGATAAGCAAGTAGATTTATTATCGGAAGTTGCTAAAAACAATAAAATAAAAAAAGTTTTTGTGTCTTCAGGTATAAGACACGATTTGATAATGGCAGATAAACAAAACGGCAAGAGATATTTGGAATACCTTTCTAAAAACAATATATCCGGACAATTAAAAATTGCTCCGGAACATACATCAGATAATGTATTGGAAAGTATGGGAAAACCCAAACAGACGATATTTTTGGATTTTATGAATGAATTTAACAGAATAAATCAACCGTTAGATCAATTTTTAACATGTTATTTTATGGTAGATCATCCCGGTTGCAGTTTGTATGATACCGAAGATTTGTTGTTGTTTATAAATCAAAACTTAAAATTTCGTCCCGAACAGGTTCAAGTTTTTACTCCGACACCGTCAACCTTTTCTACGCTTATGTATTATACCGAACAGGATTTGAACGGTAATGATATTTTTGTTGAAAAAGACAGAAATGCAAGAATGAAACAGAAAGTTATAATAACTCAATCCTTGAGTAGACATAATACCGATTCACACGGCTTTCATTCCAAAAAGAAATTCGGTTCAAGAAGAAGCTATTATACAAGATTTAAGAAAAAATAAAAAAATGTCGGGTGATTTATGGTGATTTCTCCCGCAGGATTTGTGACCATAACACCCGACATATTTATTTATAGACCATCAACTACTTTTTGTCAATGCTTTTATTAAAATCCGTCGGTTCATAGATTATAGGTTTTACAGGCTTTACAGGTTTAGGGCGAGGATTTATATAGTTGTTATATTGCTCGGCAGTTAAAACGGATTTTAATTCTATTTTTGTATTTATATCCAAATCCAACAATTCTTTAGATATGTTTGATATTTCGTTTGATAACTTGGTTATGGCATTTGTATCGATATTTTCTTTGTTAAATTCTTCGTTTAGTAATCTTTCTTTCTCTCTTAACTGTTGTGTAAGATTACATTCTTTTTCTTTTTTTGTATCAAGAATTTTTATGAATTTTTCTTTTTGTTCATCCGATAAACCTAACCTTTTTGCCAACATATCATATTTTGTTTTAGGTTTGAAAAGTTTATTGTATTGTTCGGAAGTTAAAATCTTTCTCATACCTTCTTTTTTAGCCACTTTCAAATCTATTATTTTTGAAGATATTGATTTTATTTCTTTAGATATGTTTTTGACTTCTTTTGAACTGTATTTTTCTTTAAAAAGTTCATTATTTAAATCTTTTATTTTTGCCTGACATTTTGTTTTAAGTTCAATTATTTCTTTCTTTGTGGAGTCTTTAAGTGTCTTCAAGTCTTCTTTTTGTTTGTCCGTAAGATTTAATTTTTCAAATTTGTTTTCCCATGGTTTTTTGTTGAAGAACTTTTTTTGCCCCACGAATTTTTGATCACAAGGTTCACATTCCGACTGATCGATATCTGCATCACAGGCATTCATTATTTCATCATCAACAAATTCTCTTTGCTGAGGTTGCGGGGGAATAAAACAACCTTTATTCTTGTCTTTAGGCTGCATTGCAAATGTTGAAGCTGTTAAACTTAACATCATTACCAAACTTAACAACATTGTACTTTTTTTCATAATAATCTCCTTTTACTGCAAAAATTTCGTATACAATATTTTGACTGTTATTTTTTGAAAATGTTACAGTGTGTGAAATAATTGATTTTGGATTATATAATCGAGATGATACTTTATTTTGCTCTGTTCGCCCTGAAGAGGAGTTGAACCTCCAACCTTATCCTTAGGACGGATCTGCTCTATCCAGTTGAGCTATCAGGGCACTTAACGACAATTTACAATTAACAATTTAAAACAAAAATTGCAAAGCAATTTTTTACCGACATTATACATTGTACATTATAAATTATAAATTAATACTGTACTATCGAGGAGTATGGTATATCTTTTAATTTGTCTTTGCCGTTTAAAAATGTTAATTCTATAACAAAAGCACATGCAGCAACATTTGCATTCATTTTTCTTATTAATTCTACGGCTGCATAAGATGTTCCGCCGGTAGCAAGCAAATCATCTACTATAAGAACATTATCTTTCTCATTGACGGCATCAATATGCATTTCTATTGTAGAATTGCCGTATTCCAAACTATAAGTTGTAGAAACGGTTTTGTAAGGTAATTTACCTTTTTTTCTTATAGGAACGAAAGGAACATTTAATTTCTGTGCTATTGATATACCGAAAATAAAACCTCTCGATTCCAATCCTGCAACTTTTGTTATATTCTTATTTTTGTATTGTTCAACAATATTATCAATTATGCCGTTGTATATCGACATATCCGAAAGAAGAGGTGTAATATCTTTAAATATTACGCCTTTTACGGGAAAATCCGGAATATCTCTTACGGCTTTAACAATAGCCTCTTTTATTTCCATGCCTTTCTCCTGTCGTTACGTCTTCTTTCTTTTGAATTTTCCGTATTATGTTGTCTCCTGTCCGGCAGAGTTCCTCTTTGATCCAAAACCAATGTGTCTATTGTTTTCGGATCGGCATATTTCAATCTTAAAAAAATACTTTTTAATCTTTGAAAAGCTTTCATTTCTATTTGTCTTACTCTTTCTCTTGATAAATTGAATTTTTTACCTATTTCATCTAAAGAATAAGTGGGGGTATTGTTTATCCCGAATCTCATTTTAAGAACTTCCGCTTCTCTTTCGGGAAGACAATCTATTGCCTTTTGAACATTTTGTGCATTTCTTATAATTTCGGTTATCGCTTCCGGCGTTTTGGTTAAAGTATCTTTGATGTTGTCTTTTTTCAAAGTGTCCGAATCGTCACTCATGGCAACATCAAGGGAAGAAATGTTATCAACCGAATAAATGGTTGAGTTTATTTCTTCAGCCTGCTCAATCGGAATTTTTATTTTTTTTGCTATTTCTTTTACGGTCGGTTCTTTGTTTAATTTCGCCATCAATGTACTTCTCATCTTTTTCCATTTGTTGATAATATCATACATATAAGACGGTATTCTTATTGTCTTTGAGTTGTCTTCAATTGATTTTCTTATGAATTGTTCTATCCAATATGTTGCATATGTAGAAAATCTTATATTCTTTGACGGTTCGAATTTTTCAACGGCTTTCATTAAACCTATGTTCCCGTCAGAGATTAAATCCATTAAATCCACGCCTCTTTTTGTGAATCTTTTTGCTATAGGTATAACTAAACAATAATTTAACTCAACCAATCTTTTTATTGCTTTTTTATTACCTTTTTTTGCTTTTATCCAAAGATTATCAATTTCTTCTTTTGTCGCAGGTTTTACTGTCTTTAATTGCTTAAAATAAGCCTGTAATAAATCGTCTGACATTTTTTATAATCCTTAATTTAGATTACAACTGTTTTATACATTTATTGTTTTCATCGACAAAAACAAATTTTGCTTTTATCGGTCTATCCGATAATTCAAACCCCATTATGATAATAATTTCACCTTTCTTTATCAAATGAGCCGCAGCTCCGTTCATGCAAATCGTTCCCGAACCGGCTTTCCCGGGGATAACATATGTTTCAAGTCTTGCTCCGGAAGTGTTACTTACGACCAAAACTTTTTCACCGACCCATAATCCGGCTTTATCTATTAAATCGGAATCTATAGTAATGCTACCTTGATATTCAAGGTTAGCTTCGGTTACGGTTGCTCTAAATATTTTAGAACTTAATACAAATCTCATTTTCTCAATGTCTCCAAATACTTATTTTGAATTTTTTTCAGCTTCTTCTTGGCAATTCTTACAATATCTTACCCAAGGTATTGCTTCGAGTCTTGCTTGAGGAATTTTTTCTCCGCAACATTCACAAGCACCGAATGACCCTTTTTCTATTTTAGCTAAAGCATTATCTATATCCTGCATCATTCTTTTGTCTATACCGCTGAGTTCAAACTGCATTTCTCTTTCGGTACTTTGAGTAGCTGTATCTATTTCGTCTCCGCCGGTTTCAATTTCGGTTTCGTTGATTTTTTTTGAATTAAGCTTGTTTGTTATGGATGCCTTTTTTTGAGTTAAAGTTTTTTTAAATTGAGATAATAACTTTTTATTCATTTTTAATCTCCATATTTATATTTTTAATTTGCAAATACTTTTACCATTTTTAAAATGTCGCCTTCTTGTCCGCTTATTCTGATACCTTTTGATGCCATTTCCACCAAATAATCACAAATTTCTTTCGAAATTCTTTCTCCGGGTATAACAACAGGTATTCCGGGCGGATAAGGAGTTAATACTTGAGCCGAAACATGACCTACCGATTTTGCTAAAGGAATCTTTTTTATATCGTGAGATAAAAATACCTCTCTGGGAGTCATAACCATTTCCGTAGCAAGAGAAGGAATTTTTAAAATCCAATTTTTTTGAGTTCCTTTATATTTTTTGCTTATTTCTTTTAAAGCACTGACAAGTTTTTGAACATCGTCCATGTCGGAACCGATACCCATAATCGCAATTAAATTAAATGTGTCGGAACAGTCAACTTGAATATTGTATTGTTTTGCAAGAATTTCATCTACTTCATATCCGGAAAGACCGGTTTTTGTAACATTTATTGTAAGCTTTGTTAAATCCAAATCAAAATTTCTGCCTTTAATATCGGCTTTTGTTAAACATCTCATATTCGGAATTTTTTCATTTATTTCTTTTCTTGCCCATTCCGCCGCTTCAATAACTTTATCGAACATCTCTTTTCCGTGCAAAACTGCTTGTCTTCTTGCCAAATCTATACTTGCAAGAGTCAAATATTGCGGACTCGTTGTTTGCAACATTGAAACAATTTTTTTAACTCTGTTAATATCAACAAGTTTTGAATTGTGATGAAGAACGGAACCTTGAGAAAGTGCGGAAAGAATTTTATGTGTTGATTGAACACACAAATCAGCACCGGCATCCACTGCAGACATCGGTAATTTATCGTTAAATTTTAAATGCGGTCCGTGTGCTTCGTCTACGAGAAGAATTTTACCTTTTCTGTGACATAAATCCGCAATTTTTTTAACTTCTGTTGCAACACCGTTATATGTGGGACTTGTAAGAAATACCGCTCTTGCCTCGGGATACATTTCAAGAGCCTGTTTTATTTCTTCATATGTTGAATTAAAAATAATGTCTAAATTCTGATCTATTGTGGGTTGTAACCAAATCGGCCAAACCCCCGAAAGGATAATTCCGCCCATTATGGATTTATGTGAACTTCTTGAAACTATAATGGAATCTCCGGGATCGCATGCGGATAAAAACATTGCAATATTTCCTACGGAAGTTCCGTTAACTAAAAACAAAGAATGTTTTACTCCGTAGGCTTGAGCCATCAATTCTTCGGCTTTTTTTATCGGACCTACAGGATCATGAAGAGAGTCTACTTCGTCGAATACTGTTACATCAAATTTATAAAGACCGTCTCCGGTCACTTCTTTCAATACGGGATCTATTCCTTTTCCGTTTTTATGTCCCGGTGTATGAAAAGAAGTAACATTTCTTTTTGCATGCCCTAAAAGTGTGTCAAAAATTGGTACTTTATTTTGTTTGTCCATAGCAGTCCTTTTAATATACAATATTTTTAATACTAAATAAACTTTTTAGAAGGTGTATTTTCCAATACGGCCGTTGATAATCCGTTTTTGCCCAACAACTCAATAAACGGATCCGGATCCAATTCTTCCACATTCACCATAGTTTTTACATCCCATGTACCGTTAGCTATAAGCATAGCGGCAACTACCGGCGGAACTCCGGCGGTATAACTTATTGCCTGCGCTTCAACTTCGTTATAACAATCTTTGTGATCACAAATATTATAAATAAATAATTCTTTATTCTTTTTATCTTTTTTACCTTTGATCAAACAACCTATACATGTTTTACCGGTATAGTTAGGTGCCAAAGTTTTTGGGTTTGGAAGGCAAGCTTTAACAACTTTTAAAGGAACAACTTCCAATCCTTCCGCTGTTTTAACGGGCTTTTCCGAAAGAAGACCTATCTTTTTTAATACGGTAAACACATTTATGTAATGGTCACTGAATCCCATCCAAAATCTTATGGATTTTGCTTTAATGTTTTTTGAAAGTGAATGAAGCTCGTCGTGTCCCGTTAAATATACGGGCTGTTCTCCCACTACGGGAAAATCATAAACGAGTTTGTCCGCATGAACGGGTTTTTGTACCCACTGATTATCTATCCATGTCCAAACTTTATGAAATTCTCTGAAATTTATTTCAGGATCGAAATTTGTAGCAAAATATTTTCCGTGACTTCCGGCATTTACATCCATAATATCTATTGTTGCTATTTTATCGAAATGATGTTTTACCGCCAATGCACAATAAGCATTTACAACACCCGGATCAAATCCGCAACCGAGTATTGCGGTAACTTTCTTTTCCGTACATCTGTCTTTTCTTTTCCATTCATAATTTGCATACCAGGGGGGATTTTCACAAACTTTTTTAGGATCTTCGTGAATGGCGGTATCGATATACGCCGAACCTGTTTGAATACAAGCTTCCAAAATTGACATGTTGCAAAATGCACTTGCAACATTTATAACTATTGTTATATTCAATTGCTTTATTAAATCTATTAACGCGGGAACATCAAAAACATCTATCTGCTTTGATGAAAATTCGTTATCGGGATTTTTGTAGTTTTTCTTTTTCTTAATACTGTCTAAAATTGCGTCGCAACTTTTTAATGTTCTTGATGCTATGTACAATTTACCGAACACATCATTGTTTTGTGCCAATTTATGACAAACTACATGTGCAACGGCTCCGGCCCCAATAACTAAAACGTTTCTTTTCATTTCAAGCAGTGCCTCCTCAAGATAAATTATCTGCAAAATCTTTATATGTAAAACTTTTTACAACTTCAATTTTTCCGTTAAGTCTTTTTACTACTATAGACGGCATCGGTACTCCGTTAAACCAATTCATTTTTACCATACTGTATCCGGCAGCATCTTCAAATACTATTTTGTCACCGATCTTTAACGGTTTCGTAAATTTATAAGTTCCGAAAATATCACCTGCCAAACAAGTTCTTCCGGCAACAATATATTCATACTTCGCATTTTTTTGTTTAGCCATTTTTGCGGGAGTATGATAAGTTAATAAATCCAACATATGTGCTTCGGTTGAAGAATCTATCACCGCAATATCTTTGCCGTTATGCGTAATATCCAAAACGGACGTAACAAGTTTCGCACTCATCGTTATGGAAGATTCACCCGGTTCCAAATAAATTTGCACATTATATTTTTTTGAAAAATCTCTTAATATTTTACAAAATTTTTTGATATTATAACCATTTTTTGTGAAATAAATTCCACCGCCGAAACTTACCCATTCGACTTTTTCTAACATCTTTGAATAATTTTGTCCTATATAATTTAAAGATTGTTCCAAATTATCTGCATCTTCGTTTTCACAATTAAAATGGAACATAAGTCCGTTTATTTTATTTAAATTATCTAAAATATCTTTTTTGTTTATTACTCCCAAACGGGAATTCTTTCTTGCGGGGTCAGCCAAATCGAAATGACTGTAACTTATTTTAGGATTAACTCTTATTCCCAAGTTTTTATTTTTTACTAACGGATAAAATCTTTTTAATTGAGATATTGAATTGAAAATTATTTTATCGGCAAACTTTTTTAATTCCAAAATTTCTTCTTTCGGATATGCAACCGAATAAGCATGAACTTCTTTACCGAATTTTTCATAACCGAGTTTTGCTTCGTATAAAGCACTGCTTGTTGTTCCGTCCATATATTTAGACATCAAATCAAAAACACACCAAGTGGAAAAGCACTTTAATGCCAACACAAACTTCGCACCGGACTGCTCTCTTATAAAAGCAATCTTTTTCATGTTTTCCAATAACTTTTTTTCTTCAATAAAATAGTAAGGTGTTTTTAATTTCATTTTTACTTTTCCGTATTGATAAATTATCAAGTTGAATAAGTTTATAAAATATACAAAAAAAATGCAATGAAAATATAAAATTTAAAACATGAAAAAAAGTGGCTGGTTTTCAGGTTATATGCTATAATAATAAGTAGTAAGTATATTGTAATCATGATTTGTAATCGTGAAAGGGAGAGATAAATGGATATATTAAAAAAATATAAAGGTTTTACTCTCGTAGAATTGGTAATAGTAATAGTTATAGTGGGTATATTGTCCGTAATATCTGTTCCCATATATCGCGGATATGTTCAAAAAGCGAAAATGACGGAAGGTCAAATTCTTGTAAACGGATTGGTTAAAGCTCAACTTGCTTATCATACGAAACATGGTTATTTTTATGATTGCGGCGGTTATGTTAATTCTGATAAAAATATTGATATGGATGCAAGAGGTAATAAATATTTTACTGAGTTTGATTGTTGGGTTAACGGAGATAGTGGAGATGCCCCAGCAGAAGCTTCAAAAACTTTAGAAAAAGTAAATAAAACAACGTTTTCCGGTGGTTCTTGGGGAAACGATGGTAATGATAATGTATTGGTCATAGCCAAATATATTGATAATAATGGACAGATTTATACAGTGTCTACAAAAGTATATGCTAATGGATCAAAGACAGAAATGGTTACTTCTTCTGGATCAGAGTATCCCAGTGGGTATGATGATGGTGGTGGACCAATAGATGGTCCAATCGGTGAGGGTGGAGGACCTACAATATATTTGAAATAATTATATAATACAGTGTTGAAAAGAGCTTGCATTTCTTGCAGGCTCTTTTTTTGTTAAAAATATTTTTAATATGTTATTTAAATTTTGTATAATAACAACAATTTATAAAAAAATAAGGAGCAAAATATGTCAACAATTGATAAACTTAAAGAAGATTTAAAAACTTATATGAAAGCAAAAGATATGGTTAGTTTGAACACCGTCAGGGGAATACTTAACGAGATAAACATAAGAGAAATGAAAAATATTAAAATAAACGAAGAAGAAATTATAAAAGTTCTTAGAAGTGAAGCTAAAAAAAGAAAAGAATCTATTGAAACTTTTGAAAAAGCAGGGAGAGCGGATTTAACCGAAAAAGAAGCTAAAGAACTTAAAATAATAGAAGGCTATTTACCGGCTGAAATTTCCGACGAAGAATTAACGGCTAAACTTAAAGAAGTTGTTGCTTCTTGCGAAGATAAAAGTTTCGGCGTTGTAATGAAGGCTTCCATTGCGGCTCTTAAAGGTGCTGCAGACGGTAAAAGAATATCCGCAATTTTGAAACAAATTCTGTAACGACAATGTATAATGTATAATTTACAATGTACAGTTGATGTATTTGTTTGCATTTGTTAAAAAAAAGCTTTACAATTTTTACCGACATTATACATTGTACATTGTACATTATAAATTTGAATAAAATTTTTCATAAGATTGTTTTATTATTAAGTAAGTAATTGAATTTATAGTAGAGAAGAAGAAAGGATGTAATTGATTATGTTATTGGCACAGATTTTTGCAGTTATAATTTTTCTTGCAATGTTCACACTGATAATTACCGAAAAATATGAAAGGCAGTGGGTTACGCTTGTTTGCGGCGGTTTAACATTGCTTTTGGTCTTTGCAATCGGATTCGGATTTAGTGAAAAATCTCTCACGGCAACAATTGAAACTTTGAACATTAAAGATGTGTTTACTTTAGGATTTTGGTATACGAAAAATGCACATTTAAGTTCCAAAGGAATAGATTGGGCAACAATCTTTTTCATTGCGGGTATGATGGTAATGGTGGAAGGTATGGCAAGAGTAGGTTTCTTCAGATGGTTATGTATGAGATTAGCAAAGGCCGTTAACTATAAAGTGATTCCTGTTTTTATTGCTTTTATGTTGTTATCGGCAGTTCTTTCAATGTTTATAGATTCAATTACCGTAATTTTGTTTTTAGCTGCGGTAACCGTTGAACTTTCGTTCCTTTTGGATTTTAATCCGATATCTATGATACTTGCTGAAATATTCTGTGCTAATTTGGGCGGATCATCTACAATGTGCGGAGATCCTCCGAATATTATCATCGGCTCAAAACTCGGTTACACTTTTATGGACTTTTTGTGTAATACCGGTATAATTGCATTAATCGGTTTAATTTTTACTTTAGCTTATTTCTATTTCGTTTGCAGAAAAGAATATTCTACAGCCGGTCAACATATCGACAGAAGAAAATTCCCAAGACCGGAATCTGCAATTACTGATAAAAACGGATTTGTTATAAGTTGTATGATTTTTGCTTGTGCGATTATACTTTTGATAACTCATGCACAAACGCATTTAAGTGTAGCGACAATCGGTGTTTTTATTGCCGTTATCACTCTTATTACAAGCGGAAAACATCTTGCGGTAATAATAAAGAGAGTGGATTATAAAACCTTGCTTTTCTTTGTGGGTCTTTTTATTGTTGTCGGCGGTCTTGAACAAACCGGCATTCTTGAACTTATCGCACGATTAATTGAAATGACTTCGGGCGGAAATCCTTATATTTTAATTGCAATTATTATATGGATAAGTGCTATAGCATCGGCATTTATAGATAATATTCCTTTTGCTGCAACTATGATACCGGTAATACAATCGCTTACCGTAACAAGCGGTATTCCTTTGGCAACAATGAGTTGGGCTCTTTCCATAGGAACAGATATCGGAGGAAGCGCAACACCTATAGGTGCAAGTGCAAATGTTGTTGGAACATCGGTTTCCGCAAAGTCCGGTCATCCTATCAGTTGGGCAAGATATTGCAAAGTTTCTGTTCCCGCGACGGTTATGGTAATAGTTATAAGTACAATTTATATATGGGTAGTATATCTATAAAAAGAATAAATTTCTTTGACGATAAAAGCTTATATCTTTGAGATATAAGCTTTTATTTCGCTATGTTGAGTTATTTTTCTAATAAAAAGTCGGCAAGTTTTGTTTCAAGTTTTCCGTTAAGGGTTTTACTTACCTTTTGCAATTTCTGTGCGATTATTTCCATTTGATCGGTCCACATAAAGTTTTTCTCGATATATTTTTGCGCATTTTCAATATTTCCGTCTATCTGTATTCTGATAATTTCCGAAAGCATTTTTTTTGCCGTCGGAACAACTTTATCTGTGTTTACAAAAATTTTGTTGTCTTCGGTTAGAATATAACCGCCGTTATCGAACATATATTTATTTTGCATAACGGTTCTTACTCTGTGTGCCTGAGACAATGCAGGCTTGGATTTAAGGAAATTGTCCGTAATAAAAGTCACTATAATTTGTTTTCTTTGTTCTTGTGTGTACATTCCGAGCTCCGTTAATAAATCTACAAAAGCAAGAGAGCCCATATCGGCTTTATTTTCTTCTATAATATTAGAATATTTACCGAGTCGTTCATTTCCTTTTTTCGGACCTAAAGAATGCAGGTTTTCGTGTCCTATTGTGAACCAATGGTCTGCTTCGTCGAGATAATATTGATGCTGATTTTTATCTAAAATTTCATCAAGCATTTTCTGCAGTTTTTCTTTATCGCTTATAAATCTTATTTGCCTGTGATAAACATTTCTTAAACCGCCTCCGATAGTTAAAGACAACTTATCGGAATTCGGCAGGTTTTCCGCTAAAGTAATACCGCCTCTATATGCTCCGCAATCACCTGCCGCATATACCATATCTACATCTACCATTGTTTGTTTTGTGTCTTGTTCCGATGCTGTATTTTGCGTATATTCGTTATTGAAAGGCATATTTTTTGCGAGAACGGGGAGAAAGTCTTTTATTCTTAAAAGAGTTTTAGTTCCTTCTTTGTTTACAATTCCTACTCTTCCGCCTAAAAAATCTTTAGGAACGGGGGAAACAGAATGCTCTTTTAAAAGGTTAACGAGTTCTTTGTTTTCGAAAATTGTTCCGGTGAGTTCATCTTCATAGTTTTCTCTTGTTATCGTAAATTCCAACGGTGTGTCTTGTAATGTGGCCCATTGTTTATCCGCATAAGCATCAAGCATAGGATCTGCTGTCTTTAATGCTTTTGCCTGAAGTTTTAAATATTTGTTAAATTCTTCGTTTGTGGAAACTTCACTTGCTTTTTCGAGTTCTGCGGCAACATTATAAAAATCCTGTTTAAAATAATCTATATAATCTATTCCTTTTAATTTTTTACCGTTTCTTATAACGACGGATCTTTGAGTTAAAATGTTTTTTACTTCATTTATTTCACCGTTTTTTATCATTTGTATAAGGATTGAATGAAATTCTTCTTTAGATAAATCTTCCGGATAAACACCTTTTCCCGGAGTTTCCTGTATGCCTTTTGCAAGATTTATTTTGTTTGATAAGGAATCTATTGCGTTTATACCTTTTTGTGCATCAAAAAGAATTTTTGTAAGTTCCGCTTGTTTATTCCCTTTTTGTATTTCCTGTTCGAGAAAGTTTTTGAAATCCAAATTGTACTTGCAGTCTAACTGCATATTGATTTTTTCTATAATTTCTGCGGCTTTAACGAGATGTTTTAACGCTTGCTTATCACCGTCTTTAAGAGAAACATATTCCGGAGAATCGGCTGTTAAAAACTTCTTTGTTACCAAATACTCTTTACTTGTTCTTTTTTTTAATTCTTCCACAGAAAGATTAAATTCAAAATTCATTTTAATTGTTCCTTAAATTAATTTAATATCGGCATTATTTATACTTTAAAAGATTAAATTTTACTGCTTTAAATATTGTAATTTGAATATATTCATCTTTTTTACGGCAGTCCAGTATCGGAGAAAGTAAGTGCCTGCAAAAAGAGCTTACTTTAAATATTACATGATAAACGAAATATTTAAAACTTTTAAATTTTAGTTTAAAAAAACTTTCCGTCCTGAAAGGATTGAGCCGTTCATATTTTAAATAATATTTGTTTAAGTAAGTATAACTGTTCCACGGTTTATTGTTTGTCGAATAATGAATAATTTTAGGTGTTTTTTGTGTGTTTTTTAAAGCAAGTCTGATATCTGACGGTAACAAATGTTTTATATTAAAAGCACAGGTTTGAAAATTATAGAAAAAATCAATAATTTTAATTTTTCCTTTGAAAACGAAATTTATCGCATCTTGGTCTCCGAACATAAAGTTTTCTTTGTTTTGTTTTATGCTGTCCGTCAACTCAGGCAGAATGTTATTTTTTCTCCAATATTCCAAATTTATAAGCAAGACACCGCTGTTAACATACGGATTAAATTGTTTATAGAACCTGCCGTAAAATTTACTGTTAAATATTTGTCCTGTATCTTCCGCAGCGGCTATATAATAACCGTCCAAATTTGTTTCGAACAACTCTTTAAGACTCGATAAAACTATTGTGTCGCAGTCGAGATATATTATTTTATCAACATCTTTCAATAAATCCGCAATTAATAATCTTGAATAGCCCATTTTTGTTATATGAGGACAAAACTTATAATCCGGAAAATCGTTAAACAAATTCGTGCTTATATTAACAAAATTTATTCTGCAAGTGCTGCTGTTGAATTCTTTTAAAAGTTTGTTTTTATTGCTTTCGGAAACATCGTTTTCCAATACAAAAATATCGAAAGTGTCCGTTCTATCGGCATTCGATAAAATCGAACATAATGTGCGTGCCAAGTGGTGTATGTAATTGTTATCGGTTGAAAAACATATGTTAATTTTCATCTTTTTATTATAGCAATTATATTCTAAATTTTGTAGTATATAAAACCATAAATCAGGTATTATTTCTGTTTCAAAAAAAAATGAATGTAAAAGTTTCCGTAATCATTCCGGTATATAATGTAGAAAATTATTTAAGACAATGTCTTGACAGTATTGTTGGGCAAACTTTTAAAGATTTTGAAATAATAGTTGTCAACGACTGTTCAACCGACAATTCCTGTTCTATCCTTGAAGAATATGCAAAAAAAGATGACAGATTTATAATTATCAATTTATCGGAAAACAAAGGTCAGGGAAATGCAAGAAATCAAGGTTTAAATATAGCAAAAGGTAAATATATAACTTTTATTGATTCCGACGATTGGGTTGCACCTGATTATATTGAACTTTTATATAACGAAATAAATGAAAACAATTTAGATGTCGTATGTGCTTCGGCTTTCCTTTATGACAATATAACAAAAAAGATAACAGACAGAAAAGAAGCCTCTGCCGATTTTTTAAATAACATAAAAAAAGAAAGACTTCTTGTTTTGGATAAAGATAGTTTTGTTGTTACGGTATGGGCAAAAATTTACGGTAAAAATTTTTTAAATGATAACGAAATTCGTTTTAGACTTGATAATTATCATGAAGATAATTTGTTTATTTTCGAAACAATTATAAATACAAATAAAATTAAATTTACAGATAATAAAATTTATTTTTACAGAAATAACAGAGCTAACTCTTCCATGAGTATAATCAATAAAGAATTTACATATTTTTCGTTGTTTTCCGAATTAAAAAAAATATTGATAAAATGCGGGAAATACGAACAATATAAAAAAGTTTATTATCAATACATTTCCATAATAACTTCTACAAGGTTAGAATTTCTGAATTTGAAGTTTTCCGAATCGGCTTTATATTTTGATAAGTTTAGAAAATTGTATTATACGAAAGAATTTGTTAAAAATTTCTCCGTTAAAAACATGGGCATAAATTTTAAAGTAAGATTAATATTATTTTATATGTGTTTGAAATTTAATATAAATTATGCCGTTGTCGGAAAGTTTTGCAGTTTTTCGCTGAGAAATGCAATTAAAATTTTACATCCGCAATAACGGATAAGATATAGAATTTTTTCATTGATAAGCCGACATTTTTATGTTATAATTACAAGTTATAAAAATGGTGTTTTTTAAAGAAAAACAAACTGTAAATTATAATATGAGTAAAAAACATCTCGTGCTTTCAGGAGGCAACAAAATGGCTTTTTATTTTGATGAACCGTCTCACACTTTTAATGAGTATCTTTTGGTTCCGGGATATTCCGATGAAAATTGTATTCCGGATAATGTCAGTTTAAAAACTCCGCTTGTAAAATTCAATAAAAAGAAAAAAGAAAAACCTTCTTTAAGTATGAATATTCCTATGGTTTCCGCGGTTATGCAGGCTGTTTCCGACGATAAAATGGCTATCGCCCTTGCAAAAGAAGGCGGAATAAGTTTTATTTACGGAAGTCAAAGTATAGAAAATCAAGCGGCAATGATAGCGAGAGTTAAATCTTATAAAGCAGGTTTTGTAACATCGGACTCAAATGTTCGTCCCGATCAAACATTGGAAGAAGTTATTGCTTTAAGTCAAAAAACAGGACATTCTACCTGTGCCGTTACCGAAGACGGAACAGCTCACGGCAAACTTGTAGGTATTATAACATCCAAAGATTTCAGAATTTCTCATTGTAAACCGAGCTCAAAAGTTCGCGAATATATGACACCTCTTTCCGAAATGGTAACGGGAGAAGAAGGAATTACACTTAATAAAGCAAATGATATAATTTGGGATAAAAAAATCAATCAACTGCCTATTGTTGACAAAAAAGGAAATTTGGTATCTTTGGTATTTAGAAAAGATTATGCAACACATGAATCTCATCCGTTGGAATTACTTGACTCCAACAGAAGATATATCGTCGGTGCGGGAATAAACACAAGAGATTATATGGAAAGAGTTCCCGCTTTACTTAAAGCCGGTGCGGATGTTTTCGTTTTGGATTCAAGTGAAGGATATTCTTATTGGCAGGCAAAAGCTCTTAAAGATATACACGGAAAATTCGGTAATAAAGTTAAAGTCGGTGCGGGAAATGTTGTTGATGCGGAAGGCTTTAATTTTCTTGCTAAAGCCGGTGCGGATTTTGTAAAGATAGGTATCGGCGGCGGTTCTATATGTATTACCAGAGAACAAAAAGGTATCGGAAGGGGACAGGCAACGGCAACTATAGAAGTTGCAAAAGCAAGAGATGCTTATTATAAAAAAACCGGTATATATATTCCTATTTGTTCGGACGGCGGTATCGTTCAAGATTATCATATAACCTTAGCTTTGGCTATGGGTGCCGATTTTGTAATGTTAGGCAGATATTTTGCAAGGTTTGATGAATCTCCTTCAAATAAACTTGTTGTCAACGGCAATTATGTTAAAGAATATTGGGGGGAAGGTTCAAACAGAGCAAGGAACTGGCAAAGATATGATTTGGGCGGTAAAAAATCTTTAAGTTTTGAAGAAGGCGTTGATTCTTATGTTCCTTATGCCGGACATTTACATGACGGAGTTTCTATTACACTCAGAAAAGTTACTCATACAATGTGCAATTGCGGTGCTTTATCAATTCCCGAATTACAGAAGAAAGCAAAACTTACATTGGTAAGTCAAACGACTATCAGTGAAGGTTCCGCTCACGATGTTATAGTAAAAAACACTTCAATGCAAAACTGATACGACAATTTATAATTTACAATGTACAATGTATAATTGAAAAAAAACAAAATAGGCAAAAAGAAACAGGAAGATAAAAATCTTCCTGTTTCTTTTTTATTCTTAAATTACTAATTTCTAATTACTATTTGTTATAAATTGCTTTCAGCAATTTATAACATTGTTTTTCTTAGTTCTTCTGCGGATTTTGCACTTAAATATGCAGGCGGAATATCAAATATCGTTCTTGCTCCTTTTTGACCTTCTTTGTTCAACTTGTAAGCTGCTCTTGCAAAAGCTACAAGTACACTTGAAGTAAATTCAGGGTTAGATTCAAGTTTTATATTATATTCTATTACATGTTTTGTTGTTCCTGTTTGTCCCGTTCTTATAACACATCCTCCGTGCGGAAGTCCCGAATGGTTCTTTTTCATTTCTTCCATGCTGATAAAATGAACCGTAGTATCGTAGTCGGAAAAATAGTTTGGCATTTCTTTTATTTCTTTCTCTATTCTTGCTTTATCCGCACCTTCCGCAGCTACAACAAAACATTCTCTTGTATGTTTTTGTCTTGTTGTAAGGGTGGGATTTTCACCGTTTTTAACTGCTTTTAATGCTGCTTCAACCGGAATGGTATATTGTCTTGCATCCAATACTCCGTCTATTCTTCTTACTGCATCGGAATGCCCCTGGCTTACACCTTTACCCCAAAAAGTATAATCTTTTCCGTTGGGTAAAATAGCATTTGCATACATTCTGTTCAAAGAAAAAAGTCCCGGATCCCAACCTACGGATATTATTCCTATTTTACCCGCTTCTTTTGCGGCTTTATCTACATTGGCAAAATGTTCAGGTATTCTTGCATGTGTATCGAAACTGTCTATAACATTAAATATTTTTACATATTTCGGTGTTTGAACAGGCAAATCCGTTGCACTGCCTCCGCACAAAATTAAAACATCGATTTTATCCTTCCAATTTTCAATTTCCGAAACACTTACGACTTTTGCATTTGATTTTATTTTTAAATCCTGCGGATTTCTTCTCGTAAAAATCGCAACAAGTTCCACATCCGGATTGTATTGAACGGCATTTTCAACACCTTTACCTAAATTACCATAACCCACAATACCCAATTTCATAATGTATCCTCTCTATATATTAAAGTTTTTTATAAAAAAAAAGACGCAAAAAAAACAACATAAAGTTTTTTTCAGCATCTTTGCCAAAAATTATATATTATTCATAATATTTATTACGATTATACTCTTTTATATTTTTAGTGTCAATAACGGATAAAAAAAGTTTTGTATATTAAACGACATATTTTTCAAAAGCACGTTTTATCTTTTTTAGTATTTTTGCCGTGTTTATATATAATGATACGTGATTTATAAAAAACTTGAATATGGCTATCGCAAATTTATCGATACAATTTGTGTATTCTTCGCTGTTACAAAACAAAAAAGTTTTTGCTGCAATAAGCATTTTTTGAATTCTTTTTTGCGGAATGTTACTGCAAATTAATGCAAAACTTAAAAATATAAAACTATATATATAAAAAACTCTAAAATAATCTCCGAAAAGATTTTCTTTATACAATGTTTTTCTTATTTCTTTTAACAGAAAAATAACATCATGCAGTATAAAATAATTGGAAGAAGTTAAAGAGTTTTTTCTGTTAACTCTATAAAAATAGATAGGCTCATTAACATATATGATTCTTGCTTTATGTATTACAAGGTCGTATAAGAACAAAGAATCTTCACGACGACGCAACCTGAAAAATAAATTGTTTTTTAATAAAAAATCTTTGTTATATATTTTGCACCACGGACTACAATTTATACTCGGTAACACTATTAAATTTTTATTGTTTTTATGTTTTGTCGTAAGAAAAGAGTATTTTCTTGTTTCGTATTGTGAAGTTTTATTATTATATACATAATAAGAGCCGGAAAAAGCATCGCATTTAAATTTTTCTATATTATTAAATAAAAATTCTATATAATCTTTTCTAATCCAGTCGTCTGAGTCTACAAAAGTTATATACGGACTTTTTGCTTTTTTCATTCCCAAGTTTCTTGAATTCGATAAACCGCAATTATCGGTAACATTAATTAAAACAATTCTGTTATCTTTTTGTTGATATTCTTTTATAACAGATAAAGAATTGTCTGTAGATGCATCGTTAACAACTATTATTTCTATGTCCCGAAAAGTTTGATTTATAATGCTATCGAGACATTGACTTAAATATTGTTCGGTATTGTATACCGGTATTATTATTGAAACTTTTGTCATATTATAATTTTACGGCTTAATTTTCTGTTGTAAAAGCCATATCTTCATTATTAATTTTTCGGGTAATATTTTTGACAGTAACCTGCAAAAGTTTACATATATTCCGTAAACAGAAATATCTTTGTTTTTATAAGCATCTTTTAATGCTTTTTTTGCAACGACATCCGGTGTAACCATATGAGAAAACTTTGTAGTCCCTTTCACGGCATTTATACATCCTCTGTCATACAAGCTTGTCTTTATCCATCCCGGACAAACGACGGTTACGGTTATACCTTTTTCTTTAAGTTCTATATTTAGTGCTCTTGAGTAGTTTTTAACGAAAGATTTTGTTGAACTATATATGTTCTGATAAGGAAGCGGTTGAAAAGATGCTTGTGATGCTATATTTATGATATGAGAATCTTTACTCATAAACGGAATACAAACTAATCCCATTGCAACTACACCCGACACATTAAGGTTAATCATATTTAACGACTCATCTATTGAAATATCGTCATAAGAACAAAATTTTGCAAAACCTGCATTGTTAATTAATAATTTAACATTTACATTTTCTTTTTCTAAATGTTTTCCGAAAGTTTTTATGTTGTTTATATCGGATAAGTCCGCAGGATATGGTTTGATTTTATTACCATATTGATTTTTCAATTCGTTTAATTTATCTTTGCTTCTTGCAAGAATAAATATTTCATCGAAATTCTTATCGTCAATCAAAAGTTTTACGAATTCTTTGCCGAGCCCGCTGCTTGCACCGGTAACTATTGCTATATTTTTCATAAATTAAATTCCTTTTGTTTTGATAGAAATTATTATACTACAACAAATATATAAAAACAACAGACAAATTAAGTTTTTTATACTTAAAAAAAGTATAATAGATAATATAAATAAATTTTCGGATATATTTATGGCAGATAAAAAAGATATTGTTTTATATTTTTCACCTCATCAAGACGATGAATTATTAACAATGGGTGTTGATATTTGTAAAACATGTTTATTACCAAATAAAGAGGTTCATATCGTTTTATGTACCGATGGTTCAAAATCGCCGGCAAGACAAAGATTAAACAGTAATAAAATATGTCAAATACATCATCAAATTCATAATTATAATTTATCCGAAGAAGAATTTATAAAGGCAAGAGATTGTGAATTCATTGCAAGTTGTACTGCTATGGGAATTCCGTTAGAGAATATTCATATATATGAGAAAAGAGCCGTTGATGGATCTTTGTCTGTCGAATATGCCAAAGAAATTATTAAACATTTTGTATCCATATACGGTAAAGATGTTGAAATTCGAACAATTGCTCCTTTTAGATTCGGAAGGTATCAACATGAAGACCATTATAATCTCGGTTTAGCCGCAAAGGCTTTACTAAAGGAAAGATTTTTTAAAAAATCAAAATTTTTTATAGAATCATATCATCACCCTAAAGGAAAAAGGAAATTTGTTCTTAGTTTGTTTTTTAACATGCAAAAGGAAGAAATATCTGACGAGATAAGAAGTAAAATTGAAAGAGTTATACAACAGTCATATACTTGTTGGAAACCCGAGGAAAAAAGATATGCCATAGGTTATCATTGTGTAACCGATATTTTTGAGTATTATAAAAATAATATAGCATCATATTCTATTAAATCAAGACTAATAAAATGAAAACAGAACCAAAAATAACAATAATAATACCCGTATATAATACGGAACAATATTTAAGGCAGTGTTTGGATAGCATTGTTAATCAAATATTTAAAGAATTCGAGTGTATATGTATAAACGATTGCTCAACGGATAATTCTTATGATATCCTTGAAGAATATGCTGAAAAAGACGATAGATTTGTAATTATTAATTTGATGGAAAACAAAGGACAAGGAAATGCAAGAAATGAAGGTATAAAAATAGCCGGGGGTAAATATATAACATTTGTAGATTCAGATGATTGGGTTGCAAGTGATTATTTAGATGTTTTACATAAAGCAATAGAAAAATACGATACTGATTTTGTTGTCGCAAAATTTTCTTTGTTTGACAATACAACTCATAAATTCAGTGATATGCCGGTTTACATTAAAAAAACTTTTTACAACAGAATAATTTATGAAAAAGAAAACAAAAATATATTTTTAGAAAAGCTTGGTATGCAGTTATCTACCGTATGTGCAAATATATTTAAAAAAGATTTTATATTTAATAACAAGATGTCATTTAATGTATCAATTAAAATGGAAGATACTTTGTTTATGTGGGAAGCGATTATAATTGCACATAAATTTATTTTAATAAAAAATGCAATTTACTATTATAGAAGGAACTTGAAAAACTCTGCAAATTCTTCTCTCACAATTGAGGATATAATTAAATATAATGAGCAACTTATTCTACTAAACAAAAACAAATTAAAAAAATATCTCCCAAATTGTTATACACATATTTTAATTGAGTATGCGAGAGATATTGAAAAACTTCCTTTTGAAGAATCAAAAAGAATGTTTGTTTTAATTAAAAAGTTTATTTTTATTGATGAATGTATTTTGAATTATAATATTTTAAATTTAAGAGATAAAATAAGACTGTTTATTTTTGAAACTTGCTTAAAATATAATATAAATTATTGCTTTATAGGAAAACTGCACAGAAATTTTAATCCGATAAGACTTTTTATAAAAAATCAGAATTAATTCGTTAAACTTTTAGCCGACCAGCCGTAATCTTTATATTTTGTTGCCGGAATATTGTGTTTTTTTACATATGTTGCAAGAACTTCCGCTCTATGTTTTTCTCTTCTTTCAGCATCACTGTTAACAGCATGAAAGGCTGTGTATCTTTCACCGAAGATTCTTTTAGCACTTGGTAAGTTTCTTGATCCGTCTTCCACTTGATCAAAAGCTGTTACCTCATATCCGGTATCCGTTTGTTTGATATGCATAAGTCCCGGATGGCTTCCTCCGGATACGGTTTCAAGTGTATCACCTACCAAATTGTAGTTGAATACCCAAAAATCACCCCAAACAAGGATATCATCGGAATTTCGTTCATCTACAGATATAACTGTTTGAAAAGGAACACAATATTGCCCTTCGAGATATTTGCTGCCGCACTCATTTATCAAATATCGTTCAATGGCGGGGAAATAAGTCGTTTCTTTTTCTTCTTCCTGTATTGATGAAATATTTTTTGTTTCAGAACTTTCGACAACCGAATTTATGTTTTGTTTTTCAATGTTTGCTTGATTGTTCTGACAGGAAACAAATGTTAATGCAACAATAACCGCAACGGCAATAATGTTTTTTTTCATAAAATTTCTCCTAAATGTTAGCACTTATTATACATAAAACAAAGAGATTTTTTTATATGGAAATTAAAATGATTTACGGTTATATTAGAGTAAGTACAGATAAACAAACAGTTAACCTTGTATAAAACAAACCACCCTTTTTTCTATTTTCATTATTATAAACTTGGATTATAAACTTTTTATCATAAGCTTGTAACATAAAACAAAAAACATATAAATACACTGATGGCATTTGCAATCAGTAACCACCAAAATGTTTTTAGTATTTTTATTTTTAATGTCAGTTTTATGAATAAACCTTCTATAATTGTATTTATAAAAATTACAAGTAAATAAGCTGCAAGCCAATGACTCCAATGGAATGTTCCTATACCGAACTTATCGTAAGCATGAAACACAAAATCAAAAACAAATTCCGAACCTAAACCGGACAGGGGAATAAATATTATTCCGAGTATTGTTGTAATAAAATTCATTAAAAATGTAACTATAGATGCTTTTTTCCAGCTGACTTTTGTAAAATATTTTACGAATAACAACTCAAAAATTAAACCTAAAAGAATTACTTTAAAACTTAACATTCCTTTGGCAATATAAAGAGACGGCCATATAATGTCTGCATTTGCAGGTAATGCAGTAAATGTGATTAACGATATAGCTAAAATAAAATTTTTAGTATTCATATAAAATATATTTTAATTCTTTACATTATCTATAAAATTTGTAAGCTTCTCAAGCTGTTCTTTAGGATTTTTGAACCAATCGGTTGACCAAATTCTATACATTTTCCAACCTAATCTTTCCAATACTTCCTGCCTTAATCTGTCTCTGTCTCTGATTGTTGCACAAGAATTATAAGTAGGTCCGTCACATTCTATTCCTGCCAAAAATTTATTCGGATTGTTTTTGTCTCTTACGGCTAAATCTATTTTGTAGTTTGAACAACCTACTTGAGAAGATACCAAATATCCTTTTTCCGTTAAAGTTTTGTAAACGGATTCTTCAAAAGGGGAAACAAAAGTATTATTTTCAAAAGAGTTGTCTTCTTTTTTGTTTAAAGAGCTTTCACCTTTTTCCGCAAAATCCAAATATGCCTGTAAAAGCTTTACACCGGTGCTGCTTGTTTTTTCAAGGTTAAAGTCGGAAGCTTTTATTCCGCTGAAAACTTCTATCTTGTATCTTGATCTTGTTACCAACACATTAAGTCTTCTTTCACCGCCGTCTTGATTTATAGGACCGAAATTCATTGAAAGAATTCCGTTTTTGTTTTTGAAATAACCTACACTTATCATAATAACATCTCTTTCGTCGCCTTGAACCGATTCCAAGTTTTTAACGAAGAAATATTCTTGCCCGCTGTTGTTGAAAAAATCTTCGCATGACGGGTCTTGTTCTCTCAGTTTTTCAATTTCGTTTTCTATTAAGCTTTTTTGTTTGATATTTAATGTTGCAACACCTAATGACATATTAGGGTGATTTTTTGCATGCTGCATAACCGCTTTTGCCACAATTTTTGCTTCTTCCGAACACATCTCTTCTTTTGTTGCCGGTGTAGGTATATGATAATTAAATTTTACGCCCAAAGTATCGGAAGTTTCTATACAATTGGGAAAGGTATACAAATCTTGATATAAATGCTTATTTGAAAAAGCAATTAAATGTTCGTGCTTACTTCTGTAATGCCACTTTAACATACATTGCGGAAATCCCGATGTGGTACATTCGTCAAGAATACTGTCCAAATCTTCTCTTTCCTGTTCTTGCTGTTGTTCATCATCAATTTCTTCTTCATCTGTTTCAACTACGGTTCTAAAGAAAGATGTCGGCGGCAACTGTTTTGTGTCGCCGGTAACAACAAGTTTTGAACCTCTTATTATAGAACCGATACAATCTTCCGTAGTTAACTGACTTGCTTCATCGAATACAACTACATCAAAATGAAATATATTAGGATTCAAAAGTTGTGCAACCGTTGAAGGACTCATCATTAAACACGGTTTTAACTCTAAAAACAGTTTCGGAACAGAGCGAATAATTTGTCTTAAAGATTTTCTTATTCGTTGCAATTTACATAATCTTTTAAGTTCGGAAACTTCTTTCGGATATTGTTGTTTTGCAAAATTTATATTTGACGAAAGTTTTGATACAAGTCTGTCTTTTGCGGAAACAATTTGTCCTTTGTCTAAATTTTTAAATTCTTTTACTAAATCGTCTTGTTCCAAAGAATTAAAGTTCTTTAAAATATCGTTATTTTCAAAAACATATCCCATTAACCATATTCTCAAAAATTCCGTTTCTAATGCTACCGAATAATCATCCAAAGACAGATTTGCTTCAACACATTTGTTCCAGAAAGGAGTCAAACCTTCTTTTTCTATTTCATCGGTTAAGTCCAAATGTTTTATCCATAAAGTCAAGTCGTCGGCTTTCTGTGAAACAGCAGAGAATTTGTTTTTTAAAGCATTAATGTCAATGTCGGAATATTGACAAGCAAAAGCTTTATTCCAATCGAATTTCAATATGTCGGTAATAATATCAAGTTTTGTTTTTATCGGTTCTTGGAGTTGGGATATTGTATCTGTTGCGATTTTGACTTTTTTATAATCTATTTTTTTGTTCTTTATCTTTTCCGTAATGCTTTCTTTAAAAGAAGAGTCTTCTCTTATGAGTTCTTTAAATTTTAAAAGACGGTTACATTGCCTTTTTATATCATTATCATCCGGATTATTTTTGTTCCAATATTGAGAATACAATTTTGCAGCTGTATTATCGCATTTATCGAGTTCTGCTGTTGATTTTTTCAATTCTTTAATATTGTTTAAGTCATAGAGCAATTCGTAAAAGCCCGGCTTATGATTGTTAATAAAAAACTGTTTAAAGAAATTATAATTTTTATTGAACTTAAAAAATAATTTTGATACAAATCCGTAAAGAGATAATTTTGATATTAAATCATCAATATCCTGATTTAAAATTTGCGAATTATATTTGTTCTTTATTCTATTGTTAAATGTGGTAAATTGTTTTACCGTATCACGAACAAGTTTAACATCTTCTTCGAAATTTATATCGGTGTTTTCCATATAAGAAAGTGCCGAATCGGAAATATTCGAAACGGAATCTGCAACCGTTATAAAATCTTCAATTTGTGATATTTTTGTAACTTTTTTCAATAAAAGTTCTTCACATAAAAAATTAATATTTTTTTCAACTTCATCTATACTTTTTATAAGATAATCGATTTCTGTTTTTAAATTCATTTTTTCTTTAAGAGAAAGTTCTCTTACTTGTGTGCCGTACCATGCAAAGTCTTTCGGATTTCCTAATTTTTTTATTGTTTCCGTTGCGTTTTTAAAAAGTTCTTTTTTTGCAGATAAATCTTCGTCTGTCCATTTGTCGTAGTTTTCAAATATGTATCTGAATTCGGGAATATGATTGTTATCCAAAACAATCCCTATTGCCTTGTAAGGGGAAATTTTTACTAATCCGGCGGGGGTATGCAACTCTTTCGAATAAACTTTTAAAGATTTTATATCGGTTAATATTTTAGATAAACTCTGAGAATCGTAATTTCCTACAAATTTGTAGTCTAAACTTTTAGCAAGTTCGCCGAGAACATTTTTTCTGTTTGTTTTGTTGCTGTGCAGTTCCAAACAAAAAGGAGCTAAACCGTTGGCTGCTAAACGATTTTTCACTACTTCCAAAGCCGCTATTTTTTGGCTAACAAATAAAACTTTTTTGTTTTGTGCCAGAAGTTCTCCTATCATATTTGCAATGGTTTGACTTTTGCCGGTTCCCGGAGGACCTTCTATAATCAAATTGTTTCCCGATTTTACAACTTGTATTGCTTGTTGTTGTGAAGAATCGGCATCCAAAATTTGATAAGTTCCGTGCGGATGAACAATGTTGTCCAATTCGGATATGGGACAAATATCTTCGGCGGAAACTTGTTTATTATCGTTTAATCCGCAAATGGTTTCAACGAAATTGTTTCTTTTAATTATGGCTTGGTGTTCTTCCAAGTCTTTATACATTACGAATTTGGCAAAAGAAAACAAACCTATGTAAATATTGTTTAACAGCTTCCAACGCGGATTTTTGCTTATTTTATTTTGAACTTTAATAAAAATATCGATAGGATTTATTTCTTCTTCGTCAATAGCAATATCTTCTAAATTTATACCGAAATCTCTTTTAAGTTTAAGTATAAGTGCGGGATTTAATATAACAGAATCTTCATTATATTTAACGGTAAACGGTTGACCTATACTTTTTCTCTTTATTTCAACCGGAACCAACAGAACCGGAGCTTCCATGGGTTCGTTACTGCTGTCTTTTTCGTACCAAATTACACTTCCCAAAGCCAAAAACAAAACATTGTATCCTAAATCGTCATTGGTGGATCTTGCCGTTGTACTTATTTTGTTTAATACCTTGTTTAAATCCTGAACTGAAAGTTTTGTTTGTAAATATTTATCCGTGTGTTTTTTACTTAATTCCGCAGATGTATATTCTTTAAATTCCCGAGCTCTAAATTCTATTCCTTCGTTTAATTCTTCCAAGGGCTTTTTTTCTTGTTCGGGAATATTTGCGGCATTTTCTTTTATCGGTAAAAACTCCAAAGAGTGTAATTCCCGAACCAACGCTTTATATATTTCCGGAGGTTGTTCATCGATAATTCTTAAAGTTAAAGATTTTGAAAATTTAAAATTTAATAATCTGTTTCTTTTCGATAAATCTATAAGTTTCTCTTTCCACTTATAAATTCTTTTTTCTATTGTTTTTTCGTTGTTTGTGTTTTCTGTTATCATTTTTTTGTTACCATTCTGTTTTTTAAAAAACTTAAAGAGATATTAGGATTATATTTCGATATAAAATCTTTAAAATCGGGAAATTCTTTCATAATATTAAATAAAAATTTTTCTTGTTCATTATAAATATTAATGTTTTTATAAAAAACATCTTTAATTTCATTTAAATATGTCTTTATAAAATTAAATTTTTGTTCGTTATCTATAATTAAAGATTCTACAAAAAATAATTTTATATCGTCTAAATTAATTTTATGAGTATTTAAGAAAGAATACAATAACTTAAAACTTTCAAAGTAATGAAAGCCTCTCTCTTTCGAATGCATTGCCGATGTTTGACGTTGAAAATAATGGTGATAAGGACCTTTAAAAACATAAGATTTATCTTGCATTAAATCACAAGCATAAGCAAAATATATATCTTCCGCACCGCATTTTATAGAGGGAAATTTAAAATTGTATTGGTTTAAATATTCTCTTTTATATAATCTTGTCCAAATTACGGGAGGGAAAAATCTTTGAATGATTTTTGAATCAAAACATTCAAAATCTCTCGTAAGAAAATTAAATGTTCCGTAAGCTTTTTTTGCTTTATTATCATATTCTTTAACAAAATTTGCATTTATTATTACATCTGAATTTGTTTCTTTTATTTTATTCAGCATCTCTTCAAGATAATTTTCGTCAATCCAATCATCGGAATCTATAAAATAGATATATTCTCCTTGTGCAATATCCATACCTGTGTTTCTTGCGTTAGATACACCTTTGTTTTCATTTAAATTGATGATTTTTATTCTTATATCCCGTTTTGAAAAGTCTTGTAAGATTTTTAAGGAATTATCCGCGGAACAATCATTTACACATATTATTTCAATATCTTTTAATGTTTGACCGATTATACTGTTGATACAGTTACCGATATATTTTTCCGTATTAAAAACGGGGATGATTACAGATATTGCGGGTTGCATAAAAATCCTTATAAAGTATTTTTTTTATTTTAAATAAAATATTTGTAAAAAGCAATTGTTAATTTATATAGTTTTTATAATTATAAATAGCAAGATAAGTTATTAGTAATATTGCTACGAAAAAAATATAGCTTATAATTATTGGCGGAATTGTAAAAGACAAAATATTTGTCAAATATAGGAAAATCAACAGTATATTTACGGATATTAACGATAAAAATTCTTTGCTGTATAAAAAATCTTCCTTAACTAACTTTGAGTTTGCGATTAACAAATAAGATATCGATAAAAATATTACAAAATGGAAAAATAATGTAAATGATAATAAATTGTTTGAAATGTAATTTAAAACAAGAAAAAAAGTTGTAAGCATATAAATATTACAAAAAAGAATCAAAGCAAAAAGAGATTTAAATTCAAAAACTTTTTTGTAAATAAACAATAGGAAAGAAAGAATTAAAAATAAGAAAGGTATGTATAATATCAACTGAATACTGAATTTACCTGCATTATAAACATAAAAATCAAACACTAAAAACAAACAACTTAATGTTGCTAAAAATTTTGTTGCGGATGAAAATTTTATAACGGGAACTTGTGATTTTTTTTGTTTTTTTATTCTGTATATGTAATAAGCAATAAAAATTATTAATATTGTTCCGTAAATAAAAATAATGTCTTTATAATAACCGGTGTTTGTGATTGAATTTATTAAGAGAATAATCAGTAACATTATTGTGCTTATCATTGTGAAATGTTCGCTGTTGCTTAATAAAAGATTTTCTTTTTTTATAAGTATATTAATCCAATATTTGTAAGATGTAAAATAAAAAATTAAAGCTAACAAATATACCAAGAAATGTGAAAAATTAAAAGAAAACAAGAGCCAATAAACACAAGATAAAAATACAAACTCAATTATCATAACAAAAAAGTAATGTTGTTTTGTTTCTTTTAAAAGATTCATTTTCATCTCCAAAAGGGATATTTATATTTGATTATAACCAATTTAATATATATAATCAAATGTATAAAAAATATATAATTTTTTTATATGCTTTTTTAGCGAAAAAAACATAATTTAAATTATGAAAAGAAAAATCCTTTTATTATGCCTTGCGTTTTATTGGAAGATTTGTTTTGGATTCTATTTGTTTTTGCTTAAAGAACTTTCGTATGCGCATTATCTTAGAGTTTTTGAAGCTGTATGTAAAATTAAAGATGTTAAAACAAAGGTTTTAAGTAAAGAACAAAAACAAGAGATAGACAATTTTTATAAAAAAAATTACGGTAAGAAAATTCCTTACATATGGCATAATTTCATGGTAAATCTTAATAATAAATTCGATGTAAGATATATATCTCCTCGAATTTTTATAAAAATTACGGAAAAATTAAATTCAAATTTAGATTCTCTTATTTACGATAAAAATTTTATTTATAACATTGCTGATTCGGCAAATATAAAAGTCCCCAAAAAATTTTTTTGTTCGATAAAAAATCTTTTTTTTGATTCGAATAACAATATAATTTCAAGAGAAGCTTTTTATAAAGGAATGTCGAACATAGGGGAAGTTTTTATTAAGCCGACACAGACATTTAATTCCGGATATGCAAGAAATTGTAAATTGATAAATGTAACGGAAGGAATAGATATTTATTCCAAAAAAAGAATAAAAGATATAATAGAAAAAGAATATAATAAAGATTTTATAGTTCAGGAAAAAATTGTTTGTCATAAAAGTATCTCTGATATCTATTCTAAATCCGTTAACACTTTTTCCGTTTATACTTTTATTTGGAACGGAGAAATGAAAATAATAAATAAACCGATTTTGAAAATAGGAATGAATGACTCTGTTACGGATTTTTCCGGAATACGGAAAGAAGGGCTTATTATGGCCATAGATAGCCAAGGCTTTTTATCTGAATTTGCTTTGTGTATAAATCAATACAAGTGGTATTCTTCTCATCCTAATACCGGGTTTATTTTTAAAAACCACAAGATAGAAAATTTTCAAAAAGTGTTTGAAGCTGCAAAAAAAATGCATTCTTATATCCCATGGTTAGGTTTTTGCAAATGGGATATTACTATTGGAATTGATGGTAATCCTGTTATTCTGGAAATAGAATCACCGGGGGAACTGTTTCCGCAGCAAGTTTTGTATAAAGAAGGTTTTTTCGGAGAATATACGGAAGAACTTTTGAGTTGGTTAAAGAATAAAAAATAATTTAAATAAAAAAACTGTTTGCCGGGCAAAATGAGGTTTTTGTTATGAAAAAAAAATTAAGAAATCTTTTCCTTTCTATATTCGGTAGTTACAGTATGAGATCTTTTATTATTAGTTGTTCGGCATATATCAGAAGGCAATATCTTTACAGATATTTTGCAAACTATTTTGATTCCGCCTTAAATAAAAACATATTAACGAAAGAACAGAAAGTTGAAATAGATAAATTTTATAAAAAAAATTATGGCAAGAAAATTGATTATAAATGGCATAATTTGTTTACAATGTACAGCGGAAAATTCGATGTAAAATATATTCCTCTTGATATTTTCTTGCGTTTTGTAGATAAAATGAATACGGAAAAAAATTATTATGAAGTGTTGAAAGATAAAAATTTTTTATATCTTTGTGCCGATTTTGCCGGAGTAAAAACACCTAAAAGATATTTTTATTCAATAAACGATAACTTTTTTGATTTTGATAATAATATAATTTCAAAAGAAAGTTTTTATGAAAAAATGTCGAACATCGGTGAAGTTTTTATTAAACCTACGGCTTTTGATGATTCGGGATTTGCAAGAAATTGCAGAGTTGTTAATGTAGTAAACGGCACGGATATTTATTCCGGAACAAGTATAAAAGATATTATTGAAGAAAATTATAAAAAAGATTTTGTTGTTCAAGAGAGAATAGTTTGTCACAAAAGTCTTTCCGATATTTATTCAAAATCCGTAAATACTTTTTCGGTTTCTTCTCTTATATGGAATAACCAAATCAAAATAATAAATTATGCTTTTAAAATAGGCAGAGAAAACGGTTTTGTTGATTGGAACGGGCTTGGAAGCAAAAGCTTATTGACGGGAATAAAAGATGACGGTTGTTTATATGATTTTGCTTTTTGTATAAAAGAAAGAAAAAAATATTATGCTCATCCGGATACAGGTGTTAAATTTAAAGATTATAAAATAGATTTGTTTCCCAAAGTCGGAGAAACGGTAAAAAAACTTCATTCCGCAATTCCCTGGCTTAAATTTTGTAGTTGGGATATTACTATTGATAAAGAAGGTACTCCTGTTGTAATAGAAACGGAAAAACCGGTTGCAGTAGATTCTCAGCTGATATTAGGCAGGGCATATTTTAAAGAAAATACAGCTGAAATACTTTCTTTTATCGGGAAAAACAAAACAAATAAATTGCTTTAAAAATTTTAATTTTGTATATTTACAAATTAAAGATTTATCAAATCTAAAAAAAGGAGAGAGAAAGTAAATGAAGAGTTTTATCAGTGAATTTAAAAAGTTCATCGCAAGAGGAAATGTGATGGATATGGCAGTAGGTATCATCATAGGAGCTGCATTTACAAAAATAGTTAATTCTTTGGTTGCAGATGTTATAATGCCTCCTATCAGTCTTTTGTTGGGAAATATTGATTTTACAAATTGGTTTATCGTATTAAGAGATGGAGCGGAAACTGCAGCACCTTATGCTTCTTTGGAAGCGGCAAAAGCAGCAGGAGCCGTAACAATGAATTTGGGATTCTTTATTAACAGTATAATTTCTTTCTTAATAGTAGCTTTCGCAATTTTCGTAATAATTAAAGCTATTAACAAAATGAAAGAAGAACCTGCACCTGCACCGGCAGCACCTACAACAAAGAAATGCCCTTATTGCTTTTCCGAAATCGATATAAAGGCAACAAAATGCCCTCATTGTACATCAGATATAAAGTAATATAGATATAAAAAAGAGCCGTGTAGATATAATTCTACACGGCTCTTTTTGTTTATAGTTTGTGGTTTATTGTTTACAATTTGTTAGTTTTTTAATAAAATATAAGATTATGAAAAAGAAGGGAATGATTATTATTGTTTCTGCTCCTTCGGGTGCCGGAAAAACGAGTATTTGTGATGCTTTAATAAAAAGCGATAAGAATATTGTCTATTCCGTTTCTACCACTACAAGGGAACCGCGAAAAGGAGAAAAGAACGGTAGAGAATACTTTTTTGTTAACGACAGTGAATTTACAAAGATGGTTAAAGCAAATATGTTTGTAGAGTGGGCAAAAGTTCACGACCATTTTTACGGAACATCAAAGAAAGTATTGGAGCAAACTATAAACAAAGGTAAAGATATTTTACTTGATATAGATGTTCAAGGTGCCGTTAAAATAAAGAAACAATATAAAGAAGCTTTAATGATTTTTATTACGACACCGAGTTTAAAAATATTAAAAGAAAGATTGATAAAAAGAAATAAAGACTCGTTGGAAGTCATAAAAAGAAGAATTGAAAATGCAAAAAAAGAACTGACTTATTTACCTAAGTACGATTATTTGATTTTAAACGATAAGTTAGATAAAAGTATACAGGAAGTTAAGTCCGTAATTTGTGCGGAAAGATTATCAATAAAAAGAAATAAAAATATTTGTGGGGGAAAGTAAAATGACCAATGAAGAAAGACCAATAGAAGAATTATTCTTTGCATCAGGCAAAGGAAAATATGAAGTTACAAAACTTGCGATAGATTGGATAAAAGTAAAGAAAGATGAAGATGAGTATAGAAAGTTATCTCAGGCGGAATTGTTGGATAAAGCAGTGAGAGATGTTTTGTCCGGCGAGGCAAGTTATGAAAAAATAGAAGAAATAAAGAAAAAGAGAGCTGCGGCAAAAGAGGAAAAAGCAGAAGAAAATGCAGCAAACTAATTTAAAAGGTAAAAATATAGTTGTCGGTATTTGTGCCGGTATTGCAATATACAAAGTTTGCGATTTGGTAAGATCTCTTATCAAAATGGAAGCTAATGTTATCTGTGTAATGACGGAAGCCGCTACTAAATTTATTACACCGTTAACATTTCAGTCTTTAACCAAAAATAAAGTCTTTGTGGATATGTTTGATACTTCTTATTTTGAAATAGAACATGTTTCTCTTGCACAAAAAGCTGATGTATATGTGATAGTTCCGGCAACGGCAAACACAATTTCAAAATTAGCTAACGGTATGGCAGATAATTTAGTAACATCAACCGCAATTGCAACAACCGCAAAGGTTATCGTTTGTCCGGCAATGAACCACAATATGTATCATCATAAAGCCGTTGAAAAAAATATGGAAACTTTGAAAAGTTTCGGTTATGAAATAGTTGATGCAAGACCGGGGCTTCTTGCTTGCGGAGTTGTAGGTGACGGTTGTCTTGCAGATAATGAAACAATATTAAAAACAATAGAAAATAATTTAAAATAAAATGGCTATAACAATACTTATCACTTCAGGTCCAACAAGAGAATATATAGATCCTGTTAGGTTTATATCGAATGCTTCTTCGGGTAAAATGGGAAAAGCTTTGGTTGATGAAGCCTTAAAACAAAAATGCAATGTTATTGTTGTAAAAGGACCTTCGGATATCGATATCCCTAAGAGAAAAAACTGTAAAGTTATAAATGTTATAAGTGCAAAAGAAATGTTGGCGGCAGTAAAGCAAAAGTTAAAATTTGCGGATATTTTTATAGGCGCTTCCGCTGTTTCCGATTACAGACCGATTGAAAGATCAAAAACAAAAATAAAAAAAACTGTTATCGGTAACGATACAATAACTTTAACGCTTGTAAAAAATCCAGATATCATAAGATATGTCGGTTTTCATAAAGAAAACCAAGTGGTTGTAGGTTTTGCATTGGAAAGCAAAAATCTTTTATCCTATGCCAAAACAAAATTAAAAGAAAAGAATTTAGACATGATTGTTGCTAACGATGCAAGTACAATTTCTTCGAATAAGTCCGCACCTACACTGATTTTTAAAAACGGTTCAATGAAAAAAATGAATTTGGTGTCAAAAGAAAAAGTTGCAAAAGAGATAATCAATGAATCAATCGGAATATATAAAACTGTTAAGACTCGTTAGAACCTCAATAGAAGAATACAAAAATTGGGGAGAAGAAGAACTTGTGTTGGATAAAACTCTGTTATCGAAAAAAACAAAACAGGAAGAATCGATAAAAGAAGCTAAAACGGTCGTTAAAGCGGACGAACAAAAAACTATAAAGCAAGAAAATGCCCAAATGAAAAGAACAATAAAACAAGAACAACCCGTTCAGAAAAAAAACATACAAACAAAAAATGCCGAACAAAAATTGGAAGATTTAAAAGGTGAAATATGTGCTTGTAAAAAATGTGAGTTGGGAAAGCACAGATTGAATGCCGTTTGCGGCAGCGGAGATCCTTATGCAAATATTATGTTTGTAGGTGAAGGTCCGGGATTTCAAGAAGATCATGAAGGACAACCTTTCATCGGAAGGGCGGGGGATTTGTTAACTAAAATTATAGAAGCTATGGGATATAAAAGAGAAACCGTTTATATTGCCAATATAGTAAAATGTCATCCCATGAAAAACCCCGAAAATCCGGAACTTAAAGGAAACGACAGACCTCCTACACCGGAAGAAATGCAAACATGTCAACCTTATCTTGATGAACAAATAAAGATAATTTCCCCGAAAGTTATTATAACATTGGGAGCATCTTCTACGAGAGCATTATTAAAGAGCGATGATGTTATAAGTAATTTAAGAGGGAAATTTACCGAATATATGGGAATACCTTTAATGCCTACATATCATCCTGCAGCATTATTAAGAAATCCTAAATTAAAAAAAGATGTTTGGCACGATATGCAAAAAGTAATGGCATTGGTTAACAAAAAGGGTTAAAAATGAAAGTTGCAGAAGTTGTTTTACCCGTTCCGCTGAATAAATCTTTTTATTATACAATTCCCGAAGAATTAAAAGATAAACAATTAAAATACAGAAGAGTTACCGTGCCTTTCGGAACAAGAACTCTCGACGGTTATGTTATATCCGTAATTGAAAATTATGAAAAAAAAGATATAAAGCTGAAAAACATAACAAAAGTTATAGATGATATGGAAATTTTAACCGATGAAGCGGTAGAACTTGCCAAATGGCTTTCGGAAACATATTTGTGTTCGATAGGTGAAGCTTTGGCAACAATCGTTCCCATATCGTTAAAAGTTCCGAAAAGGAAATCAAAAGTCAAAAAAAACAAAACGAAAATCTTCAATCCTGATTTTGATATGACACAATATCAAAAAAATGCTATAGAACAAATAGAACAATCAATTAAAGACGGAAAAAATGAAAGTTTTTTGATACACGGTGTTACCGGTTCGGGAAAAACGGAAGTTTATTTAAGAAGTATTCAAACTGCAATCGACAACAATAAATCCGCAATATTTTTGTTGCCGGAAATATCGTTAACTCCGCAATTTATTTCCATATTAAACAAAAGGTTCGGCAATATTGTTGCTTTATGGCACAGCGAAGTAACGACAATACAAAAATATAAAATTTTCGATGCTATACAAAACGGAGAAATAAAAATTGTTGTCGGTGCAAGGTCTGCAATATTTTTACCTTTTACAAATTTAGGACTTATCATAATAGACGAAGAACACGAAAACACATATAAACAGAATAACAAACCTTCTTATGATACAAAAGAAATTGCATTATGGAGAGCAAAATATAATAATGCCGTTACGGTTTTCGGTTCTGCGACACCGTCTGTAGAATCGTACTATTCCGCTATAGAAAATAAATATAAATTAATAGAAATGCCTTACAGAATAGACAAAAAAGAAATGCCTCAAGTAAAAATGATTCCTTTAAACAATTTAAAAATGACTGTTTCGGTTTTTTCAAAACCTATGTTGCAAGCAATAAAAAGAGCTTTGGCAAGAAGAGAACAAGTGATAATATTTTTAAACAGAAGAGGCTTTTCACCGTCTATAATCTGTAAACATTGCGATACGGTAATTCAATGTCCCGACTGTTCCGTAGCTATGGTATATCACAAACATCCTGAACATTTGGAATGCCATTATTGCGGAAAACAAATGAAATTTCCGTTAAAATGTCCCACATGCGGTAAATACGAATACAGAATAATAGGTGTTGCTACGCAAAGAGTGGAAGAAGATTTAAAAAATTTATTTCCTCATACAAAAGTTTTCAGGTTAGACAGAGATACCGCAACATCAAAACAAGTTTATACGGATGTTTACGAGGGGATAAAAAGTGAAGAGTATTCAATACTATTAGGCACTCAAATGGTAACAAAAGGATTTGATTTTCCGAGAGTATCTTTAGTATGTGTTGTTGATGCCGACACCTCTTTATATTTGCCCGATTTCAGGTCTTCGGAAAGAACTTTTCAACTTATTACACAAGTAGCGGGAAGATGCGGAAGAGCGGAAATAAAAGGGAAAGTATTGGTGCAAACAAAACATCCGGAAAATTATGCTTTGAAATTTGCCAAAGAATATAACTATAAAGACTTTTACAATCAGGAAATAGAGTTCAGAAAAGATTTATCTTATCCGCCTTTTTGTAATATAGCTAAAATTACAGTCAGAAACAAAGATAACAAAAAATCGTTTGAGTTTACGGAAAAAGTTTATAAATTTATCGAAGAACAAATAAACAAATCAAATTATCCTGTATCGTTGCTCGGTCCCGCACAATCTTATATTTCAAAATTGAACGGAACTTACAGATGGCAAATAATATTAAAGGGTGAACGAAAACAGTTAAAAGAAGTTTTGGAATATTTACAATCTTCAATAAAGTTACCTTCCGGCACTTTTATCAATATAGAACTCGATCCGAGCGATTTATTGTAATTTATATGACAATTTTATAAAATAAGCAAAATTTAAAAGCAGGTGGTTATATGAAAAAATTTAATTTGTTACTTTTGTCTGTTTGTATGTTCTTTTTGATTGGTTGCGGTGATGAAATATCCAAGTTAAAAAAACAGGCAGATAATAATGATGTGTCCGCTCAAATAAAACTTGCCCGAATTTACTATTCAGGTAATGATAAAGTTAAGCAAGACTTTAAAGAATCTTTCAAGTACTACTCTAAAGCTGCGGAAAACAATGATATTGATGCACAACTTGAAACTGTTTGGATGTCCTTCGGCGGTAAGGGAACAGACAGAGATTATCCTAAAGCAACAGCATTGTTAACCAAATATGCGGATAACGGTAATAAAAAAGCACAAGAAGTTTTAGCTTCAATGTACTATTTCGGCATTTTTGTTAAAAAAGATTATAAAAAAGCTTTTGAGTTATTTTTAATAGCGGCTGAAGACGGAAAACTTTATGCTCAGGAAAAGCTCGGTGATATGTATTATGAAGGCGAATATGTAAAGAAAAATTATACAAAAGCTCTTGAATGGTATAAAAAAGCATCGGAACAAGGCAGCTTATACGGAAAAATAGCTGCAACAGAAATTGAACAAATGGATATTAAAGGAGAACTTTAAACAACAATGTACAATTTATAATGTACAATGTATAATAAATAAAAATTTGTGGTAAAAATAAAAAAAAGGAGGAAGTAGTAAATGAAGAAGTTGTCAGCAGTAGTATTGTCATTAATGCTTTGTGTAAGTATGTCTTTTGCTGCAAGAGGGGGAAGCAGTAGCAGTACATCTTCTTCTCAAAAGAAATCATCAAGCAGTTCAAGTTCATCAAGCGGGAGTTTCGGTATAGGTTATTCAAAAGCAAATTTTAATCAGGCTGTAAGCGGTGTAAACGGTGCACCGGATTTATCTTTTGATGAAATTGCCGGAAGATATTGGTTTGATGATAAGTTTGCCATAGATGTTCAGTTGGGTTTTGGCAGCGGAGATGCAACATCGAGATTTCTGATCGGCGGAAAGGTTGTAGGTAATGTTTTGACAATTAACAATTTGAATATTTATTTCTTCGGCGGACTTGCTTTCGGTAGTTTTACATTAAAAGGTAACGGCAGAGATCAAGATGCTTCCGTTTTTTCAATTAATGGCGGTGTAGGTGCCGAATACTATGTTCTTCCTTGTTTGTCGGTTCTTACCGAAATGGGAATTCGTTACATCAGTCTTAAACCGGATGGAGGAAACTCTTTTGACGATTTCGGAGTTTATGCAGATTGGTTACCTCAAGCAGGTGTAAGATTTTATTTCTAATCTTTAATAAATACTTAAAAACAGAATCAGCTTGTGACAAGCTTATCGTTACAAGCTGTTTTTTTATATATTCTTTACGAAAGGTTGTATTACTCTGTCTAAAGTGTTGTTTACGAAAGATATTACCATACCGTAATTTGTTATCGGTATATTTTTATTTACGGCATAATTTAATCTCGATATCATTTGTTTCTTGTTAATCATACATCCGCCGCAATGTATAATTAAAGAATAGTCTTCTAAATTTTTAGGATAATCTATTCCCGAAGACACATCAAACCTTAATTCAAAACCTAAATATTTGCTTAATAACTTAGGAATTTTTACTCTGCCGATATCGTCTTTACTTGCATGATGAGAACATGCTTCGGCAATAAGAACTTTATCTGCAGGTTTTAAATTTTTTATTGCTTTAATTCCTTCAAGCATTGTTTTAAAATCCGACTTGTTAGACGAAAAAATTATTGAAAAAGTGGTAAATGCCACATCTTCGGGGATAATATCCAAAACTTTTTTTACAACCTGACTGTCACAAATTACGATATCGGGTTTATCTTTTAACTTTTCCAATGTTTGTTTAAGTTCCGTTTCCTTTGTTATTATAACGACAGCATTTATATCAAGACATGCTCTTATCATTTGAACTTGAGGCAAAATAAGTCTGCCTTTGGGAGCTCCCAAATCCAAGGGAACAACCATTACAACCGTCTGAAAACTTTTTATTATATTTTGTGTAAGCGGTTGTAAATTTAAAGAGTCTTCGGGAATTACGGAAAGAAGATTTTGTTTTAACGATGCCAAGAATTGTTCTCTGTGGTTTTTATCTTGCAATAATTCCGTTTCAATAAATTTATAAGATGATAATTTTTTTATAAAATCTTCGTATAACGATTCTTTTTTATAATTGTTTATAACGAACAGAAACGGCGTTTTTTTATCGTTTAATTGTTTTACAATCTCATCCTCGTATTTTGTCCAAATATTCTGTTCCAAAACAATAATTGCAACATCGGTGGAATCAAAAACTTTTGCGGTTCTTTCTATTCTTTCTTTTGATAAATCGGATATATCGTCAATTCCTGCCGTGTCGATAAGAGTTATCGGTCCCAAAGGGGAAAGTTCCATGCTTTTATATACGGAATCGGTTGTTGTTCCGGCTACGGAAGAAACTATTGATGTGTCTTGGTCGGAAATATAATTTACAAGTGTGGATTTACCTACATTTGTTCTTCCGAAAACTCCAATATGTAATCTTAATGATTTCGGTGTATTTAATTCAACGGTATTTTCCATATTTTTATTCCTTAAGTTTGTGTATATTTAAATCAAAACCGGGCAGTCTTTTAATGTGTTTTAAAAGAAGTTCGTCGTTTTCTTTAATCGTGTATGCTTGTTTTGCATATTCAACGGCTTTTTCCATATTTCCTTCAAAATAGTAAATTTGACTCAAATAAAATACAGGTTCAAAAGATTCTTCTTCTTCCAATAATTTAAACAGAATTTTTTTTGCTTCATCGTATTTATCTTGTGTCATTAATATGTTGCAAGCAGTTATTTTGTATTCATATAAATCTCTTAACTTTCTTGCCTCGTTTATTAACTCCAAAGATTTATCGTACTGCCCCGCCAAATAATACTGTTTTGAAAGTCCGAAACAAGATAAATGATAATTCGGAGCATCTTTATACATATTTATCCAAAAAATATCAGAGTTTATATATTTATCTATATTTAAAAAAGATTTAAACGAAAATACAATTATTAAAACAATAACGCAAAAAGGAAAAATTTTCTTTAAAAAGGAATATTTTTTCAGTAAATTGTCGATTACTTGTATTAATATCATCGACAGAAAAAATAAAGGTAAAAACAACCTGTGATAAAAAACTTGATTCTCGGACAAAAAAACGGTTGGAAATAAAAAGGTTACAACACTGAGTAAAGAAAATATAATTAACTTCCTGTTTGCGAGTTTTTTATAAAAAATTATTATTGTTAATAAAATAAAAATTATTGCTATTGTAATATCTTTTGATGATAAATGTATATTGTAAAGTATTGTGTGTATATAGTCGGGATATAAAATTTTTGACATATATACGATAAGAATCTTTATAAAGTTGGTATATGTTGTAATATTTGTTATGAAATATAAAAAATCGGTTTGAGGAACAACCGCATTCCTGCATACAAAATAAAAAATCGTCGGTATGAGCAATATAATAAAAAGTTTAATATATTCTTTAAATGTTATTTTGTAATCAAACAAAAAAACAAATACAAAATATAAAGGGAAAAAAGTTAATGCCGATTCTTTTGTAAATAATGCAATCACATAAAACAAAACATAAAGTACTAAAAAGAATATTTTTTTTGTTTCCAAGTAGTCCGTTAACATTATAAACGAAAGAATTATAAAAATAGCTGTCAAAATTTCGGAACGAGGCGAAACATAAGCCACGGTTGAAGATATTACCGGATGAACGGCCAACAGTAACAAAATAAATTTTGATATTGCTTCGTTAAACTTAAGTTTAACCAATAATAAATACATTAAGTAGAGAGAAAAACAAAACAAATAAATGTTTCCGAAATGATATATTTTGGAATTGTATCCGAACAAAATAGTTTCTATCGCAAAGGTTAAAGTTAAAATCGGTCTGTAATACGGAATATCCGGGCTTTCTTCGTTATAACAGTTTGTGGTAAACAGAAGCGGAATTTTTTTTATATCGGATATTCTTTCAAGGTTACCGGTTATTGAAGATGTGTCATCCAAGGAAAGCAATGCAAAATTTACGGCTTTACCGTATACGAAAAAAGTAATAAATATTATTGCCGTTACAAAAAAAGCTTTTGTTGATAAAAAGTTCTTCATTTGAATATATCTTTAAATTTTTTTGTTTTAATTCTATCATTTATTTTAGTAAAAATGAAACAAATTTACATTCTTTTATAATTGACTATGTTTTATAAAATTTGATAAAATACAACAATTAAATCAATAAAATTTTATTTTATACGGGGGAAAACGATAAATGTCTAAGAGAAATATTGTTATTGCTCTGCAAACATTATGTTTGTGTTTGGCAATATTTATGGTTTCGGGTTGTTCCGGCAGCGGAAGTGCTAAAAACGAAGAAGTTATTAAAGTTTGGCATTGGATGACAGACAGACAAGAAGCTTTCGAAAAATTATCGAAAGACTATTACGATCAAACAGGTGTAAAAGTTGTATTTGAGACTTATGCTCCTACCGACGTATATAAAAACAAAATCACTGCAGCCGCAAGCGGACATTTATTACCGGATATTTATAATCCTCAAAGCGATAAGAAAGAATTGGCATCATATATTAATGCGGGATACATTGCGGATTTAACCGATGAAATGAATACCGGTTGGAAAGATGTTTTCTTCGAAAAATCTTTAATAGCAAACTCTTTTGAAGAAAATAACGAATGGGGAGTAAAACCCGGTATTTACGGAGTTCCGTTGGATGTAAGTTCTTTAATGATTTATTACAACAAGGATTTATTCAAACAGGCAGGGCTCGATCCTGAAAATCCTCCTAAAACATGGCCGGAATTTATAGAAGCAGGTAAAAAATTAAGAGAAGCCGGAATTCAACCTTTTGTCAGCGGTTTCGGTGAAGCATGGCTTATAGGTGCTTTTGCAGCTTCTTATCAGTGGTCTTTGTTCGGTAAACAGGGAATAATAGATACAATTGACGGTAAAATACCTTATAATGATGAAAGATGGTTGAAAATATTTAAGTTATTCGAAGAAATGAGAGATAATAAAATGTTTGCATCCGGAATAGTTACTATGGTAAATAAGGATGCCGAAAGAACTTTTGCTACCGGAAGAGCTGCAATGACATTTAACGGTTCTTGGGGAGTAAATGTTTACAAATCAATGAATTCAACATTGAATTACGGACTTATGTATCCGCCTTCATTGCCTGATGCAAAATATCCTTTATTGGTATTCGGCGGAGACGGTTCGTCAATGTTTGTTAATGCGGAATCTCCGAGAAAAGATAAAGCTATTGCCTTTTTAAAATGGTTCACACAAAAAGAACAACAAGCTTATTTGGCAAAAGAAACATTGAACATTCCTTCAAATAAAGAAAGTGCGGATGATTTACCGGAAATATTACAAGAATTTTCCAAGAGTATAACAAAAACATTTGATAACTTGCCTAAGTTGGAAGCTTGGCAGGTAACAAATTATATAAACATTAATTTGCAATCAGTAATTATCGGTGAAAAAGATCCTGCTAAAGCAGTAAAAGAAATTCAGGAAGAAAAATTAAGACAGACGAAGGTGTAAAAAAATGATGAACGCATCCCCAAAAGAAAAAACATTTAATATGTTGTTTATTTTGCCGGCGCTGTTGTTGTTTTTGGTTTTTAATTTATATCCTTTATTGAGAACTATTCAGTTGAGCTTTTTTCAATGGAACGGCATAGATAAAGATATGCTTTTTGTCGGGTTTGCCCAATATAAACATATCATATTCAATAATCCGGCTTATTGGAAATCGATGTTAAATGCAGGTTATGTTACCCTTTTGTGTTTAACTTTACAGAACGGTTTGGCTTTACTTCTTGCAATATTGGTTAACAGACAAATAAGAGGTGAAAATATATATAGAGTTATATTTTTCTTGCCTCCGGTTCTTTCCGGTATCGTTGTAGGTTTGATATGGAAATTTATGTATGACGGTAATTTCGGTATTTTAAACAGTTGGTTGGCTGCAATAGGTTTTGAACAATTTAAAGATTTTGCATGGCTTTCTGAAATTAAAACGGCATTATCTTCCGTAGCCGTAGTTCATATGTGGAAAGGTTTCGGATACGGTTTTATAATACTTCTTGCCGGTCTTCAAACAATACCTAACGAATTATATGAAGCCGCGGAAGTTGACGGTGCAGATACATGGCAACAGTTCAGACACATAACCGTTCCTTCAATGATACCTGTTTTTACAATGGTTACAATATTAACCGTTTTGGGTGCTATGCAGATATTCGATTTAATTTATTCTATGACTCAAGGCGGACCTGCAGGTCATACCGATGTACCTATAACTAAGATTTATCAATATATGAATAACGGAGAATTCGGGTATTCTACGGCCATGGCTGTGATATTCGGTATGGTGTTGTTGATAGCAAGTATTTGTCAGCTTTATGCAAGTAAAAAATTTAACAAGTAAGATATAAATAGGATATAAAAATGAACTCATTTAAAGTAAAAAAGAAAATTTTGGATGTTATCACACATGTTATTTTGATAGCTGTGGCAATTACTTGTGTGTTCCCTGTTTTTTGGATGTTGTCTTCTTCATTAAAAACAAATGAAGAAATTTTTAAAAGTATTTCTTTGTTTCCCGAAGCATGGCAATGGAGCAATTATACTGAAGCTTTGTTAAAAGCAAAGTTCGGTATGTACTTTTTGAACAGTCTTATTTATACGGTTGTAGGTGTTTCCGCAATTGTTCTTGTAACCTCCATGGCAGCTTATGCTTTTGCAAGACTTGAGTTCTGGGGAAAAACTGTTTTATTCTATTTGTTGATATCCACATTGTTAATTCCTATACCGGGTGCATTCGTTCCGTTATATCTTTTGCTTAAAAGTTTACACTTGTTGGATACAAGAACAGGTCTTTTGTTATGTTATATAAGCGGAGGTATCGCTTTCGGATTATTCTTATTAAAAGCATTCTTTGAAGAATTGCCGAGAGAAATAGAAGAGGCTGCTCTGATAGACGGTTGTTCAAGATTCGGCATATATTGGAGAATTGCACTTCCGCTTGCGAAACCTGCCGTTGCAACACTTGTTATTATTCAATGTTTAAATATTTGGAACGAATTTTTGTTGGCTTTGGTTGTTTTACAGGATCCTTCAAAAATGCCTATACAAAGAGGTTTAATGGTGTTCCAGGGAACTCATATGACGGATTATCCTCTTTTAATGGCCGGTCTTACAATAGCTACCGTTCCGATAGTAATAATTTATCTTCTTATGCAAAAACATATCGTTAAAGGTATTGCTGCCGGTGCCGTAAAAGGATAAACTCTTAAACCGTTTATATAAATCTTGAGGTTTTATGTCGGGCAAAGTTATTATTTTTGATTTAGGTAAAGTTGTTTTTGATTACGATTTAAACATAATATCTAAATCTCTGTCCGAATACTCACCGAAAAAAGAATTGTTCAAAGATCTTGAAACTTTCTTTTATGCCAATAAAGAATTGTTTTCCGACTACGAAAAAGGTTTAATATCTTCATCGGATTTCTATCAAAAATTCTTAAACTTGTTGGAAATAACAAATTTACCTTATGATAAATTTTGTGATATTTGGAACAATATTTTTACACCTATTCAAGATGTTATGGATTTAATAATTTCGTTATCTCACAGATATGAACTTGCCTTGTTATCCAACACAAACGAACTCCATTTTGATTATTTATATAAAAAATATCCCGATTTTTTTATGAACTTTAAAAAGTTACATTTATCTTACATTATGAACAAGAGAAAACCTGACACCGAAATATACGAAGAAGTTTTAAAATATCATAATGTTGAACCTCATAATATGTTCTTTACAGATGATAACAAAGAAAATGTTTATGCCGCAATGGCTGTGGGAATAAAAGCTTTTTCTTTTAAAAATATAATAAAATTAAGACAAGATTTGGAATGTTTCGGAATAGAAGTATGATAAATTTCGGTATAACACCATCAAAACAAAAAGAACTTGAAGACAGATTTGTTAAACTGAATATTAAAGAAAGCGATATAGTTGAAAAGTTTATTCATTCGTCGGGAAACGGCGGTCAAAATGTAAATAAAGTTTCAACATGCGTATATTTGAAATATCTTCCTTTAAGTATAGAAATAAAGTGCCAAAAGGCAAGAACACAGCTTTTAAACAGATATTATGCCAGAAAAATGTTGGCGGAAGAAGTTGAAAACAGAGTTTTGGGTGAAAAAAGTAAAAAACAAAAGGAAATCGAAAAAATCAGACGACAAAAAAGGAAAAGAAGTAAAAGAGCAAAAGAAAAAATGCTGGAACAAAAAAAGATGAACTCCGAAAAGAAAGAAAACAGAAAAAAGGTTGTTATAGAATGAAAATAGCATTAGCAAAAATAAATCAAACCGCCGGAAAAGTTACGGATAATCTTAATAAGATATCCGATTATATTGCCGATGCACAAAAAGAGAAGTGTGACTTAATAGTGTTTCCGGAATTTGCAATTTGCGGCGGATATTGCGGAGATTTACTTTTAAACAAAGATTTTATTGAAGAAAATATCAAAGCCGCAGATAAAATAATTAAAGAAAGCTCTATTCCCGTAATTTGCGGAACTGTTACAAAAGACGGTAAAAAAGGTCTTTTAAATTCAATTTCTTTGTTATATAAAGAATTATCGACGGTAGCTTCGGCAAAATACACATTAAACGATTCCGCATTTAACGACATAAAATATTTTAAAAAATACAATATTATTAATACTTTAAAAATTGCGAATAAAAATATAATGTTTGTTGTTATGGATAGTTCCGAAACAATAAAAGAAAATATTACAACTGTTTTTAAAGAAATAAAAGTAAAACCGGATACGGTTTTTATTCTCGGTTGCAGCCCTTATTATTACGGAAAAATCGAAGAGTTTAAAGAGTTAATTAAAAATCTTGCTGCAGAAAACAAAGCGGATTTTGCTTATTTAAATTTGCTCGGCGGAAACGACGGATTTATTTTTGACGGACTTGCAATATATGCAGATAAACAAGGTAACTTTAAATTAACAGAACAATCTTTCGAAGAAAAATTGATAATATTTGATACCGACGGAACAAATATTGAAAACAAGCAAAATGACAGAAATAAAGAAATGTATGATGTTTTAGTTTTGGGACTAAAAGATTATATGAAAAAGAATAAGTTTAAAAAGTGTACTTTGGGAATAAGCGGGGGAATAGATTCCGCATTGGTTGCCGCCATTGCAGCAGATGCCATAGGTTCCGAAAATGTATTGGGTGTACTTATGCCGTCGAAATATACATCTAAAGAATCCATAGATTGTGCTTTGGAACTTTGTAAAAATTTGAATATTCAAACAAAAACCGTTCCCGTTAACGATATTTATGATGTTTATATAAAAACTCTCACACCTTCTTTTGAAGGAAAAGGTAAAGATTTAACGGAAGAAAATTTACAGGCAAGAATAAGAAGTAATATTTTAATGGCATTATCAAACAAGTTCGGATATTTTGTTTTGTGCACGGGAAACAAGTCGGAAGATGCCGTAGGTTACAGCACACTTTACGGAGATGCAACCGGCGGGTATTCTCCGATATCGGATTTGTATAAAAAAGAAGTTTACGAACTTTCAAAATACAGAAATACAATTTCAAAAGTAATTCCTGAATTTATAATAACAAGACCTCCTACCGCGGAACTCAGAGAAAATCAAAAAGATTCCGATTCTTTACCGGAATACGATATTTTAGACGATATCTTAACAAAAATTTTAGATAAGCAAATGACATATTCTCAAATAATAGAAAGCGGTGTAAAAGAAGAAGTGTTAAACAAAGTTTGGAAACTTTTGTCCGTATCGGAATATAAAAGAAGACAATCTCCGACGGGAACAAAAGTTTCAAAATCCGCTTTTTTAAGAGATATAACTTTGCCCATGAGCAACGGATATATATGGAAAAAGACACAAAAATAAATTATGATTATGTAAAAGGACACAGAAAAAGAGTAAAAGAAAAATTTTTAAAAACGGGATTTGATAATTGGCAGGATTATGAAATTTTAGAGTTTGCATTGTTCTTTGTTATCCCGAGAAAAGATACAAAGAAAACAGCAAAAGAATTGTTAAAAAAATTCGGAAGTTTCAAAGAATTGGTAAATGCCGATTATAATGATTTGGTAAAAGCTTGCAAAGAAACAGAAGGTATCAGCATTAATACGGCTTTTTTCTTTTATTTTTTGAAAGCTTTTTCGACAAAATATTCGGAATTAAAAGTAAAGCCTAAAGAAAAAGTTTCTTCTCCGCAGGATGTTGTTGAATTTTTGAAAAATGAAATAGGTTTATGCTCGGAAGAAAATTTATATGCTGTATTTTTAGATGCTTCAAATAAAGTTTTAAAGTTTAAAAGAATAACCAAAGGAACGACGTCAAGATCTGCCGTATATCCTGAAGAAATTGCAAAAGAATCTTTGAATGCCGGAAAAACAAGAAGTGTTATTATTGCTCATAATCATCCCGGGGGTGTTTGCAAACCTTCACAAAATGATATAATAGCAACTGAAGCAGTGCAAAAGGCATTAAAGACAATATCTGTTGTTTTGTTGGATCATATAATTGTTACGGATACGGATTATTATAGTTTTAAAGATAATGGTCTCATATAGGAGATAAAAATGAGCGGTTTATTCGGTGTAGTTTCAAAAAAGAAGGATAGTTGTATAGATTCTTTAATTTACGGAACGGATTACCAGGCACATATGGGTTCCGAATACGGCGGATTGGCAGTATTGGGTAATAACGGTTTTGCAAGGTTCATTCACAGAATGAGCAATGCTAATTTCAGAGATAAATTTTTTGAAAGTATAAAAAATATAGAAGTGCACAGCGGTATCGGTGTAATAAGCGATTTGGAAGAACAACCTATTTACATGAAATCTAAAGTAGGGGAATTTTGTATAGTTACTTCCGGAAGAATCGTTAATATGGAAGAACTCGCAAAAGAAATGATGGATGCCGGAATATGTTTCAGTGAATTCAGTAAATCTCATGTGAATATGACGGAACTTGTAGCAAGAATAGTTTCAACCGGTCAAACAATACAAGACGGCATAAAATTGATGTTCGGTAAAATAAAAGGTTCCTGCTCTTTACTTATATTAACGAGAGAAGGAATTTATGCCGCAAGAGATTATTTCGGAAGAACGGCTCTTGTTTTAGGACAGGATTCGGAATCTTTTGCCGTTTGTTCGGAAACTTGCGGTTTCGCAAATTTAGGATACAGAACAATAAGAGACTTAAATCCGGGGGAAATTCTTTTAATAAGTGATACCGAAGTTAAGGTTTTGGAACCGGGTTATAAAGAAAAGAAAATTTGTACATTTTTGTGGATATATACGGGATTTCCGTCATCAAGTTATGAAGGATTAAATTCTGAAATCGTAAGAGAAAGAAGTGGAAAACTTCTTGCAAAAAGAGATAAGGGAATAAAGGCGGATTTGGTTGCCGGTGTTCCTGATTCGGGACTTGCACATGCAATAGGGTATTCAATGGAATCGGGTATTCCGTTCAGAAGACCGTTGGTAAAATATACTCCCACTTACGGAAGAAGTTATGCACCTCCGTCACAACATTTAAGAGATTTAACAGCAAGAATGAAACTTATAGCAATAAAGGAAGTTATAGAAGGAAACAGTCTTATTCTTTTGGAAGATTCCATAGTTAGAGGAACACAGTTAAAGAATTTCACGGTTGAAAAGATATGGAATTGCGGAGCAAAGGAAATACATGTTCGTCCGGCATGTCCTCCGTTAATGTTTCCGTGCACATATTGTAACTCTACAAGAACAAACAGCGAACTTATAACAAGACGGGCAATAAGAGAAATAGAAGGCAGTGATATAGAAGATATTTCGGAATATCTTGACCCAACAACCGAAAAATATGCTAAAATGATAGAGTGGATTAGGAAATATCTGAATATTACATCTTTGAAATATCAAACATTGGAAGATATGATAGAAGCAATCGGTTTACCGGAAGAAAATCTTTGTACGTATTGTTGGAACGGAAAAGGTGACGGTTGCAAAGGCTGTAAAAAAGGCAATGCATAATTGATAATGTAAAATGTATAATGTCAGTAAAAATGCAAAGCTTTTTTTAATAGATAGTTAGTTTTTTACGTTGTCATTAATTGTAAATTGCAGTTTGTCGTTGTTGTTAATTATAAATTATAAATTATACATTGTAGGTTTGGGGCTATAGCTCAGTTAGCAGAGCGCTTGCATCGCATACAAGAGGCCGGGGGTGCAACTCCCCCTAGCTCCATATTTTTTATTGACTTTTATGACTAATAAGTTGTAAAATTGTAGTGTTATTTTAGAAATTTAAGAAGGATTTTAGAATATGACGTTAGCACCAAGTATTTTGTTTCATATAGGCAGTTTTCCTGTTACAAACACATTATTTACAACCGTAGTTGTGGATGTTATAATAATCGCACTCGTTATAGCTTTCAATAAGACACTTTCTCTTTATCCCAAGGGTGTTCAAAATATTTTGGAAATGGTTTACGAATATTTTTATAGTGCGACGAAAGAAGTTTCAAGCAAAGTAGATATTATTTATCCTTGGGTTACAACCTTTTTCATTTTTATAGTCATTTCAAATGTATTGGGACAATTCCCGGGTTTTGAAACAATAAGATTTCATGCTGCAGGTTCCGGAGAAGAAGGAGTTCCTTTATTCAGAACGGCAACAAGTGATTTGAATGTTACACTTGCTTTTGCCGTAATTTCCATATTTATGTGTCATCTTTATTCCGTAAAATATACGGGAGTAAAAGGTTATATAGGCAGATTTTTAAATTTCAAAATGTTTCCTATTTTTTTATTTGTAGGTCTTTTGGAATTTATAGGAGAATTTACAAAAGTTATATCTTTGTCTTGCAGATTGTTTGGAAATCTTTTTGCGGGGGAAAGTGTTATGGGAACAATTTCATCAATGAGTATTTGGGGTATTCCTTTACCATTTTTTTGTGTTCCTATACCGTTTATGATGTTGGAATTAATGGTTGCCGTTATACAAGCAATAGTTTTTGCTATGCTTACAATGGCATTTATGAGCATAATGGTTGAAAAGCATTAACAAAATGCTGTGCATTTTGTTGTTGTCGTTCTGTCATCCCGCACTTGATGCG
>DJWX01000001.1:0-12158 GCA_002448285.1 Candidatus Ruminimicrobiellum ovillum | reverse complement strand
AAATTATAAATTATAAATTGTAGTTTTAGGGAGGATGTAAAAGATGGTTATTTCATTGACTGGCGGTATTATTATTGCAATAGGTGCTTTGGGACCTGGTCTCGGTATCGGTTTAATCGGTGCAAAAGCTGTAGAAGCAATCGGAAGAAATCCGGAAGCTTCAGGTAAAATAATGGTAAATATGCTTATAGCTATGGCATTTGCGGAATCTATCGCTATTTACTGCTTAATATTTGCATTTATGAAGTAATTATATGGATATAATAAAAGATATATTAAATTTATTTGGATTGGAAGGTAAACTTTTTATAGCACAGATAATAAACTTTGCTATATTATTGTTTATTTTAAAAAAGTTTTTGTATGAACCGATTGCAAAAATGATGGAAGAAAGAAAATCCAAAATAAAGCAAGGTCTCGATGATGCGGAAAACGCAAAGAAAGCATTGATAGAAGCAGATAACCAAAAAATATTAATTTTGAAAGAAGCAAAAGTTGATGCTGATAAAATTTTAGAAAACACAAAAAAATCTTCGGAAAGTTTAAAACAAAAATCTTCGGAAGATGCAAAAAAACAGGCTGCCGAAATTGTTGATAATGCAAAAAAACAAGCTCAAGACGAATTTGTAAAAGCAAGTAAACAAGTAGGTTCAATGTCTGTAGATTTATCTAAAAAAATAGTATCGAAAATATTATCCGAACTTTTTACGGAGCAGGATAAAACCGCAATATTGTCTAAAGCGGTGGAAAAAATAGAAAACGGCGGATATGAAAAAACAACAAATTAAACAATTAGCATTATCTATAGTTGAAACCGGAGAGATATCGGACACAGTTTCTCAGTGGATAAATAAAAATTTATCAAAAAGCGAATTAAAGCTTTTTTTGAGTTATTTATCGGCAGCATTAAAAGAAAAGTCCGTTATCGTAAAATATGCGGGAAATCCGTCGCAGATTACAAAAGAAAAAATTCAAAAAATGTTTCCCGATAAAAAGCTTGTATATATAAGAGCGGACGAAGAAGTAGGTGCGGGAATAAAATTTGAATTCGGCGATTATATTTTAGACTATACGGTAACAAATATGATTGTAAAAATAATGAAAGATTTGAGAGAGAGTCTATGAAACCAGAAGAACTTATAAAACAGATAGAAGAAAAACTTAATTCCGTAGATATTAATCCGGAACTTGTTAACTATGGTATCGTTGAAACCGTAGGAGACGGTATCGTTAAAGCGACAGGTCTTTCCGGTGTAGGTTACGGAGAAGAAGTTGAATTTGAAAACAAAGCCAAAGGTTTGGTTTTAAATTTGGATGAAGATGCTGTATATATAGTGTTGTTATCCGAAATTGAAGTTACAAGAGGAATGAAAGTTTCCACAACGGGAAAAATTCTCGGTATCAATGTTTCAGACAAATTGATAGGAAGAGTAATAGATCCTACTTGTAAACCTTTAGATGAAAAAGAATTAAAAATTACCGACGGAAAACTTTATCCGTTGGAAAAAATTGCAGCAGGTATCATTGAAAGAAGCCCTGTAGACAGACCTATAAAAACAGGTATTAAAGCTATCGATGCCATGATACCTATCGGAAGAGGTCAAAGAGAACTTATTATCGGTGACAGAAACACCGGTAAAACGGCAATTGCAATAGATACCATCATTAACCAGAAAAAATTGGATTTAGGATTAAAAAGAGTTATTTGTATATATTGTGCAATAGGTCAGAAAAGATCTAATGTTGCATCGATAGTTGCAAAACTTAAAGAAGCAGGTGCTATGGACTACACCATAGTAGTTTCGGCAACAGCTTCGGATCCTGCATCCTTACAATATATCGCACCTTTTGCAGCTTGTGCAATCGGCGAATATTTTATGGAAAAAGGCGAAGATGTTCTTGTTGTATACGACGATTTAACAAAACATGCCTGGGCATACAGACAAATATCGTTGTTACTCAAAAAACCTGCAGGTAGAGAAGCATATCCCGGAGATATTTTCTACTTACATTCAAGATTACTTGAAAGAGCCGTAAGACTTTCCGACAAAAACGGCGGAGGAACATTAACAGCTCTTCCTATAATAGAAACTCAAGGAAACGATGTTTCCGCATATATTCCTACAAATGTTATTTCTATTACCGACGGACAGATTTACCTTGAAGGAGATTTGTTTAATGCCGGTGTAAGACCTGCACTTAATGTGGGGTTGTCTGTATCCAGAGTAGGCGGTGCAGCACAAACGAAACCCATGAAACAGTTGGCGGGACCTGTAAGACTTGAACTTTCACAGTTCAGAGAATTACAAAGTTTTGCTCAATTCGGCAGCGATTTGGATGAAGATACATTGAACAAAATTAACAGAGGTAAAGTTTTAACGGAAATATTGAAACAACCTCAATATAAACCGTTCGACGAAGCTTCGGAAATTATAGCAATATATTCGGCAACATCAGGTTGCTTGGACGATGTTAAAATAGATGATATTATGTCTGCCGAAAACAAAATAATAGATTTCGTAAAATTAAATTATAAAGATTTGGTTAAAAAGTTGGGCGAAAACAAAAAGTTAGACGAACAAACATTATCGGAACTTAAAAATGCGATAATGGAATGTAAAAAAACATTTTAATGAGATAATATAATGGCGGAAAATTTACAACAGGTTAAAAAAAGAATAAAAACGGCCGACAGCATAGCTCAAATAACGAAAGCTATGGAAATGATTGCCGCATCTAAAATAAAAAAGGCACAAACTGCCGTTGAAAAGAACAAACCTTATGCCGACAGAGTAAAATTTATCGTTCAAAAGATATTGGCGGAAAACACGGATTTAGCCGCGGGTTCGTCTTTTATCGGTTTAAATAAAAACTCTAAGAAAAAATTGGTTTTTGTTATTTCAAGCGATAAAGGTTTGTGCGGCGGGTTGTTAGCCAATATATACAAACAAGTTTATACCAATGTAACAAAAGACGATTATGTTGTTACTATCGGTAAAAAAGCTCAAAACTTTTGTATAAAGAACGGTTATAATGTTAAAGCATCGTTTAATATGGGCTCTTCTTTTCCCAAATACGAAAGTATATTTCCTATGTTAAAGATAATGCAAAATTTATACGAAACAAAAGAAATATCGGCTGTAGATGTTATTTATACGAATTTTAAAAATCGTTTGGTTCAAGAAGCTGTAACAAAAGCTCTTGCCCCTATAGAAAAAGACGAACATTTTGTAAATAAAGGAGAACATGTTTTTGAACCGTCTTCAAAAGATGTGTTGAACAGTTTAATTCCTTATTATTTTGAAGCAATGTTTTATAATATGTTAATGAATGCTTATGCAAGCGAGCAGGCAGCAAGAATGTCAGCAATGAGCAACGCAAACGAAAATGCAAAAGAAATATCGGCATCGTTAACAATAGTTTATAATAAGTCCAGACAAGAAAAAATTACCAACGAAATTCTTGATTTGGCAAACGGACAGATACATTAAAAAATTAGTAATTAGAAATTAGCAATTAGTAATTAACGAGGATATAGGTATGGAAAAGATTAATAAAGGTGAAGGTTTTGTTATAAGAGTTCAAGGAGCCGTTGTTGATGTAAGATTCAACAACGAAACACCTGAAGTTTACGAAGCTCTTAACATCACAATGAAAAACGGTTCCAAACTTGTTTTGGAAACAATGTTCCAAATGGATAATTTCGAAGTAAGAACAATAGCTTTGGGTTCTACCGACGGATTAAAAAGAGGGGATAAAGTTGTAAGAACGAATGCTCCCATATCTGTTCCGGTAGGAGAAAAAACGTTGGGAAGAATTTTCAATGTTTTGGGACAAGCTGTAGACGGATTGGGTGAAATAAGTAAAAAAGAAAGCGATTTTGCTCCCATACATAAACCGTCACCGAAACTTTCGGAACAGAAAACCACACCTGAAATTCTCGAAACAGGTATAAAAGTTATAGATTTAATTTCGCCGTTCACTAAAGGCGGTAAAATCGGTATATTCGGCGGAGCCGGAGTAGGTAAAACCGTTGTTGTTAAAGAGCTCATAAGAAACATTGCTATGGAACACGACGGACATTCCGTATTTGCCGGAGTGGGAGAAAGAACAAGAGAAGGTACCGACTTATGGATGGAAATGAAAGAGTCCAATGTTTTGGATAAAACCGTTCTCGTATTCGGACAAATGAACGAACCTCCGGGAAGCAGAATGAGAGTTGCTTTAACCGGTCTTACCATGGCGGAATATTTCAGAGATCAAAAGAACGAAGATGTGCTTTTGTTCATAGATAATATTTACAGATTCGCGCAGGCAGGAAGTGAAGTTTCCGCTTTGCTCGGCAGAATGTCATCTGCCGTAGGTTATCAACCTAACTTGGCACAAGATATGGGCGAATTGCAGGAAAGAATCGCATCAACAAATAAAGGTTCCGTTACATCCGTTCAGGCTATATATGTTCCTGCCGACGACTACACGGATCCCGCACCTGTAACGATTTTCTCTCATTTGGATGCAACAATCACATTGGACAGAGCAATCGTGGAACAAGGTCTTTACCCTGCGGTTAACCCGTTAACATCATCTTCAAGATTACTCGATCCCAACACGGTTGGAAAAGATCATTACGAAGTGGCAATGAGTGTTAAAAAAATATTACAGAAATATAAAGACTTGCAGGATATTATCGCTATTTTGGGTATGGATGAATTGTCCGATGAAGATAAATTAACGGTTGCAAGAGCAAGAAAAATTCAAAAATTCCTTACACAACCTATGTTCGTTGCCGAAACATTTACCGGGTTGGAAGGAAAATATGTTAAAATTGAAGATACGGTAAAAGGATTTAAAGAAATTATCGAAGGTAAATACGACGATATTTCAGAACAGCATTTCTATATGGCGGGAACTATAGAAGATGTTTTAAAAAGGGCTAATAAATAATGGCTAATGTTTATAAATTAGATATTTTGTCTCCGGAAGGAACTACTTTCAGCGGAAATGTTAAACAAGCTACATTTCCTACCACTTCCGGTTTAATTACGATACTTGCAGGTCACACTGCTTTAATAACAACACTTGCACAAGGCGATATAGAAATAGAACCCGAAACGGGGGAAAAGAAAAGTATCGCAATATCGGGCGGTTTTTTGGAAGTGTCCGAAAATATGGTAAGTGTAGTTGCGGATTTTGCGGTAAGAAGCGAAGATATCGACGATGATTTAATAGAAAAAGCAAAGAGATATGCGGATGAGCAGAAAAAGAAAAAAGATAATGTAAATACCGAAATGGCGGAAAGAGAATTACAAAAAGCAATATTGGCATTAAAAGTTTTGGAACATAATAAACTAAAAAGAAAGAGTAAAGGAGTAAAATATTGAAAAATATCAATTTATTCTTAACAGCTTTAGTTGTTAGCAGTATATTTATATTTTCATGTTCTTCAGCGCAAAAAGAAAAAGTTTCTTCTATGGAAGCAACGGAAGAAGGCGATGAAGTAGCTCAGGAACAAGTTATATCTACAACAAAAAAAGTTACCAAATCCGATATAAAATCTACTACTTATGCTTATATTCTCGAAGGTAAAACGGTCGCAACGGAAATCGTGGATACAAAAGGCGAAGTGATATTTTTTCAGGGAGAAATTCCGAACGGACTTATTAAAGAATACGATGCAAACAACAATATAGTTTCCGAAATGAATTATAATGCCGGAAAACTCGAAGGTGTGATAAAAACTTTTTATCCCGGCGGACAAGTTTCTGCCGTAAAAAATTATAAAAACGGTGTTTTGGAAGGGAAGGTTATCGAATATTACGAAAACGGAAACAAAAAAGAAGATTCCAACTATAAGAACGGTATTTTAGACGGTACCGTAAAAAAGTATTCCATGTCGGGAACACTTGTATCTTCCGCACAATATGTTGACGGAGAGTTGGAAGGTTTGTGTAAAGAATATTTTGTTACCGGAACACCTAAAACAGAAACGGAATATTATAACGGATTGAAAGAAGGTTACAGTAAAGAATATTTTCCGGGCGGAATATTAAAAACGGAATATAATTTTTCTCAAGGTAAATTAGAGGGAGATTCCCGTATATATTACGAAGACGGCAGTATAAACAGAATAGAAAAATATCAAAACAATAAATTAAACGGTGACACAAAAATTTACAGCAACAATAACTCGGAATTTCCGTTATATATTGATACATATGTTAACGGTAAAAAAACAATGAGAAAAGCTTTCAGCGGTAAAGGCGAACAAATTTTTAAAATAAAATATTAAAAAACAGTAGAGAGGTTTTATTATGTCAGGTCATAATAAGTGGGCAAGTATTAAACACAAAAAAGCAGCTACGGATGCTAAAAGGGGCAAAATTTTCACAAAGATAATCAGAGAAATTGTTGTCGCAGCCAAGGAAGGCGGCGGAGTAATCGAAAACAATGCCAGATTAAGAAAGGCTGTTGACGATGCAAGAGAAGCAAATATGCCTCAGGATAATATAAAGAAAGCTATACAAAGAGGAACAGGTGAACTTCCCGGTGCCGTTTACGAAGAAAACACATACGAAGGTTACGGCCCTGCAGGTGTAGCTTTGATAGTAGAAACAACTACAGATAACAAAAACAGAACAGCTTCCGAAATAAGAAAAATATTTTCAAAACATTCCGGAAGTATGGGGGAATCCGGTTGTGTAGGTTGGATGTTCTCTAAAAAAGGTTTTATTTCCATAGATAAATCCGCAGGCGACGAAGATACAATTATGACTGTAGCTTTGGATGCCGGTGCGGAAGATTTTGTTGCGGAAGACGATTGTTACGAAATATATACAACAACAAACGATTTTAATTCCGTTTTAGATGCAATAAAAGCAAAAAATATTCCTGTTGCAGAATCGGAAATAACAATGATACCTCAAACATATGTTAAACTCGAAGGTGACAATGCCGAACATATGTTAAAATTGTTAGACGAATTGGAAGAACACGACGATGTTAAAGATGTTTATTCCAATTTCGATATATCTAAAGAAGATATGGAAAAATACGGAGCATAATGATAGTATTGGGAATAGACCCCGGCTTGGCGATGCCCGGCTGGGGTGTTGTTTATAAAGGACAAACAGACAAACTTACCTGTTTAGCTTACGGGTGCATGAAAACATACCCGAAAGATTCTCTGGCCGACAGACTGAAATTCATTTTCACGGAAACACAAAAAATCGTAGATACATACAAACCCGAAGTTGTTGCTATGGAAGATATCTTTTTTTTAAAAGGTTCTAAAGTCATAGCGACTATCGGTCAGGCGAGGGGAGCTTTAATATCTGCCGTAGTAACAAAAGACCTTCCTTTATTTGAATATAATCCGAGAACAATAAAAATGGCACTAACCGGTTACGGACTTGCCGATAAGTATCAAATGCAACATATGGTAAAAACGGTGTTGGGATTGAAAGAAATTCCAAAACCCGATGATGCGGCGGATGCTCTTGCGATGGCGATTTGCCATATTAATACTAACAGATTTGTTGTAAAATAAAGCAATAAACCTTATATCGAACGAATATTTTAGACTACACTTTTGCATTTTAAAATCTTATGTACCGCTTTCGCGATATGTACACCGCAATTTTAAAATGCTTCAGTTCGTCACAAACTATTCGTTCTCTAACGACCACAACATAACGACAACGACAAAAAAAAACTTTGTCATTCCGCACAACCAACAATGTCATCCCGCACTTGATGCGGGATCTCGTCGTTCGTTGCCGTTAATTATAAAATATTCGTGCCGTAGGCACCCCAAAATTGTACATTATACATTGTCTTTCGGTTGTCATCCCGCACTTGATGCGGGATCTCGTCGTTCGTTGTTATAAACTATAAGCTAAAATTTGCTTTGCAAATTTTTAATAAGCTTTAAGCTATAAGCTGTCTTTCCTATCCCTCAAACAAAAATTGTTGGTTTTTTTAACAAATTTTGGTATAATTTATTTAATAATTATGAATAGATATTTGTTGATGTATAATCAAGAAGTATTTATATATTCTAATTAAAAGCACATAGGGTGTTTCCCTTATGTGCTTTTTTTATTTCTATTTTTTGTCGGTAAATATACTATTACGGGAGGTGCAAAAAAATTTTTAAGGAGGTAGAAACAAATTTTTGCAGTAAAGTTTTGGAACCAGTTGGAAGTAAGAAGTATGCAGTAAAAAAATATTTATGGAGGTAGTTTAGTATGAAGAAAGTGTTTAGTTTATTGGCAGTATTGGCGTTAGTATGTATGGCAACAAATGTAGTTTGGGCAGTAGATCCTGTTGTTCCTGCTGTGCAAAAAGCATATGCAGTTTTTGCAGACACAACAGCTTTGGAAGTAGATTTTGATTTGTATACACATCAACCTGGTAAGACATATACTTTTACAGGTGAAGAAAATGCTAATTACACTAGTACAGTAGCTAGTATACAATTTGATCTTTCAACAGTTACTCCTGGTAAAACATATTTCAATAATGAACAACCTGATTTTGCAAAAGGAACTGTTTTTGCAAGAGTTAAAACCAATGCTGCACAAAAAAAAGCAGGAACAAACATTCTTATGTATACAAAAAACAAAATAGATTCTACTGATTATCAAGTTAAATATACAAATCCTGACCAATATCAAGGTCTTATAAGAAAAACAAATACTACAACTTTTGCTACTGGTGATAATGCTCCAATAGAAATGAAATTTTATACAAAAACAGATGCTCCAACAACTTACCCAACAACTATGAGCATAAATGCTAATGCTGGTAATGAAAAATACCTAGCTGATCAATCTCAAACTAACTATACTACAGCGGAATCTAAAATAGGACAAAGCGGTCAAGCTGGTGGTATTTGGGGTGGTAATGATAATGGCGATTGGTATGGTTCTGATATGATTATATTCTTTGGTGCATGGTTTAAGACTGTATTTGATGGTGATGAATTTGGAACAGAAACGATAAACATTGTAACATCTGCTGAATAAAATAATAATCTTTACTTGGATAGCGGTATTAAAATACCGCTATCCAAACTTGTGTTTTTGTAATTTAATTTTAATGAAAATTAAAGGTTATTTCATTACTGTTTTGGTGTGCATATTTACTTTATTATTTGCAACAAATTTTGTTTTTGCAGGTAATATTGGTAGGGCTGTTTATGGAGTTTATACTGAAACTTATAACGGAGTTGGTATAAACAATGCATCTGCAGGTAATGATAATGTTCTTGTTTATGCCGGAGGATCTATTTCGGAGCCATGGCCGGCAACCGATAAGTTTGAGGGCGAAAAATATTATCAATTTGGAAGCGGAGGTTGGGTAAGTTTTGCCTTTGCCGGTGGAGCACAAAATATGTCTGATTATACCAGAGGAAGACTATATTTTAGTGCAAATGTCGGTTCCGATATAAGCGAGAATTTGAATTTAGTTTATATAAAAATTCAAGATTCAGGTGGAGCTAAATATTTCCCTTTTAACAATTCAAATATAAAAAGAGTAGGAAGTAGTTCTACCGGAGTTTTAGCAGATGGTAATTGGCATTCTTATTATATTGATTTATCAAGTTTTGTAAGCGTATTGGGACTAAATTTGAATAATATAACTAATCCTTTTGTTTTTTCTACGGATGCGCCTGGAACTGTTTTAGTAGATTATGTGTATTGGACTAAAGCACCTGATGCAACAAGAGCTTTTAATGTTGTTGTTAAAAATATATCAGATAATCAAGTATTAACGGGTGATAATGAAAAAATCACTTGGACTCAAGCTGCTTATAGGCAAAGTTGGACTGCTGCAGAACAGTATATAGAATTGGATTTAGATAGAGAAAGTTATAACGAAATATACAACTGGTATGTAAAGATCTATTTAAACAATGGAAAAGCTTCAAGAAATGGTTTGTACTGCATAGACAGTGACGGCAGTGAAATTGTTTTACCTATGGCTTGGAGAATGAGACCGGATTTAGTATCTTCAAACAATTTTACATTGTTAATAGGAAAAAATGGCGATGACGGCTTATATGATAGAGGGTTAGATCCCGGAGGAACAGATTGGTACACATGGTCACCTATAAAAGAAATTAATGACAAAACGGTAGAAGAATATGACTATGTTACAATTTGGAACTTAAAAGGTATTCATACGGTTGTAAAATATCATGATGCTTATGATCCTCTTTCAAATTATGAAAAAAAGCCCAAAATATATTTTGCAGCGGATTGTTCTAATGCAATCGGTGGTTTAGAGTATGAAGCAAATGTTGTAACGGAGTTAGTTTACGAATAAAAAATGAAAAAGAAAATTTTAGCTTTATTATCTTTAATAGTTTTGCTTAGCGGTTCTGTATGCCTTTATGCAGAAGTATTAAAGGTATTGGGTGCATATGCAAGTTTCGGCGGAGTTATTCTTCCTAAAATAACTCACACGGCAATAGAAACGGTATCGTCGATAGATAAAATATTAAATGCAAAAATATCCGTAGATTTCGGCGATTATACCGATTCCACCGCAACCGCAAGAATAGATTATTCCGTTGACAGCGGCTCGGTTGAACAGGAACCGCCCGGTGAAGGAATAACCATTAAAAATAACGAAGAATTTTTTATACAGTTGCCGACATTTTTAGAATCTAACACAAATGTAGATTACCAAATAGTTATAGATTTCCGCGACGAGCAGGGAACAATCATTAAAACCGTCACTTTCCCTTCGGGAACACAACCTCAACATGCCGAACTTACCGATACCGTAACAAAAGATGTTACCGCATCTGCAGGCGGTGTTGTGGAATTTAATTCAGGTAACCAACAATACGAAAGTACAAAACTTGAAATTGCACCAAATGCTTTAAGCACCGATGCACAAATAATAATTAAACAGTTGCCGATAGAAGATTATATTTCTTCAACGGAACAAATGGCGGCATTGTACCGTGTTTATTCCATACCGGACAACATAGAAATATTGTCGCCGATAAAAGCAACTTTTTATTACGGTTTAAATCCGACATCCAACAAATTTGTGTTAAAGTATAAAAAGCAGGATTCGGACAATTGGAAAGATATATCAATGTCCAATACGGACTTACAAAACAAAACCGTTATGGCATACATCAGCAGTTTAGGTTATTACGGAATATTCGAAAAAGTTAAAGAAGAAGATAAGAATTACAGACCGAAAAAGAGAGTTGTTGTTAAAGGCAGAGATGTATTCAGGTTTAACGGATTACAACAGGGTGACAGTGTTAAGATTTACAATACAAGCGGTAAAAAAGTTAAGGAAATCAGTTCCGGTGATGCCGACGGATTTAAGTGGGACGGTAGAAAAGATAACGGTGATTGGGCATCTAGCGGTATTTATGTTTACCAGATAAAAGTTAAAGGTAAACTCATCAGCGGAACGATTGCGTTTGTTAAGTAAAAATTGCTTTCAGCAATTTTTACAGGTGAAAAGGTGAACACGAATTGTTTTACAATTCGTTGGTGAAAGGGTGAAAAGTTTGTCATCCCGTACTTGATGCGGGATCTCGCAGTTAAAACCTTTAAGCCATTCACCCGTTCACCCTTTAAGCTAAAAAACACGAGGTGTTTTTTTTGAAAAAAGTACTGTTAGTATTATTATTAACTATAGTTGTAACGATGAGCCAACAGGTTTATGCTGCCTTTGAAGATACCTATTGGGGAGTAAGAGCATTAGGTATGGGCGGAGCATTTACTGCTGTAGCAAACGACGCAAATGCACCTTTGTACAACATTGCAGGTATAGCAAACTGCGGACAAAGAGAAGTAACACTTATGGGTTCAAGACTTTTTGCAGGTCTTGACGGAGTAGAAATAAGTGCAAACTATTTAGGTGCGGTATATCCTATTTCGGAAGAATGGGGAACGGTATCATTTGCATGGTCGTCACTCGGGACACCTGCCCTTGCAAGATACGATACATTCAATTTAGGTTATGCAAGAAGATTGAATGATTTAATAAATTTAGATACCGATATTGTAAATTTAAGTGCAGGTTTAAACTTAAAATATTTAAGACAGGAAATAAACTTTGATGAAGATGACAGTGACCTTTCCGACAGTAAAGGAGCAGTAACCGGTGATATCGGTTTACTT
>DJWX01000015.1:19897-49226 GCA_002448285.1 Candidatus Ruminimicrobiellum ovillum | reverse complement strand
AGGCGGCAGCTATACACAAGAATACTTAAAAGATGTAACTACATATGTGGATAAAGACGGCAACCCGGTAGAGAAGGATGATCCGAATGCGATAACTAAGGTTACATATGAGAAAGGATTCAAGATAAGAGTAACATACGATAAGACAACGAAGAAAGCAAATCAAGAAATAATAGGTGGCAGCTATACCCAAGAATACTTAAAAGATGTAACGACATATGCGGATAAAGACGGCAACCCGGTAGATGAGAATAATCCGAATGCAGTAAAGAAAATGGTGTATGAAAAGGGATTTACGATAAGAATAACATATGATGAAACTACAAAAAAAGCAACTCAGCAGATTTTGAGTGGTACATATACGGAAACATATTTGCAAGATGTTGCAGATGTTAAGAACGAGGTAATGTATTTAAAAGGATCAGAGTTAAAAGTGACTGTTGAAAACGGCGAAGAAAAGTATGATTATAGTGGAATGAAGACTGCAAAATTATGGACAAATGCCAGTGTAAATGGGCAATCTGCTATGGCTTACTTAGAAGAAATTACCGATGATAAAGGAAATGTTATTGGTTATAAAGCTTACTATAGTATTGATGATGGAGAAACATTTGAGGAATATACACAATCTGCTACATTTGAAAAACAGAGTACATACAAAGGTTTTGTACTGGATAAGTCCTATTCTATACTTGGTGCAGACGGTTCGCTTTTCTTGTATTTTGAATATGATTCCGATAAAAAATGCGGAAGCATTAAATCGGACGGATTTGTTACGAAAAAAGGTACATTGCCTGATGGTACCGAAATTGTAGCTGAAATCGGATATGATTCCGAAAAAGGCGGATTGTATCTGATGAATGAAGGAGAAATAACAAAGGTAATGGATGTTGATGAGTATATATATGAGTATGGTATGTATACTTACGATACTCTTAGGATGAGTCAATTTAATTCTTATGAAGAATATTTACAACATCTTGCTTATTCATGGGGAGTTTATGATGAAGAAACAGGTATGCATACATTGGATAAGGATGCTGTAGAAGCTTATATAGCAGATAAGGCAAATGGAAAGAATGCGGATTATTATGCGAATATGTCATATGATGACTATTTACAAGATCATGGAATAATGACAAGAGATCAATTTAATGATGCCAAAGAAAAACGTCAGGAATTTGCGATACTTATTGATGAAGAAGCTAGAAGTTATACAGAGAAATTGTCTCTTAGTGATATTACATTCACAGATTCTTTCTTGTCGGATTCTACAGGAGATTCGAAAGATACTGACACTTATAGTTACAGAATACTAGATTCTTCTATAGGTATTAATGGATTAAATATTACTGCAAGAATGTCTCTTAATGATGGACAGAGTATTACAATGAACGGAGATATTGAAGTTCCGGGTGGTGAAGGAGGAGAATCTCCTAAAGAAGTTGAAAGAATTGTTACTGAAGTACACGCGGATATTCAGGGTGATAAACTCACATTAAGTGGAAAAGATGCTCAATTTGATATTTCTTTCAACGGAGAAACGAAGAAGGAAGGATATTATACTCCTCAATTTAATCAGTTCATAGGTGGAACAAGATTAACGTTAACCGCAGATTCACATATCAACTCAACAAACGATAATTTACAATCATTATCTAATTCTACTGTAGATGCCGGAACTATATTGGGGCAAGATCTTAGTGTTACAACTAACGGTGAGACTGTAGTAGTCTTAAAAACAGATACAAAACTTTATGCTTTAGCAGGTAAGATGTTGGAAACCAATTTGGAATCAGGAAGTATAACAGTAAAGGCTACATATAAATTTAATCCTGCAACAATAAATGATGTTAAAGATGGAAACTTTAATGCTAATTTAAATCAAGAGTTGACCATTACAGGAACTATTAATGGTGGACAGAGTTGGAAAGGAGTAGATGTTAAGAATAAGACATTCTCGTTAAATGGTATTGAATTGAAAAATGGAGATTCTGTATTTGGTGGAACATATAATAATGGAAATATCGATATGGGTGGATGGTTCAATTGGAATGGAACTATTGAACTAAACAAAAATATTTCAAGTATAACTATAAATAAAGGATGGTTCGCAAGAACATGTGAGACAGTTGCCGGTTTTGTTGTAAGTGTTGTTGGTATAGTTGTAGATCCTATAGTTAGAGCTGTAACTACAATTGTAACAGATATTCAAAATGGAACATTCGGAATAAATACCGTATTTAATGCTGTCAATGATTTACAGACAGGTGGTTTAATTGGAGGCCTTGTAAATGCTATATCAAGTGCTATAGACGGCAAAGGTTTTGGTGCAGGTTGGAACGAATATTTCTCTGGCAATGTGCTTCTTAATTGGTCAGCATCAATGATGTTGAATAAGTCATATAGTCAGGTTGTTGCTGATGGTGATGCAGGTAAAGCGGCAATAATGGGTGCTGTAGCGGTTGCAGCTATAGTAGTAACTGTATGTACAGGTGGATTAGGTCTTGCCGCATTTATTCCTGCGCTAGCGGCAGCAACACCTGCATTAACTGGAGCAGCATTAGTTGCTTCGGCAGTTATAACATCTTATCTTGCAGGAACAGCGGCATTTAATTCCGCGCTTGCTTTTGAAAAAGGCGATACACTTATGGGTGTAATGAATGCTGTAGCAGCAGTAATGACAATATTGTTCCCTGTTCGTATAGGAGGTGGAGCAGAAGGTGCAACAGCTGCAGCAAATGCAGCGAGTGCAGACAAAGTAGTTGTACATTTGTCAGCTGCTGAAAGATTGGCAGCAATTCCTAATTCAATAGTAACCGGTTTAAAAGGTTCAGTTAAGGCTTTTGGTGCACTATTCGGTTCACAAGGTGGAGTAGCAGCATTTAAAGCTTGGCAAGGATTGGCACAACATATGTATTCTATGACCAAATTAAATGTTGGCATGAATGTAATAGGTGCTGTATTTGAAACCTTTGGAATAACAGATGCGGTTGATAAGTGGTTAGGAAATGGCGGTTTTGGTAATGGTTGGCTTGGTAAGTTAGGAAATAGTGTTGCCAATGCAGTATTTGTAGAATCCGCACAATCAGATAGTTTAATATCCGTGAATATGGGTAATAGTGTAATGTTTGCTGGTATTATGTATGTAAGTATGCCTTTGGCACAAGAATTAATGTCCGGACTCTCAAAAACATTTACCGGTAAAATAACAATAGAAGCTCAAGCACCGGTAGAATCTCTTACTGGATTTGATAAATTTAAATATAATTTTGAGCATAGCTTTTTAGGTGAACAGGTAGGTGGATTTGTTGAAGAACAGGTAAAAGAAACAGTACTTAAACACGGTTTAGTTTCTTTAGGTATGGATCCTGCAGTTGCTGAATACTTTGTTGAATATTTAGATCCTTCCGGATCAGTAGCATTGACAAATTCTATGTATACAAATTTTGTAAACAATGCAAACTATAATGCTTTAGCTTCTTCTAACGGAAGTTCAAGTAATGTAACCGGCATGATAGATTCTATGTTTGCACTCAACGGAACTACTGCTCAAACATCATTTGCAAATAATACTTTAACAATAACTGTTAACGGACAAACATTGTCTATCAGTAATATTACAAATAATACAAGTTTACAAAATGCAATGCTTACATTGGCAACAGTTGCACAAACAACTGATTTTGCAAAAGCAGACATGGCAACTGTTCAGGCAAAAGTTAATGCTATATCAGAATCTGTTGCCAGTTTAAATACTTCTGATGTAAATACTGAAAACTTAATGCTTGCACTCACAGCATCAGTTGTTATGAACGGAGATGTTACAGCTTCACAACTTCAAAATGCTTATCAGATTGTAAGTAATTATAACGGCTTCAATAACTTAACTTTTAGCCAAGAATTCCACGGTGCTACAGAACTTAATTTGCAAACAAAAGTAAATCTTGTAGCATTAGTTTCTAATTATGCGAATGCGAACGGTGTATTAGATAGCAGTAAGATTGTTGCTGATATTAATGCCGGCAATGTTCAAGCCGTAAATGCATTCGTTCAACTTGCAGTATATAACAACTTAAGTGCAATAAGCGGAGTGGCTGTTAATATATCGGATGTTATGCAGAATTTAGATTTGTCAAATGCAGAAGCTAATATTATTAACAACACTGTTAATTCGTTGCAACAAAGATTTTCTTCAGAAATAGAAACTATACAAAATGTACCAGGAGAATTAACGGCGCAACAAAGAGAAAGATTAGTTGCATTACAAGATGTTAATGAAGCTTTGTATGCATTTACTGAAGGAAGAACAACATTTGAACAATTAATGGAAAATAGTGTTGTAAGCGAAGTTATACAGCAAGAAACTTTGAGTTTTGTTTCAAATTTGGCATATATTGCTGATATTGCCAATAATAGCAAAAATAAAGTATTTACTTTAACAAATGAAGAACTTTCTTCTTTAACTACTCAATTAGAGACTTTTGTTGATAACAATAGTGCTATTTTGTCAGGAGCAATATTTAATTTAAATCTTTCAGATTTACAAACTTTAAATAGAGGATTACAGGCATTAAATTTTGCTGAAGGTTCGGCATTAAATACTTTGCAACAGAAAGTAAATAATCTTATAGAAAGCAGAACACCTGTTTCAGCGGAAGAAATTGCTGCTGCTAAAGTCAGAAATACAGAAATACAGACAGTATTAGATACGGCAACACGCAGTATAGGCTCTAATGCAACTACAGCAGAAGAACAAGCAGGAAAGGTAAATGAATTATTGAGAGGTGAAAATGGTAAATATGCAGCATTAAATTTCTTAATGAGCAGAGGATTAATAACTTCAGGATTTATGAATAATGCCGGTCTTCAGGTTTTGGTAGAAGATATACTCTCAGGAAGGGAAATAGATATAAACAGTGAAAGATATAGTGAATATTTAACAGGTTATTCATCCGATAATTATATGGCATATCTTGATTATAATAAGCTTGCAGAATGTATCAATCAAGCTGTTATGGAATTAGAGGGAAATTTTAGAGATTATACAGGTTGGAAAGGATATAAAACTGAGGGAGATAATTTAGGACAGTATGGAGCATTACTTAGTGTTCTTTGTGGTGCAAACCAAGGTATATATGCAGAAGTAGGTTTTGGTAAAACGTTTATTGCCGATTCCATAGGCCTTGCAAGATCGTATATCGGTAAGGCGGATATGGATCTTATTGTTCAAAATGATTCCGAATTAAATAACCATTTGAAAAACAAAGCTCTTATGGAAAGAAACGGAGCAGTTGTTTATGTAATGGGAGATATAGTTGATGCGGCACAGAACAGACCGGATTCAATTGTTGAATTTAACGGAGAGAAAATGACTGCTATTGAAAGATATACCAGAGTAATGAATGATGAAAACGGTATTCGTATATGGTTAGATTCTCAGTATGGTTTTGGAAGAACAACTGCAGAAAGAAATGCCACCGAGCAGGATACAAGATTACAGGATGTTCAGAAAGCTCATCAGGCAAGAACAGGAAGACTTACAATAGCTGATGAAGTTCATAAATTCATGGAAACAACGATGAGTTATGTAATGAGTGATGGCGGTAATTCTACATTAAGACAAGAGTTTAGTACAGAACAACAGGAAGCAATGAAACAGTTGTTTGCTATTGCAAATAATTTAGTTGAAGGTAAAGATTTTGTTGTAGATACCGTAAACGGGCAAGTTTCATTTACAGAAGCCGGAATGAGAAGTGTAAGAGAACAGATAAGTGGTATAAAAGATGCTACAACCGGTAAAGTAAAATCTATGTTACAGGCTATGAGTGAAGCAAGTTCAGGAAATAAATATATGCTTACCAATAATGCTGAACTTGTCGGAGAAGATGCAGTTGGAAAATTGGTAACAAAAGGTGCAACGGGACAAGCAGAACCTAGTATGATATTGTCGGATTTCAGTTATGCTTATGCTGCAACTATAATGTGTTTAACATCCAATAATGCTGAAGCTGATTTGAGATGTACGGAAGAAGAGGCTATAGAAAGAGCTTTTGATTGTGTTAGAACAAGTCATACAACTTATGGAACATCAAGGAGCGGATTATTCTTTGGTCAAGGGCAATATGTCGGTATGTCGGGAACTTTATCACATGTTGCTACTTTGTCTGATGTTTACGGAATGACAGTGACAAGATTTGGAACTCAAAAGAATTTTGATTTCGGTGAACTTAATATAGGAGGAACAAGAAATAGTCTTGAAGCAAAACTTGCACAGGCTAAGGCAGATTTGGCACAGGCACAAACAACAACAGGAGCACTTCATGATCAGATTGTTGATGCAAAACAAAAAGTAGTTGAAGATTTAACGGCTGCATTACAAATATTTGATACAGTTACCAATAATGGAACAGAAACAGATACTCAAAAAGTTCTTAATGAGCTTGGAAAAGCAATGCAAAATAAAGTTCCGGGTGCACAAATGGCTTATGAAGCATACAATACAATTTCTTTACAAGCTTTCACAACGGATAACGGAATGATTGACTCTAATGGAGCAATAAGCGATGCGGGAATAGATGTTATAGCAAATAATATTTTGAACGGTTCTGCTACCGGAATGAATCAACTCTTTACATCTGTAAGACAAGATACATTAGATAAAATTAAAGCGAGAATATTGGAAATAGCAAATTCTGAAAATAGCGGGTATACAGTATCTGAGATAAACGGTATAACAACGATAACTTCTAAGACCGGTCAAGTAATACAATTACTTGAAATAAACGGAACAACAAGAGCTGATGATATATATAAGAAATCAGAAACAGGTGAAGAAACCGGTTATATACTTGCTGAAGAAGGAGTTACTAAGATAATTTTGGGTAATGAAAGATCCGGTATGGGATTAGATTTTTCTGGAGATTGGGCACTCAGCACAGACAGTACAGATGCCGTCTATTCATTCTTACATCAGGATTTTGGAAGAGTTGGAAGACATAACGGTGAATTGTTCTCTAGAACAGTTTATGCAAATATGTCTGAAATCGGTACATTGTTGAGCGATGTTGAAACTGCCGGAATATATGAGTGGTTACAAAATGAATTTAGAACCAATTCAGAATATTCAAAATATGGAATTTTTGATAATATCACTTCCGCAGAGGATATAAATAATTTAACGGATGCACAAAAATTGATGCTTGCAAAGATGTATAAGGGTTTTGTGCAGTCTTCTTCTTCGTTAATGTTTGGTATGATAGATACTTTAAACGATAAATGTGTAACGAGTGCGATAGCAGATTTAATGGGTGAAGCCGGAATTTCAGAAGCAGATAGAGAAGTTATAAGAAACGTTCAGAAGAATTTATTTGATAATCATACCGATGGTGAAGCGACTGTTGGAAGAGGAGAAATATTATCAGGAAAAGATCAGATAACAAATTCTTTGGAAAGTCAAAGACAGAAAGCAATAGAAGCATTTAGCAGCCTTGTAACTTTATTGGAAACAGATGCAGCAAAAGCAAAGGCTCAGCAATGGCTTGAGGCATGGGAGAATGCTCAATTTGATGAAACAGGAGCTGCAAATGCAGACGGAAGTATAGTAAGTTTAGATGTTGATGCAAGTTCCGTTCAAGCTGCATTTGATATTATTTATCATCAAGCAGATAAGGTTATGCCATATTTCAGCTCAGCTGCAAATGGTATGCAGATGACAAAAACTCAAACTCAGCAACAGTTACAGTCAAATGGTATTAACGAAACTGAGTTGATGGATATTTTGAATGATAACAAATATAGTGTCGGTGAAAATTTAACTTATGAAGGTGTCAGATTAGTTAAGGCATATACAAAACTTAAAATGGCTTCAGATGATGATGATTTAGCAAGAGCATTGGCAATATTGTTGGGAGAATTGTTAGGTCTCGATTTTTCTGGAGAAACAGGAAGTTCGGCTATTGCAGATAATGCGTTAAGTATAGCTCAACAATTAGCAAAAGAAGATATATCGGTAGATAATTTAACATCACTTGCAAATATGGGTATGATAACGTCGGATAATGTAAAAGTTTACAGACCATATTTAAAACAAATATTAAAGGCTCAATATCCGCCAAGTTATTTAGCACAGCAAAATATAAAACTACCTTCTGCAATGTATATTGAAATGCTAAAAGTAAGAAATGAGTTAACAACAGGAAAACTTAGAACTAATGAAACCGAGCTTGATAGAGATAAATTAATTGGTAGAATAGGTTTAAATGCTGATGAACAAAAGATTTTGGATAGTTATAATGCATTAACACCGGTAATAGATGCTGCTCAATATAAAAATTTAGCTTTATCTCCTGCACAAAGAGCAAAAGCGGATTATAAAGAATTTGAAGACAATCATCCGTTTATAGCACCTTTAATAAACGATGCTGTTTCTGTATTGAAACAGTCAGCAGCATTCTTACCGACTTCAGCAGTATTAGGTATTATTAATGGTGCTTTGGGTGTTGGCGGTGGAAATCAAATAATAAGTGGTTCTTACAAGTTACAAGGACAATCTATTGTTGATACCATAAAACAGGTATTTGGTATGCAGGTATATAATGCTGCTAAGGCAGGCATATCTTCATTGGCAAAGAAAGACGGTAGCGAAGAAAATGCTCAAGCTACAGCCAAGGAAAAGAAAGATTTTATTGAAACTGTGTTTACTGGTATAGAACAGGCAAAAGCTGTTTTGAGTAAAATACCAAACGCAATAAGTGACGGAAGAGCCGTGAAAGGTTGGAATTCGGTATATGACAACAATATTGATTTGAGACTTGCAGATGTTGAAAATATAATGACAGTTGATTCTACAGAACTCAAAACTCGTATGGCACAGATGGGATTGCCAATAACAGAAGAAACCGATACTGCTATAGCAAATATGCAAGCATATTTAGGAAGTTTGAGTGATAAAGAAGTAAAGGCTGTAAGAAAAGAATTAAGATTGAGTGACATAAGTAGATTTAATGATATGCCTAAATTAATATATGATTTGGCACAAAACGGAACAATAACATTAAGTGATAAAGAGAAATATGTTCTTGAAGGCTTGGTAGGTAGTAAGGGTGTAAGTACAGTTAATAATGGTGATGTTAGAATCGGCAATATAAGAAACTTGATGGAACAAACAAGAGGTACGGAAGAAAAACCGATAGATATAACATTGCCTACGGATGAAGAAATATTAGAAATTGCAGCAAGAATGACATATCCTACACAAGAACCTAAAGTTTTTGCGGACAGATATAATTTTGTGATGAATAATGTTGAGCTTGATGTTATAGACAGAATGTCATTGTCTGTAATAGCAAATGGTGATAACTTTGTTACGGATAGAGACAATAAAGTAGTATCCACATGGAAAGGCTTCGAAGAAGAATACGAAAGATTATTAAAAGCAACGACGATAGGAGAAATAATAGGAATAGAAGATGCCGCAAGAGAATTTAGGAGAGCAGCTGATATAATTGAGACATACGGAGAAGGAAAATATAAAAATCTGGTATCGGCATACAGACAGTTTGAAAGAACGGTAGGAAGAGATAGAGTATTAGAGATAATGAAATCGCCGTATAGTGATAAAGTAAGCGAAGCAGAAACAGCGGCATATGATTTATATTTACAAAAGATAATGGATCAAGGAGTAGAAGATTATCAAGTTATAGCACAAAGGTTGGCATATAATAAGACGACAGGAAATAATGACATAGCAAACGATATCGAAAGAAGAGGAATAGAATACGGTACGGCAAAAGGAAATTATGAAACGCTTGTAAACTTCTTTAAAAATAAAGGTATTCCTGAAGCGGAAGCTAAAAAGTTAGCCGGATCGTTTACATTAGAAGAGATGACAAGTGAAACATTTACAGTACAATTGCAAAGTATGATAACTAATGGCTTAATAACGATAAATCCGGATACAGAAATAACAAGAGCAAAATTATATGAACAAGTAAGAGGAATAACGCCACAACAATTGAGAGATAGTAACTTGCCTAATGTAGAAACTGTGCTTGAAGCATCAGGATTAGATATGGAAATAGTAAGGGATAATAATAAGAAGATATTTGATTGGTTAAGTAAATCTGCATTGTTAGACGAATTAGACGGAGTAATAAAATTTGATACCGGATTGACATTAGGGCAATTGAGTGATGGTACGAAAGTAAGACAGATGATGAAGGTAACAGCGGATGAATATGTAAGAGATACTTATATGGGCAAGAGTTATGCTGCAGTAGTAGAAGAGATAGGAGAAAGAAATCTTGACAAATTTGTTTCTGTAATGGGATTGGAAAAATTAGATAAAAATAAAGAAAGATTAGAACGTGTTGTAGGAGAATCGTTAGCAGGAAGAGATATAAGTATAAAGCAACACAACGAAATAGTAGCAAAAGTAGTTGGAGGAATGAGCATAGAAGAATTATCAAATTCAGACTATGTTGAAGGGGTATCGACATTAATAAGCGATGGTGTGATCAGCGTTGAAGATATCGTAAGCGGGAAAGCGATAGGAACGATAATAAGAGAAAAGAAGATAGGAGAAGTAAGAGCGGCATTAGGAGAAGAATATAGTACGGCGATGACGGCATTCGGTTTAGGTAATGTGATAGATAACAAGAGTAAATTGGAAGAAAAATATACGAGTGATGTTGAAAAAGCAGCGATAAGTGAGATGAGTATAGCAGAGTTAACGGATGTAGAACAATTAATCAGCAGTGAAGATAAGATGAAGGAGAGAGTAACCAGCTTCGGAGACACATTGACGATGAACAGAGCAAAGATAATATCGGAAAGAGAAGGAATATCTTTAGCAGGAATAATAAACGGAGCAACAAGATATTTAGGATACGCATTATATGATAAGAGAGCTAAAGAATTGGAGAAATTAGGAGAAATAGATGTAGATAATTTACCGATAAAATCGATAATAGATAACGGAGATATAGTTGAAGAAGTTAAAGGATTACAAAAACTTGGTTTTGAAGGAAAAGATATAAACGGAATATTAAAAGAGGCAGGAAAAGCGAGAAAGACAATAAGAGAAACAATACAAGGAAAGAGTATCAGAGAATTTGGAGCAATGATGAGAGGAATGAGCGAAGAACAAATAGATAAATTATATGAATATCTTGGAATAGACAGAAAGGCGATAGAGAAGAAGATAAGGGAAATAAAGAACAGAATGGGCGTACCTGAAGGATTGGCAATGGAGAAATTGACAATCGGAGAAGTAAACAGAAGCAAAGATATAAAAGGTTTGGTAACAAAGGTAGATAGAAGAGTAGAGACAGCAAATTATAAGAGATTTACAATAGAAGAATATTTAGGATTGAGTGAACAGGAAAGAGCAAGATACGGAGCGGATCAAGTTAAGATAGATGCAAGAGTAAGAGAGTTAGTAAGCGGAGAAGATGCAATATTGAAGGGATATATAGTAGGAGATATGAGTGTAAGAGATATTCTTGGTGAAGGAGTAGTAGAGAAGAAGATAGATAGAATAATGAACAGTAAAGCTGAGAGAAACAAGTATTACAATAAGATGAGCGGAGAAGACTTTATGAAAGCGACGGAAGTGATGAGAGGAGATAAAGTAAATAAGGTTGAAACAGAAAAGACGAGAAGAGCAATATTGGGTGACAAATATGACATGTTCATGAAGAATTATTATAGCTTAAGCAGAGAAACGGTATTTGGACCGGTAGTGAAGAAAGTAAGTGTAGAAGTATTAAGCAGTGATAGAGCGAAAAAGAGTATAGAAGCGGTAGCAGAAGACGGTAAGTTGACAGAAGAGCAAGTTACGAAGATAGTATTGGTAATAGAGGAATCGAAAGAGGAAGATTCAAGAGACAGAGAAGTATTGGGAGAAAAGATAAAACCGGTATTGGAAGAATCACAAGTAGTAAGCAGAACAGATGTAGAAGATTGTGTAGATGTGGCGGTAGAAACAATGGGCAAGATAATACCATTGAGAGCATTAACACAAGCAGCATTAAAAGCAACACCGTATGTACAGGATAAATTGAAAGCGGCAGGAGTAGGAGATACATTGAAAGGAACGGAATTAGGAGAATTAAGACAGAGAACGGGATTAAGTTATGCAACTATGAAAGAAAGAGACATAGATTTAACGAAGATAAAATCGAAAGATGTCAGTGAAGAAAAGCCGTTAGTGTTGTATATGAAAGATACAGGCCATGCGATAGTAGTAACAGAGATAAGTGACGGATTGGTATCATATAAGAGAGTAGACAGTAAAGGAAAAGAGACAGAGGAAATAAAGAGTATAAAAGAATTCAAACAAGAAGAAGGAAGCCAAGGAATAGTTCTGTCCGGATTGAAGACACCGTTTGTGGCATACATGGAGAACGAAGGAAGTGATATAGGTCATGTAGTAACGGTAACAGAGATATCAGACGGATATGTGACATATACAGGAACGGATGCACAAGGCAGGAAGATAGAAGAGATGACGACAGTAGAATCGTTCTTCAAAGAAGAAGGATTCAGCGGATTGATGCTTACAGCAAAAGGAGAAAAAGAAGTTACATATGTGGATAGCGGAGTCAAAGAAGTAGTAGGAGAGATGTTCAAGAGAGCAAAATCGAATAAATACGGAGACGGAAAAGAGATGTTGGAGAAGATAATAGACGGAGTAACGGCACCCGGTGAATTGAGTAAAGCATTGAAATATGTATTATCGATATGGAACAAAGATGCGGCAAGTATGTTGGAATACATAGGATTGGATGAGAGTGCAATGGGTAACAAAGAAGCGATAGTACAGGGAGCAACGAGAAAGATAACGGAAGCGGTGGCATTAGGAAAAGAAGGGAAATTGAGTGAAGCGGAAGTAAGAGTAGAGATAGAGTTAGTAACGACATTGAGAGACTTATTGATGACAGTTGGAACAGACAAAGAGTGGTTAACGACGGCAAACGAAGAAGAGATAATGGCAAAATTGATAGTAGGTAAAGCAGTAAATCAGAATGTGATAGTAAATATGTTTGAAGATGGGGTAAAGACATCAGTATCTAAAGCAAGTGACGGAGATTTTGTAATAGATGTTAAGAAATTACAAAGCACGATAGTGGATAAGAATATTAAGTTTGCAAAAGATGCAAAGATAGAAGATGTAATGGAATTGTTGGCAGGATCAGACAAGAAATACAGAACACCGATGATGAGCTTTAGTATGAGAAATATTCATGCGATAGCAGCGGCGGCATAATCGAAAAAAACAGCAATAACGAAAGAGGCAGATGAAAAAATCATCTGCCTTTTTTAATTGTAAAATAATATAATAATGTTATGATAAAAAATATAATAAATAAATTTATAATTAAAGAATATAAATTTAAATATATGATATTCTCGATATTGTCGGGTGTATTACTTGCATTATCATTTCAAAAATTTAATTTCTTTTTTTTAGCATGGATAGCTTTTATTCCGTTAATATACTGTGTATATAAGAATAACTTAAAATATTCTGCGTTGTATGGATTTGTTACCGGAATTGTAAGTTCCCTAATTGCATTCAATTGGATGTTTTTATTTTTGTTTACAAATACCAAATCAATAAAAGCAGCATTGATAGTAGCAATATTGTTTTGGCTTTATCAAACGACATATATTGTTTTATGGTCTTCAATAGTTAATATCACTAAGAGTTATAAAAAAATAATAGCTGCAATATTTGCAGCAAGTTTATGGGTCATTTTTGAATATATAAAAAATTATTTTTTAAGCGGTTTTCCGATAAATCTTTTAGGATATTCACAAAGTTCGTTTACACAAATAATACAAATTTCCGATGTTTTTGGAGTGTATGGCATATCTTTTGTAATAATATTTGTAAATTTTTTGATATTTTATTGGTTATATAACAAGAATAAAAAGTTTTTAATAGTTGCAGTATTACTTTTATCTTCATTGCTTGGTTATGGTTTTATTAGAATAAATCAAATAACAAAAATGAGTACTAAAAATGAAATAAAAATAGGAGTTGTTCAACCTAATATTGCTCAAGAGAAGAAATGGAGAAAAAGCTTAAAAAACGAGATAATAAATACTATATATACTAACGCACAATTTTTCAAAGATAAAAACTGTGAAATAATTTTGTATCCTGAAACTGTTTTGCCGAGAATATTAGAAGAAAATGAAGAAATTCAAACTTTAGTTAAAGATATTTCAAAATATTCCGATTTAAGTTTAATAGGCGGCAAAGCAGTTGAAAATAAAAAGTTATATAATTCAATATTTCTTATCTCTCGAGATGGTAACATTGCAGATAAATATAAAAAGAAACATCTTGTTTTATTCGGAGAATATGTGCCTTTTGAAAATTTTCTTGTTAAACTTTTGGAAAAAGTAAATTTGACCGATAATTTCAGTAAAGAGCACGATTTAAAAGTTTTTGATTTTGATAAATATAATTTGGGAATAAATATCTGTTCGGAAAACTATTATCCTTATTTATCAAGGGAGTTAGTTTTAAAAGGGGCAACTTTATTAACTACACATTCAAACGATGCTTGGTGCGACGGTCTTTCTTATCCGTATCAGCATTTTGTGTTAAATATTTTCAGAGCAATAGAAAACAGAAAATATCTTATTGTTGCATCAAACACCGGAATATCCGGTGTAATTGCACCGACAGGTAAAATTACAAAACAAATTAAAAATCAAGAACAAGTCTGTTTTGAAGAAACAGTATACACAAATAATTACATAACGATATACGATAAAATCGGAGATTTGTTTGTGTATATATGTATGACATATGTTTTGTTAGTGCTGTTAATTTATGGAATATTTGGGAAAAATATAAAAATAACAAAAATTAATAAATAATTTTATTACTGATATTATCAATCTCTTTTTTCTTTTTCTCTATTTTTAAAATAACAACAAATGTGATTATGTTTATAAGCAACAAAACACAAGCTGTCGTTATACCGATAACAATATTTAAGAACAGAGATAAAATTATTCCGATAATAATATCAAAAGCAAACAATATATAAAAAAATATTTTTAAACCTTTTGCCATAAATATACCTTATTATCCTCTGTATTGTCTTACCAAATATATAAGTTTTCCGACAATATCAATATCATATTCATCGGAACTTAATGTAGGATATTTAGGGTTCGTGGATTTTAAAAATATTTTACCTTTTTCTTTAAAATACATTTTTACCGCGGATTCATTATTCACCAAAGCTACAACAATATCTCCGTTGGAAGGAGCTTCTCCTTTAGAAACCACAATTGTATCTCCTTCAACAATTCCCGACGGTTCCATGCTGTCACCTTTTACTTTTAATGCAAAACACTGCTTATTTCTTGTGATATCGGTGTTAATATAAATGTAATCACTTGCATCTTCAATTTGTTCCAAAAAAGTTCCCGCATGAACACTGCCTAAAATTGCCACCGGGGTAAAAGTTTTTCTGTTTGGAAAATCTATTCCTCTTGATAAAGATCCTCTTTTTACTAAAAAACCTTTTGATAATAGTGCTCTTAAATGTTGTTGAACCGACCCGATAGATAATTTAAAATTTTTTGCAATTTCTCTAACGGTAGGCATCATTGCATTAGCGGTGTGAAACTTTCTGATAAATTCCAAAACTTTTTCCTGCTTTTCCGTAAGTTCTTTTTTCATATAGCCTCCAAAGTAATATTAATTAATATACAATATTATAATATACATTTGTATTTTAGTCAAGTCTTAAACTTTTTTTAATGCTTTTATATTTAAACAAAATTTAATACAATATGAAGATATTAAAAACAGTTTTTTTTTAATATAATAAAAAATGTTTATTTTATATTGAAAGCTTTAAGTGAAACATTATTGATGCAGCAGTAGTCTAAAATTTGTGATTCGTTAAAAAGGAGTTGTTAAAAATGAAAATTTGTAAATTAGTTACATTATTGATCTGCGGTTTGATGGTTTTAGGGGCCTGTAAACAGAAAGGAGATGTTCTTGCCAAGGTTGGTAACGATAGTATAACAACCGAAGATTTTTCCGAAAGATTAATGTCGGCACCTCCGGCATATCAGGCATATATTAATACCGAACCCGGAAAAAAACAATTTATTGATTTATTGGTTAGAGAAAAATTGATACTCGAATCCGCAAAACAAGCCGGCGTAGATAAGAGAGAAGAATACAAAAACTCTATACAAGATTTTAAAGATGAACAGAAAAAACAATTGAAAGATTATGAAGACGGTTTAATGATAGAAATGTACATTAAGGAAGTTCAGGAAAATATGATATCCGCAAGCGAAGATGAAATAAATAAATATTACGAAGAGCATAAAACTGATTTTACAAATCCGATAGCCGTAATTGCAAAACATATTCTTGTACCTACAAGAGAAGAAGCGGAAATTGCTTATGACAGAATAAATAAAGGGGAAAATTTTGATATCGTAGCAAAAGAAATGTCTACAGATAAAGTTTCCGCACAAAGAGGGGGACAAATCGGTCCTTTCAGAAAAGGAGAACTTGTAAAAGAATTTGAAGATGTCGTATTTAATTTGAAAAACGGCGAAATATCCGATATAGTTGAAACACCTTTCGGATTACATATAATAACGAAAGTATCGGAAGAAAAATTGCAACCTATTCCTGAAGATGTTGCAAAGGCGGAAATAAAAAATATTATAGAAAAAACAAAATTTGAAAAATGGTTTGAAGATGCAAAGAAAAAATTAAATGTAACTGTAGATTATTCAAAATTGGATAATATAAACGGTTCTGGGCTTACAGACAATATTGATGTGCAACAAGAACCGGATTTAAAAGAGTTTTCAAATTAGTATTTTGTTATAGGGGGATAATAAAGTGAAAAAAATTTTATCATTGGTATGTATGATGTTTCTTATCAGCGGAGTTGCTTTTTCCGATGAAGTTGTTGATAAAACATTGGCTATAGTTAACGGAGAACCGTTAATGAGTTCGGAGTTCGATAAAATAGTTGAGCCTATGGTTCAACAATATATGGCAATGACACCGGTAACCGAACAATCCGATTCAAAAATAAATGAATTAAAAAATCAAATTTTGGAACAAAGAATCGATCAAATGGTTTTAACTCAGGAAGCTAAAAAACAAAAAATAAAAATTGTTAAAAGAGAACTTGATGAAGCTGTAAATCAAGTAAAAAAGAGATTTCCTAACGATGAAACTTTTCAGGCCGAATTAAAAAACGAAGGTTTAACTCAAGTCCAATTTGAAAAAAGAATAGAAGAACAATTAATGGTTCAAAAGCTCGTTGAAAGAGAAATGAAAAGCAACATAAAACAACCCAGCGAAACGGATGTTAAGAAATTTTATGATAATGTAAGAGCTAAGATGAAAGGTGAAAATTTGGGGCTTTCCAAGGAAGATGAAGAAACTGTTGATGCAGTTGCAAAATTGTTAAAAAGAATGTCTTCGGAACAAGTAAGATTGAACCAAATTTATATTAAGTGCGATAAAAATGCAACACCTCAAGAAAGAAAAGCTGCAGAAGGCAGAGTTGCAAGTGTTAAAAAAGAGTTGGCTTCCGGTGCAAGTTTTTCAGCAACATCCGAAAAGTATTCGGAAGATTCTTTACTTAAACAAAGAAAAGGTGATATGGGTTTTGTAGTAAAAGGTGATTTGGATAAAAGATTGGAAGAAAAAGCTTTCAGTATGACGGTAGGTCAATATACAAAAGAACCTGTGCAAACAGATTCGGGTTATCATTTTATAAGAGTAACCGAAAGCAGAGCAAGCCAATCTTTTACATTTGAAGATGTAAGAAACGATTTGGCGGAAGTTTTGTACAGACAGAACGGTAAAAAACTTTACGATAAATGGGTTGAAGGTTTAAAAACAAAAGCAAATATAAAAATCAACCAAGTTTGGTAACAGATGTTAAAACCGAAAGTAGCAATAACAATAGGTGACCCGGCAGGTATAGGTCCGGAAATAGTTTTAAGGGCTGTAAATTCTTTGAAAGTTCAAAGGGTTTGCAGCCCTGTTGTTGTCGGTGACAAAAATGTAATATCAAAATATTTTGATATAAACAAAAAACCAAAAAAAGCGGAATTCGTTTTTTCTTCGAACTATTCCGAAAAATTTGTTTTGGGAAAACCGTCAAAAGTATCTGGACTTATAGCTTGTGATGCCATAAGACAGGCCGTAAAAATGTGTATGAACGGGCAAGCAAAATCTATGGTTACAGCTCCCGTATCCAAAGAATCGTTTAAGTATGCGGGATTAAAATATTCCGGTCATACGGAATTTTTGGCTGCACTTACAAAAACAAAGAATTATTGTATGATGATGATTTGCGATAACATAAATTCGGTTATGGTAACAAGGCATTTGCCTGTATCAAAAGTTTCGTCCGTTTTAACTAAAAAAGATATTGTTTTAACAACCGCGCTTTCGGCGGATTTCGTTAAATCTTTTTTAAAAAGAAAACCTGAAATTTTGGTATGTGCATTAAATCCTCATGCCGGTGATAACGGAATTTTAGGTAACGATGAAAAAGAAAAAATTATTCCGGCAATAAATACTTTAAAGAAAAAAGGATACAATATTTGCGGACTTTACCCTGTAGATGTTGCATGGGCAAAGTTCTTAAAATATAAGTATGATTTGCTTGTCGGAATGTATCACGATCAAATAATGTTACCTTTAAAAATTTTGAACCCCAAGAAAATAGTAAACGTTACCGCGGGACTTCCTTTTGTAAGAACTTCACCCGGACACGGAACGGCATTTGATATTGCTGGTAAAAATGTTGCCGATCCTTCTTCCATGGAAGAAGCAATCTTAAAATCAATTAGCAATTAGGAATTAGAAATTGTATTTTTTGTTTGTCATTGCGAAGGGCTTTAGCCCTGTGGCAATCTATAGATATGTCTTTTAAAATTTCTCATTTCCAAGCAAAAAAGCCATTCGTTTGAAAAATTTAAAAGTTTCATTAATTGTAAATTGTACATTATACATTGTACATTGCTTTGCTGTTGACTTTTTAAAATAATTTAATTATAATAATCAAACTAAATTGGTAAAGAAGTCGTCCCGACTCACCTTCACCTTACTTTTAGGGAAAAGGTTTTATAAGTTTAGAGTTATGGCAGTATTGTATATATGGGACGGGTATCTTTATCCGTTCTATTTTTTATTTTTGCAGGTGAAAGTCCTGCGAGGGGGATTGTATAGATATTCGAAGATATCGTACTAATCAGTACATAAGAGTACCGGAAGTAAGACTTATTGATGAGAAAGGCGAACAGGTAGGTGTAGTATCGATAGCGGTTGCTTTACAAAAAGCAAGGGATGCAGGGCAGGATTTAATAGAAATTGCTCCGCAAGCTAAGCCGCCAGTATGTAAAATTATGGATTTTTCAAAGTTTCGTTATGAAATGGCGAAAAAAGAAAAAGAGTCTAAAAAGAAACAGAAAAATATGCAGTTGAAAGAAGTCAGACTCAGAACAAGAATTGCCGAAAATGATTTTAATGTGAAGTTAAAAAAGATAAGAGATTTCCTTGAAGGCGGAGATAAAGTTCAAATAACGGTTATGTTTTCCGGAAGAGAAATGCAACATAAAGATTTAGGTCTTGCCGTTTTGGAAAAAGTTCAGGCGGCAGTTGAAGATATAGCAGTAGTTGAAGGTAAATTATCTTCTATGGGTACAAGGTCATTTGCAACTTTGACACCTAAAAAGAAAGATTCTAAAAATAAAAAATAAAATATTGGAGGAGCACTAATTATGCCAAAGATGAAAACTCATACCGGTGCAAAAAAAAGATTCAGAGCTACCGGAACAGGTAAATTGAAGTATAAAAAATCAGGTAACAGACATTTACTTACGGGAAATCCGGGTGAAACAACAAGAAAATTGAGAAAATCCCAAATAGTAGACGGTACCGATATGAAAAGAATGGCAAAGTTTATGCCTTACGCAAAGTAGTTTTTTTAAGAAAATTAAGGAGAAAAGATAATGAGAGTAAAAAACGTTGTTCAAACAAGACAAAGAAAGAAAAAAGTCTTTAGACTTTCCAAAGGTTATTATTCGGATAAAAACAATCGTTGGAGAATGGCTATTCAACAGGTTGAAAAGTCTTTGGTATATGCATATAACGACAGAAAAGACAGAAAAGGAACATTCAGAAGAATGTGGATAGTAAGATTGAATGCTGCAGTAAGAGAAGAAGGTTTGTCTTACAACAGATTTATTTCCGGTCTTAAAAAAGCAAATGTTATTTTGGATAGAAAAATGCTTGCGGAAATTGCGGTTACCGATAACGCAACATTTAAACAATTGGTAGAAATAGCAAAAGCTGCATAATGACGGATGAACGGATCACCTGTTAAAACTATAATTTTATTTTTTATAGCTTTAATACTTTTGGGAACAGCATTGTTGTGCCTACCTTTTGCAAGGCAAGATGGTGCTGCTTTCTCGGTGTTGACGTGTTTGTTTACCGCTACATCGGCAGTTTGTGTAACGGGTTTAACGGTTGTAGATATAGGAACTTACTTTACTCAATTCGGTCAGATAATAATACTTTTATTATTACAAATCGGCGGTCTCGGGTATATGTTGGTTTCAACGGGATTAGGTCTTTTAATAGGTAAGATGGCTTTAAAAGACAGAAAAATAATGCAGGAACTTTTTGATATAAGTTCTTTCAGTGAGCTCTTTAAATTATTAAAAAAAGCAGTATTTATTGTGCTTAATATAGAATTGTTGGGTGCGATAATTCTTACTTTCGGTTTCTTGAAAGATTTCCCTTTGGGAAAAGCAATATATTGCGGAATATTTCATTCCGTGTCCGCATTTTGTAATGCGGGTTTCAGCCCTTTCGGTAACAGTTTGGAAGGATTTTCAAGTAACCCGACAGTACTTTATACTGTTGTAGCACTTGTTGTTTTGGGCGGACTCGGATTTTTTGTATTAGTGGATGTAATGGATAAAATCAGAGGCAAAAACATAAAACTTACTTTTCATTCAAAAGTAATTTTGTGGATGACCGCACTTTTAATAGGGTTGGGATTTGTTGCTTTTTGTGCAGGCCAGGCTTGTACATTTATAAATCATGATTCTGCCTGGGGTTGGGTTGTAAACAATTCGATTTTCCAAGCAATAAGTTCAAGAACGGCGGGATTTAATTCTTTGCCGATGTCTACCATGACAACATTTACCGCATTTTTCTTAATAATATTAATGTTTATAGGCGGTGGACCGGGCAGTACTGCCGGCGGTATAAAAATTACCACCTTAACATTGGTCTTTGTATTTATAAGAAGTGTTATAAAAGGGCAGGATGATTATGTTCTTGCCAAAAAGAGTATGGATTACGATTTGGTAAGAAAAGCTCTTTTAGTTTTTATACTTATGATAGTGTTGGTTGTATTGTTTATTACTTTGATGTTGTTTGTAGAACCGCAACTTGACACATTGAAAGTTATATTTGAAGCGGTATCCGGTTTTTGTACCGTAGGGTTGTCTCTCGGTATTACTTCGCAACTGTCTGTAACGGGCCGAATATTGTTGATATTGGCTATGTTTGTAGGCAGAATCGGAGCAATAACGATACTTATATATTTGATGAACAGAAAACCTGTTGCAAACAATATAAAATATCCTGAAGGCAGAATCCTTATAGGATAAAAACTGTAACAAACGGAGAAATTATGGCAAAAAAACAATTTGGAGTGATAGGGTTAGGAACATTCGGTTCAAATGTTGCAAAAGAATTGGCAGCAAGAGAATTCCCTGTACTTGCGATTGACCATAAAGAAGAAGTAGTTAACAGAATAAGTTCTTTTGTAACACAGGCAATAGTTGCGGATGCAACCGATGATATATCGTTGAAAGATGCCGGAATTGCAGACTGCGATACGGTTATAATTTCTATGGGTGAAGATATTGAAACAAGTATTCTTGCAACCCTTATAGCAAAAGATTTGGGAGTGCCTAACGTAATTGTAAAATGTACAAGTATGTGGCATTCAAAAATTGCAGTAAAAATAGGTGCCGATAAAGTTATTTATCCGGAACTTGAAATGGCAAAAAAACTTGCGGAAAGTATGGCAAGTCCGAACATATTGGAACAGATAGAATTTTCCAAAGATTATAATCTTGTGGAAATAATTGCTCCGGAACCTTTTTGGAAAAAGACGATAAAAAGTGCAAACATAAGAAACAAGTACGGAGTAAACATAATAGCAATAAAAAGAAATGTTCCGTTTATAAACGATGACGGACAGAGTGATATTAAAGAAGAAACGAATATTGCTCCCGGTCCGGATGACGAAATATTGGAAAACGATATTTTGGTGGTTGTAGGAAAAGACGAACAGTTAAAAAAGTTTAAAAAGTTGTAGGTTATATATGGCAGAAGAAAGTACAAAGGAACAATTGTTGGAGTTGGCGAACTTTTATTTTTTGAACAGTAAGTTTGAAGAAGCGGAAATAGAGTTTTATAAAGTGTTGGAAAAAGATTCTAAATGTTGGCAGGCATACTGCAGTTTAGGGTTAATATATGAAGAAAGGCAAGATTTCATTAAAGCAAAACAGATGTACGATAAAACTCTTGAACTAAATAAAGAAAACAAGGTCGCAAAAGAACATATTAGTAAAATTACGGGAATGAACAATGAATAATAATATCAACGGAATACTTAACGAAGCATTAAACAAACTTCAAGCCGCACAACTTGCAGATATTGAAAATATCAAAGTTGAATATTTAGGTAAGAAAGGTAAAATTACCGAAATTTTAAAATCTCTTTCTTCGTTATCGATAGAAGAAAAGAAAGAAATCGGTTCGCAGGTTAATTTGGCAAAAACACAGTTAACCGAAGCGATGGAAGCAAAGAAAAAAGAGATAACAAACAAACTTTTAGAAGAAAAAATGAAAAACGAAAAGATAGATATTTCTACTGCTTTTTCGTTTAATTTTCCTAAAGGTCATTACCATATAATAAGTAAAGCAATAGAAGAAATGAGCGATATATTTATTTCTTTGGGATTTAATGTTACCGGCGGCAGAGAAATAGAAACCGATTGGTACAATTTTGAAGCGTTAAATATTCCTAAAGATCATCCCGCAAGAGATACTCAAGATACATTTTATCTTGAAAATTCGGAAAATTTGTTAAGAACACAAACTTCAGCCGCACAAATACATATTATGGAAGAATCAAAACCTCCCATAAAAGTTATTGTGCCGGGAAGAGTTTACAGGAACGAAGCAACCGATGCTTCACATTCTGCAATATTTCATCAAATAGAAGGACTTGTAGTCGGTGAAGATATCACATTTGCACAACTTAAAGGAACATTGCAGTTATTTATAAACAGATTATTCAATCAGGAATTGCCTATACGATTTAGACCTTCACATTTCCAGTTTACCGAACCGTCTGCGGAAGTGGATATGAAATGTGTATTCTGCGGCGGTAAAGGTTGCAGAGTTTGTAAAGGCAGCGGTTGGATAGAAGTGTTGGGATGCGGAATGGTACATCCTAACGTTTTCAGAGCAGTAAAATATGATCCCGAGAAATATACGGGATATGCTTTCGGGTTGGGTGTTGAAAGATTTGCAATGCTTAAGTACGGAATTGACGATATGAGAGTTTTATACGAAAACGATTTAAGAGTGTTAAGACAGTTTTAATTTGATTATAAAAAAGAGGAATATATAAAAAATGAAGATTTCATATAATTGGTTAAAAGAGTTAGTAGATTTTGATATGGAACCGCAAGACCTTTGTAAAATGCTCACATTTTTGGGCGTTGAAACAACGGTTGTAGGCGGCGGAACTAATTGGTCCGGAGTTATTACGGCAAAAGTTTTAGACAGACAAAAACATCCTAATTCCGATCACCTTTCAATATGTAAAGTTAACGACGGAACAAAAGATTATCAAATAGTTTGCGGTGCACCCAATGTTGCAGCGGGGCAAACGGTTCCTCTTGCATTAATCGGTGCGGTGTTACCCGGAAATTTTACTATAAAAGCATCTAAAATAAGAGGTGTATCTTCCGAAGGTATGATATGTTCTAAAGAAGAGTTGGGATTGGAAGAAAGTTCCGACGGTATAATGGTGTTGGATGAAAAAACTCCTTTAGGTAAAAAACTTGAAGATGTTTTGGAAAAACAAGATACAATTTTGGAAATAGAAATTACAACCAACAGGGGTGATTGTTTAAGTCATTGGGGAGTAGCAAGAGAAATTGCTGCAAAATTGCAAAAAATCGTTACATTGCCTCCGCTTAAAACAGCAAAATATGCCGAAAAAAATCTTGTTGAAGTAAAAGACAAAGATTTATGTACAAGATATATCGGTTGCCATATAACAGGTGTAAAAATTGCTCCTTCTCCCAAATGGATGAAAGATAAACTTGAAAGTTGCGGAGTAAAATCAATTAACAATGTTGTGGATATTACCAACTATGTTATGTTGGAATTAGGTCAACCGTTACATGCTTTTGATGCTACCACTCTTTCAGGCGGAAAAGTTGTGGTAAGAAGAGCAAACGACGGTGAAAAGTTAGCAACACTCGACGGTAAAACTCACGAGTTGGATAAAAATAATCTTGTTATAGCAGACGGTTCAAAAGCACTTGCAATAGCAGGTGTTATCGGAGGACAAAGTTCTTCAATAACGGATGCAACCACCGAAGTATTTTTGGAAGCTGCGGTATTTAATCCCGGAAGTGTTAGAAAAACAGCAAGAAAATTAAATATTTCCACCGATGCATCTTACAGATATGAAAGAGGAACATCCTGGGAAGTTGCCGAAATGGCAAGTTGGAGAGCATTGAATCTTATAACGGAACTTGCCGGCGGAAGACTTGAAACAAGAGAAGATTATAACAGTCCCGACAACGAAAAAGTTGTAATAAACTTAAGAGTGGAAAGAGTAGAAAAACTTTTGGGGTATGCCGTTGATGAAAAAACAATAGCAAATATATTAAGATTTTTGGGTATAGAAATAAGTTCAAAAGTTCAAAATGTTCTTATAGCCGAAGTTCCTTCTTACAGAAACGATATTAAAGAAGAAGTTGATTTGATAGAAGAAATTGCAAGAGTTAACGGTTACGAAAATATTCCTATGGATATAGATTCCGGTATAAGTTCAACCGAGCAAAAAGGATCGAATAAATTAATAAAACAAATAACCAATTCTTTGGTGGGACTCGGGTTCTGCGAAGCTATGAATTACAGTTTTGCCGAAATAAAAGATTTGGATAAATTATATTTAAAATATACATATAAAATTGCAAATCCGATATCAAAAGAAAACGAAGTTTTAAGACCTTCATTGTTGCCGAGCCTTATGAAAAATTTTGATTTTAATATAGGTCAGGCGACAACGGACATAAAATTGTTTGAAGTAGGTAAAATATTTGACGATAAAGGTGAAAGAAGAGTTTTGGGAATACTTATGTCCGGACCTGTATGGCAACCGTGGTGGAATTGGGAATCATCGAAACAAAATCCTGTATTCGATTTTTATTTTGCAAGCGGTATTATATCAAACATATTACCGTCAAAAGAGTTTACGATAGCCGAAAACAGAACACCTGCAAAATATTATCATCCGGGAAAAACGGCGGCAATAGTTTATCACGGTAAGGTTGTCGGTCAATTCGGTGTTTTAAGACCGGATGTTGCAGAAAATACCAACGATGAAGTTATATATGCGGAAATTGAAACAGAAAATATAGAAAAAAATTATAAAAACAAAATTAATGCTTACGAACATGTAGCAAAGTTCCCTGCGGTAAAAAGAGATATTTCCGTTGTTGCAGATAAAACAATTAAGTTTGAAAAGATAGAAAAAATTATAAAACATGTAATGAAAGACGGCGGAATATTAAAAGATTGGTCATTGTTCTCTGTGTATGAAAGCGAAAAATTAGGTGCGGGTAAAATAAGTTATTCGTTTAGATTAACTTACAGACATAACGATAAGACATTGAACGATACGGAAGTAAATAAAGATATCGCAATTCTTTTGGAAAAGTGGAACAAAGATTTGGGAATATCTTTGAGAAATTAGAACGACAGGTTATAGGGTGATAAGGTGATAGGGTTATAGGTTGAAAACAGCAACGACAAACAGCTAAAAAATAACCGATAACCCAATAAACCAATAATCCCATAAACTAAAATTTTGTGAAACAAAATTTTGTATTTGTATAATCCTATAGTTAACGAAAGAGTGGACTTTCAGTTGACTATGAGCCCAAAATTATATAAAATACAGATTTAATATACTAAATAGGTAGGTTCGACTAAAATGAAGAATGGTAAAACTTATCTTCCGAAAGCGGAAGAAATAACAAGAAAATGGCATTTTATAGATGCTGATGGTCAAGTATTGGGAAGATTGGCAGTAAGAGTAGCAGCTTTATTAAGAGGAAAAAGAAAAGCAATTTATACATCTCATATAGATTGTGGAGACTTTGTTGTATTAACAAACGTTTCAAAAATTGTTCTTACAGGTAAAAAACTTGAACAAAAAACAGCTTTTTCGTTCTCGGGTTATCCCGGCGGAGCAAAATTAACTCCTTATTCGAAATTAATGGCAGAAAATCCTGAAAAGGCAGTAAGAATTGCAGTAAAAGGAATGTTACCGCAAAATAAATTAGCAGATAAACAAATGAAAAGATTGAAACTTTTCAAAGGTGCAGAACATACTCACCAAGCACAAGCAGTTACAAAATAAGGAGAAATAAAAAAATATGAATACAGGTTATTTAAAAGCAGGAAGAAGAAAAAATGCAGTTGCAAGAGTAAGGATGTCTGAAGGTACAGGCAAAATCGTTATAAACGATAAAACCGTTGAAGAATATTTTAAAGGTTTACAAAGAAACACAAAAATTGCTTTGAAACCTATCGAAGTATGGTCCGGTTCAAAGAAATATGATGTTTATGTAAATGTTAACGGCGGCGGAGTTTCGGGACAAGCGGGAGCAGTCAGCCACGCATTGGCAAGAGCAATCTTAACAATAGACGAATCCATGAAAGATACATTGAGAAAAGAAGGTCTTTTAACAAGAGATCCGAGAATGGTAGAAAGAAAGAAACCGGGAAGACCGAAAGCAAGAAAGAGATTCCAATTCTCAAAGAGATAATACTTATTACAATACACAAAAAGGAAGGAGAAAAAATCTCCTTCCTTTTTTTTATTTACTTAAATAAAATAAAAACGGGAAGAACAAATTTCTTCCCGTTTTTATATCATATTTTTACTTCAATTCTTCAAATCTTCCAAAGTTCTAATCTTTTAGATAAGTCCGTGAGCCAACATTGCTGTTGCAACTTTTTTGAAACCTGCAATATTTGCACCGTTAACCATGTTGCCGGGTGTTCCGTATTCTTCTGCAGCTTCTTTAGCATTTTTGTGAATATTGATCATAATTTGATGTAATTTGTTATCAACTTCTTCAAATGTCCAAGAAAGTCTTTGAGAATTTTGTGCCATTTCAAGACCTGATGTTGCAACTCCGCCTGCGTTGGATGCTTTACCCGGAGCATAAGCAATTTTTGCATTTATGAATGCTTCTACTGCATCCGGTGTTGAAGGCATATTAGCACCTTCTACAACTGCAATTACACCGTTTTTCAAAAGTGTCTTTGCTGCTTCACCGTCAAGTTCGTTTTGTGTTGCGCATGGTAATGCGATATCGCATTTTATTGTCCAAATACCTTTGCAACCTTCCGTATAAACTGCACCCTTCTTCAAGTTTGCATATTCTTTTATTCTCTTTCTTTCAACTTCTTTCAATTGTTTTACTATAGATAAATCGATACCGTCTTTATCATATATGTATCCGTTGGAATCGGACATTGCAACAACTTTTGCTCCCAAACTTTGAGCTTTTTCTACTGCATATATTGCAACATTTCCGGAACCTGAAACTACAACTGTTTTTCCGTCAAAAGAAGTTCCTCTGTCTTTTAACATTTCGTTACAGAAATAAACAACTCCGTAACCTGTTGCTTGTGTTCTTGCAAGGGATCCGCCGTAGGTAAGACCTTTACCTGTTAAAACTCCGTGGAACACATTTCTTATTCTCTTATATTGACCGAACATATAACCGATTTCTCTTGCACCTGTTCCGATATCTCCTGCAGGAACATCTGTATCTGCATCGATATATTTGCAAAGTTCTGTCATAAAACTTTGGCAGAATCTCATAACTTCGTTATCTGATTTACCTTTAGGATCAAAATCCGAACCGCCTTTTCCGCCGCCCATCATTAAACCTGTTAATGAGTTTTTGAAAATTTGTTCGAATCCCAAAAATTTAATTGTACTTAAATTTACTGAAGGATGAAGTCTTAATCCGCCTTTGTAAGGTCCGAGAGCGGAATTGAATTGTACTCTGAAACCTCTGTTTACATGGAAAGCACCTTTATCATCCTGCCAAGGAACTCTGAAAATTATTTGTCTTTCAGGTTCACAAATTCTTTCAAGAATACTTGCATCTTGATATTCTTTGTGTCTTTCAATTACCGGGCTGATTGATTCCAAAACTTCTTTTACTGCTTGTAAGAACAAAGCTTCGCCCTGATTTCTTTGTTCTACTTCTTTCAACACTTTTTCTACGTAAGCGTTCATCTTTTGGCTCCTTATATAAAAATTTTTTACACAAAAAAATGAATAATTCATCCCGTGCTGCTTTGTGAAAGCATCCTTGCTTTCGTGAATTATTCAGTATTTTATTAAACATTATATAGTGTGATTGGAAAGTATTTTACATTTTTATTTTTTTATTTGTCAATATTTTTTTTGCATAAAGTATTGACAAAAATAAAAACTTGTTATATAATTAGCAATTGTTTAGCAAGAGTGCTAAAAATAAATTTTAATAAGAGACTCAAAAAATATAAATAGTTTAGGAGGAGAAAAAGATGAAAATCAGACCATTAGGTGACAGAATTTTGGTTAAAGCCGAAGAACCAAAAGAAAAGAAAATCGGCGGAATAATTATTCCCGACACCGCAAAAGAAAAACCGCAGGAAGGAACAGTTATAGCAGCAGGTAACGGCAGAATGGGTAAAGACGGTAAGGTTATACCTATGGATGTAAAAGTCGGTGATAAAGTTTTGTACGGCAAATATTCCGGAACGGAAGTTAAAATAGATAACGTTGCATACTTGATAATGTCACAAGATGATGTTTTAGGTATTTTGGAGTAAGAACGACAGGTTATAGGGTGATAAGGTGATAGGGTTATAAGTTTAACGACTAACGGCAAAACA
>DJWX01000015.1:0-19843 GCA_002448285.1 Candidatus Ruminimicrobiellum ovillum | reverse complement strand
CTAAAAAACAACCGATAACCTAATAACCCAATAAACTTATAAACTAATAAAGGAGATATATAAAATGGCTAAACAATTAAAGTATACGGATGATGCAAGAAAAGCTATGAAAGAAGGTGTAGATAAACTTGCAAATGCAGTAAAAGTAACATTAGGACCTAAAGGAAGATATGTAGTATTAGATAAAAAGTTCGGTTCACCTACAGTAACAAACGACGGTGTAACCATTGCAAAAGAAATTGAACTTGAAGATCCTTTTGAAAATATGGGTGCACAACTTGTTAAAGAAGTTGCTTCCAAAACAAACGATATAGCAGGTGACGGAACAACAACCGCAACAGTTTTGGCACAAACAATGATAGGTGAAGGTTTAAGAAATATAACTTCAGGTGCAAATGCAAATCATATAAAGAAAGGTATCGATAAAGCAGTTGCAGCAGTTATAGAAGAAATTAAAAAGATAGCAAAAAAAGTTTCCAGCAAAGAAGAAATTGCTCAAATCGCATCAATTTCAGCAAGTGATAAAGAAATCGGTGATTTGATTGCAAACGCAATGGATAAAGTCGGTAAAGACGGAGTTATTACCGTTGAAGAAGGTAAATCCGCAGATACAACATTGGATGTTGTTGAAGGTATGCAGTTTGACAGAGGATATTGCTCACCTTACTTTGTAACAGATGCAGAAAGAATGGAAGGTGTGTTGGAAGATCCTTATATAATAATTACGGATAAGAAGATTTCTTCCATGCAGGAAATTCTTCCTTTGCTTGAAAAAGTTGTTCAAACAGGTAAAGGATTTATCATTATAGCGGAAGATATCGAAGGCGAAGCACTTGCGACATTGGTTGTTAACAAAATCAGAGGAACATTAAAAGTTATCGCTGTTAAAGCTCCGGGATTCGGGGACAGAAGAAAAGAAATGTTGCAGGATATCGCAATTCTTACTGGCGGAACGGTAATTTCCGAAGAAACAGGTTTAAAACTTGATGCAGCAACAATAGAAATGTTAGGTCAGGCAAAAAGAGTTGTTGTAGATAAAGAAAACACAACGATCGTTTCAGGTTTGGGCGACAAGAAAGAAATCGAACAAAGAATTGCTCAAATAAGAAAACAAATCGAAGAAACAAAATCGGATTACGATAAAGAAAAATTGCAGGAAAGATTGGCAAAGTTGGTAGGCGGAGTTGCAGTTATCAATGTTGGTGCGGCAACAGAAGCTGAAATGAAAGCCAAGAAATTTAAAGTGGAAGATGCAATGAATGCAACAAGAGCAGGTGTTGAAGAAGGTATTGTTGCAGGCGGTGGAGTTGCATTACTTAAAGCACAATCCGTACTTGACGGTATAAAAGGTGCAGACAGCGACGAACAAACAGGTATAAATATAGTTAAGAAATCTTTGGAAGGTCCTATCAGACAAATAATTGAAAATGCAGGTATTGAAGCTTCGGTTATAGTTGATAAGATTAAAAATAAAAAAGATGCTTCTTACGGATACAATGCAGATAACGACGAATTTGTTGATATGATAAAAGCAGGTATCGTTGATCCTGCAAAAGTTACAAGAACAGCATTACAAAATGCAGCTTCAATTGCGGGACTTGTTCTTACAACGGAAGCACTTGTAACAGATATCCCGGAAAAGAAAGACGGACCGGCAATGCCTCCGATGGGTGGGGGAATGCCTCCGATGTATTAATAATTAAATGAGGCTACATTAGTACAAAAAAACAGAAGTATTTTGGCTACAATTTTGAAACGCAAGAGTTTGAGTATGATAAAACATACACTTCACTCTTGCGTTTCTTCATTTCGCCTAAAATCTATTCTGTTTTTTTATGTCCTTACATTCTTATGCTTATACTAAATAATAATTAGGGAATTTTTTGTCTCACTGACAAAACTTTCAGTTTTTTTTGCTATCCTTACATTCTTATGATTATGCTAAATAATAGTTTTTGATGTCCTTACATTGTTTTTGACAAGTTTCATTCTTTTTTTTATAATAACGACAAATTGTAAGTAAGAAATTGCAGTAAAATTTATAAAAGGAGACAGTAAATGAAAAAAGGATTGTTGGTTTTGTTGTTGGCCGTAGCAATGGTAGCACCTGCATTTGCAGCAAAAGGAGACATGTTTATCAACGGAAAGTTGGGGTTGGGTGTAAGCAACAGTTTAAAAATGTCTGGTGCGGGTGAAATGCCTGACGATCTTCTTATGGGTATTAAAGCAAAAAATCCTATTTCTTTAGGTGCGGAATTTTTTTACGGATTAATGGATAATTTGTCAGCAGGTTTTGGTGTAAACTATACTTTTAACAGTGAAACAAATATAAATAGAGTAAAAGCAAAAATAGGAACAACAAATATTTATGTAGCAGTAAAACCTGAAGCAAAAATAGATTCTGATATTGTTTCAAGTATATATGTAATAGGTCAAATAGGTTTGGCAATGAACAGATGTGATATTGATGGTGTCGAAGATAATATGCCTTCAATAGACAGCGGATTATATTTAGGTGCAGGTCTTGGTACAACAATAAAAGATTGTATTATTGTTGAACTTATATTCTCATCATCTAACGGTTCTGCATCACAAGATGGAGAAACTGCGGATGTTCAATATACCGCAACAACAATTAATGTAGGTTACAAATTCGCATTGTAATTCAGTTGTTAAACCGCGGTAGCGGTGTTATCCCGTACTTGATACGGGATCTATAAAAAAATATAAGGAGAAAAAAATAATGAAAAAAAGTTTATTGGCTTTAATATTAGCAGTAGCAATGGTAGTACCTGCATTTGCAGCAAAAGGAGATAAGTATATCAATGGAAAATTAGGTTTAGGTGTAAATAGTAATATAGCTATTTACGGTATAGAAACTACGAGTAGTGATGTTTTTGAAGGTTTTAAAGTGGATATGCCTTTTATGTTAGGTGCGGAATTCTTCTATGGAATGAGTGATAATTTGTCTGTAGGTTTCGGTGCAAACTACGTTTTTGATACCTCTGCAAAAGTTGACTCTGAAATAAAAGGCGGAACGACAAATATTTATTTGGCAGTAAAACCTGAAGCAAAAATAGATTCCGATATTTTTACAAGCTTATATTTAATAGGTCAAATAGGTTTAAGTTTCGGAAGAACGGATTTGCCTGGAGAAATGTCTGGTATTGATTGTGATTCCGGTATTTACGTGGGAGCAGGTTTCGGTACAATGATAAAAGATGCAGTATTTGTAGAACTTGTATTCTCATCATGTAATGGTACTTTAAAATTGGGTCGTGACTCGGCGGATATACAATACAGTATAACATCTGTTAATGTAGGTTATAAATTTAATATTTAATAAAGTACATTATCTTTTGAATTTATACGGTGTTACAGCACGGCTCATTTACTTTTCAATGTAAACTTTGCCGTGCTGTTGCCTTGCCTAAATTCAAAATATTTCGTCACTCAAAAATTGTTTTTTTTTCTGCCCCTACATCTTTATGGCCAAAATTCTTTGCATTTCTTCATTTCGCCTAAAATCTATTCTGTTTTTTTATGTCCTTACATTGTTTTTTGACAAATTTCATTCTTTTTTTTATAATAACAACAAATTGTAAGTGAGAAGTTGCAGTAAAATTTATAAAAGGAGACAGTAAATGAAAAAAGGATTGTTGGCTTTGTTGTTGGCAGTAGCAATGGTAGCACCTGTATTTGCAGCAGAAAAAGGCAGTATGGAAATTAACGGAAAGATAGCTTATCTTATTAATCCTGAATTGAAGGTTGAAGCAATGGGGCAGTCTAGGACTATTGATTTTAAAGGGACATTTTCTTTGGAAGCAGATTTCTTCTACTATGTAGCAAAAGAAATAGCAGTAGGTGCCGGTTTGGAATATGTTTTTCCAAGCGAAATAGATGAGAGTTTTGTTCCATCAGAAATGGACTCAAAGTGCGGAAACACAAATATTTTTGTTCAGGCGAAATATGATATTGCTACAGAAAATGATATATTCAATAATGTTTATCCTTTAGTTCAATTAGGTTACGGAATAATAAATTTAAGTGATGATATGAGTAAAGGTTTTGATGTTAAGAACGGATTATATTGGGCTATCGGTTTAGGAACAACAATAAAAGAAAACTTTATAGTTGAATTATTATATGCTTTCAATTATGGAGAAGTTGAAATGAAAGGCGAAAGTATTTCTGCTGATGCGACATACAAAACCTTGAAATTGAAAGTTGGTTACAAATTCGCGATATAATTTATAATAAAAAACAATTAAAGCACAGGAAGAGTTTTCTCCCTGTGCTTTTTATTTTTTATTTCGGCGAAGCGATCCGGTAGTTGTCGCTTCCATACCTCTATACCTCCATACATCCAAGTCTCCGGCTTTTCTTTGTCGTTTCGGTTTGCTAAAAAAATAAAATTTTAGTATAATCTTTAGCCGAGTTACACAATTTAAGATATTTCGGGGAGTAGCGTAGTTGGCTAACGCGCCTGCTTTGGGAGCAGGAGACCGTGGGTTCAAGTCCCGCCTCCCCGATTTTTTTTATTTCATTTCCAAATCAATAAAATCATTGTTCTAATATTTTTTAAATGCTATAATCTACTGATATATGGAAGAAAGATTTAATTTTAATGTTATATTAAACAGTTTTGTTTTTCTTATACCTATAAATATTGTGGTGCTTTTTTTTCTTTTTGTTTATAGGCTTTTTTTCTTTGTATACTTTGCAGACTTTTCCGCAATATCATCTTTAAAATTGTATGTTTTAAAAGCTTTTTGGATGGGTTTCAGGTTTGATTTATCTGTAGTTGCATATATAAATGCTCCAATAACATTGTTGTTTTTAATATGTTTGTTGTTAAAAAGTTATCCTTTCTTTAAGAAAATAATTTCTTTCATTAAATACTATTATTTTGTGATATTTACTTTAATGTTTTTGGCAATATTTGTAGATTTGGCTTTTTATGCTTATTTTAAAGATCACTACAATTTAATGATTTTCGGCTTTTTCGAAGATGATACTTTTGCTTTAATAAAAACCATATTGTCCGATTACAGATTTTATTTCCTTGTTATAGTGTTTGTTGTTTTGGCAATTTTTATATTTGAATTGTCTAAATGGACTTGCAAAGAACTTAAATATAACGAAAGAATATTTAACACATTGTATTGGCCTAAAACCAAAAAGTTTATAACTGTTCTTATAATATTATGCCTAAATTTTATTCTTGCCAGAGGCTCTTTTTCAATGTTCCCGTTAGGTCTTTTTTATTCACAAATTTCACCTAACCAGTTTATAAATAAACTTTGCGTAAATCCGATACACCCTTTGGCAGACACGATATATTTAAAAATTAAAAATGCAAAAAATGAAACAAGCCTGAAAGAAAAGTTTAAATATAAAAACGAAGATGAAATAATAAAAGATTTGTCTGTTTTATCGAAATACGGCAATGCAACCGATATTAATAATATTTTTAATAAAATAACAAACGAAAACAAAAGTTTGGAAACAAGTAAGCCTAATGTAGTTCTTATAGTTATGGAAGGGTTCGGTGAAATGCCTGTTTTAAATAACAGTAAAGAATTCGATGTTATGGGAGAACTGAAAAATCATTTTGATAAAGATATCGTTTTCTATAACTTTTTGGCAGCCGGTTTTATAACTATTCATGCAATAGAATCTATAACATTGGGAATACCGCAAAGACCTTATGTAAACCAAATTACGCAGACGCAAGATGCTTTTTGCAAGTTTGCAAGTTCAATGGTGTTACCGTATAAGAAAGCCGGATATCATTCAACGGCTTTGTATGGCGGCAGTATGACATGGAGAGATTTGGAAGGATTTTTTAAAGTGCAGGGATTTGACGATATTATAGGGGAAGGCAGTGTGCATGTAGATGCCAAAGACAGACATTCTTGGGGAATAAACGATGATAAACTTTTTGAATTGGTGGAAAAACATTTGTTTGATGAAGATGTAACGGAACCGAAATTTATTTATGCTATAACGACACAAACTCATCCTCCGTATAAAGTATCCGATGATTATAAACCGTTGCCTTTGACCGTTCCTTCAAGTGTGGGAAAGATGATGTCGTCAAAAGATTTAAATAATAAAAATCTGTTTAAAGTTTATCAGTATGCAAACAGACAACTTGCAAAGTTTATAACCGATGTAAAAAAATCCAAGTTTGCGGATAATACAATTATTGCCGTTACCGGCGACCATAATTTAAGAGAACTTTCGAATTATGTTCCGGAAGAAACTTTTGTAAGATATGCCGTTCCTTTTTATATTTATATACCTCAACAGATAAAAAAAGAATTGAATATTCAAAAAGTGAACACAAAAGTTTTCGGTTCTCAAATGGATATAATGCCTACTTTATATAATTTATCGTTATCATCGGCAACGTATACTTCGTTCGGAAACAATTTGTTTGATACGGAAGATAATATTGCATTAAATGTCGACGGAGTTGTTTTAAAAGAAAATGTTGCGATAAAATATAATTTAGTTGACGATTCCATACAATCGTTTACCTTTGATAACAAAACAAAAAAACTTTCTTTGGTTGATAAAACCGAAGAACACGAGTTGTTAAAAAAATATTATAAAGCTATAATGACAATTAGCGATATATTTATAAAGTCCAATTCGTTATAATAAAAATTATAAGCGGGTTAAAAATTTATGAAAAAAAGCGGAATACTCTTTATTTTGTTTGCGGTTGTTTTCTTGGCAGGTAATTTGGTTGCCGCATCGCAACAAAGCCCGAATATAAAGAAAAGTACAAAAGAAAAAAGCGGAAGTGTTGCCTATTTGGGATTGGAAAAGAGAGCGTCCGACGTTAAAACGACAGACAAAAACAAGAAAAATGTAAAAGATACCGATGTTAATGTTTCCGACAGCGAAAAAAAAGAAGAAACACCAAAGAGTGTTGTTTATTATATAACCGGCGGAGAAAATAAGTTAATAAACAGCAAATATAAAAGTATTTTTGATGTGGACGGAAGAGAATTATATAACTATTCGAAAAGTTTAGCCTTTACAAAATATCAACAAGCACAGGTAGATTATCTTGAATTGGAAAGAAGAAGCAAAATTTTTGCTTTGGATAGAGAAATTTCAATCAGAAGAAAAATGTTGGATGAAGAATTAGCCAACGATATGTATGATGTTTTTGTTGTTGAAGAAATAGCAAGAGAATTAAAAAATTTGGTTGTAGATAAAGAAACCGTAAATTTGAATATCGACAAAAAATTAAGATATGTTTTAGATAGTGAACAATATTTAAAATATAAACAGAAAAAAAAGCGTTTAGCTACTCGATAAACATAGAATCTCCGTAAGAAAAAAATCTATATTTTCGTTCAACAGCTTGTTTGTAGGCCGACAATATAAATTCTCTGCCGGCAAAAGCACTTGCCATCATTAACGGTGTTGAGCATGGCAAATGTAAGTTTGTAAACATCGCTTTAACTATTTTAAATTTATATCCCGGATATATAAATATTCCCGTTTGCCCGTTACAACTTTCTATACTTGTAAGTTCGTTGTCGGAATTATATTTACCCGTTAGGTTGGCTATTGTTTCCAAACTTCTAACGGATGTTGTTCCTACGGCAATTATTCTTTTTTTGCTTTTTAATGATTCATTTATTTTTATCGCATTTTCTTCATCTAAGATATATTTCTCGGGTAACATTTGGTGTTGTTGAATATTATCGGAAAGTATCGGTTTAAATGTACCCCAACCGACATGTAAAATTACATTTGCGATAGTTACACCTTTCTTTTTTAAAGAGTCCATTATTTCGTTTGTAAAATGTAATCCCGCCGTAGGTGCGGCAATTGCTCCCGCCGTTTTTGCATATATCGTTTGATAACGTGTTTTATCCAAATCAAAATATTTTTCTGCAAGTCCGTCTTTCCTTTTTATGTATGGGGGAAGAGGCATAAATCCGTGTTTTTCAAGTAACGATTGAACATCTTTTTTGTTAAATTCCACTATTTTGTTACCGTTTTCATCCGTTCCCGTAAAAGAACATTCATAACCGTCATCAAAATAAATTTTATGATCTTTTCTTATATTGGGTTTCAATAATACGGCATATCTCGGACCTTCCTGTGTGGGGTTTAAGAACAAAAGTTCAACTTTTCCGCCTGTGGATTTTTTGCCGTAGAGTCTTGCCGGTACAACTTTTGTAGTGTTTATTACAAGGCAGTCGTTTTCACCGAGAATATTTACAATATCAAAAAAATTTTTGTGTGTTATCGTTTGTTTTTCTCTGTTTAAAATTATAAGTTTTGAAGAACTTCTTTTTTCTGCGGGAACTTGAGCTATAAGTTCCTGGGGTATATCATAATTATAGTTTTCTAACAGTAAATCTTTATTTTGTTGCATATTTAATTTTCCCTACTTTTGTTTTCGGATAATAAAATTCCAATATTTGTTTATATGTAAAACCCTTGTCTCCCATAGCTTTTGCACCCCACTGACACAACCCGACTTTGTGTCCCCAACCTTTACCTTTGAATATAAAATTTTTATTTTTTTGTTTAATACTTGTTATTAAAGTACTTTTTATTTTATCTGCAGAAACCGCACATCTGAATTTATAAGAATTCAAAGTTAATGTTCCTTTGGAATGTTTTATTACAATTTCTTTTGCCGCTTTTGCCGTTGTTGTTCCGGAAGCGGATATTTTCTTTATTTTTCCTATTTTATGTCCGGCTTTTATAAGCTTTTCTCTTATCGTCGTTTCCGGCAAGGTTGTTGTCCATGTTTGGTGAGGATTATCTTTGCAATAATTGTCCTTTATACCTTTTAAATATTCGGGTGTTTCCGTTTTCCATTGCCAAACAAATTTCGGGTCTTCGGTATGTCCGGCACAAGAAGAATGAAAAAAAGTTTGTGCCGGCTCATCTTTATACAAAACAACTTCTTGCTTTGTATCATAAACGGCTTGGTTACAGTTTTTAGTTTCGCAGGATGCTCCGCCGTAAACTTGGCAATGAACTTGAGAACATATATCAAAACCTTCTTTTGAATGTCTTCCTATATTTTTTAAGGCATAAGTTCTGCTTATAACGGCTTGTGCTTTTAATGTTTCCGAATTCCAAGAGGCACTTGCTTCTTTAGGCAAAATGCCTTTCAAATAATCTTCCATTTTAAGCTCGTTTATGATATTGTTTCCTTTGGAAGAAGAATTTACTATTATATTTCCTCTGTAAATTTTGTTGTTAACCAAAAAACATTTTGAAGAAACAAATTTTATCGGCAATTTGTAGCTTTTGTTTAAAATTATAACTTCTTTATCTTTTATTTTTACATTGATTTTACCTGCCGATAAATAATACTTTTTATCGTTTGAAACAAAATAGTATTTTTTATCGCTGGCAACAGTAAACTCTTTTTGGTTAGACAGTATTCCCACCTTTATATATTCCTTATAATCTTTTGCATATAAATCGGCAAAAGAAAACAAGAAAATTATAAAAATAATAAAACCGAATTTCAAAATTTTCATATCAATAAATAATAACAGAAAAGATTTTTTTATTCAATAGCCGCAGAACCGCAATTTATAATTTACAATGTACAATGTACAATTGAATTTCCGATCTTGCAATTTTTCGCATTTGCTGTTTTTTATATCCATACCTCTATTCATCCAATCCTCCAATCTTCTAATCTTCCAATCTTCCGTTTTTTCGCTGTTTGGTTTGACAATAACTTCTAAAAAGTGATAATATAAAACATACTATATTTTAATAAAGAGGTTTTTATTTTGTTTAAAAAATTTATAATTGTTTGTTTGTTTATTACAAGTATTTGTTTATTTCCGAAAGGAGCACAGGCATCCACGATTACTTACCTTGTAGATACACCTACATATTCCATATTGGATTACGGGTGTTACGATGTGTTGTTTAGAGTATTTTCCGGCGGAGGGGTTCTTGCAAAATTAAATTTCGGAGTTTTTCAGATTTTAAACTTGGGTGTTTCTTGGGAACTTGGCAGCCTTATTGGCTGTTACGATGTTGTTGTTGCGGTTCCCGCTTTACAAGTAAAATGTAATATTTATTCCGGAGATGAAAAAATACCGGGTTTTGCGGCAGGTTATGACGGGCAAGGTTTTTTTTATGATAAAGATGACGGAGATTTTATTCAAAAAGGTAAAGGTATATATTTGGTAGCAGGAAAAGAATTGTTTTTTCCTACATTAAATATCAATGCCGGTATCAATATGAACGATTTTAAAAATCCCGGCATTTTGGGATTTATTAATGCTTCTTATGAAATAATAGAAGATTCGTTTATGGCAATGCTTGAATTTGACAATATCGGCGGCGGTAAAGACGGAAGATTAAATGTCGGTTTCAGAGTATGGATAACGGAAGATTTTGATATAGATTTTATACTTAGAAATTGTACAACTCCCGATCAAGACAGATTCGGTTGTGAAAGAATTTTAAAAATCAGTTATCAAAGCAGATTTTAAGAGGAATTTTAATGAGTGAGTTTTTATTGGATTTTGAAAAACCCGTAGTTGAGCTTGAAAAAAAGATTTTAAGTTTAAAGGTTTCCGCGGAACACAGCAAAATAGATTTTTCAAGTGAAATTGCGGAGCTTGAAGAAAAAAAAGAAAAACTTAAAAAAGAAATATACGGTTCGCTTACATCTTGGCAAAAGGTTATGCTTGCCAGACATCCCAGCAGACCTTATACCCTTGATTATGTAAAAATCATATGCGAAAACTTTGTTGAATTGCACGGAGACAGAGCTTTCGGGGACGATCCGGCATTGGTTTGCGGGCTTGCAACAATAGATAACAAACCGGTTGTTGTGATAGGTCATCAAAAAGGCAGAACAATCCAGGAAAATATAGACAGAAATTTCGGTATGGCTCATCCTGAAGGATATAGAAAAGCTTTAAGACTTATGAAAATGGCGGAAAAGTTTAACAGACCTATTATAACCTTTATAGATACTGCCGGAGCATATCCTGGAATAGCTGCGGAAGAAAGGGGACAAGCCGAAGCCATAGCAAGAAATTTAAGGGAAATGTCTTATTTGGAAGTTCCCGTAGTAAGCATAATTATCGGTGAAGGCGGTTCCGGGGGAGCAATAGGTATAGGAGTTGCAAATAAAGTTGCAATGCTTGAAAATGCATATTATTCCGTTATTTCACCGGAAGGTTGTGCGGCAATACTTTTCAGAGATGCTTCAAAATCAAAAGAGGCAACGGAAGCATTGAAAATTACCGCAAAAGATCTTTTTAAAAACGGTGTTATCGATGAAATAATAAAAGAGCCCGTAGGCGGAGCTCATGTTGATGCGGTGGAAACCGCAATGAATATAAAAAGATTTATAAATAAATCTCTTACAAGTTTATCAAAAATGTCCAAACAGGAACTTGCCGATGACAGATACGATAAGTTTAGAAAAATGGGCGTTTTTGAAGAAGAAACAATAAAAAATAAAAAAGCAAAAAGTAAAAAAAGTAATACAAAATCGAGGAGGAAGTAAAAATGGCATTAGTACCAATGAAGCAAATTTTGGAAGAAGCAAAGAAAAAAGGTTACGGTGTTGGAGCTTACAACGTAAACAACATGGAACAAATTCAAGCTATTATGGCTGCAGCACAAGAAACACAATCTCCTGTAATTATTCAGGCAAGCAGAGGAGCATTAAAATATTCCAATTTTACATATTTAGGATATTTGATGAAAGCTGCTGTTATAGAAAATCCTACAATTCCTGTTGCAATGCATTTGGATCACGGAAATTCTTTAGACAGCGCAAAGAAAGCTATTGATTTAGGTTTTTCTTCAGTTATGATCGACGGTTCATTAAAAGAAGATGGTAAAACACCTTCGGATTATGAATATAATGTTAATGTGACAAGATCTGTTGTTGAATATGCACACAAATATGGTGTTACCGTAGAAGCTGAAATCGGAAGATTGGGCGGAATCGAAGACGGAGTAGGTTCGGGTTCTGCACACATTACAGATCCTCAGGAAGCATTACAATTCGTAAAAGATACCGGAGTAGATGCTTTGGCAATCGCTATCGGAACATCTCACGGTGCATACAAATTTAAAGGTGCTAAAGTTTTGGCGTTTGATGTTTTACAAGAAGTTAGAAAACTTATCGATATTCCTATAGTTCTTCACGGAGCATCATCCGTTCCTAAAGAATTAATAGATGCAGTAAATAAATACGGCGGAAAAATGCCGGGTGCAGAAGGTGTACCAATGGAACACTTACAGAAAGCAATTAAATTGGGTGTTCAAAAAATCAACGTTGATACCGATGGAAGACTTGCAATGACAGCAACAATAAGAAAAGTTTTCACGGAATCTCCCGAAAAATTCGATCCGAGAGATTATTTAGGCCCTGCAAGAACAGCATTACAAGGCTTAATCGCAAGCAAAATGAAAGCTTTCGGAACGGCAGGACATGCAAGTGATTATGCTCCTTTGACTTTGGAAGATATGAAAAAATTTTATAACAAATAATTTAAAAATCAACAAAAATTGTTGACAATAAGAAAAATGTCTGTTATAATTATTTCATAAATGAATAAGTTTTTGATGTAAAAAAAATAAGGGGGAATTTCAGTTATGGCAAATTATGAAGTTAAAAGTGTTGGTGTTGTATCTTTGATGAAGAATTTTCCGATAGTATTTGCTATTCTCGGAGCATTAATCGGAATATTTACATTCTTCATTTTTCCGACAGACTTGGCAGCAAATTTAGGCTTTGGTCCGAGACTTCTTTCATGGTGTATATTTATAGTTCTTTACACAGCTATAATGTCAGTTGGTGTAGTAGTTGTTGCATTCATCTATAATTTTGTTGTTGGAAAATTCGGAAAGGGTGCAGTTATTAATTTAGAACAATCAGAAGAATAATTTTTATAAAAGCTAGTTTATCATAATTTCTTATGTTATGGTAAACTAGCTTTCAATTTTACTACAAGAAGGGTATTTAATGAACCTCAGAGCCAAGTTTACCCTATATGTATCATTTCTCTTATTAATAGTTATTGTTGCCGTATCATATAACATTTTTACTACACAAAAAAAATTTTTAACACAACAGATTTCAGAAAACAGAACAAAAGCTTTTCAAAGTTTTGTTTCTATGTGCAATGAAGCAATAAAAGTAAAAGATGATAATCAAGTCGATAATGCGGTTAAGTTGTTGGTATCGACATATAAACCTTCCGTAGTTTATGCAGGATACATAAATTCCGACAATCTCGTTATGTTTTCTTCAAGAGATGAAGACAGAAATATAGATTCCGTACTTAAAACAAGAATTAAAAAAGCAAATAAAGATTATATTGAAACATACTCGTCGTTAGCGGGCGAACAAATTTGCGAATTTGCCACACCGTTTTTCTTTAACGGAGAAAATGTAGGAACTTTCGTCGTCGGTTTTTCTCAAGATATTATGAAAAAACAAATAGACGATGCAATTTCCATGATGTTATCCAAAATAAAAACAATAGTTATAATAACTATTATTTTGGGTATTTTATTGTCTTATTTCCTTAGTTATACTTTTACCAAACCTATAAAAATGCTTACAAATGCCGCAGAACAAATAACCAAAGGAAATCTTGATGTGGAAATCAAAGTTAACAGAAAGGACGAAATAGGGAAACTTTCTGATACTTTTAATAATATGGCCAAACAGATTAAGGAACTTGATTCAATGAAAGATAGTTTTGTTTCAAGCGTTTCTCATGAATTGAGATCTCCTCTTTCCGCAATAGACGGATATTGTGATTTGTTAATAGATTGCGTAGATAAAAATTATTCTAAAGAACAAGAATTGAAAGGATTAAAAATAATAAAACAGGCAACGGTTCGATTAACTAATTTTATAAACAATATTCTTGATTTGGCAAAAATGAAAGCAAATAAACTTGAAGTTAAAATGGTCAGTGCGGATGTAGGGCCATTGATAGAAGAAATAGTTTCTTTGTATCAACCGTTGGCAACACAACAGAAAAAGAAAATTTATGCTGAAATAAACGGCACAATTCCTAAAGTAAATATTGATGTGGAAAAAATAAAGCAAGTGATAACAAATCTTGTAAGTAATGCAATGAAATTTACAAAGGAAGACGGAAGTGTCGGAGTAAAAGCTTTTCCGAATTCCGGCGGTTACGGGAACGATTTTATAGAAATTTGGGTACAGGACGACGGTGTAGGTATTCCGAAACAGCAGGTGGATTTGGTTTTTCAGAAATTTTATCAGGTTCAGTCCGGAGAATTTAAAAGACCGAAGGGAACAGGGCTCGGGTTAACAATTGTTTTTGAAATGATAAAATTACATAAAGGTTATGTTTGGGCCGAAAGTGATTTGGGTAAAGGAACAACATTTAAATTTGTTTTACCTAAATAAGGAATTTTAAAATGGCATTTACAATTTTGGTAGTGGATGACGAGTTGTTATTGAGAGAAATGTTGAAAGACATTTTTACCATAGCCGGATATAATGTTATAACTGCGGAAGACGGTAAAGAAGGCTTGGAAATGATAGAAAAACATTTGCCGGATTTTGTTATATTGGACGGTTCCATGCCGGTTATGGACGGTTTTGAAACATTGGCACAAATAAGAAAAAATCCCAAATTTATAAATTTGCCGGTTATGATGTTTACGGCTTTATCGGGAGAATCCGAACAGATAAAAGGATTAAATTTAGGTGCGGACGATTATATAACAAAACCGTTTAAAACTCCTATACTCCTTACAAAAGTAAAAAATATTTTAGACAGAAAAAAGAAAAGTATGGATGTAAATCCGTTAACATCGCTGCCGGGCAATTTGTCGATACAGGAAAATGTGGAAAAAAGAGTTGCGGCCAAGACTCATTTTTCTTTGTTGTATGTCGATTTGGATAATTTTAAAAGTTTTAACGATAAATACGGTTTTTATAACGGAGATGAAATTATTAAATTTACGGCGGAGTTATTACAGAAAACCGTAAAAAAATACGGAGCGATATCGGATTTTGTAGGTCATATCGGCGGAGATGATTTTGTTATTATTACCGAAACCAATAACAGTATTATTTTAGCGGAAAATATTATTAAAGATTTTGATAAAGAGATACTTAAATTTTACAATGAAGAAGATTTGAAAAACGGATTTATTGTTTCTACGGACAGAAACAATAATGTTCAAAAGTTTCCTATAATGACTATTTCCATAGGAATAATTACCACGGATGTTGCTCATTTGGTACATTTTGCCGAAATTTCAAAGAGAGCTTCGGAACTTAAAAAGTTGGCAAAGAAAAACAATAAGAGCTCGTATGTTTTTGAAAGAAGAAAATATAGCAGATAAAGTTTAATTCTAAAGAGGATTTTAATGATAGAAAATAAAATTGTCATCGTTGATGATGAAGAAAGTATCAGAGAGTTGGTCGGCGATTTATTGGAATCCGAAAATTTTAAAGTTATAAAGTGTGCCGATACGGATGAAGGATATAAAAGAATATTAAAATCAAAACCCGATTTGGTTATTCTTGATGTTAAAATGCCGCAGATAGGCGGTATAGAGTTATGCAGATTGTTAAGAGAAAATGTAGAAACAAAAAATATTCCCGTAATTATGTTAACCGTCGAATCTACCGAGACCGATAAGGTTATAGGTCTTGGTGTCGGTGCCGATGACTATATAACAAAACCTTTCAGTAACAGAGAACTTGTTGCAAGAATAAGGGCTTTGTTGAGAAGAGTTTCGAGAATAGATGATAAAAATGTCAGCATTGAAGTTGATGATTTGGTTATGAATCTTGAAGCAAGAACGGTAACAATAAAAGGAAAAGAAATTAAATTGAGACCTAAAGAATTTGATTTGTTACATATGTTTTTGTTGAAACCGAATGTCGTTTTAAACAGGGACTATATCTTGGAAAATGTTTTTGACTACAATATAGGGGTTACAACCCGAACCATAGATACTCACATCAAAAATTTAAGACAAGCTCTCGGAAGTTGGGGAGATAAAATCAACACCATTTTCGGAAGAGGCTTCAAGTTTGTCCCCAATGTAAAGAAAAAATAAAATTTTGTATAATATATAAAATACATTTAAAACAGAACTAAGGATATTTTAATAAGATGTATATAAAAAAATTAACAGCCGTAATACTTGTTTTAAGTTTTATTGTTTTACCGTTTCAAAATGTTTTTGCTACCGGTAAAGTATTTTTATTAAATCCCGATCCTGTAACTTCCGCTATGGGGGATTCCGGTGTTGCATTAATGTCTTCATATGCAACCGGTGCGAACATAAACCCCGCTTCAACCGTAGGAGTTTACAGAACCGTTGCTACACTTGCCGTATCAAATATCACGGGAAATATCCAATACGATTACGGAAGTATTGCATTTTTAAGTTCCATAGGTGTGTTCTGCGCGGGAGTAATGTATGTTGATTATCAAACCGGAGATTATTTGGATAATGTAGGTAATGTTATAAACGATTTAGGTCCTACTTACGATATATCGGCGGTGTTAACTTATTCGTTTCCGTTAAAAAGGTTTCTTCCTACTTTTATAGATTACGGGGGATTCGGTGCGAGTTTAAAATTTATAAGAAGTTCGTTAGCCGACTACATCTCCGAAGCGGTAGCTTTTGATTTCGGAGGACTTTTTGCCGTGCCTATGGTTGAACATTTGAGTTTCGGTTTCGCTTTTAAAAATTTCGGAACAAATCAAAAGTATGTTAAGGAAAATTTTAATTTACCGCAAATGTTTACTTTAGGTTTGGGTTTTACATATGAAGATTTTTATAATGCGAAAATCGCACTTGATTTCAACAATATGAAAGATTATGAAAATTTTACAAGTATCGGTCTTTCGTTTAATCCGGTATATTTTCTTGCTTTTAGGTTTGGTTTAAAACTTGGCGGAGATTCTATTTTTAACAACACGAGATTCGGTGTCGGATTACAATTTAAAGGTGTAAATTTTGATTATGCTTTTATTCCTACATCGGATTTAAATGCAACGCATCAGTTTAGTTTAAGTGCGGCTTTCGGTAATTTTTCCGATCAAAAAAGAGCATATGAATATTATTTGGATAATCATTTCAGAGAAGCGGAAGCAAGTTTTTTTGCCAAAGATTTTGTAAAAGCAAGAGAACAGTTTGACGATATTTTGGCTGTTTATCCGGATCATGCTCCGTCTCAGGAATATTTAAGAAAAACAATAGACGAACTTGCAAAAATAGATGATTACAATTTGGATAAAATCAGCAGATATATGAAAAAAGCCGACAAAGCGCTAAAGAAAAACGATGTTGTCACGGCAGACAAATATTACAGGAAGGCATTGGATCTTGATCCTACAAATAAGACGGCAAAATACGGTATAGAAAAAGGTGAGGTTGCAACACATAACGTTAAAGTTGAACAGGAAAGAGCCGAAAACAGCGAAAGAATAGAATATTTGTGGTCAAGATATGAAAAATTTTATAAAAAAGGTGATTTGGTAAGAGCCAGAGACTCTTTAAAATATTTGCTTGATATAGATTCCGAAAATGCTTTAGCCAACGAAAAAATAGTAAATCTCGATAATCAGCTCGCAAAAGTTGCATCGGATAAAGCAAGTGAAATTTATAATCAAGGTATGAAATATTATAAAGACGGTGAATATGACGAGGCAATAAAATATTTTGAAGCTGTTATTGTTGCCGCTCCGCACAGACTTGATGTTCAAGAGTTAATTGAAAAGGCTCAAAAAAATATTCAGGAAATTGCAGAAGCCGAAAGACTTTCTGCATTGGAAGAAGAACAGAACAAGGTTAGGGGACAATTGTACGAAGCCTATAATGCAGGTTTGAAATATTATCAGAAAGGCAAACTTGAAAATGCCGTTAAGAGTTTCGAAAAAGCTAAAACTATTGCGGAAAAGTATGAGTTTGAAGAATATTATAAAAATGCCAGAAACTATATATCTAAAATCAGTGCGAACTTGTCGGAAAGATTTTATAAACAAGGTTTTGCCGCATTCAGGAAAAACGATTTTGAAGGAGCGGCAAGTTTGTATAAAAAATCATTGGAATATAATCCCGGTAACACTTCAGCTAAATTTGAGTTGGATAGAGTTGCCGACCAAGTTGCACAAAGTTTTTATGAAAAAGGTATGACGGCATACAGTAAAAACGAAATGGAAAAAGCAAGAGAATATTTCAGAAAATCATTGTATTACAGACCGAATAAGATTGAAGCACAAAGAGCTTTGGAAAGAGTAAGATGATAAAAAAAACAGTTTTATTTTTCGTGTTAATGTTGTTTTGTGTTCCGATATATGCTAAAGCTAAATTGAAAGTTTATCCCAACCCTTGGATTCCGGAATCGGGGAAATCTTTAAGTACGCCTATGGGTGATGAAAAAAAACATGGTTCATATACCGCTGACGGTTGGATAAAATTCGAAGGTGTTGCGGAAGGTATTCCGGACGATCAAATTATGAGGCATGGCGGAACTTTGAGAATTTATGATATTACCGGTCATCTTATAAGATCCAAAAGGTGGACAATAGAAGATGAAAGTAAAATTCCTTTACCCGAGACGAGTCATGAACTTACTCCCAAAAAGCCTGAAGGTGCGGGGGACGATTGGTGGCCGCAGCCCGATGATTTTCAAAGAAATTTGCATATAGTTCATTGGGATGGCAAAAACAACAATTATGAATATGTTGAAAGCGGTGTATATATTTGGATTATAGAAGAAGATAACGGCCATAAACATGATGGTAAAGTAGTTGTTATAAGATAGTATAAAATATAAAAAATAAAAAAGCAGTTGACTTTTATTTAGTTTTTATATAAAATCTTATAAACTCTCTATTTTGAGAGTTGTTCTTTTTTTAGTGTTTAAAAAGTTTTGGGGGTGTCGCATAGCGGTCTAGTGCAGCAGACTGTAAATCTGCCGGACTTTGTCCTTCGGTGGTTCAAATCCATCCGCCCCCATTTACTGTGCGGGAGTAGCACAGTGGTAGTGCTCCAGCCTTCCAAGCTGGCCATGCGGGTTCGATTCCCGTCTCCCGCTCTTTTTATTTCTATCTGAGTTTGCCGAGGTGGCTCAGTGGTAGAGCACCTCCTTGGTAAGGAGGTGGTCGTGGGTTCAATTCCCATCCTCGGCTTATTTTTATATTAAATTAGTACCAATAAAATTGGGAGGAAGAATAAAATGGCAAAAGAAAAATTTGACAGATCAAAGCCACATGTAAACGTAGGAACAATAGGACACGTTGACCACGGTAAAACAACCTTAACAGCAGCAATAACAAAGGTATTGGGCGATCAAGGCTTAGCAGAATATATACCTTACGATACAGTAGCAAAAGCATCGGAATCACAAGGAAGAAGAGACGATACAAAGATTGTTACAATAGCAGTAAGCCACGTAGAATATTCAACAAAGAACAGACACTATGCACATATCGATTGTCCGGGACATGCTGATTATGTAAAGAACATGATCACCGGAGCAGCCCAGATGGATGGAGCAATCTTGGTAGTAAGTGCATTGGACGGACCGATGCCACAAACCAGAGAACATATCTTGTTGGCAAGACAAGTAAACGTTCCGAACATAGTAGTATTTTTGAACAAATGCGATGCAGTAGAAGATAAAGAATTGTTGGACTTGGTAGAAATGGAAGTAAGAGAATTGTTAACCAAGTACGGATTTGACGGAGATAACACAACCATAATCAGAGGAAGTGCATTGAAAGCATTGCAAGGTGATAAAGAAGGTATCGATTCAATAATGGCATTGATGGATGCAATAGAT
>DJWX01000006.1 GCA_002448285.1 Candidatus Ruminimicrobiellum ovillum | reverse complement strand
TATTGCTCCGGGATATGACCATATAACGTCGGCTATCGGCGGTGCAATGGCAGCAAGTTACGGAGTGGATTTTATTTGCTATGTTACACCTGCGGAACATTTAAGATTACCTGATGTTGATGATGTCAGAGAAGGTGTTATTGCTTCAAGAATTGCGGCTCACAGTGCAGACATTGTAAAAAATGTTAAAGGTGCACGAGAACAGGATTATCAGATGTCAAAATATAGAAAAGAAAGAAACTGGGAAAAACAAAGAGAGTTTTGTTTAGACCCGATAAAGTTTGATAAAGAAAGAGCAAAAATCGTTCCCAATTTGAAAGACACTTGTTCAATGTGTGGAGAATTTTGTTCAATGAGGGATGAAGATTTATGAAAATGAAAACAGTAAAAGTAAGAGTACCGGCAACCACTGCAAATTTAGGTCCGGGATTTGATGTGTTGGGAGCAAGTTTATCGTTATATAACGAACTTGAAGTATCAATTGCCGAAGATCCTAAGAAAGCAAAGTTTGTTGTAGCAGGCGAAGGCAGAAAAATTTTGCCTAAAGATGAAAGAAATATTTTGTGGAAAGCAATGGATGCTGTTTTTATGTTGCTTGATCAAAACGATAAGTACAGTTTAAAAAGTTTTAACATAAAACTTACAAACAATATTCCTTTAAGTTCGGGACTTGGTTCATCATCGGCAGCAAGAGCGGCGGGAATAATAGCCGCAAACCAAATATGCGGAAATAAAATGACGTTGGGTGAAATGGCACAGCTCGGTGTAAAACTTGAAGGTCATCCCGACAACATAATACCTGCATTTTACGGCGGAGTATGTGTTTCTATAAATCAAGGTAACGATGTGATAGATGTTATAAAGTTGCCTATTCCCAAAATAAAAGCCGTTGTTTGTACACCCGGTTTTGAACTTGCAACGGAAAGATCAAGAAATATTTTACCTTCAAAATACGACAGAAAAGATGTGGTTTTTAATATATCAAGAGTTGCATTGCTTACAAAAGCATTTTGTACAAACGATTTTAAACTTTTAAACGAAGCAATGCAAGACAAAATTCATCAACCTTACAGAGCAAAATTGATTCCCGTTATGCAGGGATTAATAGATGCTGCCGTTAAAGAAGGTGCTTACGGTGCATGTTTGTCCGGAGCGGGACCTTCGATGATAGCTTTTTGTGATAACAGTAAAGCGGAAAAAATTGCAAAAGCTATGGCAAAAATATGGAAAAAAGAAACGGTTCCTACAAAAACTTTTATTTTAAGTTTTGATAAAAACGGAGCAGAAAAAATATAAATTGTAAATTATAAATTGGAGTAAAAAGATGGCATTAATCGTGATGAAGTTTGGCGGTTCTTCTGTAGCAGACAGCGACAAAATGAAACATGTTGCAAACAAAGTTATTGCAAGAAAAAAAGGCGGTAACAAAATTGTTGTTGTTGTTTCGGCTCCCGGAGACACTACCGATGATTTAATTACAAGATGTGAAGAAATTACGGCAGATCCTAATCCCAGAGAAATGGATATGTTGCTTGCAACAGGTGAACAGATGTCAATTTCACTGCTTGCGATGGCAATTCAAGCTATGGGACACAAAGCGGTTTCTTTAACAGGTTTTCAGGCAGGTATTTCCACCGATGACGATTACACAAGAGCAAGAGTAAAGAAAATAAATCCTAAAAAGATTTTTGAGTTATTGGATAAAGGAAACATTGTTGTTGTTGCGGGATTCCAGGGCATGAACAAAGCCGGTGATATTACAACTTTGGGCAGAGGCGGATCCGATTTAACCGCTGTTGCACTTGCAGCACAAATGAAAGCAAACCTTTGCGAAATTTACAGCGATGTTGAAGGTATTTTTACAACAGATCCGAGAGTTGTAAAAGATGCAAAGAAGATAGATTTAATATCCTATGAAGAAATGCTTGAAATGGCAGGTTCGGGCGCACAGGTTATGCAAACAAGAAGTATAGAAGTTGCAAAAAATTACGGAATAGAAATTCATGCAAGATCGACTTTTTCCGATAAAGAAGGAACTTATATAGTAAGTGAAGAAAAAATAGGGAGAAAAAAAATGGAAGACCTTATGGTATCAGCAGTAACATTTGATAAAAATCAAGTAAAATTTTCTTTAATAGATTTACCGGATGTTCCGGGAATGGCAGCAAAAATATTCAGTTCTATTGCAAAGTTGGGTATCAATGTAGATATGATTATTCAGTCTGCAGCTTTGGATAAGAAAAATGATATTTCTTTTACGGTAAGCAAATCCGATATGAAAAAAACTCAACAAAAAGTTGATGAACTTGCAAAAGAGTTGGGTGCCCAAACGGTAACTTGCGATGAGCATGTTGCAAAAGTTTCCGTAGTCGGTGTAGGTATGAAAACTCATGCAGGTGTTGCATCCAAAATGTTTGACATTTTAGCCAAGAACAAAATAAATATCGAAATGATTTCAACAAGTGAAATAAAAGTTTCTTGTGTTATAGATTCGGTAGATTTGAATAAAGCAGTAAACGAATTGCATAAAGGATTTAAATTAAACAAGAAATAATTTTATAAAAATTATTTCTTGTTGTTGAAAAGTTGAAAAGGGTGAACAGGTGAAAGGTTAGAAAACCATAAGCTGTAAGCTTTAAGCTAAAAAATCCGCAGGATTTTTTTTATGAAACAGATAAAAATATTTGATACAACTTTAAGAGACGGCAGTCAGGGAGCAGGGATATCATTTTCAGTTGAAGATAAATTGAAAATAGCCTCTGCTCTTGATGATTTCGGTGTATCTTATATTGAAGGCGGATGGCCCGGCTCAAATCCTAAAGATGAAGAATTTTTTCAACTTGCAAAAAATAAATTTAAACATTCCAAGTTGGTTGCTTTCGGTTCGACAAGAAAGAAAAATTCCGATATAAAAGAGGATGAAAATATAAAAAAGATTACAGAGTCCGGAGTAAAAGTTGTATGTATCTTCGGAAAATCCTGGGACTTACATGTTAAGTATGCACTAAAAACTTCCCTGAAAGAAAATCTTAATATGATAAGCGATACGGTATCGTTTTTAAAATCAAAGAAACTTGAAGTTATATACGATGCCGAACATTATTTTGACGGCTATATCCACAACAAAAATTATGCACTGCAAACCGTAAAAGCGGCAATAGATGCTGGAGCAGATTATATTTGTTTGTGCGAAACAAACGGCGGAGTACTTCCTTCATATATCGAAAAAATAGTTAAAGAAACAATACAAAAGTTTCCGAACGTAAAGTTTGGAATACATGCTCACAATGATTGCGAATGTGCTGTTGCAAATTCAATAATGGCGGTTTTGTCGGGTTGTGAAATGGTGCAGGGAACAATAAACGGTATAGGGGAAAGGTGCGGTAATGCAAACTTATGTTCGATAATTCCTTCGTTACAATTAAAAGGGAAATATCGTTGTGTTCCCGTAAGAAACTTAAAAAATATTACGGAACTTTCAAGATATGTTGATGAAATAGCAAATTTAATTCCCAACGATTGTTTGCCTTATGTCGGCAGAAATGCTTTTGCCCATAAAGCGGGCGTTCATGTTTCGGCAATAAAAAAAGATTCCAGAACATATGAACAAATTAACCCTAAACACGTAGGAAACAGAAGAAGTGTTTTGGTCAGCGATTTGTCGGGTAAAAGTAATATTGTTTCAAAAGCCGATGAATTGGCAATGGATTTGGAAAAAGATAAAAATTTGCGCGGAATAATAAATACGGTTAAAGAAAAAGAAAACGAAGGTTATCAATACGAAAATGCCGACGGATCTTTTTATATACTCACAAAAAAAGTGGAAAACAAATGTAAAGATTTTTTTACATTGAAAAGTTACAGAGTAAGTGTGGAAAAAAATGCCGACGGTTCGATAGTTTCGGAAGCCACGGTTAAGTTGGATGTTAACGGTAAAGAAGAACATACGGTTGCAGAAGGGGAAGGTCCCGTTAATGCTTTGGATAAATGTTTAAGAAAAGCATTGATAAAATTTTATCCGGAAATAAAAAACGTTTTACTTACCGATTTTAAGGTAAGAGTAATAAACTCGGATGCAAATACTGCCGCAAAAGTCAGAGTGTTGATAGAAACAAGAGATAAGAAACAAAGTTGGGGAACGATAGGCGTAAGTGAAAATATCATCGATGCCTGTTGGCAGGCACTTTCCGATTCCGTAGAATACAAACTCCTAAAAAAATAATTATTTTTTCTTTATGTTTAGTGCTTGTTCAAAATAGGACGGCTCTAAAGTATCGATACCTTTTCTGTAAAGATTAGCAAATAAATATTTTGATATGGATTTCATTGTTAAAACATCAGCCATGGCTCTGTGAGCTTGGTTCACTTCTATATCTAAAATTCTTGCTATATCACCGAGCTTGTTGGATTCAAAAGAAAAATATTGTCTTGAAATAATTAAAGTATCCAAAAAATACATTTCAGGTGAATTTATACCGCTTTCCATTATTTCTTTCGATACGAAATTTAAATCGAAGTAAGCATTGTGACAAACCAAAACAAACCCTTCTATAAAATTTGAAATATCTTTTGCTATATCACAAAATTTCGGAGCATCTTTTACCATTTCGGTTGTAATACCGTGAATATTTGAAGAAAATTCGGGAATAGGACATCCCGGGTTTACAAGTGTGCAAAATTCGGTTTCCGTATCACCTGAAACTTTTAACATTGCTATTTCGCAAGTTCTTGCACCATGTTCCATGGATAAGCCGGTTGTTTCAATATCCAAAAACACAAGGTTATCCGGCTTGTTTGTTAAAATCGGTGAAGGTATCATTAAAAATCCTTTAGTATTATTTACATTATTATACATTTTTATAAAAATTATTTAAATTTAATATTTAATAAAACTATTTTTTTGATATCTAAAATGTTATCATATAAATGTTTTTAATAAAACAAATTTAATTTTTTATGAAAAAGAACAGGAACAAAAATATCAAACTATTTTTAGTAATGTTGATTTTCGGCATTACTATAACAGCTTGTCAATCAAATAAACAGCCGGTTGAACATAAGATAACAATTATTCCCGGAACAGAAATTGTAACATACGGTTTTGCCGATACGGGGAAAATGAAATATGGAAACGATAATTTTGTTTTAATTGATGATAAGACTTATCCGGATATGAATAAGAAAGTTGAAGCTTTTAGAACGGCGGTTTCCGGAAATAATTTTGTGATAATAGATGGTGATATAGATTTAAGTTGTGGAATAATAACGGATATAAATCATGATTATTTTGATGAGTTTAATGAAGATAATACACCTAAACATAAAAATTTTGTTGTGACAATAGGTTCAAATACAACACTGATCGGAATGGAAACTGCAAGGATAATGTATGGCAGTCTTTTAATACATGATGAACAAAACATTATAATACAAAATATATCTTTTTATGATGCACACGGAGCACCGGAACAGAATCCTAAAATAAACAAAGAAACAAAGTGTTCCAGTGATAATATAAGTGTAGAAAAAGTAAGCAATTTATGGATAGACCATTGCTCGTTTACCGATGGAAAGTGTAGAGATATTTATGGAAATTATCATGATGGTGCAATAGATATAAAATCAGGAGAAAATATTACTATATCATATTGCTATTTTACAAATCATGATAAAGTAATGTTGTTAACTCCGAACGATGACTTTTCAAACAAAACCAATGTATATATTACTTTACATCACAATTATTTTGATAAAGTAGTTCAAAGAATGCCCAGAGCAAGATGGGCAAATGTTCATATATATAATAATCTTTATGAAGATATAGGTTTTGGTAAAAATTTCGGATATAGTTTAGGTATTGGAATAGGAAGTAATTTTATAGTGGAAAATAATTATTTCGGATATCATAAGTCCGGTATAATATGTTGGTTCGATATGGCAGATATTGACGATAAAAACAGTTCTGTATTATATTATAAAGGAAATTTTTCGAATTTTAGAAATAAAAAATCCATATATTCCGAAATTGATAAATTAAAAGATTACAAGCTACATGTTAAAGAAGAAAAAATGTTTGATATACCTTATGTTTACGAGTTAGAAAAAGTTAAAACAATTAAAAAGAATTTAAAATATTTTGCAGGTGCAAATAAAAAAATACAAATATTGAACGGAGAAGGAAAGAAATATGAACTCAAATAAAATTCCCGTAGTTATGTCTTCCGATAATAAAGTGTTTTTTACAGTGGCAACGGTAATAGTTTCAATGTTGGAAAATGCAAATAAAGACACTTTCTATGATATTTATGTTTTATGTACCGATACCGTTACCGATGAAAACAAAAATAAATTGTCCGAACTAAAAAAACAATACGAAAATTTTTCGTTATCTTTTATGGATATGAAAGATACTTTTAAAAATATTCCGAGAACACATAAATATGTTAATTATGTGTCCGCATTCAAATTTTTAATTCCGTCTTTATTTCCTCAATTTGATAAAATTTTGTATCTTGATACGGATGTTATAGTAAGAACGGATTTGACAGAACTGTATAATACCGATATAGGGGATAATTATGTTGCAGGTTGTTTGTGTTTGGTTAATCATATAACCTGCAGAGATGATATTTCAAAAGAAACCGGTATGGAAAGTATGGACTATTATATAAATGCCGGTGTTATTCTTATGAATTTAAAATTAATTCGTGAAAATAAGATAGATAAACAATGTATAGATATGATTGGCAGTTTTAAAGGATCTATTGACCAACATATTATGAATAAAGTGTGTTATGGTAAAATATTTTTCCTGCCGTTAAAATATAATGTCAGTAACTCTTCTTTAAAAATTTTTGAATCCGGTGCGGCAAAGTTTTTTTATTCTTTACAGGAAATAGAACAAGCTTATAAAAATCCTGCTGTTTTTCATTGGACCGGGGGAAATAAACCGTGGCAATATTACAATTTGTTTTTATCGCATGAATGGTTCAGATATTTTATAAAAACGCCGTTTAAATATATGAAACTCGACAGAAAATGTGTAAAACGGGCGGGACTGTTTTCGTTAGTTAAAAGGTTTTTATCCGTTACACTAAAAAAAATATGGTACAGCTTGATATATAAATAATACGAAAAAACAAATGACTAAATATGATTAAAATGATATAATTATAAATTGTGTTTAAAATAAATTGTTGATTTATGAGGAATAAAAAATGAATTTTCAAGAAATTATTATGAGATTACATAAGTATTGGTCTAAAGAAGGTTGTTTGATATGGCAACCTTACGATTTGGAAAAGGGTGCGGGAACGTTTAATCCTGCAACATTTTTAAGATGTTTGGGACCGAACCCTTGGAAAGTTGCTTATGTTGAACCTTCAAGAAGACCTACCGACGGAAGATACGGAGAAAATCCTAACAGATTACAACACTATTATCAGTTCCAAGTTATATTAAAACCCGCACCGGAAAATGTTCAACAGCTTTATCTTAACAGTTTGAAAGCTATAGGACTTGATCCCAAAGAACACGATATAAGATTTGTTGAAGACGACTGGGAATCTCCGACACTCGGTGCTTGGGGGCTCGGTTGGGAAGTTTGGATAGACGGTATGGAAGCGACACAGTTTACATATTTTCAACAGGTTGGAGGTATAGAATTAAATCCTATATCCGCGGAAATTACTTACGGTTTGGAAAGACTTGCAATGTATTCTCAGAAGAAAGATTCCGTATACGATTTAATGTGGACAGACGATGTAACTTACGGTGATGTCCATTTGGAAGATGAAAGACAATGGTCAAAATATAATTTTGAAGTTGCGGATACAAAAATGTTGTTGCAACATTTTAACGATTGGGAAGCCGAAGCAAAAAAGCTTGTAGAACAGGGACTTGTTTTACCTGCTTACGATGCTGTTATGAAATGTTCTCATTTGTTTAATTTGCTCGATGCAAGAAGTGCAATTTCGGTTTCCGAAAGAGTAAGTTATGTTTTGAGAGTCAGAACTTTGGCAAAGATGGTGGCTGAAGGATATGTAAAACAAATTACAAAGTAATTTGTTTTACGGAAGTATGGATGTATAGATGTATAGAAGAATAGAAACGACAAAAGATTATAGTTAAATAAGAGGAATAAAAATGGTTAAAAATGTTTTACTTGAAATAGGGACGGAAGAAATACCTTCTTCATATATTGCACCTGCACTTGAACAGATGCAAAAATTTGCAAATGATATGTTAACCGAAAAAATGGTAAGTTTCGGCGAAATAAAAACTTATGCTACACCGAGGAGACTCGTTTTAACAATAGCCGATGTTGAAGAAAAAAGTAAAGACAGTGTTCAGGAATTTAACGGACCGTCCGCAAAAGCAGGTAAAGATGCTAACGGTAACTGGACGCAGGCAATACTCGGCTTTTCAAATAAACATCAGGTAAAGCCGGAACAACTTGTTATAAAAGATACACCTAAAGGACAATATTATACTTATTCAAAACAAATTAAAGGTGAAAAAGTAACAAACATTTTAGCCGAAATATTCCCGATAATTATTCAAAAAATATATTTTCCTAAAACCATGGTATGGGAAAGTTCCTGCTTAAAATTTGCAAGACCTATAAGAACAATCGTTGCTATGTACGGTGATAAAGTAATAAAGTTTTCTCTTGCTAACGGTGCAATAAAATCTTCAAATAAAACTATCGGATTACACACATTAACTACAAAACCTATAGTTATAGAATCTGCGGATGTTTATAAAGAAACATTACAAAACAATTGTGTCTTGGTAGACCAACAAGAAAGAAAACAAAGAATAATATCTTCCATAAATGAAGTTGCAAATTCAATTTCCGCAAAAGCGATATTGGATGAAAGCTTGGTTAATGAAGTTAACCAACTTGTAGAATATCCTACCGCGGTATTATGCAAATTTAACGAAAAATATTTAAAACTTCCGCCGGAAGTTCTTATAACATGTCTTAAAAAACAACAGAAATGTTTTGCCGTTAAAGATTCCATGGGTAAATTAACGAACTATTTTATTAATGTCAGAAACGGTAAATCCGATAACTTGGATATAGTTAGAGCAGGTTATGAAAAAGTTGTTGTTGCAAGACTTGAAGACTCCGTTTTCTTTTATGATAACGATATAAAGAAACCTTTTGAACAATCTATAGAAAGATTAAAAGGTCTTATATTCCAAAAAGAAATCGGAACGGTTTACGAAAAACTTACAAGAATAAAAACCGTTGCAAATTTTATAAATGAAGAAAACAAGTTGAACATAAATAAAGATACTTTAACAAGAGTTATAGATTTATCTAAAACGGATTTGGTCAGCGAAATGGTTTTTGAATATCCCGAACTTCAGGGAATAATGGGAAGAATTTATTCAAAAGTTGCAGGGGAAAGTGATGAAATATCAAAAGCTATAGAACAACATTATTGGCCGTTATCAGCTTCGGGAACTTTACCTGAAAATATTTTGTCGGTGGTTGTTTCTTTAGCTGATAAAATAGATACCGTTGCGGCGGATTTTGCTATAGGACTTGAACCTTCGGGTTCTGCGGATCCTTACGGACTTAGAAGAATGGCGATAGGTATAGTTAGAATGATAAGAGAATTCTTGCCTGAAACGGATTTTGAAAAGATTTTAGATACAGCATTAAATTCGTTACCCGAAAAAATTAAAGAAAAAGATACTTTTGCTACGGCAAAACAAAGATTGGTAAAGTTTTTCTGGAGCAGAATAGAAAATATTTATGAAAACGAAGGATATAAGTTTGATGAAGTTAAAGCTGTAATTATTCCTTCTCAAAAATTGGGTTTGAAAGTTTTGGGCGATATAAAGAAAAAACTTGATGCATTACAAAATTTGAGAAAAGAAAGTTCATTTGAATCCATAACAACAATATTTAAAAGAGCAAGCAATATTTTAAATCAGGCAAAAAAACAAAAACTGAATATTTCCGATGTCGTTAAAACGGATTTGTTAAAAGAAGAGCCGGAACAGAATTTGTATAACCAATATGTTGTTATAGATAAACAATTGGAAGAACTTCTTTCCAAAAAAGATTATGCAAATGCAATAAATAAACTTAACGATGTAAAACCGTACTTGGATAATTTCTTCGAAAAAGTTATGGTTATGTGCGAAGATGAAAATATAAAAATTAACAGAATTTCGTTAATAAATTATATTACAGAAAAGTTTAACTCTTTTGTTAATTTGTCATCATTACAATAAAAATTTCGAGGTATGGGGGGATAGATGAATAGAGGTATAGAAAATTGCTTTTGGCAATTTTAGTCCGTACATCCATATCTCCATACATCTATACATCTATCGAATGGTAAAATTTTTAATCAAAACAGTTTGTGACTATTTGTATTAAAAAGCAAATGAAAAATATAATATTTAACCGTCCTGTAATATCGATTTTGTTCGTATATATTTTTGTACTTGTTTTTTTAAATTATTTAGGAATATTTTTGCCACAAAGAAACAGTTTTCTGATAAACAACACGGACAAATATACAACCGAACTTACCGGAAAAGTTATAACCGAACCTATACAAAAAGGTGAAAAACAACAATTTATATTGGAAGTTTTTGATACGGACGGGCAAAAAATAAAAAAAGAAAAAACTCTTGTTTATGCTTCGTCCGCATATAATATAGAATACGGTGATATAATATTTGTTTCTGGTAAACTAAATATTCCCGAAAAGCCGGTATTTCCATACATTTTTAATTATAATTTGTACCTTCAAAGAGAAAACATTTATACGATTTTTTATCAACAAAATTTTGAATTTATAGAAAAACAACCGAACAAAATAAAACAATTATCTTTTAAAGTAAGAAATAATATAGAAACCAAAATAGATAACTTTTTTAATGAACCCGTTTCTTCCGTTTTAAAATCTATGGCTACCGGTAACAAAGCACTTCTTGATAAAGATATTAAAGAAGATTTCGTTAATACCGGTCTTATACATATATTGGTTATAAGCGGACTTCATATAGGTTTTTGTGCCGCAATATTTATGTTTTGTTTTAGGTTATTTGGTTTAAAATTAAATTATGTTTATATTTTAACAATACCTACACTGTTTTTTTATGTTTTGTTAACGGGAGCAAACCCTCCCGCAATAAGAGCGGCGATAATGTTTTCTTGTTTGCTCGTTACGCTTATGCTTAACAGAGAGCCTTTAATATATAATGCTTTGGCTTTATCCGCATTGATAATTTTAATATTTAATCCGCAGAGTTTGTTTACGGCGAGTTTTCAACTTTCGTTTCTTGCAACATTGGGAATATTATATTTATATCCTAAATTCAGTAAATGTTTCGGTATAATAAAAAATAAATATATAAATTTCGTGTGGGATATTGTATGTGTTACATTGTCCGCACAGATAGCACTCATCCCGTTACTTGTTTTTTATTTCGGGAAAATATCTGTTATTTCTTTTGTTTTAAATTTAATTATAGTTCCGATAATACCGATAATTATAGGTTTGTTTTTTGTGTTTTATGTATCAACATTTTTATCCTACCATATATCTTTATCGGTATCTTTATTATTGTCTTATATTTTGAAATTTATTTTATATGTCATAAATTATTCTGCCACACTTGATTATTCGGTAGTGTTTTTTGCGGTTCCGGGTATTGTAATGATACTTTTTTACTACTTTTCGGTTTATATTATGTTTGAAATAAAAAACAAAAAGGTTTTAGGTTTATTATTCGTCCTTATTTGTTTTATGTTGCTAAATCCTTTTGAACAAAGAACATTTGCAAAAACATTTGAAGGAAAAAAGAATATAACCACACATATAAAAGAAAAAGGTAATAAAAATATTATAATTTTCAAAGAATTGCAAAAAGATAAATACTATTTCAACAATTTGGAACAATACCTGCTTGCTCAAGGTATAAAAGAAATAGATGTAATGTATACCGATTATGATAAAAAATATGTAGACGATAACTTGAAAAAAATAAAAGCAGTTAATGTGTTAAAAAACACTTTGGAAACTCATTCATAAAATTTTCTGTTTTTCCGTTTTAAAAATTAAAATTTATATTGCTGAAAAAGTTTGACAATAAAGTGTCTTTTATATATAATCTTAAAGTGAAAAATAAGATGGTTTTTAAATAAATTTAGGAGAGGTAAGAGATGAAAAACTTTTTAGTAGTAGGAATGTTGTTTTTGTGTTTAGTAGTAAGTTCCTGTGCAAAAAAACAAACTGTTGCTCCGGAAGATGAACTCGGTGAAGATCAGGAACAGGCAGAACAAGTTTCAGATCTTGATGCAGCTTTATTGGAACCTGAAGAGTTTTCTCAAGAACCGTCAATAAGAGGAACGGATTTTGACTCTAAAGTATCCCTCGAAGTTATATACTTTTCATTCGACAGCAGCTCACTTCCGCAATCTGTAATGAAGGTTTTAAAAGAAAACGCACAATATTTGAAAGATAATCCTTCTGTAAATGTTGTTGTAGAAGGTCACTGCGATGAAAGAGGTACTACCGAATATAATTTGGCATTAGGTCAAAAAAGAGCCGTTAAAGTAAAAGAATATTATGTTCAGTTGGGAATAAGTCCGGATAGAGTTGCAACTATATCTTACGGAGAAGAAATGCCTCAAGATACAAGACACAATGAAGCAGGTTGGGCTAAAAACAGAAGAGCCGAAACAAAAGTAATAAAATAGTTTAAGATATTTGTACAGCACGATGTTTAGATTTTTAGCGCTATTATTTCCTATGTTCTTGTTGATCGGATGCGTAACGGCCGTTCCGTCTCAATCTGAAATTGATGCTTTGAAAAAAGAAGTTTCTAAGCTTCAAATAAAGTTTGCGGCAATGGAAGCTAAACAAGTTGAAGTATATTCCAAATACGAAGAAAATTTGGTAAATACCGATATAGCCAGCGCATCCATCCAAGAATTATATAAAAAGACTTCAAAACTTTCTCAAGATTTAAAGGATCTTGAAGTTGTTGTAAAAAATCAAAAAAGCGACAACTCTAAAAATGTTATGCAGGTACCTTCAAAAATGTATGAAGGTGCATACAATGAATTTTTGGTAGGTAAATACGAAGTTGCCATTATTGATTTTAAGTCTTTTTTAAAACAATATAAAGACCATGATTTAGCCGATCAGGCACAGTATTATATCTCGGAAGCTTTGTATTCGCAACAAAAATATTCCGAAGCTTTTGAAGAGTATAAAAAAATAGAGGAAAATTATCCTGATTCCAACTTGATACCATCTGCAAGATTAAAGATGGCTTTATGCTTAGAATTGTTAAACAGAAAAAATGATGCCGTTATCATTTTGCAGACGATATTAACGGATTATCCTAAAACTGCGGAAGCTTTCACCGCAAAGGAAAAAATAAAAATTTATACAAATGATAAGAGTAAATAGTTTAGTTCCTTGTATAGCTTTATCGATACTTATTCACAGTCTTACTTTTTTTGCTCTTTTTCATAAAAAAAGCGATCAAAATGTCTTTATGGCGGTTCCGTTTGAGGTTTCTTTCTTTTCTCCGGTTCAGCAACCGGTGGTTGAAGAAGTTGCTGAAGAAGTTTCCGTTCCGGAACCTATACCTCCGGTAGAAAAGCCAAAACCGGAAGTTAAAAAAACGGAAAAAGTAAAAAGTGAAGTTGTAGTGAAAAAGAAAGAAAAGCCTGAAAAGAAAGTTGAAGAAAAGAAAACTATAGAAAAACCTGCCGAAACGGCAAAGCAGACTGCGCCACAACAGGAACAACCGAAAGCAGGCAGCGGCAGTAATTATTCGTCTAAAGGTATAATGTTAGAGAATAAAAGTTTTAAATATTCTTATTATACCAATACAATAGTTAAAAAGATTAGTAAATATTGGCAGTGGTCTAAAACGCTTTCGGCGTATAGAGCGGTTGTTTATTTTAAAATAGCCAGAGACGGAATGGTATACGATGTAGATGTAAAAGAGTCTTCAGGTGATACGACTTTTGATCAAAATGCCATTAGAGCGGTACAATTGGCAAGCCCGTTTGCTCCGTTACCGGAAGGTTATGAAGAAAATTATTTGGGAGTTTATTTTGAATTTAAATTTTTATAAGAATGTAATTAGAACGTTATTGACAATATTTTGTTTTTGTTTCCTTTTTTCTGTTTCCTATGCGGAAAACGATGTATATTTGTCTTTGTCCGGGACGGCTAACAGAGCAAGTATAGGTTTGTCGGAATTTGTTCCCGTAAACGGTTTTTTTGAGGAAATGAATTTGTCTAAGGATTTCAAAGATACATTGGAATCCGATTTGATTTTATCCAGACATTTTAATGTTGCGGTAGCAAATTCGTCTTATAAATTTGATTTGGATTCCCAATTTGCATATTGGATGGATAAAGGTGTATCTGTTTTGGTAACAGGTTCTATATCCATTATCGAACAAACAAAACTTGTTGTAGGCGTTAAATTATATGATATAGAAAGTCAACAACTTATTTGGGAAGACAAATACAGCGGCAGTGTTAAAAGTTACAGATATTTAGCTCATAAAATAAATGATGAAATAGTAAGAAGATTTACCGGTGAAGAAGGTATAGCTTGTTCGAAAATTGCCTTTATAAACAACAGTACAAAATTTAAAGAAATATATGTTGTGGATTATGACGGTTATAATTTAAGAAGATTAACAAAAGATAACAGACTTAATGTGTTGCCTAAATGGGCGCCGGGAAGTCCTCAAATAATATACACATCATACTTGTATAATAATCCGGATTTGTTTGTATTGGATATAGCTAAAAACAAGAGAAAAGCTTTATCCACTATTCAGGGATTAAATTCTCCGACATCTTTTTCACCGGATAAAAAAGTATTGGTTGCAACTCTTTCAAGAGGAGTTTATCCGAATTTGTATTTGTTGGACAATACAGGTGTTGTATTAAGAAGGTTAACGGAAGGAAAATATATTGATACGAGTCCTTCTTTTTCTCCGAGCGGCAAAGAAATCGTATTTATATCCGATAGAGCCGGATATCCTCAAATTTATATAATGGATGTTGACGGAGCAAACTTAAGAAGATTATCAACTAAAGGTAATTGCGATTCTCCTACATGGTCGCCTAAAGGCGATAAAATAGCCTTTACAATGAAATACGACGGTAATTTTGATATATTCTTATACGATTTACCTAAACAAAAAATTATAAGACTTACCGAAAATCAAAAAAATAATGAAAATCCGACATGGTCTCAGGACGGAAGATTTATAGCTTTTGCATCGAACCGTTCGGGGAGAAGCGAAATATACATTATGGGAATAGACGGTACCGGTGTAAGAAAGTTGGTTGAAACCAGAGGAGAATCTTTTACTCCTTCCTGGTCTCACGGTTTATAATTTATAGAAAAGGAAAGGAATTTATATTATGTTCGCGGGGAAAAGTTTTTTCGAGATTTTGGCTTTGGGCGGTTGGACGTTATATATATTGTTAATAATATCAATAATTTCCATATCCGTAATTATATTAAAAATTATTGAATTTTCAAGAAAATCTAAAGTTGATATAACGGATTTGCTGAAAAGAGCGAAAGAAACATTGGTTAAGGGCGAAAATGTAAATGTCTTGATAGGGTATTGTGTGTTAATGGATTGCCCGGTTTCCAATACTATAGCTGCCGGTCTTCAAAGATTTACCGAAACAGGTAATTCCAATATAGAAGAAGCAATGAAAAGAAAGATTTCCACTGAAGTTATGAAATTGGAAAAATACACAACGATACTTGCTACAATAGGAGCCGTATCCGTATATATAGGTTTGTTCGGAACGGTTTTAGGTATCATTCGTTCTTTCCATGATATTTCTTTAGCGGGTTCGGGCGGTATTTCCGTAGTTATCGGAGGTGTGTCCGAATCTTTGGTTGCAACGGCTGCAGGTCTCAGTGTGGCAATTCCTGCCGTTGTGGCATATAATTTCTTTTCAAGATCTATAGATAAATTTGTTGTTGAAATGGAATATGTTATTTCGGCATTGAAAGAAATTATAGACGGACTTTAGGAGTTTGAAAGGTATGTCTGATAAGAAAAAAAGAGTTGTTGCCGATATAAATATTACACCGTTTACCGATGTTGTTTTAGTGCTTCTTATCATATTTATGATAACGACACCTATGTTATCTCAACATCAAATAAAAGTTAACTTGCCTGAGGCTGCCGAAACAACCGAAACCAGTGAAGATAAAATTATAGAAGTATCCATAGATAAAGACGGCTTTGTATATATAGACGGAACACAATTTCACGATGAGTATATTGAACAGACAATAAAAGATATGATTACGAAGTATCCTGATAGACCTGTTGTTATAAAAGGCGACAAAGAAATAAAGTACGATTTGGTTGTGAAAGTTATGGATAAAGCAAAAAAAGCCGGTGTTTCCAAATTCGGTTTGGCCATAGATGTTCCGAATAATAAAAAAAATAGTTAATCCGTTATAAAATGAAAAAACTATATACTTTTGTTTTTATAATAATTGTTTCCGTTATATTAAATATCATTTTTTACAATTCAAATATCATTGATGTTTCAACCGGAGAAAAACTTAATAATGTTATACTTGAGTGGCCTGTATATAGACTTCTTATAGAGCCGTTCTATGCTTTTGCATATTACATTTTGACCATGGAAAGATCGGGATATGTTTTTGCTTTGGTATCCTGGTTGTTATGGTTAGTTTTGTTTGGCATATTGTTTTGTCGATATAATAATCTAAAATTAAAAAATACAATTATAGTGTCTTGTTTTTCTTTCTTTTTCTTTGTCTCTTTATGCTGCAGTGTTATAATTCTTCCCGTTATAGGTCCGAAAATCACGAATATACACGGGTATAAAATAGTTGATATTCATTCGCATACTATTTCGTCAAGAGATAATATTTCAAATATGTTATCGAGCATAAAATTTCATAAAGGGCATGGTTTTACCGACTTTTTTGTTACCGAACATGATAACACGAAAGGATATAAAACAATCCCGTTTGAGTCTGCAAAAAAACATATTTTTCCCGGAATACAGATAAGAACAAAAGAAGGAGTATCGATTTTGTTGCTGTCGGATATTCCGTTCAGGTATGAAGATTTTAAAGGTAAAAGCATAAAAGAAATGATAGACTTGGCTCATTCCAAAGAAATGCTTGTCGTTATGCCTCATTGGTGGAAATGGCACAGACCGGACTTACAACAGCTTGTTGATTGGGGGATAGACGGTTTTGAAATTTATAATTGCGGATACAGATATATATCGGACCAAACAAGACAAGAATTAATAGATATTTGTAACAAAAATAATTTGCCTGTGTTCGGAACCACGGATTGGCACGGACTCGGTTATATGATGAATGTTTGGACTCTTATACCAAGTAAAAACGATAAAACCGTTTTCGAACTTATGAAAGAAAAACCT